>NZ_JACBXG010000019.1:0-108379 GCF_020295325.1 Pseudomonas sp. Y24-6 | reverse complement strand
TAGGAGCTGCCGAAGGCTGCGATCTTTTGATCTTGCTCTTTCTTGCCCCGCTCCCACACCCGGTAAAGAATTCAAGGATTCCCCTCATGGAATTGCTCCTGGAAACCGTAGCCCTGTTTTGCCTGAAGCTCGCGCATGAGTCGGAGGACTCGAGCCCGATTCTGCGCGATGATCCGATCATGAGCGATTACGAGCGCGAGGTTTTTGGTTTACTGGTGCGCCAGGCGGATGTCGCTGTAATCCAGTTGAGGGTCAACCAATGCCTGGCGTTGGCACTGGATGCCTTGGGGGGCGTGGATAAACCCTTGGGGCGCGAACTGCAGAGGCTGTCGGTTGATTTTTATGGCGCGCAGACTTTGCACCAACTGGAAGCGCCGCTGCTCTTGCTGCAGAACTACCTGAAGGACATTTATTGAGCGCCAAAAAATCAACCGAAAATTACAAAGCCCAAGCTTGCCACGGCGTCGCGCACGCGGATCGAGATGCAACTGAATTACGTGTACAAGGTTTAGTCGAGACAATGCAATTAATCGAGGATACTGAATGCTCGATTTTAAACGACGCACTTAGCGTACCAACCCATGGAAAGATTTGGTCTTCCATCACCCTCTGCAGAATCGTCTAACAAAGGACCTACCCCCCTAAAAACTTACATTTTTAACGTTGTGAATTATTATATTTGACATCCAATTTACGCTGATCCGCACACTGCTTGTTTTTATCTGCCCGCGCTTGCTGTGCATCGCTGGAAGCCGGCATACGGCTTTCAACTGAATATTTTTCTCTTGAATTTATTGCCTTCTCAATTTCCACTTTACAAGTCTGTAATTTCGCGCCTAGCCCTTCCGCTCTCGTCAAAACATTTTTCAGCGATCTATCTTTCTGCACGGATTTTTTGTGATATTCATTATTAACAGTATCTCGGAAACTTGCTGCTCTAGCACGTGTTTTATCTAGCTGCAACTCTGTTTTTTCTAAAAACTTCAATGCATCTACCTGCGACAAGCCAAACATTTGGTGGTAGTTAGACTTGATGGCACACTCTAACTTATCTACATTATTTTTTCCTTGTATTAATCCTCCCTCTAGCTTGCTAATTTTTGATTGCCCGACATGCTTACTGCTAAACAACCTAGCAATATTAGATATGCTAACGTCCATAAAACCCCCTGATCATTTAACTTATTATCATAGCCTCAAAATAAAAAATCTCTGCCAAATTTCGCTCATACTGAGTACAAAAATGCGCAACGCACTTTTTAAGTACTGCCTGCATTAAAAATGCCGAAACAGATATCGGAAAGCTCTTAAACAATTTACATCTTTACTGCTACTAAGCTGGCTAGTTTCCAGTGATTGTGCCTCAAACAGGATGTTTTCAAAGGTTGCAGGAAAAGGGCCTGCGCGATACCCTTCCGCCGTCGCTGCCAACTCAGCGACCGGGCTTGGAAACCCGATCAAATCTGGAAGCGCATCAGTGCCTTACTCACGTTTGCAGGAGTTTTTACTCTCGCAGTCGTGATCTATGGCGGCTGTGCGTGGGACGTCTTCGGGCGTGCCGGTTTACTGGATTTTCGGTTTTCCAACCTTGGAGCTTCATCATGCGCAGCATCAATCCGTACAAAATTTGGCTTTCCCCTCTACGCTNTTTGCAGGAGTTTTTACTCTCGCAGTCGTGATCTATGGCGGCTGTGCGTGGGACGTCTTCGGGCGTGCCGGTTTACTGGATTTTCGGTTTTCCAACCTTGGAGCTTCATCATGCGCAGCATCAATCCGTACAAAATTTGGCTTTCCCCTCTACGCTGTTCCCAGTTGCGTAACGCCCCACCATCCACCCTCGGCCACTGCATCTCCCTCTCCGGAGGTGGCAAATGACCGACAATCCAGAACTCAAAACCATCGGCTTCACCCCCGCGATCTACCTCGGTAATCAAGCGATGTTTCACGTCATTGGTGGCGTGCCCATTGCTGATGCGTTATCGATGGCTTCTGATTTTCTTAGCCTTGCCAAGTCGCTGACTGAGGATGCGGCTTATGCGAAGGACAATGGGCGGCATGCTTGGGCTGCGTATTATCTGGTGGCTATGGGTAAGGCGCTGGTTGATGATTCGGTGAAGGTTTTGATGCGGGAGCGGGGGAATTCTGGGGGTTAGACTGAGGGTGGCTTGCCATGGTGCTGGGTCATTTGGGTTTGTCGTGGATGATCTGGCGCTATCGCGGGCAAGCCCGCTCCCACAGGGATGGTGTTTGGGGTCTGGATTTTTGGTTGTCTGCTGGGGGCTAGAGGTGTGCAGTGGGGCTCCCGCTGGTTCGGGGTCGGGCGCGAATGGTGCCAGGCCCCGGCTTTTCGGGGGGCACCCGCTTCAGAGCAGGTGCTGGGAAATCAACTTGGAGATTTCCACCATCGAGGTGCGGCCAGTGAATTCGAATTTCACTCTGCCCAGCGACGAAAAGTAGATCTCCAGTTCGGAGTCCAGATCGAAGGTTCCCGACGTTTCCACCGAGTACGCCACGATGTTCTTGTACGGCAATGAGGTGAAGTCTTTCTTGCTGCCCGTCAGCCCCTGGACGTTGACTGCGATGATGCGTTTGTTGGTAAACACCACGCCGTCGCGCATGGATTTGTAGGCGTCGATGACCTGCTCCCCCTCCAATAGCAGTGCGGTAACCCGTTCGGCGTATTCGTCGTTTTGCTTGAGCTTGAAGAAGCCTTTGTTGTTGAAGTCGATCATGTGCCATTCCCTATGGTTTAAATGCCTATCTAAGCATGTTGCCGCAGGCTTACCTACTCCTCCCCCGCCGTGGCCTTCACCGCCACTTCAATCGCCCGAACGCTGACCGCCGCAAATATCGCGGTCATCAACACGCCATTGAACCCGGGCAGGATCGCCAGGATCCGCGATACGCCGAGTTTGGGCACGCGGCACCGCAACAAGTGTCCGCGGCGATGCCGCGATGCTTTCGCTGTCCGCCGCCACCTGCGTTATCATCGCCCGCCTCTGCGCACCAAGAGCCTTGACCGGATGTCCGTACCGCTGCCACCAACCGCCGATCTTCACTCCCTGCCACCGGTTCTCGCCGGCCCGCTGTTGCGGCGCCTGGAGCCCACGCGGCTGGTGCTGTGGCTGGTGGGGTCGCGGGAGCTGGAGCTGACCCTGCGTGTGCAGGGTGTCGCCGACATCCGCCTCGATGCCACGCAGTGCACGGTGATTGCGGTGGGCAGCCATGCTTTCGTGCATTTGATCGATGTGCCCCTCGACAGCGCCCTGCCCTGCGACACGCTGATCGAATATGACGTGTTGATTGACGGCGCCGGCATTGCCGACTGGGCGCCGCATCTGTTGTATGGCGGCGCGCTGCGACCGAATTTTGTGTTGCGCTCGCGGGTCGATCAGTTGCTGCACGGTTCCTGCCGCAAGCCGCATCATCCTGCTGCCGACGGTTTGCTCTGTGTCGATCAGTTGCTGGCGACCGAACACGAGCCGCAGCAACGTCCCGCGCTGTTGATGATGACGGGCGACCAGGTGTATGCCGACGACGTCGCCGGGCCGACGCTGCGGGCGATTCATGCGCTGATCGAGCGGTTGGGGCTGTTCGAGGAACACCTCGAAGGCGCGGTGGTCAGCGACAGCGCCAGGCTTTATGAGCACCCGGCCAGTTATTACCACCGAGCGGATTTGTTACCGGCGCTTGAGAGCAACGAGACGTTGCGTGAGCGATTTTTCGGTGGGGCTCGCAAGCCGATTTTCACCAGCAGCAGCGCCGACAATCATTTGGTGACGTTTGCCGAGGTGATGGCGATGTACCTGCTGGTGTGGTCGCCGACGGCCTGGACGCTGATTGCGCCACAGCCGCCGGTGCTGACTGCAGAGCGCCGTGAGCGGTATGCGCTGGAGCAGACGCGCATCGATGGTTTCAAAGCTGGCTTGGGGCGTGTGGCCCGGGCGCTGGCGCATTTGCCGAGCCTGATGATTTTCGATGACCACGATATTACCGATGACTGGAACCTCTCCGCGCAGTGGGAGGAAACGGCCTACGGGCATCCGTTCTCCAAGCGGATCATCGGCAATGCGTTGATTGCCTACATGCTGTGTCAGGGTTGGGGCAATAACCCGGACGCGTTCAAGGATCTGCTGAGGAAAACGGCACAGTTCAGCGCCACCGGGCAGGACCGTTACCTGGACAGCCCGGTGCAGGACGACCTGATCGATGACCTGCTGAAGTTTCAGCAGTGGCATTACGTGCTGCCCACCAGCCCGGCGCTGGTGGTGATTGATACCCGCACCCGGCGCTGGCGCAGCGAGATGACGCTGAAGCAGCCTTCGGGCTTGCTCGACTGGGAAGCGCTCAGCGAGTTGCAGCAGGAACTGCTGGATCACCCCTCGGCGATCATCGTCTCGCCGGCGCCGATCTTTGGTGTGAAGCTGATCGAGACGGTGCAGAAAGTGTTCAGCTGGTGCGGTTTTCCGCTGCTGGTGGATGCGGAAAACTGGATGGCCCATCGTGGCGCGGCGCAGGTGATCCTGAATATTTTCCGACACTCGCGCACGCCGGGTAATTACGTGGTCCTGTCGGGGGATGTGCATTATTCCTTCGTCTACGAGGTATTTATCCGACACCGCAAGGGTGGGCCGCGCATCTGGCAGGTCACCAGCAGTGGCATCAAGAACGAGTTTCCGCCGAGGCTGCTGGAGTGGTTCGACCGGCTCAACCGCTGGCTCTACTCACCGCGCTCGCCGCTGAACTGGCTGACCAAGCGCCGGCTGATGCGCATTGTGCCGCATGTGCCGGAGCATGCTGAAGCGGGTGAACGGCTGTGGAATTCGGCGGGGATCGGGCAGGTGTTCTTTAACGAACAGGGTCAGCCCCAGGCGATTTATCAACACAATTCAAACGGCCTGCCGAAGACGCGGATGGTGGCGCCGCAAGAGGACTGACGGGGGCCCGGGTCGTCTGTACTGCGAGCAGGCTCACGCCTACAAAGGAATATGTAAGAGCGTCCCAGTCAGAAACCGACCTTATCCTGGCGGAATGCAGGATGGCGCATTTATCGGAAAAGGCCTACATCACTAGCAGAAACGTCTCGGCGGCTATCGGGTGATACTCAGCTCATACGCAAATGCACCGATTGCGTAGCGACCACTCAGAGGTATTATCTCGCCATCCTGTACTCATTTCTGTACGTTCTTTGCTTCAGGCGAGGACTACAACATGCAAACCATCAACTACACGACAGCTCGAGCGCACTTGGCCGAAACAATGGATCGAGTGAACGAAGACCGTGCCCCACTGCTGGTGACTCGTCAAAAAGGTGAGCCGGTGGTGATGATGTCCCTGGCGGAATACAACGCTTTGGAGGAGACGGCATATTTACTACGCTCTCCAGCCAATGCCGAGCGCCTGATCAAATCGATCGGCAATTTGCGCGCAGGAAAAACCAAAGCCAGGCAACTCATTGAAGAATGAATATCGAGTTCACTCCTGAAGGTTGGGACGACTGTCTGTGGTTCCAACACAATGACAAGGCAGGCCTCAAGCGAATCAACCTGCTGATCAAATCAATTCAGCGCGAGCCTTTCACCGGACTTGGGAAGCCTGAGCCGCTCAAACACAATTTGAGCGGCTTTTGGTCACGGCGAATCACGGCAGAACATCGCCTCGTATATTCAGTTGAGGACGGAGAGCTTCGGGTCGTGATGTGCCGGTATCACTACTGATTTTGGCTAGGTAGGCAATGCGCCATGCAGCGATGGGACAAGCAGTAGCCAGTCAAGCCCGGCATGCACTAGTCTGCGCGGTGACCTGATCGACAGGGAGAGCGACGATGTTTAGTGTCTGCGTCGAGCATCTCGCTTCATCAACACGCCAAGGACAGCCAATGACTTCCCCTACCCTTTACCGCCGAGCCACTTCCCAGGATTTGCTGGCCATTTGCAGATTGGGCCAGCAACTCAACAGCCTGCACCACCAGCACCGGCCGGACATCTACGCACCCTCTACCGGGGATTTCGCCCGCGACAGTGACTTCTGGCGACCAAGCCTGGAGGGCGAAAATCACGCGGTGTTCCTCGCCGAACAGGCTGCGACGGTGATAGGTTTCATCACCGTGCAAGCCACCGAATCGAAGGGCTCGCTGATGCAACCGCAGCGAGTCGGGCGCATCGGTTCGGTCTGTGTTGACCAGGCGGCCAGAGGCCAGGGCGTTGGCCGCGCATTGATGGCGCAGGCCCAAGCCTGGGCGCTCGATCAGGGCGCGGCGGATTTGCGTTTGACCGTGTGGGGCTTCAACGCGCCGGCGCAGCGCCTCTATGAAGAACTGGGGTTTGAAATGCGCGCGTTCGAAATGGGCAAGCGCCTGACCGATGTGCAGGCCTAAGGTTACGACCCGCCCTTGATCAGCACCGGTTTCTCCTGGTATCGATCCGCAAACAGCTGTTTCAACTGCGCCACTTTCGGCAAGTCGTTGATGACGATGTAGGGATAGGTGGGATGTTCCGTCAGGAAGTCCTGATGTTCATCCTCAGCCGGGTAGAAACCGTTGTAACTTTCCAGCTTGGTCACGATCGGTTTGCTGAACGAATGCGCGGCGTCGAGCTGGGCGATGTACGCCTGGGCGACCTTTTGCTGCTCGCCGCTGCGGATAAAAATCGCCGATCGATACTGAGTGCCGCTGTCCGGCCCCTGGCGATTGAGTTCGGTGGGGTTGTGGGCCACCGAGAAGTAGATTTGCAGCAGGGTGCCGTAGCTGACCTGAGTCGGGTCGAACGTGACTTCGACAGCTTCCGCGTGCCCGGTGTTGCCGTCGCTCACTCGCTCGTAGCGAGCGGTATCGGCGCTACCGCCGGCGTATCCCGACTCGGCTTTTTTCACGCCCTTGACGTGCTGGAACACACCCTGCACGCCCCAGAAACAGCCGCCGGCAAATACTGCGGTTTCACTGCGGGCCTGGGTGGTTGGGTCGAGTGCCGGAGGTGGAATGACCACTGCGTCCCCGGTGCCCAGTGAGAAGGCCGAGCATTGACCGATAACGCCAGCAGCGGCCAGGCCCAGCAGTGTGCGACGCCAGGTGAAGGATAATTTCATGGGTCTTGCTCCCGAAACGAAAGATCAAGCCGGCGTGAATTTCATCGCCAGGCCGTTCATGCAGTAACGCTGGCCAGTGGGTTGGGGCCCGTCATCGAAGACATGCCCCAGGTGACCGCCACATCGTCGGCAGTGCACCTCCTCGCGCACCATGCCGAATGAACGGTCCTGGCGAATGCCCACCGCGTTGTCCAGCGGCGCCCAGAAGCTCGGCCAGCCGGTGCGGCTGTCGAATTTGGTGGCCGAGGAAAACAGCGCCAGGTCACAACCGGCACAGGCGAACGTACCGTCCCGGTGCTCATCGTTCAGCGCACTGCTGTAGGCGCGCTCAGTGCCCTCTTCGCGAAGTATTTCGTATTGCTCGTCGCTCAGCAGGGCACGCCATTCACTGTCGCTGTGCGTCACTTCGAAGACCTCTGCGGCATTGGCATCGTCAATGAAATCGCCAATGAATGAGCAGCGACCGGCAAATTTGGGCAATACACCGACCGCCAGGGCTGCAACCCCCAGCCCGCCGCTCGCTACGAGAAACTGCCGTCGTGAAAACATGCTCGTCTCCAAAAATCCAGGGGGCCTTTCATGGAACACAGCCTAGGCTGAGTGTGATCGCCAAATCCTCACGGAGAGTTAAATAAATCGTGATAACTCGACGGGCGAAAAACCCGCACACTACCCGCACTGCGCTGAAGGATTAAGCTTGATGGAACAGACCAAACGCGTCCTGGTGGTCGAGGACGACCTGCATATTGCCGACCTCATCTGCCTGCATCTTCGTGATGAACAGTTCGAGGTGGTGCACTGCGCGGACGGGAACGAAGGCATGCGCATGCTGCAGCAGGGAGGCTGGGATGCGCTGATCCTCGACCTGATGCTACCCGGGGTCGACGGGCTGGAAATCTGCCGCCGCGCCCGTGCGATGGCGCGCTACACGCCGATCATCATCACCAGCGCCCGCTCCAGTGAAATGCACCGGATCCTGGGCCTGGAGCTGGGTGCCGACGATTACCTGGCCAAGCCCTTTTCCATGCTCGAACTGGTGGCGCGGGTCAAGGCGCTGTTGCGGCGAGTGGATGCGATGGCGCGCAACCTGAAAATGGACGCCGGCAGCCTGAGCCTTGATGGCCTTTCCATTGACCCGATCACCCGCGACGTCGCCCTCGATGGCCGGCGCCTGGACCTCACGCCCAGGGAGTTCGACTTGCTGTACTTCTTCGCCCGCCAACCCGGCAAGGTGTTCTCGCGCATGGACTTGCTCAATGCGGTGTGGGGCTACAGCCACGAGGGTTACGAGCACACGGTGAACACTCACATCAATCGCCTGCGGGCCAAGATCGAGGCCGACCCGGCGCAGCCCGTGCGCATCCTCACGGTGTGGGGGCGTGGCTACAAGTTCGCGGCGCAAGAGGACCAGCCATGAAGCTGACCCTGACACAACGCCTGTCACTGGTGTTCGCCGTGCTCCTGCTGGTGTGCTGCGGCACGTCGGCGTGGATGCAGGTGCGCGCCAACCAGATGCATGAGCAGGAAGTGGTACAGGGGTTGTCGAGGAATCTGGCGCAACACATTGCCAATGACACGGTGCTGATGAACAGCCAGGGCCTGATGCCCGATGCGGTGCGCAACCTGTTCAGCCAGTTGATGCTGGTGAACCCCAGCGTCGAGGTGTACCTGCTGGACCCTGCAGGTCGGGTCGTCGGCAGCGCTGCACCGGAGGGGCGGATTCGCCGCGAGCAGGTGGGCCTGGCGCCCATCCAGCGCCTGCTCGCTGGCGATGCCCTGCCGATACTGGGCGACGACCCGCGCAGCGCCGATGCACGCAAGGTGTTCAGTGCCGCGCCGTTGAAGGTCGATGGCAAGCCGGTTGGCTACCTCTATGTGGTGCTGCTCGGCGAGGAACATGACCGCTTAGCCGAACAAGGCGCCACCAGCGCGGCGCTGAACACAGCCCTGTGGTCAATCGGGCTGGTGGCGTTGCTATGCCTGATCGCCGGTCTCGCGGCCTTCTCGCTGATCACCCGGCCCTTGAGGCGCCTGACCGCGAACGTCAGCCAGTTCGATATCGATGGCATGCCGCAAACACCCCCGGCACCAGTGGAAAAAGCCGCCAGCCATGACGAAATCGCCGTACTCGACGCCGCCTTCCGCCAGATGCAGGCGCGCCTGAGCGAGCAATGGCGCTCGTTGACTCGCCAGGACCAGGAGCGGCGCGAGCTGGTGGCGAACATCTCCCACGACCTGCGCACGCCCCTGGCGTCGTTGCATGGTTATCTGGAAACCTTGTCGCTCAAGGACGCGACCTTGTCGGTGGCCGACCGCCGCCGTTACCTGGGCATCGCCCTGGATCAGAGCCGCAAGGTTGGCGGGCTGGCACAGTCGCTGCTGGAGCTGGTGCGGCTGGAGCATGGATTTGTGCAGCCCGTGCTGGAGCGGTTTTCCCTGACCGACCTGGTGCAGGACATTTTCCAGAAGTTCGAACTGACCGCCGAAGCGCGCCAGGTGCAACTCAAGGCCAACTTTGCGCCAACGGTGTCCGGGGTGTTTGCCGACCTGGGGCTGATCGAGCGGGTGCTGACCAACCTGTTCGATAACGCCCTGCGCCATACGCCGGTGGGTGGAATCATCAGCATCAGCCTGGTCCCGCAGGGCGGGTTCGTCGAGATCACGGTCAGTGACAGCGGCCCGGGGATTGCTGCGCAGTTGCGTGAGGGGTTGTTTCTGCGGCCGTTCAACATTGGCGGCGCGCGGCGGGATGGCGGATTGGGGTTGCGAATTGTGCAGCGGATTCTGCAGTTGCATGGCCGCGAGATTCGTTTGCTGGATGTGCCGGGCCAAGGGGCGACGTTGGTGTTTTCGTTGCCAGTGGATGAGGAAGTTGCCACGCAATTGGCGGTGCGGTCGATGAATCTGAATACGCCGGGAAAGGTCTGACGGAACGCGGTGCCTGCATCGCGGGCAAGCCTTGCTCCCACAGGGCTCTCAGGCGGGCAAGACACGTTCGGATAGTTCACCGCCCCGCGTGAAAATAGGCCAATGCACAGAACCCGACAGGGCTAATATCCACGCTCGCTTTTCGACACGGACACGTCAAGATGCTCAACGCCCTGCAAAATACCCCGCCGTGGGTCTACGCGCTCTTCGTACTGCTTTGCTATTTCGGGATCAAGGCCCTCTCCCCCACCCGGGAAAGCAAAATCTCGCTGCTGATCACGCCGCCGATCCTGCTCGCCTGGTCCCTGTATTCGCTCAATCTGGTGCTGCATCCGGTGTTATCGCTGGGCTTCTGGCTGGTCGCCGTACTGGTGGGCAGCGCCGCTGCCCTGCTGATTTTTTCCAGCCAGGACGTCAGGCTGGATGCCTCGGGAGCCGGGCTGATCCTGCCCGGTACCAGCAAGACCTTGGTACTCTATCTGCTGTTGTTTGCGGTCAATTACTACTTCGGCTATGAGGCCGAGGTTCACCCGCAACAATCCAACACGCTGCCATTCATGTTGCTCAAGGCCTGCGCGTCCGGGATTGCCAGCGGTCTGTTCTGCGGGCGTTCGATCAGGTTTTATCAGGTGTTTCGCGGCCTCAAGGCGGCACACGTGTAGGAGCGAGCTTGCTCGCGAAAAACCCGAGAGCGCTGCGGGGCGTCAGGCTCCCCGCTTTTTCGTTCACGTCCATCGCGAGCAAGCTCGCTCCTACAGGGTACCGAGGTGGATGTTTTGGCCGCTGGCCTGTTCGTCCGTGACAACACGACGCCGGTCCAATAGATTAGGCGGCCTGAAAAGGCCCCGGGCTTTCTCGCCTCATCCCAAGTTAAAAGAAGTAGTGAAATTTCAATGTCCGATTCCAATACCGCTGAATCCGTAGTCACCTTGTCGTCCAAAGCGGAATACGAAAACTCCATCAATCTTTCACAACACCTGCCACAGGCCAAGACTATCGCCGAGATGGTCCTGGACTCGTTCCAGTCGACCCGTGAAAGCGACCAGATCCGCGAACTGCGTGCCGCGATCCGCCAGGCTCACGACAGCTTTGACGATGACAAGGCCTACGAACTGATGGGCGAACTCAAGCAGCTCAAGGACGCCGAGGCCGCTGATATCGCGGCACTGGAAGACCTCAGCAGCAAGTTCCCGATCAGCCGCATTCTGTCCAGCTTCAAGGACGACCCTGCGTTCCAGGAAATCGTCTACGGCCTGGCGCTGAAAGTGCTGAACCAGACTCATCAGGCCATCAGCAATCCGGGTAGCAGCAAGGGCAAGACCGTGCGGGCTAAGAAAGAAGTCGAAGTGTTCACCATCAGCAAGGACGGCGTGAGCGTCACCTTGCCGCTGCGCACGCCGCGTTCGCGCCTGAACGTTGATCGCCAAGCGCTGGAGTTCCTCGGTTTTGCGTTCGTCGGTGAAGGCGATGAAGCGGAGCTGGAAAGCGAAACCTTCCTCGACAACGCCGGGACTGAACAGGCGGTCAACCGCAAGAACATCATCACTGCGCTGCAGCAACAGACAGCGTTCGATGGCTTCAGCATCGCTGCCCAGTAACACACCTCCCGCAGCGCAGCGCCCTCCCCGTGGCGCGGGAGCTCGCGCCCCCTGGATTGCGTAGCGGCCGCGTAATAGTGGCAGCACGGCTTCTTTTTTGAGTGCTGCCCACTCAAGCGCGAGCAAGCTGCAGGCTTTTTCGCCAGCTCGTGTTTCTCCCAAGCCCCGCCCCTGTGCGGGGCTTTTTATTGCCTGCGATTCAGGCAAGTCCGCGACTACTGTTCCAGTATCGAATCAGCACTAACACTTCCCTTAACCCTCGAGCACCATGGGTCCGCCTGCGGGGAGCGTCTACTCACTGTTCAGCCCCGACCTCAGTGGTGCAACTGCTGAGGCCTGCATGAACACACTTCCCCTGTACCGTCAGTTAGCCAATCACTACCTCGACGCGATCCGCAGCGGCACCTTGAAAACCGGCGAACGCTTTCCGTCGATCCGCCTGATGATGGAGAAGCACGCGGTCAGCCTGTCGACTGCGGTGCAGGTGTGCCGGGAGCTGGAGGGCCAGGGGGTGCTGGAGGCGCGTCCGCGCTCGGGCAACTATATTCGCCAGCCGGAACCCCTGCCCCACCCCCTGCCACCGCCGCCGCTGGCTGCCGATGCATACGTCGGCATTCACCAACAGGTGTCGTCGGTACTCAAGGCGAGCCAGCGAGCGACGATCAAGGTCAATTTCGCCAACCCTTATTGCGCGCCGCAGCTCTACCCGCTGAAGACCCTGCAGGACCACATGGTCAAGGCGTTGCGTCAGAATCAACAGCTGCTGGGCACCACCGCGCCCACCAGCGGCAACCTCGCCCTGCGCAACATCCTCGCTCGCCGCGCCCTGACCAGCAAAACCCACCTGAGCGCCGAGCAGATCGTGATCACCAACGGCGCCACCGAGGCGCTTAACCTGGCCCTGCGCGCCGTCACCCAGCCCGGTGATACGGTTGCCGTCGAGTCGCCAACCTTCCACGGCCTGCTGCAGATTCTCGAAAGCCTTAATCTGCGGGTGCGCGAGGTGCCGGCAACGGCGCACTGCGGGATCAATCTGTTTGCCCTGGAACAATTACTACGAGGTGCTGAACGGATCTGCGCCGTGATCGTGATACCCAATCTGCAAAACCCCCTGGGCAGCATCATGCCCGACTCGCACAAGGCCCGACTGGTGCAACTGTGCGCCGAGCACGCCACGGTGCTGATCGAGGACGACACCTACGGCGACCTGGTGGACACCGAGCAACCGTTGTCCACGCTGAAACACTGGGACCGCAGCGACAACCTGATCTACTGCGCCTCGCTGAACAAGACCCTCGCGCCGGGGATGCGCCTGGGCTGGATCAGTGCCGGGCGCTGGCACGACCGGGTGGAGATGCTCAAGCACAGCCAGTCGAGGGGGTGTGAGGCGCTGTCGCAATTGGCGGTGAGTGCGTTCATGAAGACGCCGTCCTACGAACGTTACCTGCGCCGACTGAGGAACACCCTGACCCAGCAGCGCCAGCAGATGCACACCGCGATCCTGCGGCATTTTCCCCAAGACACCCGCGTGACCGAGCCGCAGGGCGGCACCCTGTTATGGGTGGAATTGCCGCCTGGGTATGCCTCGATGCGTTTGTTTCATGAGGGGTTGAAGGTGGGTATTCAGATTTTGCCTGGGGATATCTTTTCCAATGGGCCGGGGTTTGGGCACTGCCTGAGAATCGCGTGTGGCGCGCCGTTCACGCCGAGGATCGAGGAGGCGGTGGCGACCCTGGGACTACTCCTGAAAAACCAGAGGTGAAGCCGGTTTGATGGAGATACCTGGGGTGTATACGTAACCCGTACGAGGGCTGTGTTGCAGGTCGGGTTCAGGTGCAGGCCCCAATGCGTTTTTCAGCTGGGGTTTTCGTGCAGGCAGATGATGTGCGGGTCATCATTCCAATGCGCAAAACGCTCGGCGATCAGGGGGTCGTGGCCAGGGATGACGTGCTCCTCGCCGTCCGCCAGGCGCTCGATCTCGTTGAAGGCTTCCAGCGTTTGCGCCAGGTCATCGATAATCGGAAACGGACTGCGCTGGCGAATGTTCACCCACAAATGCGCAGCGTCCGAAGCCAGCACAATCCAACCGCGCCGGGTATTGACCCGCACCACCTGGCTGCCCGGCGTGTGCCCGCCCACTGGATGCAGGGTCACGCCGGCGGCGACCTCGACGGTGCCAGTGTGCAAACGCATGCGCCCCTCGAACAGCGGCGGCAGCGCCGACATCACGTCGTCGACTTCGTAGGTTTTGTTCACCGTGCGATGGGCCATTTTCGGCCCTGTGCAGAAGCGCAGTTCCGCCTCCTGCAGGTGCACGGTGGCCTTGGGAAACAAACCCAGGTTTCCGGCATGGTCCCAGTGCAGATGAGTCAGGACCAGGTTGTCGACCTGCGCCGGATCAACCCCCAGCTGGCGTAGTGACTCTTCCGGCAGGCGATACATCTGACGGTTGCGCCGATCTGCGGTGGCCGGCTGGAAACAGGTATCCACCACGATCACGCGTTGCTCATGGCGAATCACCCAGAAGTAATAATCCAGCGGCATCGGCGCGTCAGGATCACCACAACAGGCGTCGTACAGAAAATTCTCCCGTGCCGTGCGCTGGGCATTGGCACCGACACGGATGGCGAACACTTCGTACTCGGGAACGGACATGGCGCAACTCCTGATTCAGGCCACCGATGCGGTCTTGAGCGTCGGCCGGAAGTCGAAATCGATTTGCCCGGTGATACCCAGGTCCTCGGCCAGACGCAGGAGCCCGCTGTAGTCGCGCATGATGGTCGCATTACGGTTGCTCTCACGGGTGTCGGCGATGATCAGCGCCGCGTCCTCAACCCCCAGTTGAGTCAGGATCGCTTCCCACATCGAGTAGTCCTGGGCGACAAACGCACTCAGGGCCACGGACAACGTACGGGCGAAAAATTCCCGCTGCGGCGGCTGCATGTTCCCGTACATGACCTTGGCCACCTCGGCCAGGACCTTGCTGTGGGCATACTCGTCACGATTGTGCAGCTCGGCCACGCGACGGTTTTGCGGCTGGATGCTCTGGTCGTCCGCCAATAGATCCAGGTAGGCATTGACGCTGATTTCGGCCACCACTGCAAAAGTGATCGAGGCCAGGTCCCGCTGCCACTGTTCGGGCAATGCTTCGCGCAGGGCCAGCAGCCGCAGATAAGTCACCGACGGCGGCAAGTCCAGCGTCTGGTCCAGCGCGCGGTCGACCCGGGTGCGCTCGATCGCGCGCAGGTGCATCAGGGTGTGGTAGTGCTCGTCGATCAGCGTCTGCTGCATCGCCTCGCGAAAATGCCAGTCATGCTGCCCCAGGTATTGATTGGCGATGACGCTCAATGCGGGGTTTACCACATGTTCTTCGGCCGTGACCGTGCGCAGGTTGTAGCCGATCCAGCCCCAAGTCAGCACGCTGCTCTTGAGCTCCTCGCTCAGGGCCTGGAATTTCGGGTGATGAAAAAACGGCACCATGCACTCCGGGTAATCCGGACGCGCAGGGTCGAAGGCTTCGCCGGCCTGCCACTTGTCCGGCGCACACACCGTGGCTCGTTTGGTCCATGCCTGGTTGAGCCGCACGATCAATTGATGATCGACTTTGGCGATCTCGATGGCTGTTTGCATAACGCATTACCTGTAGGACGCGTACCCACCCAGGGGTACGCAAATAAAATGAACGGCACCGGAAAAATCAGGCCAGCCAGTAGCGGGTCAGGTTGCGCGCCGGGTCAGTGTAACGACTGCGGGCGTGGATCATCCGCCAGTTGTCCCAAATCAGCAGGCAGCCGTTCGGGATCAACACCGGGGTGTTGTGCTCCAGGAAATACGCTTCCCCCAGCACCGCGAACCGCGCCAGCGGCGAGGTGCTGTTGGCCACCAGCGACTGCTGCAGATCTTCTTTGGAGGGATTGACGTCGCCGTAGTGAAACTGGTTGTAGCTGAAACGGAAGATGTCGCCGTCTGGCGTCGGCGTCAGGATGTATTCCTGAACCCGCCGTTGCGCGGCTTCCCCGGGCTTGGCCGTGGCCACGAACTCCACGGGCGTCTCGACGAGCCACTGGTGCAACTGCGGCTCGGTGCGTTCCAGCAATGCCAGGAACCGGTAGCCGTCGACCAGGCCCGTGTGGCCGCCGCCGCAGGTCGCCTGTTGATGACAATGCAACGCCAGGTAACGTGGCGGCGGAGCATAGACCGGTGCCTCGGTGTGCGGGCCGATACCGTTCATGCTCTGGGAGTACGGCAGGTCTTCGTAGCCCGGCTTGCGCGTAATCGCGAACGCTGTCTGGCCGTTGAACTGCGGAATGATCGGACCGAACTGCTGCAGGGTGCCGACCACGTCATCGGCAAATTCGTCGGCGGTCAGTACTGTCCAGCCCCGTGCTGCCAATTCTTCGTGGCGGTGGCCCAGTGAAACATCAGTTTTGAATGCAATCCCTTGATCGGACATGGTGAGATTCCTGGCGGTTTATCCGGCGTTGACGGTGGCGGTGTAGGCGGCAATGAATTCGCGACAGGCGTTGCCCGGGCGATAGCGCTGCTCGTCAATGCTGCGCACGGGGGTGATTTCGGCAGCGGTGCCCGTCAGAAAACACTCCTCGAAGTCGCTGAGCTCAGTAGGAAGAATCGTGCGCTCGACCACCTGGTAATCCAGTGCCCCGGCCAATTCGATTACGGTCTGGCGGGTGATGCCGTTGAGGAAGCAGTCGGGCAGCGGCGTGTGCAGCGTCCGGTCCTTGACGAAGAACACGTTGGCGCTGGTGGCCTCGGCGACATGGCCGCGCCAGTCGAGCATCAGCGCATCGTGAAAGCCGTTGTTTTCTGCATCGTGCTTGCTCAGGGTGGCGATCTGGTAATGCCCCGAAGCCTTGGCTTCGAACGGGCTACTGCTGGGGGGCGGCCGGCGCCAGTCGGCGGTCTTCAGGCGAATGCCGCCCATGTGCCCTGCCGGGTCGAAGTAACTCGGCCATTGCCAGCAGGCGATCGCCAGGTGCACGCGATTGAAGCGGGCCGAAGTCGAGATCATTTCGCTGCCACGCCATGCCACCGGCCGCACGTATCCGTCGACCACGTGATTGCGCTGCAGCAGTTCATGGCTGGCCGATTCCAGTTCGGCCAGCTCATAGGGAATCACGAAATCCATCAATTGTGCCGAGCGATACAACCGCTCGCTGTGTTCGCGCAGCTTGAAGATTCTGCCGTTGTACACACGCTCGCCTTCGTACACGGTGCTCGCGTAATGCAAACCATGGGTCAACACATGCAAGCGCGCCTGGGACCATTCGACGAACTCGCCGTCGAGCCAGATAACCCCTTCGCGCTGATCAAACGGGATGCCACTCATGTCCATGTCTCCTGATGAATCGTCCTATGCCGTTTCCAGCAGGACCGGTATCAATTCGGGTGCAGCCAGCGGCTCGTCCTGAAAGAAGAATCGCCGCTCGCCAAAAGCTGGGCGCAGGTCATCGAACCAGCTGGCGTGGGGATCGAATTGCGCATGAAAGGTGCGCAGCACCCATTGCGGATCCCGGGCCTGGAGAAACTGCAACACGAAGACTTTTTCTCCGGCCACGGTTTCAATCCCGTTGATCAGAACCTTGCCGTAGAAGGTGCTCATCGAGGGGCCGCGCACCGTGCGGGCGAGCCCGGACACGCTGCGATAGGCCGCCTGGAAAATCTCGAAGGCCCGGGCCAGCGGCATTGCAAAGTAATGACGAGGGCCGGTGTCGCGCTCGACGAACATGTAATAGGGCACCGCGCCAAGTCGCACGCCTTCGGTCCAGAGCTCGGCCCAATCGGCGGGGTTTTCGTTGATATGGCGGATCACCGGCGCCTGCATGCGCAACACGGCGCCGGTGGAGCGAATGCGTTCGACGGCCTGGCGGGCGATGTCCTGGCGCAGCTCGACCGGGTGGTTGTAGTGCCCCATCACTGACAAGTGCTTGCCTGCCGCGACGATTCGCCGGAACAGTGCCAGCAGCTCGGGGGCATCCTTGTCGCTGACGAACCGCTGCGGCCAGTAAGCCACCGACTTGGTACCGATGCGGATACTGCGCAGGTGCGGCAACTCCAGCAGCGGCTCGATGTAACCGGCCAGCGAGCGAGTGTTCATGATCATCGGGTCACCGCCGGTGATCAGCACGTCAGTGACTTCGGTGTGCACCCGCAGGTAACTCACCAGTTCCTGGGACTCACGGGCGTTGAACTTGAGTTCTTCTTCACCGATAAACTGCGCCCAGCGAAAACAGAAGGTGCAGTACGCGTGACAGGTCTGGCCGGCGCCAGGGAAGAACAGCACGGTTTCCCGGTACTTGTGCTGAATGCCCGGCAGGACTTTACCGTCCAGGCTTGCGCTGTTATGGGTCAGTTGGCCGGCCGGATGGGGGTTCATGCGCAGCCAGATTGCTTCGATTCGGCGCTTGATGGCCGCAGCGTCGTCCTGCTCGATCAGTTGCTTGAGCGACGCATACTCCTTCGGCAACAGCATGTCCGGGTGGGGGAAAGTCATGCGGAAAATCGGATCGTCGGGAATGTTGTCCCAGTCGATCAATGTTTCCAGCACGTATTCGTTGGTGCGAAACGGCATCACCCGCGCGACCACGTCCATGGCTTCCTGTAACGCTGGCGTGAGCCTGTGCCAGTACGGCGTCTCGCGGATGGTCCGGGCGTTATAGGGCTTGTATCTGTGCAGCTCCGACATTCCCTGCATGGCAGCGCTCCCGATGAATTCCTGGCGAGTTACTGGGCAGCCGGCGCTGTGCGCTCGATGTCCATCCACGCCCGCACACTGTCGCGGTCCCACTGCCGGCGAACATAGGCGGCAAGTCGCGCCGGCACATGATCGCCATTGGCAAGCAGGCGGTTGAGCATGATTGCCAGGTCGGTATCAGCGATGCTCCAGTCACCGAACAGGTGATCGGCGCCGCCTTTGAGCAGGCGATCGGCCACGAAGAACAATCGGTCCACGGCCACCAGGGCCTCCTCGGACAGGGGCGTGTCTTTTGTTCCGAAGTAGATGAGATCCGCCGGACGCTCCCGGCGAATGATCAGCAGGTCGCTGCGTAACCAGGCCTGAAGCTGACGGGCCCGGGCGCGCAGCCGGGTGTCTGCAGGGAACAGTTTTCGGCCCTCGGGCGCTATTTCGTCCAGGTACTCGGCAATGGCCGAAGACTCTGAAAGCGCGAAGTCTTCATGGACCAGGGTAGGTATCTTGCAAGTCATCGACAGGTCTCGATAACTCGCCTGATAGTTCTCTCTACTTTTCAAATCAAGGGTTACACATTCAAACGGAAGTTGTTTTTCTTTCAGCGCCACAAATGCCGACATGGCAAAAGCACTGACAAAATCCGCCCCTACGTACAACTTTATCTTTGCACTTTCCATGGACCACTCCCTTGCATCAAGACTATTAATCCGTTGCACTGGAGTCGATGCTAGATAGTTGCTCATGCACTGAACAGATACAGAAATTATCTGTTTATACGGATACAGAGACGCGCGACGGGCAATCCAAAAACAAAAAAAGGGAGTCGGCTAATGCGGACTCCCGTAAGGACAGCAAACAGAATATGGGGGTTGTCGAGGCTCAGCTCACTGCGTTGGCCATACTGGAAAGCAACGCCAATTGCGGCATGTTGCTCATGTTGAGCATGGCCATCGACTCGGTGGCGCTGGTGTTGACGAAGCCATGTCGGGTCCAGGCGGGCACCAGCAGGACGTCGCCGGTGCTGGCTCGCACCTCGTCACCCTCGCCCATGGTCAGCAGGCCGCTGCCGGCCTGTATGACAAACAGATGCCACCAGCCATGGGCGTGGCCATTCAACACAGCGCCGGGTTTCAACCATTGCATGGACACCGCCACACCCGGTGTCAACTTGCAGCCTTCAAGGCTGTTGTCGTGGGCCAATGCGACGATGTCGACTTCGCTGGCCGCAAGACTTTCGCGCATTGTGGCAAGTTTATCGCTCGTCCATACCCGCGCACTCTGGGGCGGCTGATGCAAACTCTGGCGAAACTCGTCATATGAAAAAAAAGCACCTTGAACATTATCCATTCGCGCCTTCCAACTTGATGTCGACGTCAATTCACCGAACAGTAGGTGAAGCCATCGACACTGTAAACCCAACACGCCGAGCTTATAACGCAGAAGGCCGCAAGGCTGCGATCATGTCCACTTCCACCGCCGCGTTCTTTGGCAACTGATAAACCCCAACTGTGGTTCTTGTATGTTTACCCGCATCCCCCAGCACATGACTGAAGACGTCCGATGCGCCATTGGCCACTTCACTGAGGTCGACAAAGTCCGCGGTGGATTTCACGTACACAGTGACCCGCACCAGCGACTTGATTTTATCCAGCGAACCGATGGCATCCACTATCAACGCCAGCCCGCGCATGGCACTGATGCTGGCGGCTGCCTGGGCATCACTGAGGCTGAGCTCCAGGCCAACCCGTCCGGGGTATTGGATCTTGCCATTCATGCGCGGCACCATGCCGCTGATATACAGCTCATCATGGTGCCGTACCAACGGCGCGTAGTGGCCGCCGGCGGTGTTTTCACCGTAGATGTCGTAACCCAACTCCTTGGCGAGGGTGAGGAAGCGCTCATCACAGGTTGTCTGTTCAAACATGGGTATTACCTCTCAATCAAATCGTGTTCAGCCCATCGCTCTGGCGGGCGGCGCCAGGCAGGCGACTTCCATGCGCACTTCAACCGCCTCGGCCAGGCGCAACAAGTCACTGGTGAGCTGCTCGTAGTCCTTGTTGAACAGGACGATGTGGCCGATAAATGAAGTGTTGTCCTTGACCAGCGCCGACACCGAGTCGCCGATGCGCCGCTCATACACGGCCGCCACCAACTCGATGCCGAGCATCCGCGCCACGGCGTCAATGTCTGGCAGGTCACGCAACAGGCCACCGCCCGGCGCCCTGAGCAGGCGAATGCCGCAGTAACCCCGCGCGACCGGATCCTGTCGCTCGCACTGGCCCTCCACGGCCCACCTTACCCAGCGCTCCCATGGGTCGAAGTCGACAAAGGCAATGCGCGCCAGGTCCCAGATGTGCATGCCGCCAGGGCGCATGTTGGTTTCCACCGCCGAAGTGAGCTGGTCAGCGCGCAGGAAGATTTCGTTGTGGTAGGCACCGTTGTCCAAGGAGACCAGCCCCGACATGTGCCGCCCCGCCGCTGCCAGGCGGGCCTGGGCATCACCCTGCAACGGCGCAGGCACCACCTGCTGGATCTCGGCCCGGAAGGCGCCTTCGGTCGTGGTTTTCTCGGTGATCCAGGTGCTGCCGGCCACATAGTCCCAGCTGTATTCCCGAGCATCGCGAACCAATTCTTCAAGCACGATGCCGCCACTGCGATAAGGCTTGAGTGCCTGCCATGCCTCGTCGCATTCGGACGGGTGATGGATCACCCGGCAGCCGCGACTGGCACCTTCACAGGCGGGCTTGATGAACGCCCTGCCACCCAGTTCGACGACCCGCTGGCGCAGTTCTGCCAGGCTCTCGACACGGGTTGAAAATACTGGCCGGTAATCTTCGGGAGCCTTGCTGGAGGTGGCTTCGAGCTTGCGGAAAATCTGCTTGTCCAGCCCCGCCCGTGCTTCGTTGGGCGTGATACCCGGGAGTCCGAAATGACTGGCCAGGGCCGCGCCGAGCAACACCCCGCGGTCGGAAAACGGCAGCACGCCGATCAGTTTCCAGCGATCGACCGCCAGGCAGCCCACCACCAGTTCCAGGGAATCGGTTACATCCTCGGGCGCCAGTGAAGCGCTGCAGACGTGGTCCGCCACCTGGTCGTCATCAGGGGCAATGCGCTCGACCACCAGGATCAGCCTTGCGTTGTAGAGCGTCTTGCAGAGGTCGCGCAGCTTCTGGATATCGTGAACCCGGTTGCCGTTGTACCCGACCACTACTACGCATGACGTCGTCTTCATGAAACCTCCTGACTGTGAAGCAAAAAAAGCAACCGCAATGGCTCAGTCGTGCAGCGCCGCGTTGGATGTGCGGTTGAGCCAGTACCACGCCAGAATCCCGCCCGCGCCGATGGCGGCCAGCAACAAGGCGTTGTAGGGCGCCGGCACCACCCGCATGATCAGCACCGTTAGCCCGGCGCCGACGCCCAGGGACACTTCCTTGACGAACATGTTGTTCTGCTTGACCGAGAAGTAATCGAGGTAGCTGAAGGCGCACTCGGCGATGGACAGCAAGGCCACCCAGATCAACGCGCCGATCACAGTTTCCACATGAAAGGCCGCGGGAGATGAGAGCACCACAAAGCCTGCGACGATGATTCCGATCACCGCGAGTACCTTGAAGCGACCCGTGCGCTCGATGAGTTTCATCACCGGCACCTGGGCGAACACCACGACCGCGCTGTTGAGGATCAGCATCAGGCCGTACCACGCTGGCAACTCACCGGTTTCGAGCAGGATCGCTTGCGGAAGAATCGAGAACACACCAAACAGCTTGATGCCCATGATGATGCCGGCGATCGCCCACGGCAGTTTGTTGCGCCAGCCACTGCCGTCCTGTGTCACCGGACTGGCTGCCGCTGACTGGGTGGTGAAGGTCGCGCCCATGGCGATGGGCACGCACAGCAGGACAAAGCTGGCGGCACCGAGGAAAAACAGGGGCGGGGTCAGCAGTGGCGACAGCAGGATCAGCCCGGCCAGCAGGCTGCCCATGTTCATCGCCACCCGGTTGTAGGCTGCGCCCTCCTTGGTCTGGGCCGCTTCGCTTTTGATCAGGTAACCGGCAATCGCGATGCCATAGGCAAACAGCGCCGCAGCGAACATCACCATGCCCTGGTTGCTGGTGACGGCCAGCAGCACCAACCCCAGGGCGGCGCACAGCAGGGTGACGCTCAGGGAACGACGGCCCAGCACCAGCAACGTCAACGGCAGCAGCAATAACAACGCCCGATAACCCAGGGCAAGGATGCTGTTGGTGGCGGTGTCGAGCCAGACGTTGGCCTTGCCCAGCACGGCAAACAACGACACGGCGGTAATGATCCGGATCGTGAACAGACGGATGTTGATCACCGGTTTGGCGATGGCGGCCGTTGTCTCGATACTCATGCAACACCTCTGGAACCAAATGATTGTGCGAGCAAAAAACGCCGACAATCAGGAAAGACTGTAAGGTGATGGTAGAGAGAGACACTTGTCTTGATCAGAGCAAGTTCGTATAGAATCGAACGAACTTTACTGCCGGAGAGACCAGTAAAATGCAGGTTCAACGCGCAGTCATCGCGGCCATCGAATTCCAGCCCGGCGTACCGCTGGTGCAGCAGATCGTCGATCAGCTGTCGGTGGCGATCAACCAGGGCGGCCTGCCCCACGGCTCCCGCCTGCCGCCCATTCGCGAGCTTTCGGACCTGATGAATGTGGGCAAGTCCACGGTGGTCGACGCCCTGGATCGGCTGCGTGCCAAGGGCCTGGTGGTTTCCCGCCAGGGCTCGGGGCATTTCGTACACCGCTCCAGCGCCATGCCCAAACTGGATGCCGGCCCCGACCTGCTGCCTCAGGACACGCTCAGCGTGGTCCGCCGCGCTGTGCTGCAGGACAACGGCGCACTACGTCCCGGCGCAGGTTTTCTGCCTTCCTCATGGCTACCGGCCGATGAGTTGCTCAAAGCCGTGCGCGGGACCCTGCGCGACGCCTCCCTGCGCATGGGTGAATACGGCGTGGCCGCCGGTTATCCGCCGTTGCGCGAAGCCTTGCGAGTCAAGCTGACACCCATCGGCATCGAGGTGCCGGTGGAGCAGATCGTCACCACCGCCAATACCGTGCAGGCCATCGATATGCTGATGCGCCTGCTGATCAAACCCGGCGACACCGTGCTGCTCGACGACCCGTGCTACTTCACCATGCACACCAACCTGGCCTTGCACGGTGCCAAGGTCGTCACCGTCCACCGGGGTGTCGAGGGCATGGACCTGGAAGCGTTCGAGCGAACAGTCATTGCCCATCGGCCTGTGCTCTACATGACCAACAACAGTCTGCATAACCCCACCGGACACTCGTTCTCGCCGGCGCAGGTCTATCGCTTGCTGGAGTTGAGTCACCGCTACGGCTTCCACATTGTCGAAGACGATTTGTATTGCGACCTGCAACAACGAGGTACCCCGCGCCTGGCGGCAGGCGGGCTGGACAACGTCAGCTATGTGTCCGGCTTCTCCAAGACCCTGACCGCCAACAGTCGCGTCAGCTACGCGGTGCTTGCGCCGCCACTGGCCGCACGCATGATCGGGCTCAAGATGGCCGCCGGCGGCATGACCTCGGAGCTGGCCGAGCAGATCGTCTGCAACATGCTCAGCGACGGCAGCTACGCCAAACACACCCGCCGCACCGTGGACCGGCTCTACGACTCGAGCAACCGGGTGACCCGCTGGCTGGAAGAAGCCGGTTGCTCGGTGTCATCGTTGCCCCATGAGGGGTTGTTCATCTGGACCCGATTACCTGATGGGTACCATGCCGAGACCCTGGCCAGGAAAGGCCTGGAAATCGATTTGGTCCTGGCCCCCGGCACCCTGCTCAGCAAAGCCCCGGACGCCGGCCAGCACCTGCGCTTCAACGTCGCCCACAGCGACAGCAGCCAGGTGCGCGAGCGCTTTTTCCGGTTGCTGGATAAACCACAAAAATAGCCGACCACCGCCCTCGGTTTGCCTACTCGGCGTCAAACCTTCGAAACGTCCATCCTGTACCCCGCCCCGGGTGCGCCCTCGTGCAACGCGCACTGGATATCCGCGTACAAGGCATTTGCCTCAGCCGTCGTGATCGATCGCGAACAATCTCGAAGCACCACCCGGAGCAGTACATTCTCCTGCCCCGGCAACAGCCCGAGGCGCTCGATGGCCTGCACAGGCAAGTCAGCGAATCCCCAACGTCCCTTGACCTGCATTTCCTCAATCCATTCGGCGCAGTCACCGGCCGCGAGTAACATTTTTTCGGTCAACACTTCTTCGCTCAACCCCGGTGTGACCGCCAGCGAAATATCACGAGCAATCGACGGCAAACGCGAAACCGCACGCCATGGATTCAAATCATGCATCTGCGCCTGCACCCGTTCATTCTGATCCCGCAGCAAGCGAATATCCGGAATGCCCTTGTGCAGCATCGTCAGGCGATCCAGCCCCATCCCGAGCGCCAACCCACCATGGCGCGATGGATCTATCTGCAACCGTTCCAACAACGATTGCGCAATACGACCGCACTCCAGGACCTCGACGGGAGCGCCGTCATTTATCACATTCACTTCGATTCCACCTTCGGTGTAGTGATGCGGGCTGTCGCTGTAGACCCATGCTTTGTCAGGCACGGCGGCCTGCAGAATATCGCCGACCAGGCGCAGCAAATGCTCGTGCGTCGACAGCTGCGGATCACCGAGGACCCAGATATCCATCTGATGCGGCTCCGCGCAATGCCAGCGGTCACGACTGTCTCGGCGAAAGGTGATACCGGGCGCGGCCAGCAATATCGTCTCCCCCGGCTGCCGACTACGAGCCGCACGCTGCAGCGCAGAAGGAATCTGACTGGTGGTTTGCGTACGCAACAGAGAGTGCTCATCGACCCAACGGGTATGTTCGCTGCCCAATGTGATTTCAGCGGGGTCATAGCCGAGCAACCCGTAGTTTTCCTCGGCAGACACAACGCGTGGGCCTGTCTGCAGTTGAGCCTGGGGCCAGCCGCTTGCAGCCAGTCGTTGAAGGATTTTATTGAGCAATAGTCGGACGGCATGCTCGGGAGCGCTTTTTTCGGTGAGATCGACCAGTAACAGAGCCTGGTGGACCGCCGCATCGGTCAGGTATTTTTTTGATGCATTCACGCTAACAGCCCTCTAACGACAGTTGACTTCAGGGCTCTTAAAAACCACCCGACAAGGAAATCTAACGACAGAAGTTGAGCGCTCACAACCATGCGAACACTGCTTTGCAGATTTTCAGAACACTCCTTCAGAGACTTCCTACGTACTCATCAACATGCGCCATGAGCGAAAAACACCATAGCCGGTCAACGTCTGCCACCACCGTGCACCTTTTTTGAGTTCTCGTAACACGCATCAAATACCGGTACAGGTCATCAAACCGTCGTGCTCCCCTGCCAGCGGATCGCTAAGAGTGTTTAACGCAGTACCCACAGGCTCATCCTCAAAAATATCAGCGTCGAGCATAAGGTCTCTGTAGGAGCTGCCGCAGGCTGCGATCTTTTGATCTTCAGCAATGTCTGTTCCTGCCAAAGATCAAAATCAAAGGATCGCAGCCTACGGCAGCTCCTACAGGGGTTCGGCGTTGTAAACATTGGTGGCAGCGCGTGAACTGTCGCCCATAAAAAACCCCGCGCTTCTCTCGAAGGCGGGGTTTTTCTTTACGGCAGTCGACGCTTAAGGCGCGTACGTCAGCAACAACTCGCTCGGCACTTTGAAGTCCAGGGACATCATCACGCTCAACGCGGTAATGGTGAAGATCGAGAACACGAACAGCTTGCGTGCCCAGACCGTGTCATCCACTGCCTTGTAGCCGGTCCAGGCCATGTACAACCAGTACATGCCCATGGCCGCGGCGACGGCGAGGTAGCTCATGCCGGCGTAGCCGCTGAAGGTCAGCATCAAGGTCGCCACGAGGAAGGCCAGGATGTAGAGCAGGATGTGCTTCTTGGCCACTTTGATGCCGCGCTTCACTGGCAACACCGGAATCGATGCGGCCAGGTAATCGTTGAAGCGGAAGATCGCGATGGCGTAGGAATGCGGCATCTGCCACAGGCTGAACATCACCAGCAGCGTCAGCGCTGCCATGTCGAAGCTGTTGCTGACGGCCACGTAGCCGATCACCGGCGGCATCGCCCCCGACAGACTGCCCACCAGCGTGCCGTGAACCGACTTGCGCTTGAGGTACAGGCTGTAGAAACCGACGTAGATGACAAAGCCGATCACCGCGAACAGCGCCGCGAGCGGGTTGGCCACCTTGTACAACAAGGCAACGCCGGCGACACCCAGGACGGTCGCGTAGATCAGGGCCAGTTTCAGGGAGATCAAGCCCTGCACCAGCACCCGGTTCTTGGTGCGCTCCATCTTCACGTCAATGTCGCGGTCAATGCAGTTGTTGAACACGCAACCGGAAGCGACGACAAGGGACGTGCCGATCATGGCGGCCAGGAAGATGGCCAGATCGACATGCCCTTTGGAGGCCAGGAAAAATCCGCCTGCCACTGAAAGCACGTTACCGAAAATGATCCCCGGTTTGGTGATTTGGATAAAGTGCTTCAAGGACATCCGGATTTACCTCAGTGCGCCATCATGTTGGTGTGGATGCTGAACATGATCCACAGCGACAGGCCAACCAGCAGGACAATAACGATCGCGGCGAAAACAAACGCAATGACGTTGTTACGCTGGGCGGCCGAGCGGTCCAGATGGAGGAAGTACACCAGGTGCACCAGCACCTGGACGACTGCGAAGATCAGTACGATCCACAGGGTCATGGCTTTCGGCAGAGTCGGGTACATCACCAGGCCGAATGGAATGACGGTCAGGATCACCGACAGAATGAAACCGATAGCGTAGGACTTGACGCTGCCGTGGCCGGCGTCGTGGCTATCGTGGGAATGAGCGTTAGCCATTTACATAGTCCCCATCAGATAAACAACGGTGAATACGCAGATCCACACCACGTCCAGGAAGTGCCAGAACAGGCTCAGGCAGCTCAGACGAGTCTTGTTGGTCGCCGTCAGGCCGTTTTTCTGCACCTGGTACATCATGATCGCCATCCAGATCAGACCGCTGGTCACGTGCAGACCGTGGGTGCCGACCAGGGTGAAGAACCCGGACAGGAAACCGGAACGGCTAGGGCCGTAGCCTTCGGAGATCAGCAGGTGGAACTCGTTGATCTCCATGGCGATAAAGCCGGCGCCCAGCAGGAAGGTCATGGCCAGCCAGCCCAGGACCTGAGTCTTCTTGCCCTTGAACAACGCCAGCATGGCGAAGCCGTAGGTGATCGAGCTGAACAGCAGCAGGGCGGTTTCGCCCAGTACGTACGGCAGCTCGAAAATGTCGGCGCCCGACGGGCCACCGGCTACGTTGTTAACCAGTACCGCGTACACCGCGAAGATCGACGCAAACAGGATGCAGTCGGTCATCAGGTAGAGCCAGAAACCGAATACGGTCATCTCGCCCGAGTCGTGGTGATGGTCATCGTGCCCATGTCCATCGACATGGGTGTGTCCAGCATTGGTCACTAAGTTCGACATGGTTTAAGCCTGTTCCAACGAGGTTTCAACACGGGTGGCGTTGGCTGGGATTTTCCCGGCCGCTACCAGACGTTTGTGCTGCTCGGCTTCGATGCGCTCGATGACATCCACCGGCACCATGTAGCCCTGATCGTCACGGGCGGCATGGATAGTGAAATACACCACGGTGCCAACCAGACCCACGATTGCCAGCCACCAGATGTGCCAGATCATCGCGAAACCGAACACGGTCAGCAGAGCACCCATGACCACACCGGTAGCGGTGTTGTTTGGCATGTGGATCGGCTCGTACTTGGCCGGAGCCTGGTACGCGGTGCCGTTTTCCTTGGCTTCGGTGAACGGGTCGATGGTTTGCGCTTTCGGCAGCACGGCGAAGTTGTAGAACGGAGGTGGCGACGAGGTCGACCATTCCAGGGTATGGGCATTCCACGGGTCACCGTGTTCGCACATGTTTTCCGGCTTGTTGCGGTCACGCACACTGACGTACAGCTGGATCAGCTGGCAGGCAATGCCGACAGCGATCATCACCGCACCGAACATGGCGACGTACAGGTACGGCACCCACTCAGGGTTGGTGGTGGCGTTCAGGCGACGGGTCATGCCCATGAAGCCCAGTACGTAGAGCGGCATGAAGGCAACGAAGAAGCCGGTGATCCAGAACCAGAATGCAGCCTTGCCCCAACCTTCGTGCAGCTTGAAGCCGAATGCTTTCGGGAAGTAGAACGCGAAGCCTGCGATGTAGCCGAATACCGCGCCGCCGATGATCACGTTGTGGAAGTGAGCGATCACGAACAGGCTGTTGTGCAGGACGAAGTCAGCACCTGGAATGGCCAGCAGTACGCCGGTCATGCCGCCAATGGCGAAGGTCACCATGAAGCCCAGGGTCCACAGAACCTGGCTGGTGAAACGCAGACGACCCTGGTAGATGGTGAACAGCCAGTTGAATAGCTTCACCCCCGTCGGGATCGAAATCAGCATGGTCGCCAGCCCGAAGAAGGCGTTGACGCTCGCACCCGAACCCATGGTGAAGAAGTGGTGCAGCCAGACCATGAAGCCCAGGATCGAGATCGCGCCAGAGGCGTAGACCATCGAGTGGTGGCCGAACAGACGCTTGCCGGTGAAGGTCGAAATGACTTCGGAGAAGATCCCGAACGCCGGCAGAATCAGGATGTAAACCTCGGGGTGACCCCAGGCCCAGAACAGGTTGACGTACATCATCGGATTGCCACCAAGTTCATTGGTGAAAATGTGGAAATCCATGTAGCGGTCAAGCGTCAGCAGTGCCAGGGTAGCGGTCAGGATCGGGAACGAAGCCACGATCAGGACGTTGGCCCAGGTGCAGGTCCAGGTGAAGATCGGCATGTCCATCAGTTTCATGCCAGGGGTACGCATTTTCAGCACGGTGGCCAGGAAGTTGACCCCCGTTAGCGTCGTACCTAACCCGGATAGCTGTAGCGCCCAGATGTAGTAGTCCATCCCTACGCCAGGACTGTATTGCAAGCCCGACAGCGGTGGATAGGCAACCCAGCCGGTCTTGGCGAATTCGCCGACGCCCAGGGACAGGTTGATCAGTACGACGCCCGATACCAGCAGCCAGAAGCTCAAGGAGTTCAGGAACGGGTAGGCAACGTCACGCGCGCCGATCTGCAGCGGCACTGCAAGGTTCATCAGGCCGGTGAAGAATGGCATCGCCATGAAGATGATCATGATCACACCGTGGGCGGTGAAGATCTGGTCATAGTGTTCAGGCGGCAGGTAGCCAGGCGAACCCTCGGTGGCCATGGCCAGCTGGGTACGCATCATGATGGCGTCGGCAAAGCCGCGCAGCAGCATGACCATGGCGACGATGATGTACATCACGCCGATCTTCTTGTGGTCAACCGAGGTCAACCACTCGGTCCACAAGTAGGTCCACTTCTTGAAGTAGGTGATTGCAGCGAACAGCGCCAGGCCACCGAGTGCGATCATGGCGATGGTAATCATCACGATCGGTTCGTGGAACGGGACCGCTTCCCAACTTAATTTACCAAACATCGTTTACTCCTCTGCCCCGGCAGCTGAATGCGCGTTCATGTCCATTCCTTGCGTTGCGGCCACTTCCTTCTCTTTCTTCTCGTGGTTCACTTTCGGACCTGGTTTCATGCCTTCGTACTTGTCGACGATGATCTGGAACAGGTTCGGCGTGACCGAAGAGTAGAGCTCGACTGGGTTGTTCTGGCTTGGCTTGGAAAGGGCTGCGTATTCAGCTTTTTCCAGCTGTTTAGGTGCCTTTTTGACTTCACTTACCCAGGCGTCAAAATTTTCCTGAGAAGTCGAGATCGCTTTGAATTTCATGCCGGTGAAACCTGCGCCGCTGTAGTTGGCAGAGATGCCTTCCATTTCAGCGTCGCGGTTGGCAATCAGGTGCAGCTTGGTCTGCATGCCGGCCATCGCGTAGATCTGGCCGCCCAGGCCCGGAATGAAGAACGAGTTCATCACCGAGTCCGACGTGACCTTGAAATTGACCGGGGTATTGGTCGGGAACACGATCTTGTTAACCGTTGCGATGCCCTGCTCCGGGTAGATGAATACCCACTTCCAGTCCAGTGCGACCACTTCGATAGTGATCGGCTTGACGTCGGATTCCAGCGGACGGTACGGGTCAAGTTCGTGGGTCGACACGTAGGTGACGTAACCCAGGGCAATGATGATCAGGACTGGAACAGCCCACACCGCGATTTCGATCTTGGTGGAGTGCGACCACTTGGGCGTGTACACGGCGTCAGTGTTGGTCGCGCGGTATTTCCAGGCGAACAGGAAGGTCATGACGATGACCGGGACCACGACCAACAGCATCAGCAACGTTGCGGTGATGATCAGGTTTCGCTGCTCCAGGCCCACCTGGCCCGTTGGATTGAGCAAGGTCATGTTGCAGCCTGACAGCAACAACGTGCCGATCAGCGGCAATAAGCCTAGTAGTCTGGGGTACCTGTTTTTACTCATCTCACGACCTCTAAAGCAGCTTGCGCAATGCAGTTGGGTTTTGATCGCCAACACTTCACCCTGCCAAGGGTTGGCATTTTTCTTGGATTGAATAAGGGCTGCCCGTCGCGCGTCAGACGCTATTCGACAAATCCTGGGCCAGCGGTGAGTTCTTATTCGAATTCGTGGTCAAAGGCCTTGTTACAGACCAATTCCATTTGGTGCGGATAATTGGAAGGCACCGACACCTGGGGAGTCGCACGAAGCTCTGGAGCTTCTCGACGCCCTGTTCTGCTCTGGGGTGAGCAGTGCCGGGAATTCAGTGGTGGCGATTGTAGATATGTAACGTTTTATAAACCATGTCTTATCCCGAAATAATTTTTATCCGTTCCGGCAACAATCATTCACGGTTTTCGCAAAAGTGCGCCATGGTATCGAAAATAATTCTCAACAAAAACACCAAAAATAGTAGGTCTACCGGGCGCAGTTTAGACAGTGTCTAAGGCTTTTCAGCCTCGGCCTACCCCGCCGTAGCCCCTATATGACAAGGGCTCCGGCAAATCGCCAGGGCCTGTTAAAACTGCCTGTTCGAGGTTTTTCGGTTGTACGGCGCGCACCTGAAACCAGGGCCAATTTCGTCGCGCAGAACTGCGCCAATCAGCCACTTTGAAACGCCCTGCGACACTTGCGCTGTGACAACATGTCGCACACCTGTCGCACCCTCGACTGTCGCACATCACGCTCTTTTTACTTCAGGGCCGAAACAGGCTTTTTACCCACAAAAAAATGCCCCGGCCTGCTCAACGAAGGCCGGGGCGTCTCGGTAATCCTGGGAACAGCAGCGGGTTAGCGCAGCGCCCTGCGGTTACGCACCGTCAGCAACGGCACCAGTACCACGATCAGCACGAAAGCCACCAGCGCCCACTGGGCCAGGGACAGCCCGAGGATCGGTGGATACGGGGTGGAACAGAAGCCGTCGACCTGGAACCCCAGCGGGAAGACCTTCGCCAGCGGCAGCCCGTCGACAATCGGCTGCAGTACGTCGATACCGCAGCTGACCGCCGGGTAGAACTGGGTGTAGACGTGATGCCCGGCCACTGCCACACCGGCCAGCGCGCAGATCACTACCAGGGTTTCAAGGATGGTAATACTGCGCCGGGTGCTCATTGCCGCGCCAATGAAGGCAAACACCGCGACCAGCAGCAATGCGTAACGTTGCAGGATGCACAGCGGGCAAGGCGCCTCGCCCAGGACGATTTGCATGTACAGCGCGCCGCCGATCAGCGCCAGGCAGATGATGCCCAGCAATACCAGGTAGCGCCGCTCACGGCCCAACCGCATCGTTTCCTCGCTCATTGCGTTTCCCTTCTGAATTCGATTGACCGGAAGTCTACACGCTGGCCCCTGGCTTGGAGAGCCCCGGGGCGCATGGAATAGATGTCGGGGAATAAACGACAGGGCGGTTAAGAAGGGATTAACGTGGGCTACTGACACAGATGTGCATGTGCTTGCGACCGAATCGCCAGCAGGCTGGCTCCCACATTGAAATGCGCTCAACTGTGAGAGCCTCGGACTGCTGTCCCGCTCTGGGATGCATTCAGAACTGTGAGAGCCAACCTGCTGGCTCCCACATCAAAATGCGCTCAACTGTGAGAGCCTCGGACCGCTGTCCCGCTCTGGGATGCATTCAGAACTGTGAGAGCCAACCTGCTGGCTCCCACAGCGAAATGCGCTCAACTGTGGGAGCCTCGGACCGCTGTTCCGCTCTGGGATGCATTCAGAACTGTGAGAGCCAACCTGCTGGCTCCCACAGCGAAATACGCTCTGTGGGAGCCTCGGACTGCTGTCCCGCTCTGGAATGCATTCAAAACTGTGGGAGCCAGCCTGCTGGCGATGCTTTTGCTCAGTCGCCGTAAATGTCCGACTTGAAGTACTTCTCGGAAATCTTCAGGTATTCGCCATTGGCGCGAATGCCGTCGATGGCGCTGTTGAGCTCGCTGACCAGTTCGGTGTTGCCCTTGCGCACGGCAATCCCGGCGCCCTCGCCTACGTATTTCGGGTCCTTGAGTTCAGGCCCGACGAACGCATAACCCTTGCCGCGAGGCATCGAGAGGAAGTCACTGAGCGGGATGGTGTCGGCAAAGATCGCATCGAGGCGACCGGCTGCCAGGTCCATGTAGATCTCTTCGTTGTTGCTGTAACGCTTGACGTTGACGCCCTTGGGTTCAAACACCTCGGTGGCGTAACGGTCAGTGGTAGTGGCGCGCTGCACGCCGACGTTCTTGCCTTTGAGGCTGGCGTACTGATCATCCACGACTGCGCCATCCTTCATCACCAGCCGCGATGAGGTGAAGTAGTACTTGTGGGTGAAATCCACCGACTTCTTGCGATCTTCGTTGATGGTCATCGACGACAGGGCCATGTCGATTTTCTTCACTTTCAGCGAAGGAATCAGGCCATCGAACTCACCTTCGACCCACACGCACTTGGCCTTCATCTGCGCGCAGAGGGCATTGCCGATGTCGTAGTCGAAACCGACGATCTCGCCCTTGTCGGTCTTGGAGGCAAACGGCGGGTAGGCGGCTTCAATGCCGATGCGCAGGGTTTTCTCGGCGGCGAACACAGAGCTGCACGCCAACAGGCTCAGGGCCAGACCGGTGATGAGGGGGAATTGCTTCATATTCGTTCTCTCGCGGGTTGTTGTTGGTTTGGCAAGACAGAAGAAAAAGCTGGAACTGGGGACGGCCTTTTTTGTACTTATAATTCCATACTGGACTTTTGTGTACTGATCGTCAATTGGGGGATTGGCCAGTGGTCGGGAGGAGTACCAAGCTGAATTCAATGGTGAAGCTGATGGCCTCTTGGCGGGCAAGCCTGCTCCCACATGGACGGATGTGGCTCACACATTATGGGAACAACACAAGACCTGTGGGAGCGGGCTTGCCCGCGAAGGCGTATCTGAGGACGACGAGGATCTATCGCTTCCAGCGATCCGCCGCCGCATGATCACTGTCCCGCCCTTCCACCCACCGCGGCCCGTCGCTGGTGTTTTCCTTCTTCCAGAACGGTGCACGGGTCTTGAGGTAGTCCATGACAAAGGCGCAGGCGTCGAACGCCGCCTGGCGATGCGCACTGGCGGCCCCGACGAAGACGATCGGCTCCCCCGGTTCCAGCGCGCCGATACGGTGCAGCACTTCCAGCTTGAGCAGCGGCCAGCGCTGTTCAGCCTCCAGGGCAATCTTGCCCAAGGCCTTTTCGGTCATGCCCGGGTAGTGTTCAAGAAACATCCCGGACACGTCGAGCCCGTCATTGAAGTCGCGCACGTAGCCGACAAAGCTCACCACTGCGCCCACGCCCACGTTGGCAGCCTGCATTTCATTGACTTCAGCACCCGGATCGAACGCCGCGCACTGCACGCGAATGGCCATGGCTCAGCCTCCGGTCACGGTCGGAAAGAACGCCACTTCATCGCCATCGACCACCGGCTCATCGAGCTGGCAGAGGTCTTCGTTGCGGGCGCACATCAGGTTCTGCTCTGTCAGCACAACGGCGCCGTCGCGCCGGGCGACACATTCACGCACGTCATCGACAGTGGCGAAATCCCCTGAGACCTGCAGAGAATCGCCCCCCATCGCCTCACGATAACGGGCAAAAAACTTCACGGTGATGTTCATGTCGGCTCCGCCTGGAAATGCCCGCTCTTGCCGCCGACTTTTTCCAGCAGCCGAACGCTTTCGATGGTCATGCCACGGTCAACCGCCTTGCACATGTCATAGATCGTCAGTGCCGCGACGCTGGCTGCCGTCAGGGCCTCCATCTCGACACCGGTCTGCCCGGACAACTTGCAGCGCGCGACGATGCGCACGGCGTCGTCGCCTTCTGCACTGAGCTCCACCTTGACGCCGGTGAGCATCAGCGGATGGCACAGCGGAATCAGATCGCTGGTTTTCTTCGCTGCCTGAATACCGGCAATGCGTGCCACGGCAAACACATCACCCTTGGGGTGACCGCCGCTGACGATCATCTGCAGGGTTTCGGGCAGCATGCGCACCAGCGCCTGGGCGGTCGCTTCACGGAAGGTCACGGCTTTTTCAGTGACGTCGACCATGTTGGCGCGACCTTGGGAATCGAGATGAGTCAGCACGGGGTTACTCCTGATCAGGAGTGGCGATTGTAAACCTGCGAGTCAATTTTTCGCACGCAAGATTGCAAGGCTGCCGCCAAACACCGTAGGAGCTGCCGCAGGCTGCGATCTTTTGATCTTCAAACTGAAAATCAAGATCAAAAGATCGCAGCCTTCGGCAGCTCCTACCAAGATCAAAAGATCGCAGCCTTCGGCAGCTCCTACGGGGCGGCAGGCGCGAAATATGGGCAAAAAAACGGGCGGCTTGGGGCCGCCCGGTTTGGGTGAGGGGTTACAAATGCGTCTCTGCGTATTCAGCCAGAATCGAACGGGGCACCCCTTGCAGGGTGATATGCACGCCATTGGGGAAGTCTTTGAAGCGTTCGGTCAGGTACGTCAGCCCGGAGCTGGTCGCGGAAAGGTAAGGGGTGTCGATCTGTGCCAGGTTGCCCAGGCACACCACTTTGGAACCGGCGCCGGCACGGGTGATGATGGTCTTCATCTGATGCGGCGTGAGGTTCTGGCATTCGTCAATCAGAATCAGGCTCTGCTGGAAGCTGCGACCCCGGATGTAGTTGAGGGATTTGAACTGCAACGGCACTTTGCTGAGGATGTAGTCGACGCTGCCATGGGTGTTTTCGTCATCCATGTGCAAGGCTTCGAGGTTGTCGGTGATTGCGCCGAGCCACGGTTCCATTTTTTCCGCTTCGGTGCCAGGCAGGAAACCGATCTCCTGGTCCAGGCCCTGCACACTGCGGGTGGCGATGATGCGGCGATAGCGTTTACTGACCATGGTCTGCTCGATCGCAGCGGCCAACGCCAGAATGGTCTTGCCGGAACCAGCGGCGCCGGACAGGTTGACCAGGTGGATGTCCGGATCGAGCAAGGCATACAGGGCCAGGCTCTGGTAGATGTCGCGCGGTTTCAGTCCCCAGGCTTCCTGATGCAACAGGGGTTCCTGATGCAGGTCGAGAATCAGCAGCTTGTCTTCGTCGATCTCCTTGATCCAGCCTACAAAGCCCTGCTCGTCGATGATGAACTCGTTGATGTGGACCGCAGGCAGGTTGTCGATCATCCGCACCTGATGCCACGTGCGGCCATGGTCCTGGCGGGTTTCGACATTTTTCACCAGATCCCAGAAGGAGCCGGTCATGTTGTGGTAACCGTTGGGCAGCAGCGAAACATCGTCGACCAGTTGGTCAGTGCTGTAGTCCTCGGATGCGATCCCGCAGGCTCGCGCCTTGAGGCGCATGTTGATGTCTTTGGTGACCAGCACCACCGGCAGATTGGGCTCGCGCGCATGCAGGTCGATCAGCTGGTTGATGATGATGTTGTCGTTCAGGTGTTCAGGCAGGATGATGTTTGGCTCAGCCCGCTTGCTCATCAGAATTGACAGCAGACCCTTAGGCCCACTTTTGCCCCGCTGGATCGGTACTCCCAGTTCGACGTCTTCAGGGCTGGCTTCACCCAGTGTCTTGTCGATCAGGCGAATCGCCTGGCGACATTCCGCGGCCACGCTGTGATGCCCGCTCTTGAGCTTGTCCAGCTCCTCAAGCACGGTCATTGGGATGGCGACGTGGTGTTCTTCGAAGTTGAGCAGTGCGTTTGGATCGTGAATCAATACGTTGGTATCGAGTACATAAAGGATAGGCTGGTTGGAGGAAGAACTACGTCCGTGATCATCCATACTCGGTCACCTTTGTGGGAGCCAATCGACGCAATACCATGACAGTGCTGCGCCTCGAAGTAGCCACCGAATTCACCTGCGAGGGATCAAGTGAACTGCACACACAATTGGGTCTTGGGAGACGCCACCTGTGTTGCAGGTTTCGGCGGTCTGTCTTCGTAATACTCCAAAACAGGTGACAGGAAAAAGTACTTTGACGCTTTTTTGAAGTTTATTTTTCAGAGTGACGAAAAGCCCTTGGCGTGCAGGCAATGTGCCGTTAAAGTCGGAAGTCCGCCTGCATCGAAATCTCTCAAGATTTCGCCCCTCGCCCAATGTTTACGGGCTTTTGTCCTGTTCAGCGAAAACCGTCCTGACAGTCGTCCCAACCGATCCCGCTGGCCGCCGTTTGCGTGATCAGCCAGGGCAGCGCGGTTTTCACTGCATCCTGTTTCACATTGAAATTGATCACCCCGTGGCGCCACAGCAGCATCAGCGTCAGCACCCGTTGTGCGGCCTGATTGGCCTTGAGCTTGCCCGCGCCGTCCTGGGCGTCGATGTCCCACAGCGCCACCTGCAGGCCCTGCGCCTTGAAGAAGGCCGCCGCGTCCGCGCGACGCTGGCCGTCCGGCGGGCGAAACAGCGGCACGTAGTTTTCCGGCAGCTTGCTTTTGACCAGGTCGGCGCTGCGCCTTACCGAGTCCTGCCAGTCCTGCCAGTGGCTGTGGGAGCGAAATTCCCAACCCTGCACGCCGATGCACTGTTGCGAGTAAGTCGCTTGCAGGCTGGACACTGAACGCTCGGCGAGTCGCGCCTGAATGTCCTTGCCCAGCACGAAGAACGTGCCGCTGATGTTCGCCTTGCGCAGGTACTCGGTCACCCAGGCGGTATTGTCCGGGACAGCATTGGCGGCGCTGTCGAAGGTCAGCAGAAACAACCGGTCGTGCATGCTTTCGCCGTTGCGCTCATAGTCGCCAAAACGATCGACTTCGCTGGTGGTTTGCGGGAACAGCGCAGCCTTGCGCAACAGTTCGTCGAGGTACTGAGCGTGGAACAGGCGACTCGGTTCGGCCCATTTGATGTAGTAGCTGTCATCGCTGACCTGAAACTTGGCGGCCTGTTCGCGCAGCGTCGCCATGTCCTCTACCAGAAAGCAGAACGAGGCGTCCTGATCGCAGCTTTGCTGGGCGAAGTTGTAGTTGGTCAGCAGGCGCTGCCACAGGCGCTCGCGCAGCTGATGGACGGCGTCCGAATTGATCGTGCGCAGGCCCAGGCGTTGGGTCAGGCTGGCATCGTCCATGGACTCACTGGCCAGCAGCACCCGCGCGAACATGAGGATCTCGGCGCGCGACGCGACGTCGAACAGGGTCGGGTTGCCGAGCTGTTCGGGCCAGGTGCTACGCTCGAGCGTCGCCACCTCGCCGGGTGCCGCTGTGGCGCCGAGGCTTAAGAGGCAGGCGAGGGCCAGAAATACGATACGCAATGGGATGTCTCCATAACAAAACCCGCGCGGCACTATATATCGGGAAGATCAAAAGATCGCAGCCTTCGGCAGCTCCTACAGGAGCACACCCAATCCCCCGGTGAACCCGATCCATAGGAGCTGCCAAGTGAAACGAGGCTGCGATCTTGCCCCGGATGCCGCACCCCAGTGCCGGTGAACCCGATCCATAGGAGCTGCCAAGTGAAACGAGGCTGCGATCTTTTTCCATGACACCACCGATCACCTATCACACCCATAGCTGGAGTCAACGCAGACAACCCCCTAGAATCGCCCCCACGATTAAAGGAGAAGACTTCATGCTGATGGTGATTTCCCCCGCCAAGACCCTCGACTACGAAACACCGCCGGCCACCCAGCGCTTCACCCAGCCGCAGTACCTCGACCATTCCCAGGAACTGATCCAGCAATTGCGCGACCTCACGCCCGCGCAGATCAGTGAGCTGATGCACGTCTCCGACAAGATCGGCGGCCTCAATGCCGCGCGTTTTGGCAGCTGGACGCCTGCATTCACCCCGGAAAACGCCAAACAGGCCTTGCTGGCCTTCAAGGGTGATGTCTACACCGGGCTGAACGCGCAAACCTTCAGCGAAGCCGATTTCGATTACGCCCAGGAACACTTGCGCATGCTCTCGGGCCTATACGGCCTGCTCCGCCCCCTGGACCTGATGCAACCGTACCGGCTGGAGATGGGCACCAAACTGGCCAACGCCCGTGGCAAGGACCTGTATGCCTTCTGGGGCACGCGCATCAGCGAATGGTTGAACGAAGCCTTGGCCGACCAGGGCGATGATGTGCTGCTGAACCTGGCCTCCAACGAGTATTTTTCGGCCGTCAAACGCAGCGCCTTGAACGCACGCATCATCAATACCGAGTTCAAGGACCTGAAAAACGGCCAGTACAAGATCATCAGTTTTTACGCGAAAAAAGCCCGCGGAATGATGAGCCGCTTCGTCATTGAAGAACGCATCAACGATCCGCAGGCGCTCAAGCAGTTCGACGTCCAGGGCTATCGGTTCAGTGCCGAGCAGTCTAAACCGGACAACCTGGTATTCCTTCGCGATCACGCTCCCGAGTGATGCACCGGCTCGGCGCACGATCTCCGTGCGCCGACGTTTGATCGTCTGACAATCCCCCTTCGAATCGACGACATTCTGGCGTCAAAAATACAGCGCACCCTCCCGTAACTTTTGTTTCACTCGACGTCGACGTTTTTTTTCAGTAGTGGCACCGAAAATTTTTCTCTGTAGTGGCACAAAACTATCCCCGGCAATTATACGCCTATATATAAAGGGCGAGACGGCAAGTGCTATCAATATGAGAGCAGTGCCATCTTTCTCAATATTTCAAGAAATTTCAGATTTCGCGATGGGTGGACAGGAACTATGTCCAAATGCGTCGCTCATACCACCGGTAACGATTATCCGTGAGGTTGTACGAGATAACTTACGCAGATAAGGGATTCATGCAGCGAAGTTGTCACATGAACTAGCGCTAACTAATCGCTCATTTGGGCAACACTGAAAGGACTGGAGATAAGCCACACTGCTATCCCCTGACAGGCCAAGGCTGCGCCCCTATAAACGTGCTCACCTGAGCACCCAACCGCTTGATCTACGGGCCTTTCGCCTGGCATCGAGCGCGCAAGACCTTTGCACGAAGGTCCTCTGAACCGAGGATCCGCTGCATGACAGGGCAAGCCATAACAATAAAGCCTAGTTACGCACACCTTGAGTGCACTTATTTAGACACTCGGAACTTATATGCCTGTACGCGGCACTGCGGCGCTTGTATGCCGTACTTCCGAGTGCACTTTGACCGCTGAACACCATTAACTCCGGCCATGTAATGGCTTGATAAAACACTGAGGTAATTTGCGATGCGCATCAGCATATTTGGTTTGGGTTACGTGGGCGCTGTCTGTGCCGGTTGCCTGTCTGCACGGGGCCACGACGTGGTTGGCGTCGATGTTGCCAAAGACAAGATCGATATGATCAACGCCGGCAAATCGCCGATCGTTGAACCGGGTCTGGGCGAACTACTGCGCAAGGGCATCGATACCGGCAAACTGCGCGGCACGACCAACTTCGCCGAAGCGATTCGCGACACCGACCTGTCGATGATCTGCGTCGGCACGCCGAGCAAGAAAAACGGCGACCTGGAACTGAACTACATCGAGGCTGTGTGCCGCGAGATCGGTTTTGTCCTGCGTGACAAGACCACCCGCCACACCATCGTGGTTCGCAGCACCGTACTGCCGGGCACTGTCGCGAACGTTGTCATCCCGATCCTCGAGGACTGCTCCGGCAAGAAAGCCGGCGTCGACTTCGGCGTTGCAGTGAACCCTGAGTTCCTGCGTGAAAGCACCGCGATCGCCGACTACGACCTGCCGCCAATGACGGTCATCGGCGAATTCGACAAAGCCTCGGGCGACGTCCTGCAATCGCTGTACGAAGAGCTCGACGCGCCGATCATCCGCAAGGACATCGCCGTTGCCGAGATGATCAAGTACACCTGCAACGTCTGGCACGCCACCAAGGTGACCTTCTCCAACGAGATCGGCAACATTGCCAAGGCCGTCGGTGTCGATGGTCGTGAAGTGATGGAAGTGGTCTGCCAGGACAAGACACTGAACCTGTCCCAGTACTACATGCGCCCTGGCTTCGCCTTCGGCGGTTCCTGCCTGCCCAAGGACGTGCGCGCCCTGACCTTCCGCGCCGGTTCCCTGGACGTGGAAGCGCCGCTGCTGAACTCGCTGATGCGCAGCAACGTGTCGCAGGTACAGAACGCCTTCGACATCGTTTCCAGCCACGACAAACGCAAAGTCGCCCTGCTGGGCCTGAGCTTCAAAGCCGGCACCGACGACCTGCGCGAAAGCCCGCTGGTCGACCTGGCTGAAATGCTGATCGGCAAGGGTTACGACCTGAGCATCTACGACAGCAACGTCGAGTACGCCCGTGTCCACGGTGCGAACAAGGACTACATCGAGTCGAAGATCCCTCACGTCTCGTCCCTGCTCAACTCCGACTTCGACGATGTGATCAACAACTCCGACGTGATCATCCTCGGCAACCGTGACGAGAAATTCCGCGCCCTGGCGCAGAACGCTCCGCACGGCAAGCAAGTGGTCGACCTGGTTGGCTTCATGTCCCAGGCCACCAGCGTCAAAGATCGCACCGAAGGCATCTGCTGGTAACCGCAAGGCATCTCTTCGGCGCCGCGCAACAACTGTGCGAACCCGCGGTAGGAGCTGACGAGTGAAACGAGGCTGCGATCTTTTCAGGGTCACTTGAGTTCTGAGCGAACCCTGAAAGATCAAGATCAAAGATCGCAGCCTTCGCCAGCGCCTACACAGGTTCACCCGGGTTTCGAGTGAACCCGAAAAGATCGGTGTCACCCGTAACCTTGCAAGTTTTTTGTAAGCCTGCCTTAACCCCATCGGGCCACCCCACAGGCTCGCCCGAGATCGAGACGGATGCAGATTATGCACAGGCTAAAGCACGGCCTACTTCAGGCCGCCGGCTGGCTGTTTTACCTCACTATTTTGATGGGCATCGCCATGGCGCTGCCTGTGTCCACGTTCGACTCCGAGTCGAAGGACTTCATCTTCCTGATCGGTATCGTCGGTATCTGGCGCTACTCGATGGGTGCCACGCACTTCCTGCGCGGCATGCTGTTTCTGTACGTGGTCTACCCGCACCTGCGCCGCAAAGTGCGCAAGCTGGGCAAGGCGGCGGACCCGTCCCACGTCTTCCTGATGGTCACCAGTTTCCGAATCGACGCGCTGACCACCGCCCAGGTCTACAGCTCGGTGATTCGCGAGGCCATCGACTGCGGCCTGCCGACCACCGTGGTCTGCTCCATCGTGGAAATGTCCGATGAGCTGCTGGTCAAAAGCCTCTGGTTGCGGATGAACCCGCCCGAGCGGGTCAAGCTCGACTTCGTGCGCATTCCCGGTACCGGCAAACGTGATGGCCTGGCCTACGGTTTCCGTGCGATCTCCCGGCACATGCCGGACGACCGTGCGGTTGTCGCCGTGGTCGATGGCGACACCGTCCTCGCCGAGGGCGTGGTGCTCAAGACCGTGCCGTGGTTCCAGCTGTTTGGCAACGTCGGCGGCCTGACCACCAACGAGTTCTGCGAAGTGCGCGGCGGCTACATCATGAGCGAGTGGCACAAACTGCGCTTCGCCCAGCGCCACATCAACATGTGCTCGATGGCCCTGTCCAAGCGCGTCCTGACCATGACCGGCCGGATGTCCGTATTCCGCGCCACCGTGGTGACCGACCCGGACTTCATCGCCGACGTGGAAAGCGACTCGCTGCAACACTGGCGCCTGGGCCGCTTCAAGTTCCTCACCGGTGACGACAAGTCGAGCTGGTTCAGCCTGATGCGCCTGGGCTACGACACGTTTTACGTGCCGGACGCGGCGATCCACACCGTGGAACACCCGCCGGAAAAGAGCTTCATCAAGGCCAGCCGCAAACTGATGTTCCGCTGGTACGGCAACAACTTGCGCCAGAACGCTCGCGCCCTGGGCCTGGGGGTCAAGCGCCTCGGCCTGTTCACTTCGGTGGTGCTGTTTGATCAACGCGTATCGATGTGGACCTCGCTGCTGGGCCTGACCGTGGCCATCATCGCCAGCTTCAAGTACGGCACCGCGTTCATCCTGGTCTACCTGCTGTGGATCGGCATCACCCGCCTGATCCTGACCCTGCTGCTGTCGTGCTCGGGTCACAAGATCGGTCCGGCCTACCCGGCGATCCTCTATTACAACCAGATCGTCGGCGCGCTGGTGAAGATCTACGTGTTCTTCCGCCTCGACCAACAATCCTGGACCCGCCAGGACACCAAACTGACCCGTGATCTCGCCAGCTTTCAACGTTGGTTCAACACCTGGTCGTCTCGGACCATGACCTTCTCCGCCGGCAGCATTTTTGTCGCCGTGCTGCTGATGATGGTCTGACCGCCCCCTTATTGAATTAACCAGGAAATCGCCTATATGAATACCGCCGTCAACGCCAACGTAGTGCACGAATCTGAAGCCCAGCGCCAACACGCCCGCGTGAAAATCCCGGCCAAGCTGCGTTTCTTCGGTCCCGACCGGACCCCGGTCGAAGCCCGGGTCATCGACCTTTCCGCCGGCGGCCTGGCCTTCAACGCCGGCCAGCTGCCGCTGAAGATCGGCGACGTGCACAAGGCTCGCCTGCAATTCGTGATCGACAACCTCGGCCTGGCCATGGACGTGGAACTGCAAGTGCGCTCGTTCGATCGCCAGACCGGTCGCGCCGGTTGCCAGTTCCAGAACCTGGAACCGCAGGACATCTCGACTCTGCGTCACCTGATCACTTCGCACCTGTCCGGCGACATCGTCAGCATGGGTGAAGTACTGGCGACCCTGCAGCGCGACAACTTCACCAAGGCGCGCAAAATGAAGGACGGCGGCCACGGCATGACCCCGTTCGGGCGTTTGCGTGCGGTGACGTTCAGCCTGGCGATTTTCCTCGTCGGCCTCACGGCGTTCGGTTTCATCTTCAAGTCGGTGTACGGCATGTACTTCGTCAGCCACGCCCAGGCGGGTCTGGTCAGCGTGCCGGGCATGAACATCACCATGCCCCGCGACGGCACCGTTCAGAGCCTGGTCAAGGCCGACGGCATCGCCGCCAAAGGTGCCCCGCTGGCGACTTTCAGCACCAGCATGCTCGATGTGCTCAAGGGCCATCTGGAAGAAGACCAGCTGCAGCCGGCCAAGGTTGAAGAGCTGTTCGGCAAGCAAATGACCGGCACCCTGACCTCGCCGTGCGACTGCACCGTGTCGCAGCAACTGGTTGCCGACGGTCAGTACGCCAGCAAGGGCGACGTGATCTTCCAGCTGGTGCCGCGCAACAGCGAAGCCAACGTCGAAGCGCGCTTTTCGTATCGCCAGTTCAGCGACGTGCGCCCGGGTACCCAGGTCAGCTTCCAGATCGCCGGCGAAGACAAGACTCGCACCGGCAAGATCGTCAGCAGCTCCAGCCTGAAAAGCGCCGACCTGTCCTCCGACATCCGGGTCCTGATCCAGCCGGACGAGCCGCTGGACAGCAAGTTCGCCGGTCGCCCGGTTGAAGTGAACAGCGACCGTGGCCCCAACCTGAACTGGCTGATCGACAAAGCCATGGCTGCTGGTCTGTAACCGGAGGACATGCCCGTGACGATCATCAGTCTTCTGAGAACACCGAAATCCCTGTGGGAGCTGGCTTGCCAGCGATTGGATCACCCTGGTATTCCTGAAACACCGAGCGGCCTGAATCGCTGGCAAGCCAGCTCCCACAGGGGTCATCTGGTGTGCTCACTGGCATTGGCAGTCAGCCTCGCCGGCTGCGCCGGCCTGCCCGACCAGCGCCTGGCCAACGAAGCCCTCAAGCGCGGCGACACCGCCCTGGCCCAGCAGAATTACAAGCAACTGGCCGACCTCGGCTACAGCGAAGCCCAGGTAGGCCTCGCCGATATCCAGGTCGACAGCCGTGACCCGGCGCAGATCCGGCAGGCCGAGGCGACTTATCGCGCGGCCGTTGATGTCTCGCCGCGGGCCCAGGCGCGCCTGGGCCGCCTGCTGGTGGCCAAGCCCGGTTCCACCGAAGCCGAACAGCATGAAGCCGAAGGCCTGTTGAAGAAAGCCTCGGCCAATGGCCAGGGCAATACCCTGATTCCACTGGCCATGCTGTACCTGCAATACCCCCACAGCTTCCCGGACGTCAACGCGCAACAGCAGATCAGCCAATGGCGCGCCGAAGGCAAGCCTGAAGCCGGTCTGGCCCAGGTGCTGCTGTATCGCACCCAAGGCACTTACGACCAGCACCTGGACGAAGTCGAGACCATCTGCAAAGCCGCGCTCAATACCACCGACATCTGCTACGTCGAGCTGGCCACGGTCTATCAGAAACAGGCCAAGCCCGAGCAACAGGCCGAGCTGATCAAGCAGATGCAAGCCGCCCATGCCCGCGGCACCGTTTCCGCCCAGCGAGTCGACAGCGTCGCCCGCGTCCTCGGCGATGCAACCCTTGGGACCACCGACGAGAAAACCGCCCAGTCGCTGCTCGAAGGCATCGCCCCCGGCTACCCCGCTTCCTGGGTCAGCCTGGCGCAGCTGCTCTACGACTTCCCGGAACTGGGCGACGTCGACACGATGATGAAGTACCTGGACAACGGCCGCGCCGCCGATCAGCCGCGCGCCGAACTGTTGCTGGGCAAGCTCTACTACGAAGGCAAGATGGTGCCGGCCGACGCCAAGGCAGCCGAAGAACACTTCCAGAAAGCCGTCGGCCGCGAAGTCGCCGCCGATTACTACCTCGGCCAGATTTATCGCCGTGGCTACCTGGGCAAAGTCTATTCGCAAAAGGCCCTGGACCACCTGCTGACCGCTGCGCGCAATGGCCAGAACAGCGCCGACTTCGCCATCGCCCAGCTGTTCTCCCAAGGCAAGGGCACCAAGCCTAACCCGCTCAATGCCTATGTCTTCAGCCAGCTGGCCAAGGTCCAAGACACCCCTCAAGCCACCGAGCTTGCGCAAACACTCGAAGCCCAACTGCCGCCTGCCCAGCTCGCCGAGGCCCAACGCCTGTTGAAACAGGAACAGGCCGTTCGTGGTGCCTTGAGCCAGAACACGCTGCAACTGCACGCCCTGCAAGAAGAAGACGGCGAGGAATCCCTATGAAGTTGAATCCCTTTGTGCAGGCCGGCATTGGCCTGACGTTCGCCTTGCTGTGGTCGTGCCCGACCCTGGCGGCACTGACTGAAACCCAGAACTACGGCCTGGACGTGAAAATCACCGGCCAGTCCGAGGACGACCGTGACCTGGGTACCGCCAGCGGCGGCGACGTCAGCGGTGTGGGCCTGGACCTGCGCCCCTGGATCTACGGCGAAAGCGGCGCGTGGAGCGCCTACGCCATGGGTCAGGCGGTGACGTCCACCGACATCATCGAAACCGACACCCTGCAGCAGTCCGACAGCGACGGCTCCCAGACCACCGACAACAGTGATCGCAAGACCAAGAAGAACTACCTGGCCATGCGCGAGTTCTGGGTCGGCTACAGCGGCCTCACGCCTTACCCGGGCGAGCAGTTGAAGCTGGGGCGCCAGCGCCTGCGCAACGATGACGGTCAATGGCGCGACACCAACATCGAAGCGCTGAACTGGACCTTCGATACCACCTTGTTGCGCGCCAACGTCGGCGTTGCCGAACGCTTCAGCGAATACCGCACCGACCTCAAGGAACTCGCGCCCAAGGACAAGGATCGCCTGCATGCCTATGCCGACGCGGCCTATCAGTGGACACCGGGCAACTGGGTCGGCGTTCGCGGTCACCACACCCACGACGACGGCAAGCTCGACTACCCGGAACCGGGTGTAGCGGGCGATTCGCTGGACAAGAAGCAAAACGGCGACATCAGCTGGCTGGGCCTCACCGCCGACAGCGACGCCTACAACTACCGCAACACCAATACCCTCAATTACTGGGGCAGCATCACCGGCATGAGCGGCGACACCGACACGGTCAACGCGCTGAATGCCGACGGCACACGCCCCGCCGAAGCCAAGCGTGGTGAAGACCTCAACGGCTGGGCCACCGACATCGGCGTGCGCCTGCGCCTCGATCAGCAATGGCAAGTCGGTGCCGCCTACGCCCGCGCCAGCGCCGATTACGAACAGAACGGCCTGGAAAGCAACCGCTCGAACTACACCGGCACCCGTTCGCGCGTGCACCGTTTCGGCGAAGCGTTCCGCGGCGAAATGAACAACATGCAGACCGCCACCTTGTTCGGTTCGTGGATGCTCAACGACGAATACGACGCCAGCCTGATCTACCACAAGTTCTGGCGCGTCGACGGCAACAAGCCGGTCGGCAGCAACGGCATCAATGCCGTACAGAACGACACCGACGACGTCACCGGTGCGGTGCTCTCCAGTACTTCCCTGCCACTGGAAGACGGCAACAAGGACCTCGGACAAGAGATGGACCTGGTGGTCACCAAGTACTTCAAGCAAGGCTTGCTGCCAGCGTCCCTGAGCCAGTCCATCGACGAGCCTTCGGCCCTCGTGCGTTTTCGTGGCGGCGTGTTCAAGCCGGGTGATGCGTATGGCAAGGACGTCGACTCGTACATGCACCGTGCGTTCATCGACGTGATCTGGCGCTTCTGATGCCAACTGCGAAGGGAGTGCCCGACATGAACAATCCGAAGCGAGGTTCAATCACCTTGCTGGCCGGCGCGATGCTGCTGGCAAGCGCGGCCGCCTTCGCCAACGTGGAACCGGCGAGCAAGCCGGTGACCATGGGCAAGGAACTGCAACAGGCCAAGACCTACACCGTTACCAGTGCGCCGACTGCGCCGCTGGAGCTGGCAAAACCCGAGCTGCCGGACACCTCCGGCTACACCGCCGAAGCCATTGCCGCCAAGATCGTTCGCACCAAGGCCGGCAAAGTCAGCGTGCGCCGGATGATGCAGGAAAACGCCCTGAAGGACTTCATCGGCGGCGATAACAAGATGGCTGAATGGGTAGTGCGCCAGCACGGCATCCCCCAGGCGATCTTCATCGACGACGGCTACATGAACCTCAAGGACCTGGCGAAGAAACTGCCCAAGCAGTACTTCAGCGAAACCTCGCCGGGTGTTTACCTGGCGAAGTTGCCGATCGTGGTCGGTGAAAAAGGCATCCTCGAAATCGACCAGCAGACCCAGGAACTGCGCCTGTCCCAGGAGGCCGGCTCGTTCCTGGTCAACGACGGCCAACTGTTCGTGCGTGATACCAAAATCACCGGCTGGCGCGAAAAGGAAAATGGCCCGGCGACTTTCAAGTCGCCCAAGGAATTTCGTCCGTTCCTGTTGTCCTGGGGCGGCACCGAAACCTACATCGCCAACAGCAAGCTCGCCAGTTTCGGCTACGCCAACAGCAAGTCCTACGGCGTGAGTATTTCCCAATACACGCCGAACATGGCCAAGATGCTCAAGCGCCCTGAACCGACCGGCTGGATCGTCGACTCCGAGTTCTCGGACATGTGGTACGGCTTCTACTGCTACGAAACCGAAGGCTTCGTGGTCAAGGGCAATACCTACAAGGACAACATCGTCTATGGCATTGACCCGCATGACCGCTCCCACGGCCTGATCATCGCCGACAACACCGTTTACGGCACCAAGAAGAAGCACGGGATCATCATTTCCCGTGAGGTCAACGACAGCTTCATCTTCAACAACCGCAGCTACGACAACAAGCTGTCGGGCCTGGTGATTGACCGAAACAGCGTCAACAACCTGGTCGCCTACAACGAGATCTACAAGAACCACACCGACGGCATCACCCTCTACGAGAGTGCCGACAACCTGCTGTATGGCAACAAGGTGATCAGCAACCGTCGCCACGGCATCCGGATTCGTAACAGCGTGAACATCCGCCTCTACGAAAACCTGGCCATGGCCAACGGCCTCACCGGCGTATACGGCCACATCAAGGACCTGAGCGATACCGATCGCGACATCAAGCTCGACCCGTTCGACGCCCAGGTCTCACTGATCATCGTTGGCGGCGAACTGGCCGGCAACGGCAGCGGCCCGCTGTCCATCGACTCGCCCTTGAGCGTCGAGCTGTATCGGGTATCGATGCTCGCCCCGACCAAATCCAGCGGCATCAGCTTCAACGGGATTCTTGGCGAGCGCCAGGATGAAATTCTCGACCTGCTGGTACGCCAGCAGAAAGCCGTGCTGATCGACCCTGTCGAACGCCAGACCGAACTGCAGGACTGAGGATAATTTTATGCACCCACACTTGATCAAATTACTCAGCCTGTCGGGCCTGACCCTGGGGATTCTCGCTGCCAGCAACGGCGTGCGCGCCGACGAGCTCAAGGCCCCGGAATTCGCCGCTGAACCTTGCTGCAACCTGTGCCCCGAAGCCCATGACGCGAAGAACTACACCACGCGTTACCAGCAGAACTTCACCACGCTGGTGCAGGCCCAGGGCGACTGGCTGTTCCGTACGCAGGAAGACTTGCGCACCGAGTTCGACACCACGCCAGCCGGCTACAAGCGCATGCAGCAACTGCACGATGCGTTCAAGAGCAAAGGCGTCGAGCTGGTGGTCGTGTACCAGCCTACCCGTGGCCTGGTGAACCGCAACAAACTCAATCCGCAGGATAAAGCCCAGTTCGATTTCGACAAGGCGCTGAAGAACTACAAGACCATGCTCGGGCGTTTCGCGCAGATGGGCTACGTAGTGCCCGACCTGTCGCCGCTGACCAACGAATCGCTGCCCGACACCCTGCCCGCCCACGATTTCTACTTCCGCGGCGACCAGCACTGGACCCCGTATGGCGCCCAGCGCACGGCAAAAATCGTGGCCGAGAAGGTCAAGCAGATTCCTGCCTTTGCCGACATTCCCAAGCGTGAATTCGAGACCCATAAGTCGGGTCGCATGGGCAAGACCGGAACATTACACAATATGGCCGGTCAACTCTGCGGCACCAGTTACGCCATCCAGTACATGGATCAATTCACCACGGAACCCAAAGGCGAAGCGGCCGATGGCGATCTGTTCAGCGACTCCGGCAATCCGGAGATCACCCTGGTCGGTACCAGTCACAGTGGCAAGAACTACAACTTCGCTGGTTTCCTCCAGGAGGCCATCGGCGCTGACATCCTCAACGTAGCGTTCCCTGGCGGTGGCCTGGAAGGTTCGATGCTGCAGTACCTGGGCAGCGAAGAATTCCAGACCAAGCCACCGAAGATCCTGATCTGGGAATTCTCGCCGCTCTATCGCCTCGACCAGGAAACCATCTACCGCCAGATGATGGCGCTGCTGGACAACGGTTGCGAAGGCAAGGAAGCACAGATGACCGGCAGCACCACATTGAAGCCGGGCAAGAACGAATTGATGGTCAACAGCAAGAACCTGAACCTGCAAAACAGCAGTCACCAGGTTGACATCCGGTTCGCCGATCCATCGGTGAAAACCCTGCAAGCCACCCTCTGGTACATGAACGGTCGCCACGAGGACATCAAGATCGACAAACCGGAAACATCCGACACCGACGGGCGTTTCGCCTTCGAGTTGCGCACGGACGAAGACTGGGCCTCGCAGAATTTGCTGGCCGTCGAAGTCCAGGGCCCTGAAGCAGGTGCCGCGCCGCAGAAAGTCGAAGCGAAAATCTGCAAACGCAACGTGTTCCCTGGCGCTGGGCAGCGTACCGCTCAAGCCGGGCAATGAGGTTACCTCTTATGACATGCATGCAATCGCGAACGCTGAAGAAGTTGCTCGCACCTTCTGTGCTGACGCTGGCGATGTTCGCCGGCGCCACCCAGGCCGCCGCCCCACTGCGGCCACCCCAGGGTTACTTCGCGCCGATCGAGAAAGTGAAGACCGGCGACTTCAAGGATGGCTGTGATGCCATGCCAACGCCTTACACCGGCTCGCTGCAATTTCGCAGCAAGTACGAAGGCTCCGACAAGGCCCGTTCGACCCTGAACAAAGCATCGGAAAAGGCCTTCCGCGACACTACTGCGGATATCACCAAGATCGAGCGCGGTACCAGCAAGCGCGTGATGCAATTCATGCGCGACGGTCGCCCGGAACAGCTCGAATGCACGCTCAACTGGTTGACCGCGTGGGCCAAGGCCGATGCATTGATGTCCAAGGACTTCAACCACACCGGCAAGTCCATGCGCAAATGGGCGCTGGGCAGCATGGCGTCTTCGTACATCCACCTGAAATTCTCCGACTCGCATCCGCTGGCGAACCATCAGCAGGAATCGCAGTTGATCGAGGCCTGGTTCAGCAAGATGGCTGATCAGGTGGTGAGCGACTGGGACAACCTGCCGCTGGAAAAAACCAACAACCACTCCTACTGGTCCGCCTGGTCGGTGATGGCAACTTCCATCGCCACCAACCGCCGCGACCTGTTCGACTGGGCGGTGAAGGAATACAAGGTCGGTGCCAATCAGGTCGATGCCGATGGCTTCCTCCCTAACGAAATGAAGCGTCAGCAACGCGCCCTCGCCTATCACAACTACGCCCTGCCGCCGCTGTCGATGATCGCCAGTTTTGCGCTGGTCAACGGTGTGGACGTGCGTCAGGAAAACAACGGCGCGCTCAAACGCCTGGGTGATCGAGTGCTCGCCGGGGTTGAAGACCCTGAGGCATTTGAGAAGAAGAACGGCAAGGAACAGGACATGACCGACCTCAAGGTCGACTCGAAGTTTGCCTGGCTGGAACCGTTCTGCACGCTCTACACCTGCTCCCCTGATGTGCTTGAGAAGAAGCACGAGATGCAGCCGTTCAAGACGTTCCGGCTGGGGGGTGACCTGACCAGGGTCTATGACCCGGCCAGCGAAAAAGGCAAAGGTTCTTAGGAACATTATTAAACCCTGTGGGAGCGGGCTTGCCCGCGATGGCGGTCTGACATTCAACATTGATGTCGACTGACCCAACGCTATCGCGGGCAAGCCCGCTCCCACAGGGTCAGCGTCAGGTTTCAGTTTTGTGTGTTGCCCTCCAGATTTCTGTGGGGGGTTTGGGGGGGCCGTTGGCCCTTGAATGTTGGTTAAACACGGAGAGATCGGGATGGTATTTTCATCCAATGTGTTCCTGTTTCTGTTCTTGCCGATCTTTCTCGGCATGTACTATCTGAGCGGAATACGCTATCGCAACCTGCTGCTGCTGCTCGCCAGTTACGTGTTCTATGCCTGGTGGCGCGTGGACTTCCTTGCACTGTTCGCAGCCGTCACGCTGTGGAACTACTGGATCGGCCTCAAAGTCGGCGCCGCCGGCGTGCGTACCAAACCGGCACAGCGCTGGCTGCTGCTAGGCGTGGCCGTCGACCTGTGCATTCTGGGCTACTTCAAGTACGCCAACTTTGGCGTCGACAGCATCAACGCGATGATGACCTCGGTCGGCCTGTCGCCCTTCATCCTGACCCACGTGCTGCTGCCGATCGGTATCTCGTTCTACATTTTCGAGTCCATCAGCTACATCATCGACGTCTATCGCGGTGATACCCCGGCGACACGCAACCTGATCGACTTTGCCGCTTTCGTGGCGATCTTCCCGCACCTGATTGCCGGCCCGGTCCTGCGTTTTCGCGACCTCGCCGATCAGTTCAACAACCGCACCCACACCCTCGACAAGTTTTCCGAGGGCTGCACGCGGTTCATGCAGGGTTTCATCAAGAAAGTCTTCATCGCCGATACCCTGGCGGTGGTCGCCGACCACTGCTTTGCCTTGCAGAACCCGACCACCGGCGACGCCTGGCTCGGCGCCCTGGCCTACACCGCGCAACTGTATTTCGACTTCTCCGGCTACAGCGACATGGCCATCGGCCTGGGCTTGATGATGGGTTTCCGCTTCATGGAAAACTTCAAGCAGCCGTACATCAGCCAGTCGATCACCGAGTTCTGGCGGCGCTGGCACATCAGCCTGTCCACCTGGCTGCGTGACTACCTGTACATCACTCTGGGCGGCAACCGCAAAGGCACGCTGACGACCTATCGCAACCTGTTCCTGACCATGCTGCTCGGTGGCCTGTGGCACGGTGCGAACATCACCTACATCATCTGGGGTGCATGGCACGGCATGTGGCTGGCGATCGAAAAGGCCCTGGGCCTGAATACCTCGCCACGCAGCATCAACCCGATCCGCTGGGCCCTGACGTTCCTGCTGGTGGTCATGGGCTGGGTCATCTTCCGCTCGGAAAACCTGCACGTCGCCGGTCGCATGTACGGCGCGATGTTCAGCTTCGGCGAGTGGTCGCTGTCGGAACTCAACCAGGCCAGCCTCACCGGCCTGCAAGTGGCGACCCTGTTCGTGGCCTACGCCACCCTGGCGTTCTTCGGCATTCGTGATTTCTACAGCAACCTGCCGCCTGAAAAGTCCAAACCTGCGGTGGACGCTACGACCGAAGGCCCGGCGACTGCCACCCCTGGAATGATCAAGGCCGTACCGGGCGACAACCCGGCCAGCATCCACGAACCGGGCTACACCGTTGGCGTTGAAGCCACCGTGCAACCGGCCTACTGGAGTGCTGACTGGTCGCGCTATGTGATGCGCACCCTGGTACTGCTGCTGTTCATCGCCTCGATCTTCAAACTGTCGGCGCAAAGCTTCTCGCCGTTCCTTTACTTCCAGTTCTGAGGGATCCGACCATGACCCGCTCATTACGTCTGTTCTACATCGCCCTGTTCATGGTGATCCTGGTGGTCCTGGGGCTGTGGTCCACGCGCAGCTTCCTGGGCTTCAGCACCAATGCCGAAACCACGGTACTCAACGGGCGCTGGGCCAAAGCGGTCGAGACGCACTACGACGAAGAGTTCCCGATCAAGCGCCTGGGCACCAACCTGTGGGCTGCGCTGGACTTCAAACTGTTCAACGAAGGTCGTCCGGGCGTGGTGCTCGGTCGCGACCAATGGCTGTACAGCGATGAAGAGTTCAACCCGATCGTCAACGAAGAGTTGAACCTGCAAGGCAACTACGCGCTGGTCGAAGGCGTGCGCCAGACCTTGAAAGACAAAGGCGTGAAACTGGTGATGGCGATCGTGCCGGCCAAGGCGCGCCTGTATCCGGAGCACCTGGGTGACGTGAAGCCTTCGAGCATTCACGGCAACCTGTACCAGGACTTCCATGCCCGCGTGGCAGCCAACAAGATCCTCGCCCCGGACCTGCTCGGCCCGTTCAACCAGGCCAAGCTCAAGGGTGAGCAAGTGTTCCTGCGCACCGACACTCACTGGACGCCGGAAGGCGCGCAAGTGGCTGCCGAAACCCTGGCCAAAACCATTACCGCCAAGTTCCCGCTCAGCGGCGAACCGCAACACTTCGTTACCCAGCCTGGGGAGAAAGTCACCCACAAGGGCGACCTGCGCCTGTTCCTGCCGCTGGACCCGCTGTTCGAAAACCTGATGCCGGCACAAGAGCCGTTGCAGAAGCGCAACACGGTCGCCACTGGCGAACAGCCTGCCGGTGATGACGCCCTGTTCGCCAACACCGAAGTTCCCGTGGCGCTGATTGGCACCAGCTACAGCGCCAACCCGAACTGGAACTTCGTCGGCGCGCTGAAACAGGCGCTCAACAGCGACGTGGTCAATTACGCCGAAGACGGCCATGGCCCGATTCTGCCGATGCTCACCTACCTCAAAAGCGACGCTTTCAAGAACAGCCCGCCACAGGTGCTGATCTGGGAGTTTCCTGAACGTTATCTGCCTGTGAACAACGAAATCGGTGACGCCGACCCGCAGTGGGTCGCAGAGCTTAAACAAGCCGGCGCCCGCCAACAAAACGTAGCCGCAACCACTAAATCCGAGACGCCCGACCGGGCGCAAAACTGAAAGAGAGAGGTACTACCATGACTTTCACTACAACTCCTCGTCGTCTCGCCAAGACCTTTGCACTGGCCGCGACCTTCAGCGTCCTGTCGATGAACGCATTCGCCGGTGGCGACTCCGCGCTCTACGGCCCCACCGCACCGAAAGGCTCGAGCTTCGTGCGTGTCTACAACGCGGGTAATGCTGAAGTCAGCGCCACCGTCGGCAGCACCAACCTGGCCGAAGTCGCGCCGCTGTCCAGCACTGACTTCAGCTTCATGCCGGGTGGCGACTACAGCGCCAAGGTCGGCAGCCAGTCGCTGCCGGTGAAACTGGCCGGTGACCACTATTACACCCTGGTCAACAACGCCAGCGGCGCCCCGCAACTGATCGAAGAACCGCCGTTCAAGAACAAGCAGAAATCCCTGGTGCGCGTGCAGAACCTGAGCGACAAGGCCCTGACCCTGAAAACGGCCGACGGCAAGACCGAAGTTGTGCCGTCCGTGGCGGCCAAGGGCCGTGGCGAGCGTGAAATCAACCCGGTCAAAGTCAGCCTGGCCCTGTATGACGGCGCCACCAAAGTCGGCGACGTGAAACCGGTTGCCCTGGAACGCGGTGAAGCCGCCGTGCTGTACGTCACCGGCAAAGGCAGCAGCCTGTCGCCAGTCTGGGTAAAACGCCCGGTTTCGACGCGCTAATCATTTTTTCGGAAGGCTGACACCCACCGGGGCCTTGAAACGGGCCCTACAGGGTCAGCGTCGACCTTCTGACACGGAACAAAAACAAGAGTGAAACGACACAGCGTTCGTAGCTCTAACCAAACGATTTTCAAGGAGTAACAACATGATTCCGGTGATCTTGTCAGGTGGTAGCGGCTCACGTCTTTGGCCGCTTTCGCGTAAGCAATTCCCCAAGCAGTTCCTGGCCCTGACCGGCGAGCACACGCTGTTCCAGCAAACCCTGGAACGCCTGGTGTTCGATGGCATGGACACCCCGATCGTGGTCTGCAACAAGGACCACCGCTTCATCGTCAACGAACAGCTCAGTGCCCGCAAGCTGGAGACCCAGCGCATCCTCATGGAGCCATTCGGTCGCAATACCGCGCCTGCGGTAGCCTTGACCGCGATGATGCTGATCAACGAAGGTCGCGATGAGTTGATGCTGGTGCTGCCGGCCGACCACGTGCTCGAAGACCAGAAAGCCCTGCAGCGAGCCCTGGCCCTGGCGACAGTTGCTGCGGAAAACGGCGAAATGGTGCTGTTCGGCGTGCCGGCCACCAAACCGGAAACCGGCTACGGCTACATCAAGTCGACCAATGATTCGCTGCTGCCAGAAGGCGTCAGCCGCGTCTCGCAATTCGTCGAGAAACCGGACGTGAAGCGCGCCACCGAGTTCGTCCAGTCCGGCGGTTATTTCTGGAACAGCGGCATGTTCCTGTTCCGCGCCAGCCGTTTCCTCGAAGAGCTGAAGAAGCACGATCCGGACATCTACGACACCTGCCTGCTGACCCTTGAGCGCAGCGAACAGGACGCCGACACCATCACCTTTGACGAAGCCACCTTCGCCTGCTGCCCGGACAATTCCATCGACTACTCGGTGATGGAAAAAACCCAACGCGCCTGCGTCGTGCCACTCACGGCCGGCTGGAGCGACGTCGGCTGCTGGTCGTCGCTGTGGGAAGTCAACGAGAAGGACGCCAACGGCAACGTCACCAAAGGCGACGTGGTGATCCAGGACAGCAAGAACTGCATGATCCACGGCAACGGCAAACTGGTGTCGGTGATCGGCCTGGAAAACATCGTGGTGGTCGAGACCAAGGACGCCATGATGATCGCGCACAAGGACTCGGTCCAGGGCGTGAAACAGATGGTCAACACCCTCAACGAGCAGGGTCGCAGCGAAACCCAGAACCACTGCGAGGTCTATCGTCCGTGGGGTTCCTACGACTCGGTCGACATGGGCGGACGCTTCCAGGTCAAGCACATCTCGGTCAAGCCGGGCGCCTGCCTGTCGCTGCAGATGCACCACCACCGCGCCGAACACTGGATCGTGGTCAGCGGCACCGCGGAAGTGACCTGCGACGACAACGTGTTCCTGCTGTGCGAGAACCAGTCGACCTACATTCCGATCGCTTCGGTTCACCGCCTGCGCAACCCGGGCAAGATTCCACTCGAGATCATCGAAGTGCAATCGGGCAGCTACCTGGGCGAAGATGATATCGAGCGGTTTGAAGATATCTACGGTCGCTCCACCCCGATCGAGCGTGGCGTGTCGGTGAAAACCATCGCGCAGTAAGCGTTCAGCAAAACAGGAAGCCCCCGCCCAGACCGCTGCGAATCCCCATCCGCAGCGGGTTGGTCGGGGGCTTTTTTTGGGCATTATGGGTGCCTCGGCCGGCCTCTTCGCGGACAAGCCCGCTCCCACAGGGTTTTGGTTTGACCCTTAACTTTGTGTCCAACTCCGATCACTGTGGGAGCGGGCTTGCCCGCGAAGAGGCTATTTGATTCACCACACTAATCAAGCCCATCGCCACCTCACCGGCGCTTAGGTAGGATGACCTCCTCTCTCCCCGAGGTTTCGCGTCATGTTTATCGGCGTCCTGCTGGTCATTACCTGGCTGGTCCTGCTCCTGCGCTACCCCGCCAAAGCCTTGCCGGTGTCCCTGGCGGCTGCCGTTGGGCTGGGCCTCGTGGCCACCTGGGTCATCTGGATGGACCATCGCGAGCTCAAGCAACTGGAACGCCTGGAGCTACGTATCAGCTATGCACCACAGAGCTGCCCCGCAGACCGGCCTTTGCACCTGACCATGAACAACGCCAACGACGTACCGCTGACCGAACTGCGCTGGCGCGTCGGCGCCTATGCGCCGGGCGACACGGTCAACCTCGCCGACAATCAATACACCGCACCGCGCTACCGTGGCCCTGGCGAATTGCAGGCCGGTGGCAACTGGGAAGACTGTTTGCCCATGCCGCCGTTGCGTCCAGGTTATCGCCCGGAAACCCTGGAGTTTCGCGCCGAGCGTTTGCAAGGCAGTTTCTCCGACTGACCTCTCCACTTTCTCCTGCACAAGGACTGCGCCATGCCGATTGCGTTGATTACCGGTTGTTCCAGCGGCATTGGCCGTGCCCTGGCCGACGCCTTCAAGGCGGCCGGTTATGAAGTCTGGGCCAGTGCCCGCAAACCCGAAGACGTGGCCGCGTTGAGCGCTGCCGGCTTTACCGCCGTGCAGCTGGACGTCAACGACGCTGCGGCGCTGGAGGTATTGAGTACGCGGATCAACCAGGAGCGCGGCGGCCTCGATGTGCTGATCAACAATGCCGGGTATGGCGCCATGGGGCCGGTGCTCGATGGCGGTGTGGCGGCGATGCAGCGCCAGTTCGAAACCAATGTGTTCGCGATTGTCGGTGTCACCCGTGCAATGTTCCCGGTGCTGCGTCACACCAAAGGCCTGGTGGTGAATATCGGCAGCGTATCCGGGGTGCTGGTGACACCATTCGCCGGCGCCTACTGTGCGTCGAAGGCCGCGGTACATGCCTTGAGCGATGCGCTGCGCATGGAACTGGCGCCGTTTGGTATCCGCGTCATGGAAGTTCAGCCGGGTGCCATCGAGTCCAGCTTCGCGAAGAATGCCGGCCATGAAGCCGAACAATTGATCACCGAGCAATCACCGTGGTGGCCGCTGCGTGAAGGCATTCGTGCGCGGGCCAAGGCCTCGCAAGACAACCCGACCCCGGCCACTGAATTTGCGGCGGGGCTGCTCAAGGCTGTGCAACAAGACAGACCACCGCGACTGCTGCGGTTGGGCAATGGCAGCCGGGCGTTGCCGTTGCTGGCGGGGTTGTTGCCCAAGGGGTTGCTGGAGTCGGGGTTGATGAAGCGGTTCGGGTTGCGCGGGCAGCTCTAACACCGAGTCGACTATCTTGCACCGTACCTGATACCGAATCGACCTGCCTCGCACCGTAGGAGCTGCCGAAGGCTGCGATCTTTTGATCTTGCCTTTTGGCGGCACAACAGTCGCCGAAGAGCAAAAGATCGCAGCCTTCGGCAGCTCCTACCGTTCGGCACCCTTCACGATCCCCGACCTCACCGCCACTCCTTCATGAAATCAATAAACGCCCGCACCTTCAGCGGCAGATGCCGCGTATCCGGATACAGCGCATACACCCCCTGCTGGCTGAAGGCATGATCCGCCAGCAAGCGCACCAACCGCCCCGCCTGCAAATCCTCCTCAACCAGCCACTGCGGCAAAATCGCCACGCCCTGCCCGCTCATCGCCAACGCCCGCAGGGTGATCGAGTTGTCGGCGACGATCGTCGTCTTCCCCGGCGCTGGCTGATACAGGTGCTCGACTCCCTCAGGGTCCTTCACCGCCAGCTCCCCTACCCGCCCATGCCCCAGCGCCGGCCACTGCGCCAGCGCGGCCAGGGTCGATGCCGGGTCGAAGGCGTCGATCAGGGCCGGTGAAGCCACCGCAAAAATCTCGAAGGTGGACAACTGCACCGCGCGCAGATTGGAGTCGTGCATGCGCCCCAGCCGGATCGCCAGGTCGAAGCGCTCGGAGATCAGGTCGGCGTGGGTCGAGGACGTCGACAGGTGCACGTTCAACTGTGGATGCTGCGCGCGAAACACCTTCAACGCTGGCACCACTTGCGCCAGTGCAAACTCCACCGTGGTGGTAAGGCGCAAGGTGCCGCGCAGTTGCGTGTGCTCGGAGCGCGCATCTTCGACCGCCATGCGCGCCTCATACAGGGTGCGCACACAGCGTTGGTAAAAACGCTCGCCGGCGTCAGTCAGGGCGAGCTTGCGTGTGCTTCGGGTCAGCAGCGTGACCCCAAGCTCGGCCTCCAGACGCTTGAGATTGAAGCTGACCACTGCACGGGTCTGCCCCAGCAGATTCGCTGCGGCGGTCAGTGATCCGGCTTCGACCACCGCCTTGAAGGTGTCAAAACGGTCCAGGCTAACCATGCTTGTCAGCGCTCCTTGTCAAAATAATTTTGACAAACTAGCAGTCAAAACCGCGTTTCCCTAGGGCTTTAGCCGCCTTACCCTGCACGTCTCACTACAGGGAAGTCGCCATGGCTTATCGCTCGAAAGTTGCATTGGTGTATTTGTTGGGCTTTGCACTCGACCTGCTGAACATGTTCAGCGCCAGTATCGCCTACCCCGACATCGCCCGGGAGCTGCAGGCGTCTGTCAGCGAACTGGCGTGGATCAGCAACGCCTACATGCTGGGCCTGACACTGATTATTCCGTTGAGTGTGTGGCTCGCCGCAAAGGTCGGCGAGCGACGGCTGATTCTCGGTTCGCTGGCGCTGTTCGGCCTCGCCTCGTCACTGGTGGCCGGGGCGAATTCGATAGAAGCACTGATCGGCTGGCGCCTGCTCCAGGGCCTGGGCGGTGGCTTGCTGATTCCTGTCGGCCAGGCCATGGCCTTCCGGCACTGCCCCGTGCCTTTACGCAGTCGCCTGACCGCCTGGGTATTGTCCGTAGCCCTGTTGGTGCCGGCGCTGTCCCCGGCAGCGGGCGGGTGGATCGTCGAGACGTTGTCCTGGCGCTGGGTGTTCCTTCTCAACCTGCCGCTGACGCTGTTGACCCTGCTGCTGGCGGCGCTGTGGCTACAGGCAGATGGCGTACCCGACGGCAAACAGCAGCGCGGCCCCCTGCTGGATTTGCAGTTGCTCAAGAGCCCGTCGCTGCGACTGGCCATGGGGGTGTACCTGTTCGTGCCCGGGGTATTCATCGGCACCAGCCTGATCGCGGTGCTGTACCTGCACCTGCTTGGCTTCGCCACCACACGAATCGGCGCCCTGATGTTGCCCTGGGCCTTGGGCTCGGCGGTGGCGATAGTCCTGGGCAAACGCGGGTTCAATCGCTTTGGCCCAAGGCCGTTGCTGATCGCCGGCATGCTCATGCAAAGCCTGGGCATCGCGTCGCTGGTGTTGATTGATCAATCGCAAGTCTGGCTGCCGATCGCCGCCTACGCCCTGATGGGCCTGGGCGGCAGTTTTTGCAGCAGCAGCGCGCAGACCCTGGCATTTCTCGAAGTGCATCCACAGCGTATGAACCATGCCAGCGCTTTGTGGAACATCAATCGTCAGCTGAGCTTTTGCCTCGGCACGGCGGTGTTGAGCGCGTTGCTGGGTGCCCTGGGTGCAGATTCACTTCGGGCTTTTGAGCACTGTTTCCTGGTTGCCGCCGTCCTGACATTGCTGCCCCTGATTGCCGTGCTGAGATTTAATGCCGCGCAGGTGCAAGCGCTGGTTCGTCCCTCTACCCTCAAGGAAACAACTGCATGAATGATTACCGCGAGTATTTTGATGAAGTCATTGAAGCTCATCGCCAGATTGAACAATGGTTTGCCGACCCTCAGCCCCCTGCCGTAGTGGAAAACCTGCTGATGCGTTTTTCGCCGCAGTTTTCGATGATCACGCCGGCTGGCAGGGTCCTGGATTTCGAGCAGTTGGGCGAATTGTTCCGCAAGGCCGGCGGGGCCCGACTCGGGCTGCGCATTGAGCTTGGCGAGATGCACGGGATTGACCTGCACGAGCGCGGGGCGACCCTGAGCTATCGCGAGCTGCAGACCGATGCGACAGGGCTGCAGACGGATCGGCGTTCGACTGTGGTGTTTGAAAAGCTGGAATCAGGGCAGGTGGTTTGGCGGCATTTGCATGAGACCTTTTGCCCGGCCTGATTTCATAAACGACCGAGCGCCCATAATGATCGGGTTTCTACCGGCAATACGTAGCGTTTCAGAGTCCGTTGTTGACGATCACCGTACAGGTAATCCCCGCCGCCAACAGCACCCCCTCCGGTACCTCGTCGATGTGAATCCGTACCGGCACCCGCTGGGCCAGACGTACCCAGTTGAAGGTCGGGTTCACATCGGCGATCAGCTCGCGGCTCTGCGGGTTGTCCCGATCGTAGATGCCGCGGGAAATACTCTCGACATGCCCCTTGAGCACTTCGCCGCTCATCAACTGCATGTCCGCCTTGTCGCCCACCCTTACGTGGGGCAGCTTGGTTTCTTCGAAGAAGCCGTAGACCCAGAACGAGTTCATATCCACCACGGCCATTTTTGCTTCGCCGATGCGCGCATAGTCGCCACGATGCACGTTGAGATTGGTGACATAACCGTCGACCGCAGCACGTACTTCGGTGCGCTTGAGATTCAGTTGCGCTGCTTCCAGTTGCGCCTGGGCGTGCTGGTAATCAGCCAGGGCCGAGTCGGCGATGTTGCTGGCGTCGTCGCGGTTCTCTTTGGAGATCACCAGCGCGTCCATGTCGGCGCGACGATGGGCGTTGACCTTGCGCATTTCCCAGGTCGACTTGCGTGAGGCCACCAGCGCCTGGGCCTGTTTGACCGCGATGCGGTAGTGCTCGGGATCGATCTGCATCAACAGATCGCCTTTGCGAACCAACTGGTTATCGCGCACTGGCACATCCACCACCTCCCCGGTGACATCGGCGGCAACGTTGATGATGTCCGCGCGCACCCGGCCATCTCGCGTCCAGGGTGTGTCCATGTAATGCACCCACAGGGTCCGGCCGATCCATATTGCAAGCGCCAGCACCAGCAACGTGGCGAGCAGGCTGAAAAGCTTTTTCATCAAGGCATTCTCTAAGGCAGAGAGTCAGTGGTAGACAGTCAGCGCCAAGGCGCCAAACAGACAGGTAAACAGGCTCAGGCGCAGCAACGCCGGGTGCCAGAAAAAACGGTAGAGGTCGAACCCGGACAGGAACCGGTCCAGGGCCCAGGCCAACGCGACGGCGAGGAAGAACATCAGCGTCATGGTCGGCATGTACACGCCGTGGAAGGCAATTTCACGAGGCATGATCAAGTCCTTGAGGCCGGGTAGCGGCATACGCGGCCAATGGCGATTGCGGGTCCAGCAGCGAGGTCCGGATGAAGTGCAGGTAGCTCTTGACCCGACGTAGCGCCGAGGTATCAAAGTGTGGCGCGAAAGGTTCGTCGGTGGCCTGTACGCGACTGATGGCGTGGTCGACGGCGATCAGGCCACGCTCCAGATTGCTCTGGCTCGGCTGCAGGAACAGGCGCACCAGGGAGCGACCCATCACGCGAATCGCCTGGCGCCATGGCTGGGATCCGGCATAGGCCGGATGCACCGGCAGGATCGCCTGCTCCTTGCGCAACTCGATGATCGCGTGGCCGACTTCCAGCACCACGAACATCCAGCGCAACAAGTCCCGTTGCACCTGCGGCTGACCCGCCGCGAGTCCGTAGGCCTGGTGCAGCAGGTCACGGGTGCGGCTTTCGAAACCCGAGGCCAGGCCCTTGAGCTTGCCGCTGATGGCGAACACCACCTGGCCGCGCAGGTCCTGCTCCAGCCGGCGCCACAGCCAGCGGCTGTTGGGCGGCAAAATGATCGCCCCGGCGGCCGCGCACACCAGCATGCCCAACACCATGGCGATGTAGTCGTTGATGAAGGCGTAGGGGTTGTAGACCGTGAGGTTATCGGGGACAGATCCGGTGCTGAAGAAGATCAGCAGGCCCAGGCCCACGCCGGCATATTGCGGCCGCGACGACAGGAACGAACCCAGCACGATTACTGGCGCGAGCATCACGCACAGCAACGGGAAACCGTCGATCCAGGGGAAGATGAAAAACATCTCGATGAAACCGATCAGCGCGCCGAGGAGGGTCCCGCAGGCCATTTGAAACGCCATGCGCTTGGGGTTCGCAGTGGCGGCGGACAGGCCGATGGTCGCGGCGGCAATCAGGGTCATGGTCGCCCCGCTCGGCCAGGCCGTAGCCACCCAGTAACTGCCCAGCACCACCAGCACAAACGCCGCGCGAATGCCTGATGCGGCCGCCGCCAGCCAGTTGGTCTGCGGGGTGAACGGCTCGTCCCACTGCTCCCGCGCATGACGATGCTCGGCCAGCGAGGCGTGTGTCTGGGCGTACCCGTGCAGGTCGTCGACGAAGCGATACAGCAGCTCATACGCAGTATGAAAATCCAGCTGCTCGGCATCGCTCGGTTCACTCTCCTGGAATGTTGCCCGCAAGCTGCGCACCCGGGCTGGCAGATGCTCCTTGTAGGTCGCCAAAGCCAACGCCAGGCGTGCGGCATCGGGGCAGGTCAGGGCGCGACCGCTGAAGGTGTCGAGCACTTCGGCCAGGTCCTGCAGGCCCGGGGTGATGGCTGCCACCACGTGATGGGTACCACTGCTGCGCAGCCGTTCCAGCAACTGATGCAGGGCATTAAATCGGGTGGTGATGCCCATGAACTCGCTGTTCAGGCGATTGAGGCGACCATTGCGCCGGCGCATGTGCGGGTCCTCGAATACGGTGACACTGCGCAGGCCTTCCAGGCCGACCGCTTCAGCAATAAACCGCACGTTGCTGGCTTCAAACGCGTCCCGCTGGCTGCGGCCGCGCAAGCCATCGGTGACGAACAGGGCAAACACGCCAAAGCGTTGATACAGGGCATTGCGCATTGCCGCACTGGCGGTTTGCGGCAAGATCGCGGCGCTGACCAGGGTGGCGCAGAGAATCCCCAGGGAGATTTCCAGCACCCGCCAGACGGCCGCCATGAAGGCGCCGTCCGGATGGGCCAGCGCCGGCAGGCCGACCATCGCGGCGGTGTAGCCGGCCAGCACAAACCCGTACGCGCGAAAATTGCGGTAACGCGCCGCCCCCGCCGAACAGATGCCGACCCAGATCGCCAGCGAACCCAGGAACAGTTCGGTGTTCTGCGCGAACAGGGCAATCAGCGCGACCATCACCGCCGAACCCGTCAGCGTACCGAGGAAGCGGTAGAAGCTCTTGGCGAACACCTGACCACTTTGCGGCTGCATGACGATGAACACGGTAATCATCGCCGTGCGCGGCTGCGGCAGTTCCAGGCGCATCGCCAGCCACAGGGTCAGGAAGGCGGCGAACAGCACTTTAAAGATGTAGACCCAGGTCACGCCATCGCTGCGCGCCCAGTCAAAAAAGCCCCGGCGCCATTCGAGGGAGTACAGCCAGCGCAGCGGTGCGGGCAAGGGTGTCATGGTGTCCTGCTCAATGAAATTTTGCCGGGCACAAGCCCTGCAGGCGACTTGGAACCTGTGGGAGCGAGCCTGCTCGCGATGGGGTGGTGTCAGGCAACACACTCATTGCCTGATATGCCCTCATCGCGAGCAGGCTCACTCCCACAGGGTCTGCCGCAGGTCTGGTGATCAATGGGAGAGGCTCCTGAGCAGGGCCGGGGTTTTCGGCGCCTGGGTCTGGCTGTCTTGCGGCACATCCGCGCCCGCCCCTAACCCGCCACCCAGTGCTGTCACCAGCTCTGCGTGGGCACTCAGGCGCGCGGCCTGGACCTGCTGCTGCACTTGCTGCTGTTTGAACAGCAACGTCTGGGCGTTGAGCACATTGAGGTAATCGGTGAGCCCGCGCTGGTAGGCGATCATGGCGATGTCGTAGGTCTTCTGCGCGGCGGCCACGGACTCGGCGGCGAACGTCTGCTGCTTGTCCATGGACTCGCGACGGATCAACTGGTCCGAGATGTTCTTCAGGGCGTTGACCAGGGTCTGGTTGTAGCGGGCCACGGCGATGTCATAGCCGGCCGATGCTTCACCCAACTGCGCCCGCAACCGACCACCGTCGAAGATCGGCAACGAGATCGCCGGACCAACGCTGTAGTTGAGTTTCTTGCCAGTCAGGAACTCAAGCGCCCCGCCGCCAGTGGCCATGTAGCCGAGACTGCCGACCAGATCGACGTTCGGATAGAAACCCGCATGGGCGACATCAATGCCCCGCGCCTGCGCCGCCACTTGCCAGCGACTGGCAACCACGTCTGGACGTTGTCCGAGCAACTGCGCCGGCAGCACCGATGGCAGCTTCAACGCCGCGCCCAAGGACAAGGTGGGGCGCTGCAACTGTGCCCCGTTACCGGGCCCAAAACCTGCCAACGCCGCCAGCTGATTGCGGCTGAGGGCGATCTCCTCGTCCAGCGCGTCGAGTTGGCGGTGGGTTTCGGGCAGCGGGGTTTCGGCCTGGCTGACTTCAAAGTGCGTACCGATGCCGGCGTCCAGGCGCTTTTGCGCCAGTTCAAGAATCTGCTGTTGCTGCTGCAGCGTCGCGGCCACGATGTCGCGCTGGGCGTAATGCAGCGACAGTTCGATATAAGCGCGCACGATGTTGTTCTGCAATTCGAGCTGGGCCTGCCGGGCTTCGGCGGCGCTCATGTGCGCCAGGTCCACGGCGCGCTCGCTGGCATTGCGCTCGCGGCCCCAGAGGTCGAGGGCGTAGCTCAAGCCCAGCGCGGCGTTATTGTCCCAGGTCGTGGTATCGGCCAGTTCGCCCGGCCCGTAGAACTGATCGGAAGGCCAGTTGTGGCGCTTGAGGGTCGACTCGGCGTTGATCTGCAGTGACTCGGCGGATTCGGCGATACCCGCCATGGCCCTGGCCTGGCGTACCCGTGCGGCTGCGATGGCCAGGGTCGGGCTGCCCTGCAGGGCCAGGTCGATCCAGTGATTCAACTGAGGGTCGCGGTAGGCCTGCCACCATTGAGCGACTGGCCAGTTGGCGTCCTTTGCAGCGTGTTGGATAGCTTCGTCGGTGGCCAGGGCATTGGCCTCCAGTGCCTCGCCCTGCGGGGCGATGCCTGCGGTGCCGATGCAGCCGCTGATGACCAGGGAAAGGGCGAAAACACTGAACGTCTGAAGCGCTCTGCTGATGCGACGGGGCACTGCGGATATTCCTGCAATAAGGGAGATCCCCGTAGGAGCTGCCGCAGGGTGCGATCGTTTGATCCTGATTCTCAAGATCGAAAGAACGCAGCTGCGGCAGCTCCTGCCAAGGTGGGCGCAATTCTAGGGGCGGGTTTTGTTGGCGATAAGCTGGGATTCTTGTGAATCTTTGTTACCGTTAACGCGATAATCCCTTGGTCGGGGTCTCGGACTCTGAAACGTTGTGTCACAATTTGTCATTCGCCCAGAGAGCACCCCATGGACACTTTGCAAAACATGCGCGCCTTCAGTTACGTGGCCGAGGCTGGCAGCTTCACCGCCGCCGCCGTGCAACTCGACACCACGACGGCCAACGTCTCGCGCGCGGTCTCCAACCTGGAGGCCCACCTGCAAACCCGACTGCTCAACCGCACCACCCGCCGCATCGCGCTCACCGAGGCCGGTAAGCGCTACCTGCTGCGCTGCGAACAGATCCTGGCCTACGTCGAAGAAGCCGAGGCCGAAGCCAGCGACGCGCACGCCCGCCCTGCCGGCCAGCTCAAGGTGCACACCATGACCGGTATCGGTCAGCACTTCGTGATCGACGCCATCGCCCGCTACCGCAAAACCCACCCCGACGTGACCTTCGACCTGACCCTGGCCAACCGCGTGCCAGACCTGCTCGACGAGGGCTACGACGTGTCCATCGTGCTGGCCAGCGAATTGCCAGACTCCGGCTTCGTCTCGCAGCGCCTGGGCATCACCTACAGCATCGTCTGCGCCTCGCCGGCCTATGTGAAAGCCAATGGCTGTGCGCATAAACCCAGCGACCTGCTGAACCACGCCTGCCTGCGCCTGGTGAGCCCGGTGATACCGCTTGAGAAATGGACGTTCGATGGTCCGGAGGGCCAGGAAATGGTCACCATCAATACCTCGCCGTTCCTGGTGAATTCAGCGGACGCCATGAAAACGGCAATCACCAGCGGCATGGGCGTGGGCGTCCTGCCGGTTTACGCGGCCATTGAAGGTCTGCGCAACGGCACGCTGGTGCGGGTCATGCCCAATTACCGCTCACAGGAACTGAACCTGTATGCGATCTATCCTTCGCGGCAATATCTGGACGCGAAAATCAAGACCTGGGTCGAGTACCTGCGTGGGTCGTTACCGGAAATACTGGCGGCGCATCAGGCGGAACTGGCGGCTTATGAATTGAGCGGCAGCCTGGCCGGTGTCCGGCTGGCTAATTGACTGGCCAGGCTCGCCCGGCACCGGAAAAGAATGTTAGCGTGCTTGGCATTCTCACCGCCCGACGAGCCCTCCACCCATGAAAAAGACCGTACTCGCGTTCAGCCGCATCACACCGCAGATGATCGAAGACCTGAAGCAGGATTTCGACGTCATCGTGCCCAACCCGAAAAACGGCGATATCAACGCCCAATTCAATGAGGCCTTGCCCCACGCCCATGGCTTGATTGGTGTCGGACGCAAGCTCGGGCGTGCGCAGCTGGAGACCGCAGCCAAGCTGCAGGTGGTGTCCAGCGTCTCGGTGGGCTACGACAACTACGATGTGGCGTATTTCAACGAGCGCGGCATCATGCTCACCAATACCCCTGACGTCCTGACCGAGAGCACGGCGGACCTGGCGTTTGCCCTGATCATGAGCAGCGCCCGCCGGGTGGCTGAACTGGATGCCTGGACCAAGGCCGGGCAATGGCAGGCCAGCGTCGGCGCGGCGCTGTTCGGCAGCGATGTGCATGGCAAGACCCTGGGCATCGTCGGCATGGGCAATATCGGCGCAGCGATCGCGCGACGCGGCCGCCTGGGCTTCAACATGCCAATCATCTACAGCGGCAACAGCCGCAAGAGCGACCTGGAACAGGAACTTGGCGCGCAATTTCGCAGCCTCGACCAGGTGCTGGCCGAAGCCGATTTCGTCTGCCTGGTGGTGCCGCTCAGCGAGAAGACCAAACACCTGATCAGCCATCGTGAACTGGGACTGATGAAGCCAGGCGCAATCCTGGTGAACATTTCGCGCGGGCCCGTGGTGGATGAACCCGCACTGATTGAAGCGCTGCAGAACAACCGCATTCGTGGCGCGGGCCTGGACGTCTACGAGAAAGAGCCGCTGAGCGAGTCGCCGTTGTTCCAGTTGAAGAACGCCGTCACCCTGCCGCATATCGGCTCGGCCACCCATGAAACCCGTGAAGCGATGGCCAATCGCGCCATTATCAACCTGCGCAGCGCCCTGCAGGGCGAACGCCCACAAGACCTGGTCAATCCGCAGACCTGGAAAGGCTGATGGTGACCTGGCACGCCTTCACCGGCGTGCCAGGTATCTGACAGCAGTGAAAGACTCGTGAAGGCCCTGCTCCTTATGCCAATTTGCCGGCCATGGGTCTGGACGTCGCGCGAGGCTTACGAAACACCAGCACGTTGCCCAGCATGACCAAAACCAGCCCGACGAGTGCCGGAGCGGTCCACTGATAACCTTCGGCAAATGCCGACACATTAAGCGCAACCACCGGGAACAATACGGTGCAGTAAGCGGCTCGTTCCGGCCCCATGCGGCCGACCAATGTCAGGTAGGCGGTGAAGCCAATCACCGAACCTGGAATCACCAGATAGAGCAATGAGCCGATGTAACGGCCATTCCACTCCATGTCGAAGGGGATGCCCCTGACCAGACACCAGGCCGACAACATTGCTGCGCCATAAGCCATGCCCCAGGCATTGGTCGTCAGCGGCTTGAGGCCAGCTTTCTGCTGCAGGCTCGACAACATGTTGCCGGCGGAAAAACACAGCGTGCCGCATAGCGCCAACCCCAGGCCCAGCAGGGTTTGCGGGGAGGCGGTGTGGCCCGCAAGCTCTGGCCAGAACAGTAAACCGAGCCCCATCAGGCCCAAAGCGCCCCCCATCAAGACATTACGAGCGATTTTCTGACCGAAGAACACCCGGGCATTCAAGGCGTTCCACAAGGTGGCCGTGGAAAACACCACCGCCACCAGACCGCTGGGGATCCACTGGCTGGCGGTGAGGAAACACATGAAGTTGACGCAGAACAGGCACAGGCCCTGCGCCAGGCAAATCAGATGGCCGCGGCGATTCATCACCTGCAGGCGTCGGGTGAGCAGCAACATCACGAACAGCACCAGCGCGGCGAGGCCGAAGCGATAGACGATCGACACCGGGATAGCGACCACGCCCAACTGCCATTTCAAGGCAATCCAGGTGGTGCCCCAGATCAGCACGGTCAGCAAATACAACGAAAGGTTCATGATCAAAACTCCTGAATAGGAGCTCAGTGTCCTGCGTCGGGTTTCGGCGCACTTGCATAAACTTGCGCTTTTGTCCGCCACGGGCTGGCAGGTCACGCGCTACGGAGTAGGATGCAAGGCGTTGGAGAATCGATAATGCCCGCACTGGAATCCCTGCAAGTCTTTCAAGCTCTTAACCGTTCGGCCCATGCTCGCCTTGAGCACAGCGCCGAACTCGGTGACGGCATGGCGGCAGCCCTGTGGAACAATCATCACGACGCTCAGGATTACGAGGCGCCCAGCCACCACACTTTGTCCTGCTACATCGGCGGCGGTACCGGCACCTTTCGCCGTGATCAGCCCGGCATCATGGGCGGCCCGGACAAGCTGTGCATCCTGCCCGCCGAACATCCCTCGGCCTGGGTGATCAATGGCGATATCCGCCTGGCCCATGTGTATTTCAGCCCTGAGCAGTTTGCCCTCGGTTGCGTCACCCTGCTCGACCGCGAACCTCGCGAGTTGCTCCTGCGTGAGCACACCTTTCTCGACGACCCGATCCAGGCCCGGCGCTTTCGCCAATTGATCGCGCTCAACTGGGATGAGCCTGGCGAACGCCTGCTCACCAGCAGCCTGGCCCACGAGATGCTCAGTCACGTATTGCTTGGCCAGGTGGGCAAGCGCGAAGGATTGCGGCTCAAGGGCGGACTGGCGGCGCATCAGCGGCGGCAACTGGTCGAATTCATCGACAGTCAGCTGGCCGAGCCCATCAGCCTGGGGCAACTGGCCGGATTGTGCGCGTTGTCGGAGTATCACTTTGCGCGGATGTTTCGCCAGAGCTTTGGCTTGCCGCCGCACCAGTATGTGCTGGCGCGGCGCTTGCGTCGGGCGCAGGACCTGTTGCGCACAAGCGCACAGCCCCTGGGGGAGATTGCACTGGCGTGCGGGTTTTCCAGTGCCAGCCATTTCACCAACCGGTTTCGCCAGGCGTTGGGTGGGACGCCTGGGGAGTATCGGCAGGCTTTTTTACGCTAGGCTTGGGGGGTTGGCGCCTGTGCTGCCGCCTTCGTCAGAACTCCAACGTACTCGATAGCATCACCTGTCGCGAATCCCCCATCGACACGAAGAACCGGCTCGCCGCCGAGGTGTAGTACGTGCGATCAAACAGGTTCTTCACGTTGAGCTGAAACTTGACCGTCTGCCCCTCGACCTTGGTGTCATAGGTGGCAAACGCATCCGCCACCGTGTAGCTGGGCAGGTCAAAATCATTTACGGCGTTGCCCGCCCTCTCGCCGACGTAGCGTGCGCCGGCGCCCACCCGCAACTGGTCACCTCCGACTATATTGCCGAAGTCATACACCGCCGACAGCGAGCCGCTGTTCTTCGCCACATTCTGCAGTTTCTTGCCCTTGTAGGTCGGATCTTCAGTGACCTCGGCGTCGGTATACGCGTAGCTGCCAATCATGCTCCAGCGGTCACTGAGCTGGCCGCTCAGATCCATTTCCAGGCCACGGGATCGTACTTCGCCAGCGGCGCTGTAGAGGGTCACCGGCCCTTCGGAATTGGCGACCAGAACATTGCGCTTCTTGATGTCGAACAACGCGATGTTACCGGTGACACGCCCTGGCAGGTCCAGCTTGGCGCCGACCTCCCATGACTTGGCCTCCTCGGGGGCGATGCTGCCATCGAGCACCGTGCTGCTGCCGCTCAGCGGCGCAATGGTCGAGTTGGGCTTGAACGATTCGGTATAGCTGCCATAAAACGACAGGGCATCGGTGTAGCGATACACCAGGCCGGCGCGGGGCACCCATTTCTGGCCGTTGCTGTCGGTGTTGGCCTGGAACGGCACGCCTTTGCCGGCGTACTGGTCGTACGCCTGGAATCGCGCGCCACCGACCAGAATCCACTGCTCGTTCAAGTGAATCGAGTCCTGCAGGAACATCGAATCGCTGCGCAGCAGGTCGGTCTGTGCGCTGTCCGCCGGGCTGACTGTGGTGCCTTCCACTTCGCGGCCGTACACCGGATTAATGTAGCTGAAGGTGCTGAGACTTTTCTGGCGGATCAGGTCGGCACGGTAGATCTTGCGGTACTCGTCATCGATCCCGAACACCAGGTCATGCTGCATGCCCGCGACATCGACGCGGCCCTCCACGCTGGCCGTGGCGAAGCGATCGGTGCTGATCGCGTTGTGCGTGCCGTCCATGCTGCGGGTCAGCGTGCCGTTAGTGGTATCGATAGCCGTGACGCGGACCTGGCTGGCGTCGTAGGTTTCGCGGTTCCAGCTGTAGCCCAAGTGCGCGCTCCAGTTGTCATTGAGCTGGTGATCGGCCTCGAAATGATAGAGGTCCGAACGGCCTTCCATGTCGTTGAACGGCTCGTCCAGGCGACGCCCGCGGGAGATGTCCAGCGGATGATTGTCCCGGGGATCGATCACCGTGCCGCGGTCGAACGGGGTGAGAAATTCCCGGTGTTCATAGGCGAACAACAACTTCGTGTTGTCACCGAACCAGGCCAGCGACGGCGCTACCAGGGTCTCGCGCTGCACTCCGTAATTGCGCCAGTAATCCTCGTCATCGTGGTCCAGCACCATGCGGTACGCGAACCCGGAATCACCCAGGGCACCGGTGCTGTCAAGGCCGCCGCCGCTGCCGTTCTTGCCGTTGCCGTAGGTCGAGCCGCGCAGGTTCAAGGCGTTGTATTGCTCAAGCTCGGGCTTTTTGCTGACCATGTTGACGACACCGCCGGGGTCTTGAATCCCGTACAGCAGCGAAGCCGGGCCCTTGAGCACTTCGACCCGGTCCACCGTGGCGTTAAGGCCCCTGCCCTGTATCACCGGCATGCCATCGCGCATGATCGAGCCATTGCGGTTATCACCGAAACCGCGGGTCATCACCGAGTCCTGGGTGCTGCCCAGCGTGTTGCCTTGGGTGATGCCGCTGACGTTGGCGAGTGCATCATCCAGATTGCGCGGTGCCTGATCGCGGATGACCTGGGCCGGGATCACGTTGACGGTCTGCGGGATTTCCTGGAGCAACGCCTGCGAGCGCATCACCGAACTGGTGGGCGGCGGCTGATAGCTGGTGGATTGATCCAGCACCGAGGTAATGGTCGTCGCGCCGAGGTTCACAGCGCCCTGGGTGGGCAGCGGCTCCAGCGCGAGGGTATGAGCATCCGTTCGGCGGAAGGTGAAGCCCGAGCCGCCCAGCAAACGCTGCAATGCCTGCTCGGCACTCATCTGCCCGCTGACCGCCGGGGCGCTGATACCGTAGGGCGCTTCGTCGGTGTAGACCACGCTCAGGCCGGTGATCCGGCTGAAGTCGGCCAGGGCCTGGGGCAACGGTTTGGCGGGCAGGGCGAAAGTGAACTGGGAATGTTGCTGGGTTGCCCCGGCGTCAGCGCCCAGGGCAACGCCCGACGGCAGCAAGGCCGACGCCGTCAAGCCCAGTGCAGATGCACCCAACCAATGTTTGACCGAAACCAATTTTGCCCTGGACTTCATTGCTCATGACCTGTGTAGAACCGCAACGGATGCGAATGACTCGCAGTTTCAGTCACTACACGGATGGCGCGGGGTTTTACCTCACCTTGATTTTTGAAATATTTGTAGAAGATCAAAAGATCGTCCGAAGGCTCGGGCCGCGTTCGGACGATCTTTTGATCTTGCTCTACCGCAAAATAATCAGATGCCCGAACACCTCGGTCTGCTCAAACCCCAACACCCCCTGCAATGAACTCAACACCGCCCGGGGATCCTTGCTCGGGAAACTGCCGCTGACCCGGCGTGCCGCCAGTTCATCGTTCAGCAACAGGATCCGCCCCGGGTAATAGCGTCCAAGGTCATTCACCACATCCGCCAGCGGCGCCCTGTAGTAATTGAGCCAGCCCTGGCGCCAGGCCAGTTGCGCTTCACTGTCCACACTCTGGAGTTGCTCCGCAGAGCCGGCGCCGTAAGTCACCTGCTGGCCCGCGCCGACAATCTGCTGCGCAGCCTGCCTGTGCGCCGTGACACCGACGCGCCCCGACAGCACCGTCACCTGAGCGCCAACAGGTTGCAGGCGTACCTCGAACTGCGTGCCCAATACCCGCGCCTGACCTTGTTCGGCGTCGACGACAAAAGGCTCGCCGGTATGAACGACACTGAAAAAACCGGCGCCGCGACGCAAATGCACGTGCCGTTCACCGCCAGTGAAATCCACAGCGATGGCGCTGTCCGCATCGAGCGTCACCTGGGACTGATCAGCCAGCGTCACCGTGCGGATCTCCCCCGGAGCCGACACATAGTCCGCCCCCAGGTCATCCAGCCAGCGCATCGGCTGCCAACCGACGCTCATGCCGACCATCAACAACAGACAAGCCGCCACTGCCAATCCACCGGCCCAGCGCCGCACAGGGTACTGGCCGGAACGATTCATCGCATCGAGGTAACCCTGCAAGGCAAGCGCATCTTCGGCGGCCAGGGTGCGCGCCGGAGCTTCGCTCAGTTCCCACACCACCTGGGCCTGGGCATAGGCCTCAGCGTGGGCGGGATCGGCTTGCAGCCAGTGACTGAAGGTCACTTGGTCGCCGCTGCTGGGATGGTCATGCAGCAGGCTCAGCCAGGCATACGCGGCCTGCTCCTGAGCCGGCGTGGGAATGATACGTTCAGCGTGGTTCACGGTGCTTTCCCTGGCGTGCGCAATTCGGTGTCCCGCAAGCTTGCCTTGCAGGCTTCGAGTGCGCGCATCATATGTTTTTCCACGGCACTCTGGGACAGGCCCATGGCCTTGGCGATCTGCGCATATTTGCGCCCATGGAGGCGATTGAGCAGAAAAATCTGCCGCGTGCGCTCGGGCAATGCGCGCAACGCCGCCTCGACGTGGCGCAGATCATTGCCGGCTTCCAGCGCCGCCTCGGGCTCGCTGCCATGGCTGTCCGGCTGGTCCGGCAACCACCCCTCGTTGCTGCGCACCCGTGCGCCTTCGCTGCGCAAATGGTCGATGGCAATGTTGCCGGCACAACGCAGCAGGTAGGTACTCAGTTCCTCGACCTGCACCAATGGCCGCCGCCAGAAACGCAGGAACAAGTCCTGCACCAGATCGGCGGCCGTCGCCCGACAGCCCACCCGCCGGCTGACCAATGCCTCCATTTGCGAGCGCTGGGACAGGAACACTTGCAGGAAATGCGCGCGTCCCCCGCCTTGTTGTTCGTCTTCACTGGATTCGGGCGGGAGGCCGATCATCGAGTCATGACTGCGCGAGCACGGCAACAGGGCTGGCGAGCAGACTCAGGCCTGCGAGCGCCAGCACCAGGCGCGGGCGATAGGGCAACAACAGCACCAGCAACAAGGCACTGAGCATCAGTACCGCAAACCATTCGACCAGGCCCAGGCCCCAACCGATCCGACTCACCAGAGTCCATGGCGAAACAGCCAGCAGCGACCAACCGGCCAGCTTCAGGAGCTTGCGGCGACCCGCTGTGGTCTTGTGACCGAGCAGTTCGGCGTGATGCCGGTCCATCGACAGACACAACACGGTAAAACCGCTGTAGCAGAGCAACAGGGCCAGCAGCATTCAGTTCACCTCTCGCTCTAGGCTGACGGCCGGTGCACGTTGGCGGGTGGTGGTTGCAACCCGGCCGCTGCGGCGCATTTTCCATGCGGCCCAGGCCAGGAACAGGCCGCTACCCAGGCAAGCCAGGTCAAATCCGGCCATCGCCCAATCACCTTGGGTCAGGGCCGCTACCAGGTGATGCGAGGTGGTCAGCGCATTGAGCAATGGAATGCCGCAGAACAGCAGCGCAGCCAGGATCAGTTGCTCAACCCAGGCGCTGCGCCCAGGGCGGATCCCGGCATGAATCACACTCAGGCCCCACAGGATAAAGAAGCTGTTGATCTCCCAGTCCGCTCGGCCAGTCATGTGCACCGGCAGCAGGCGGTTGGCCCAGAAGAACGCCGCCACCGCGACCGTCAGCCCGGCCATGCTGGCAATGTTCAGGACTTCCACCAGCCGTAACTCGAACGGCATCACGCCACTCTTTGCATGCTTGAGTTGGCGCTTGCCCAGCCAGATCACTAGCCCGGTGCCTATCACCGCCGTGCTCGCCAGGCCGCAGATAAAGTACAGCCAACGCAACACCGGGCCGGCAAAACGGCCCATATGCAAGCCGTAGAAACTGCCGGCGACAGCCATCGCTGCCGGTTGCTCGGGCGTGGCACTGAGCAGTTGGCCGGTGACGCCATTGAAGGTCACGGCACTGCTCGCATCGTGCACTACCCGATCGGCACCGTCGCGCACCAGCACGACCGAGGCATTGGCATCTGCCGGATTATTCACCGTCAAGCGCGCCACACGCCCCCCGGCCCACTGCTCCCGCGCCCGCTCCAGCAGCGGCGCCATCGGCGCCAACTGACCCGGGGTACCGGCGAGTTCCGGCGTGCTGGAGGCAGGGAAGACCTCATCGTAGAACGCCCGCACATCGCCTTTGTAGGAAGCGAGGATGCTCGCCGGCATGACCATCGCCATGAAAATCACCAGGCTGCTATAGCTGATCATCAGGTGAAAAGGCAGCACCAGCACACCCACGGCGTTGTGGCCATCCAGCCACGAACGCTGGCCCTTGCGCGGGCGGAAGGTGAAGAAGTCCTTGAAGATTTTCTTGTGGGTGATGATCCCGGTGATCAAACCGATGAACATCACCATGGCCGCGATCGTCGACAACCAGCGGCCCCACGGATGGGGCATCTGCAGCTGGAAATGGAAGCGATAGAAGAAGTCGCCGCCACGGGTCTCCCGCTCCTGCACTTCAGTACCGGTTTGGGGGTCGAGGCTTTTTTCACTGAACTGGCCACGCTCACCGCGCTTGGCGGGCGACTGTTGCCAGCGCACCGTCAGTGCCGGTTGACGAGCGCTCGGCAGGTCGATCAGCCAGCGCGAAGCTCCCGGTGCGTGCTCCTGCAGGTAGTGCTGGGCAAGATCGAGGCTGTGTTCCGAGGAGACCGACCGCGCCGGAATCTCCGGCTGCATCCAGTGACTGATCTCGTCGTTGAAGTAAGCGAGTGTGCCGGTCAGGAAAATCGCGAACAGCAGCCAGCCGAAGACCAACCCGGTCCACGTATGGACCCAGGCCATGGCCTGACGAAAACCCTCCTTCATGCCTGCCCCATCCAGTCAGCCACACCGGAAACTGCCGCCAGCACCAGGGCTGGAACAATCAAGCCGTACCAGGCCTGCCACGCACTGCGGCAGGCAAAGCACCACAGCACGGCGCACAGGTACACCAGAAACGAGATCATCATCCCGGTCACCACCGCTTCGGCGCGCGGCATCGGCAGCCAAAGGGTCACGCTGACACTGGCCAATGCGGCGACCACATAGCCACCCACCACGGCGGCAAGCACCCGCGAGGTGACCGCCAGTCGATAAGAAACGGGGAGCGCTCTGGTTTTGACTTTCATGTTTCGGCCTTGAAACAGTGGAGCTGCGCGATCATCACGCGGCTAAGCAGGCGCCAATAATAATGATAAATATTCTCATACGCAAAAGAGTTCGACGAGACTTGAGTCAGACCGCCGCCCGCAGCAAGCTCGCTCTCAAAAGGGTTCGCGCCCCACCCAAATAAAAACGGGCCTGCATATGCAGGCCCGTTTGTCGTTGGCTGGAAAAGATCACATCAGGCGTCAGCCGTTTTGCGCAGCCTGTTCGTTCTCGAGAAACTCGTCTTCGAGCAGTGCATCAGCCTGAACCCTTTCGAACGGCACGATCGCGGCGCGTGGTTTGCCCCGCAGTTTGCCGAACAGGTGCTCAAGCGCATGTTCGAGTTTTTCCGCCGCACCATCGATGGCTTGCTCCAGGGTGTCGGCTTTGTGGGTTACGGAAATCGGTTGATGGCCTTTTGGCCGCGCTTCCAGCTGGCAGCGCATATCGTGGGGACCGGGCTTGTCGCCGTTCTCGTCCCGCAGATGAACCTCGACACGGGTCAGGTCCTCTTCATAACGTTCGAGCGTGCTCTCAATGGTAGTACGTACCCACTCCTCCAGTCGGATGCTGCTTTGAATATGGTTATCACTGTTGACTTGGATTTGCATAGTTCATCCCTTATTTCAGCTAGCTCGCGAGAGGCCTTCAGGCTAGCCCTTGGGCGTCATCACCGTGACCTCTTACTTACACAATCAGGCTGGCGGAAGAACATTTCAACCCCTAAAAAAAGATAAATATCTATTCGCAAAAAAAGCCGGACAACCGCCAAAAGCACTGTTAAGGTCGGGAGTTGGGTAGCCAGGGTCCAGCCCCCCAGGCCGCTCACATCTGCCGCTCGCCCAGCGGGTGCAGGCTTCGAAAGACCCCCGCCTCTTCCACCAGCCAGTCATGTACCGCCCGCACGCCCGGGTGACTCAGCGCCCCAGGCGCATACAGCAGCACGTAGCGTTTATGGTTGGGCACCGCCAGGCCAAACGGCACGATCAAGGTGCCGCGTTCCAGTTCGTCATTGAGCAAGGTACGCCGCGCGATCGCCACGCCCATGCCGGCAATCGCCGCTTCGATGGTCAGGTGGTTGCGGTTGAAGGTATGCCCGCGCCGCACGTCTGCGCCTTCAAAGCCGATGGCGTTGAGGTAAAACTCCCATTCCGCGTATTCATAGCTGCCGCGCCAGGCGGTGATGTCGTGCAGCAACGGAAAGTGCAGCAGGTCCGCCGGGCCGTGCAGCGGCGGGCGGCCGCGCAACAGGCCCGGGGCACAGACCGGGAAAATCTGCTCGTCCAGCAGAGTTGTGGATAACAACCCTGGGTAGCTGCCGTCGTTAAGGTCGATCGCCAGGTCGAAGTCGCCTTCGTGCAACGGCACGCTGCTGTCCTCGGCCACCAGCCGCAGCTGAATATCCGGAAAGCGCTGCTGCAAACGCGGCAGCCGAGGCGTCAGCCATTTGCTGAGGAACGATGGAATCGAGCGCACCCGCAGGATGCCACTGATCATTCCGGCGTCCAGTCGTCGCAATTCCGCATCGATGCTGCCGTACGCTTCGTTCACGGTAATGGCCAATCGCTGGCCTTCTGCGCTCAATTCAACGCCCCGGGCACGTCGATGAAACAGCCGGAATCCGAGGCGCTCTTCCAGTTGCCGAATCTGCTGGCTGACTGCACCCGGCGTGATATGCAGCTCTTCAGCACATCGGGTAAACGACAGGTGCCGCGCGGCACAGGAAAAAACGTGCAACCAGACGTAAGTCTGGGCATGCAATTGACGACTCATCGTTTAGTCCTGCTAAAGGCTTGAGTAGGAAATTTCGTTGGTCTTGTAGGACCGAGGTGGGCAGTATCGCCGACATTGCGCTTGTCCTACAAAAATGGCAGCGATTTTTCTTCCATTGCTTGTATAGGCTTTAGCATGGCTATCAGTGTATTTGATCTCTTCAAAGTCGGCATCGGCCCGTCCAGTTCCCACACCGTCGGTCCCATGCGCGCTGCGGCAACCTTCGCCCAGAGCCTGCAGGAGCAGAATCTGCTCGACGCCGTTCGTCGTGTGCAAATTCGCCTCTATGGCTCCCTGTCGGCCACCGGCGTCGGCCATGCCACCGACCGCGCGTGCGTGATGGGGCTGATGGGCGAGTGGCCAGACAGCATCGACCCGACCTGCATCGAAGACCGGATCAACACACTGTTGAAAACCCGCGAGCTGAAGCTGGCCGGGAAAACCACCATAGCGTTCGACTGGCAAACCGACCTGCTGCTGCTCGACGAGAGCCTGCCTTACCACCCCAACGCGATGTCCCTGACCGCCTTCGGCGAAACCGGCGAACTGGCCGAGCAGACGTATTACTCAATAGGCGGCGGTTTCATCATCGAGGCGGCCGAGGCCGAGTCGGGCATCGCACCGTCCAGCGACGTCGTATTGCCTTACGATTTCTCCAGCGCCGCCGAATTGCTCAAGCTGTGTAACCAGAACGGCCTGCGGGTTTCCGAGCTGATGATGGCCAACGAACTGGCCTGGCGCAGCGAAACCGAGATTCGCCAGGGCCTGCTGCATATCTGGTCGGTGATGCGCGAATGCGTCGAGCAGGGCCTGCGTCACGAGGGCATCCTGCCGGGCGGCCTGAACGTGCCACGTCGGGCGGCGAAATTGCACCGTGCCCTGCTGGAAATCGGCAAGCCCAATGTCATCACCTCCACGCTGTCCGCCATGGAGTGGGTCAACCTGTTCGCCCTCGCCGTCAACGAAGAGAACGCTGCCGGCGGGCGCATGGTCACGGCGCCGACCAATGGCGCGGCGGGGATCATCCCGGCGGTGCTGCACTACTACATGAAATTCAATCCGGATGCGTCCGATGACGACGTGGTCGCCTTTTTCCTCGGTGCGGCGGCGGTAGGCATTCTGTGCAAGAAAAATGCGTCCATCTCGGGTGCCGAAGTCGGCTGTCAGGGAGAGGTCGGATCCGCCTGCGCCATGGCGGCTGCCGGCTTGGCGGACGTGCTGGGCGCGACGCCGGAGCAACTGGAGAACGCGGCCGAAATCGGTCTGGAACACAACCTTGGCCTCACCTGCGACCCGGTGGGCGGACTGGTTCAGGTGCCCTGCATCGAACGCAACGCGATCGCCGCCGTGAAGGCGATCAATGCCACGCAAATGGCGCTGCGCGGTGATGGCAAGCACTTCATTTCCCTCGACCGGGTCATCCGCACCATGCGCGATACCGGCGCCGACATGCACGACAAATACAAAGAGACTTCACGGGGCGGCCTGGCCGTGAGCTGGGTGGAGTGCTGAGGAGCATTCCCTGACCGCCCGTACCACGTGAGCCCGAGCAAGAACAATAACGAGGCCAATACGATGACCGATGTACGTACACCTGCTGCCGAAAATCCTGCTGTAGAAGTAACACGCGACACCGCGACCGTCAGCAAAGGCTGGAGCAAACACGACACCACCTGGATGCTCGGCCTCTACGGCACGGCGATCGGCGCTGGCACCCTGTTCCTGCCGATCAACGCCGGAGTCGGTGGTTTCTGGCCCCTGCTGATCCTTGCAGTGCTGGCGTTCCCGATGACCTTCTTCGCACACCGTGGCCTGACCCGCTTCGTGCTGTCCGGTCGCTCTGGTGACATCACCGAAGTGGTGGAAGAACACTTCGGCATTGGGGCCGGCAAGCTGATCACCTTGCTGTACTTCTTCGCGATTTTCCCGATTCTGCTGGTGTACAGCGTCGCGCTGACCAACACCCTGAGCAGCTTCATGGAACACCAGCTGCACATCTCCCCGCCGCCGCGCGCCATCCTGTCGCTGGGGTTGATCCTTGGCCTGATGGCCATCGTTCGCTGCGGCCAGGGCGTGATCGTCAAATGCATGAGCGTGCTGGTCTACCCTTTCGTCGCCGCATTGCTGCTGCTCGGTATCAGCCTGATTCCGAACTGGAACGGCGCGTTCTTCGCCACCGCCAGTGAAGGCATGCCGATGCCGCTGTTCTTCAAGACCCTGTGGCTGGCAATCCCGGTAATGGTGTTCTCGTTCAACCATTCGCCGATCATCTCGGCTTTCGCGGTGGATCAGAAACAGCGCTACGGCGAACAGGCCGAAGCCAAGAGCAGCGGCATTCTCGCCATTGCTCACGCAATGATGGTCGTGACAGTGATGTTCTTTTGCTTCAGCTGCGTGCTGGCGCTGTCCCCGGCTGACCTGGCGGCGGCGAAGGCACAGAACATCTCGATCCTGTCTTACCTGGCCAATCACTTCCAGACACCAGTGATCGCTTACGCGGCGCCCTTGATTGCCTTGGTGGCGATCACCAAATCCTTCCTTGGCCATTACATCGGCGCCAGCGAAGGTTTCCAGGGCCTGATCGTCAAGAGCCTGCGCGGCCGTGGCAAGGTCATGTCCGCCAGCTGGCTGAACCGCGCGACGGCGGTGTTCATGATCCTCAGCTGCTGGGCAGTGGCGACGTTCAATCCGAGCATCCTGGGCATGATCGAGACACTCGGCGGCCCCATCATCGCGTGCCTGCTGTTCCTGATGCCAATGTACGCCATCCGCCGCGTACCGGCATTACGCCAGTACTCAGGCCAGGCTTCGAATGTGTTCGTGGTGTTGATCGGCTTGATTGCACTGTCTGCGATCATCTTTTCATTCCTGCCCTGAAACGGGCGGAAATCGCCAGGCGCTGCAGGTGTGCGCTAGCTCCGGGCGGCGATCAAGGATGATCGTCAACGCGGGGGGAAAGCTTGCAGCCCGCGCCGTTCTCGGGTTTTTCGCGAGCAAGCTCGGTCCTGCAGGGTTGTGCTTTTGTTCGACAATCTTTCCGGCATGCCGCTTGCTACGTTCCCCGGGAGAGATCGCGAGCGGCCAGCCGATGGTCCGGTCATGCGAACCAACCCGATCATGGTCGGTCAACAACTGCACGTTCAATCAGGCGGTGACGCATCATGGACAATCCTTTTCAGCTCATTACCGATGCCTTCGCGCCGGATTACCAGATCAACCTGAGCATTCAGGGACTCGACGGCAGCATCATGCTGACGTTGTCCAACAGCGGTCGCGTGGTGGCCAAACGGATGATCAGTGCCGAACAGCGCAATGATCCCAAGCGGCTCAAGCGCCTGGTGCAAAGCATTCAGTTCGGCATCGCCATCGAGCAGGGCCACAGTGCCGTGGCCATTCTCGAAGCGATGACCGACGGCGACAACCGGACGCTGCCACCGCCGCCAGCCAAGGGCTTGCCGCGTCCGGCGATCGGGCTTTAAAGCTCGCCCTTTTCCACTTCGGGATGTTCGCTGGAACCCGCGCCGACCTTGCGCTGCGGGTGCTCGATCTTCACCGAAGGGAATTGCGAGGAGGCATACCGCACCACCAGAATCGCGAACGCCAGCAGCAGGATGCCGCCGCACAGGTAGATGATGCCGATATCCGGTGGGTTGTGATGCGACACGTTGGAAATAAGCAGGCGAGTCAGTGCGGTGATGGCCACGTAGATCAGGAAGCGTACCGGCATGTGGTTGGTCTTGAAGTAGATTCCGACCATGGCGCCCAATTCCAGGTAGATGAACAGCAGCAGGATGTCATCGATCTTGATGTGTCCCTTGTCCAGCATTCCCAAAAATTCCATCACCGCCGCCCAGGCGGTTACTGCTCCGATGGCGAACAGTGCCAGGTAGTGGAAGCTTTCGACGAACAGGTTACCCAGGGATTCGGCCAGTTGGTGCACGTTCTGCCGCAGTTTCTCGGCCCAGTTGATTTTCACGGTGGTTCTTCCTTAGGTCGGTTTGACCGGATGATGCGGTTTTGACGTGACGGTTGTTTGGCATGCAGAAAAAAGGCCAGGGGTTGGAAGGTGAGATGGCGGCCGGGTGATGGGAGGCACTTTGGGGACACCAACAACCCGCCACTCCCCAGTCAAAATACGGCTACAGTGAAATGCCACTACCCAAAGCGGCAGGATTCGCTTATCCTTTTAGCTGTATATAGATACAGTGGTCGAATACGACAACTTAATGTGAAGGCATGTGAGGTGGTGAATGGCCGTCGAAGTGGTATACCGCAGCAGCCGAGATCTGGAGCGCTTGTTCATGGATAAAGCCGAAGCTGACCGTCATGACAAAATGCTCGAACTCGCCGAATTGCTGGCTGAAGTGTTGCAAAAAGCCGTTCCGTCCCTGACCGAACAGCAAGTGGAAGAAGCCGGGATCTACATGGCGAAAAACCGCGACGTGTTCGCCAAGGCTTTCAAGAGTCAACCAGACGCCTTGTCCGAACTGTTGAGCGCGCCTGCCGAAGTGGTTGCCCCCGCTGAAGTGGCGCAAGAACCTGAAGCGGTTGAACCCGCTGCCCCCGCCAAACCTGCAAAGGCGGCAAAAGCACCAAAGTAATCAGCGCCCGAATTGAACAGGCCCTGAGTCCAGCGACTCAGGGCCTTTTTCGTGCCTGGGCATCAGCGATACAACACCCGCTCCGCCAGCTCATCTGCCACCCGCGCAGGGGAACGCTTTTCCGCCTGGGCATGGGCGAACACCTCGGTGAGACGGGAGCTGATTTTCGACAGGTGCGCGGTAATGGTGGTCAGCTCTTCACCACGGTGCTTGAGCGAGACATAGATCAACCCGCCGGCATTGATCACATAATCGGGGGCGTACAAAATCCCCCGCCGCTCAAGCAAGTCGGCGACTTCGACATGGGTCAACTGATTGTTCGCCGAGCCCGCCACCGCCGAGCAGCGCAATTGCGACACGCTGTTGCTGTTAAGGACTCCGCCCAGGCCGCATGGCGCGAGGATATCGCAGGGCGTGCTGAGCAATGCATCGTTGGCGATTGGATGAGCGCCCAGTTGCTCCATCGCAAGCTGGACCTTGCCGTGGTCAATGTCGCTCACCAGCAGTTCAGCGCCGGCCGCATGCAGCTGTTCCGCCAACGCGTAACCCACATTGCCCAACCCCTGGATTGCCACGCGCAGGCCTTCAAGGTTATCGCTGCCCAGGCGTGCCATTGCCGTGCTGCGAATACCGGCAAACACCCCCATTGCGGCATGTGGGGCAGGATCACCGGCCGAGGTGGTGCTGGTGACATGCTGGGTCTGTTGGGCGATGCAGTCCATGTCGGCTACCGAAGTGCCGCTGTCGATAGCGGTGATGTAGCGCCCGTCGAGTTGGTCGACGCAACGACCGAACGCTTCAAACAGCGCGGCGCGGCTTTCCACGTGCATCGGCCGGATGATCACGGCAACTCCGCCACCTTGGGCCAGGCCGGCAAGCGCCGCTTTGTAGCTCATGCCCCGGGCCAGGCGCACAGCGTCCTCGACGGCGGATTCGTCGTCAGGATAGGCAAGGTATCGACATCCGCCAAGGGCCGGGCCCAGACGGCTGTCATGAATGGCAATGACCGCCTTCAACCCGGTGACCGGGTCGACGCTCAGATGCAGCGATTCAAGGCGATTGCTTTGCATGAGAGCGAACATCGTAAGGCTCCCGAAAATCACTTCTTGTAGTCGCCAGTATAGGCTCGCGCCTGAATTTTGCTGAAGCACGCCGGAATAAGCAGCGCTCGGGTTAAGGGATTCGGACATAACCTTTCGGGGCACTGGACGAATGAGGGAGACGGGGCTAAAACGAGGCATGTCCCGGGAGATTTTGATGACGCCCCGCCAATGCTTCTTTGAGTGCCTGCAACGATCACCGCCCGCGCTGTTCGAGGCGGCGCTGTGGATCTGTGTCGAGCATGACCAGGAGCTGAACGTCGAATCCCTACTGGCTGGGTTCAGGGATCTGCAGCAGCGGGTTAGCCATGGTTTGCCCATGTTGCCTGTGAGCGAGTTGGCGCAACCGTTGCTGCGCCGCATGAATGACCTGGGGTTTGCCCAGGACGACTTTACGCCGCTGCGTCCGCAGGCGGCATTGCTGGACAAGGTGCTGACACGCCGACGCGGACAACCCCTGGCGCTGGGCTTGATCGCGCTTGAGCTGGCCCGGCGCCTGGAAATACCGATGGTCGGGGTCAATTTCCCGGGGCATTTTCTACTGCGGGTTCCGGGCGCCGACCACCTGCTTGATCCTTGCGGCGGGCGGCGTCTGTACCCGAATGATTGCCGGGAGTTGCTGCATCGCCAATACGGTCCGAACATGAAGCTGAGCGCCGAGCATCTGGTCACCGCCGAACCGCTGCAGATGCTGCAACGTCTGTCCCGCAACCTGCGCCAACTGCATCTGGCTCACGATGATTATATCGGTGCCCTGATCGATGCCGAGCGGGTACTGGAACTGGGCAACGCCAGCGCCGCCGACTACCTGGCCCGGGCGAGCCTGTATCAAAGACTGGACTGTCCCAATGCCGAACGCTTCGACCTGGAGCATGCATTGATGCTCAGCGAAGATCCGATCCAGCGGATTCGCCTGACCGAACGGCTGGGGCACTTGCCGCCAAACACCATCGTCCACTGATACCCAATCCTGTGGAAGTAAAGCTTGCTCGCGAGGGCGGTGTGTCAGTAGACATTGATGTTGAATGACACAACGCCATCGCGAGCAAGCTGTGCTCCCACAGGTTGCCGGATGTTTATATTGGCGTGTGCAGTCAGGGAGTGTCCGGCTGATTGGCCGGGTGTGCCTTGATGAATGCCGGGTGAGCCGCTGCCAGCGCCGCCACTCGACGAATCCGCGGCCAGGCCTGCGGGGAGATGTTGAAGCGCTCAGCCGCATACAGCTGCGGTATCAGATAAACATCCGCCACCCCAGGTTGCGATCCGAAACAGTACCCCTGGTCACCAATCAACTGTTCCACGGCCCCAAGCCCCTGACTGATCCAGTGCCCGATCCACTCGACTACCTGCTGTTCATCGTGACCCAACTGCCGAAGCCTATTGAGCACGCTGACATTATGCAGCGGGTGCACATCGCAGCCGATCAGCGCCGCGACTCCGCGCTCATGGGCGCGAGCGACCAGATCGGTGGCCAACAGCGGCACCTGTGGATAACGTTCCTCGAGGTACTCAATGATCGCGGGCGACTGGATCAACAGATCGCCTTCATCCGTGCGCAAGGCCGGCACGCGGCCTTGCGGGTTGATGCCCAGATACGGCGCCTGGCGGTGCTCGCCCCCCGCCGGCGCGATCAGATTGACCGGCAGCGCCTGATAGTCCAGGCCCTTGAGTGCCAGGGCAATCCGCACCCGGAAGGACGATGTCGAACGGTAATAGGTAAAGAGTTCCATCGGCCGATCCTCTTAACGCGCCGGCAGCACTTTGCCGCGGCACTCGCCAAATCCGATGGAGGCAAACCCGTCCCGGCTGCAACGGGCGCGCAGGATGATCTCGTCACCGTCCTCGAGGAATTTACGCACCTCACCACTCGCCAGTTCAATCGGCTTTTTCCCGCCTTCGGTGATTTCCAGCAGGCTGCCGAACTGACCGTTCTTCGGGCCGGACAAAGTGCCCGAACCGAACAGGTCGCCCGCCTGCAACTGACAGCCGTTGACACTGTGATGCGCCACCATCTGCGCCACGGTCCAGTACATGTGCCGGGTGTTGCTCAGGGTCAGGCGATGGGCCGGCAGATTCTGCTCGCGCATTGTTTCGGTGAGCAGCAGGACTTCCAGTTCAATGTCGAAAGCCCCGGCGGCCTGGTCACGCGGGTCGTACAGATACTGCAGCGGTTGCGGATCGCCTTGGGGACGTGCGGGCTGGGCACGGCGGAACGGCTCCAGTGCTTCAGCCGTCACCACCCAGGGCGAGATGCTGGTGATGAAACTTTTCGACAGGAATGGCCCCAGTGGCTGGTACTCCCACGCCTGGATGTCCCGCGCCGACCAATCGTTGAGCAGGCAGAAACCGGCGATGTGATCGGCGGCGTCAGCGATGGCGATCGAGTCGCCCATTTCGTTGCCCTGGCCGATCCAGATGCCCAGTTCCAACTCGTAGTCCAGCCGTGCGCACGGACCGAACACCGGCTCGGCCTGGCCGGCCGGCAGGGTCTGGCCTTTGGGGCGGCGAACGTCGGTACCGGAGGGGCGAATGGTCGAGGCGCGACCGTGGTAGCCGATTGGCACGTACTTGTAGTTCGGCAGCAGCGGGTTGTCCGGGCGGAACAGTTTGCCGACGTTTTGCGCATGCTCGATGCCCACGTAGAAGTCGGTGTAATCGCTGATTTTCGCCGGCAGGTGCATCACGCAGTTTGCCGCCAGCGGCAGCAACCTGGCGCCCTGGGCTTCGATTTTGCCGTGCAGGGTGCTGCCTTCTGCCAGCAACTGCAGCAGCCGCTCACGCAACGCCTTGCGCGCTGGCGTACCGGCCTGGAAAAAAGTATTCAGTTGCCCGCCGCAGGTGGCCTCGGCCGCCGCTTTGGCATCGCCTTCGAACAGGCCGGCATCCAGCGCCGCTTCCAGATCGAAGATGTGATCGCCGATGGCCACGCCACTGCGCGGTGCCCCGCCGTCGATGCTGAACACGCCCAGTGGCAAGTTCTGCAACGGAAAATCGACATGGCCGTTGGCCGAAGCAACCCAGCTGCGAGTAGTGGAAGTCTGAGTCATGGGTTATCTCCGGGTCGGGTCGAAAGTGGCGGGCAGCGTGGCCCAGCAAGTGTCGTAGTTTTTCTGTAATTGCGGGCACTCCAGGGCGAACCGGCTCGGGCGCAGGACCTGGCAGGTTTCGAACATGAAGGCCATGGTGTTATCGATTTTCGCCGGCGCCAGTTCAGCGTTGATTGCCCGGGTGCAGGTTTCGCCGTCGGGCCCATGGGCGCTCATACAGCTGTGCAGGGACGCACCGCCCGGCACGAAACCTTCGGCCTTGGCGTCGTACTCGCCCTTGATCAGCCCCATGAATTCATTCATCAGGTTGCGGTGGAACCAGGGCGGACGGAAGGTGTTCTCGGCCACCATCCAGCGTGGCGGAAAGATCACGAAGTCGAGATTGGCCAGGCCGTGGGTGCTGGTGGGCGATGTCAGGACGGTAAAGATGGAGGGGTCCGGATGATCGAAACTGACGGTGCCGATGGTGTTGAACCGGCGCAGATCATATTTGTACGGCACGTTGTTGCCGTGCCAGGCGACCACGTTAAGCGGCGAATGATCGAGCTCGCAGCCCCACAGCTGGCCGAGGAATTTCTGCACCAGCGTGGTCGGCTGCTGGAGGTTTTCATAATGCGCGACCGGCGCCAGGAAGTCGCGAGGGTTGGCCAGGCCGTTGCTGCCAATAGGCCCGAGGTCCGGAAGGCGCAGCGGCGCCCCATGGTTTTCGGCAATGTAGCCACGGGCCTGCGGGTCCAGCAATTCGACGCGAAATTTCATGCCCCGGGGCAGCACGGCGATCTCCAGCGGCTCCAGCTCCAGCACCCCCAGCTCGGTGGCGATGCGCAGGCGACCCCTCTCGGGGACCAGCAGCAACTCACCGTCAGCATTGAAAAACACGCGCTCCATGGAGCGGTTTGCACGGTAGCTGTAGATGCTGATGCCGGACGGTTTTTCCGCCGCTGAGTTGGCCACCATGCTGACCAGCCCGTCGACGAAGTCGGTCGGCTCATCCGGCATGTCCAGCGGGTTCCAGCGCAGGCGATTAGGGGTCACCTCACCCAGCGGGCCGCCCGCCAGTTGGCGTTCAAGCTTGACGAACGCGGGATGATTGGCCGAGGGCTGGATGCGATACATCCACGTGCGCCGCGACTCGGCGCGGGCCATGGTGAAGGCCGTGCCAGACAGCAGTTCGGTGTACAGCCCGTACGGGGCTTTCTGCGGAGAGTTCTGCCCGATCGGCAAGGCGCCAGGCAGGGCTTCGCTGCTGAATTGGTTACCGAAACCGGACTGGTAGGCAGGCCCGGCTGCGGACGCGGTTGAATCGAGGTTCATGGAGCCTCCTGAACAGGGAGCAGGCCGTGGCCAGTCCTGCTTTGCAGAAATCTCGGCACGCCCGGGTTATTTTTATCGTAATTCGATTACGCATAACGTAATTTGATTGGTTTCTACCGTCAAGCTATAAAGACGCCCATTCGTAACAGGATCAGATCGCCTTCATGGAAACGCCGCGTAGCAACGACAAGCAGAAAGTCCGCTCGGCCGAGGTCGGCACCGACATCCTCAAGGCGCTCGCCGAGTTGTCGCCTTCGACTTCGCTGTCACGCCTGGCCGAACATGTGCAGATGCCGGCGAGCAAAGTGCATCGCTACCTGCAGGCGTTGATCGCCAGTGGTTTTGCCGAACAGAACTCCGCGACCAACCATTACGGCCTGGGCCGTGAAGCCCTTCGCGTGGGCCTGGCAGCCCTGAACAGTATGGACGTGCTGAAAGTCGGCGCGCTGCCCCTGGCCGACTTGCGCGACGAACTGAACGAAACCTGTTTCCTGGCGGTGTGGGGCAACCAGGGCGCGACGGTTGTGCACATTGAACCCGCGATTCGTGCCGTCACGGTGGTGACTCAACTGGGATCGGTGCTGCCACTGCTCAGTTCGTCCACCGGCCTGGTATTTGGTGCCTACTTGCCCAAGCGCGAAACCGTGGATCTGCGCGAGATAGAGCTACAGGCAGGCAAGCCCCACCCGCTGGCGGACGACCAGGCCTACGCGACGCTGTGTGAACGCATCCGCGACCGCGGCCTGCATCACGTGCACGGGTTATTGATGCCCGGCGTGGATGCATTGTCGGCGCCGGTGTTCAACGCCGTGGGCCAGGTGGTGGCGGTAATGACCATTGTCGGCCCGGCGTCGTTGTTCCACGCCGATGAAGACGGCCCCGCAGCGCAGCGATTGCTGGCCGCTACCCGCGCCGTCAGCTGGCGCATGGGCTTTGAGCCCGCCCCTGCCCAGTGACCTCAGGATGAGGCAACAGACTGACTGCTGACCTGAAACCGCACGCCAAGGTAAACGGTGTCGGCGATCTGCCGTTGCTGCATCAAGCGCTCCGCATCGCGCAGCAGCACGAACGCCTGGGCGTCATCCGCCAAAAAAGATGGCAGCCTGAGCGCCCAGGACTTCGCGCGGGGTATGCGCGAGGTGGATGGGGCGGTATCAGGGGCGTGGATGCGCCGCGCATGCACTGTTGCCGATGCTGCAACAGTGCATGTCGGTAATCGCTATTTTTCCTTTGGGAACAAGGCTTTATTCTGGGCGGGCTTTCAGGGGAACAGGCTGGAGGCGCGGATCGATGGCGGTGTGTTGTTGTCCACGGCATCGTTGACCAGATTCAGATGAATCGAAGTTTTTTCGGTTCGTTGCACCCTGTACACAGACGTTGATTTGTAGCTCCTTAATCGAACGTCTTACTTTGGCCGCTGCGTTTGCAGCGGCCTTTTTTATGGGCGTTTTTGTGGGAGCAACGCTTTGCTCCCCCAGGTGTGGCCACAGAGAAAAAACCTGCGTTTACAACGAGTACTTCTGCAAATTCCCCATCATCTCCTTCAGCGCGTCGATATTATCCTTGGGATGCGCGGCCCCCTCGAAATCACAAATCTGCTGCCAATTCGCCGCCACATCTTCCGGCGAGAATCCCGCCCGCGGATCAAACCCGACGCCCAGGCTGCGTTCCCAGCGAACTTTGCCCATCCAGCCACCCCCTACCTCGAACAGCCCTGAAGTTTCCTGGCAGTTTTCACTGGCGAGGTACACCACCAGCGGGCTGACCAGCTCGGGCTTGAGTTGTTCGAACACTTGCGGCGGGATAAGGCCTTCGGTCATGCGGGTGCCGCCGGTGGGGGCGATGGCGTTGACCAGAATATTGTTCTTGCGACCTTCAATGGCCAATGTGCGGGTCAGGCCGTAGAGGCCGAGTTTGGCCATGCCGTAGTTGGACTGGCCGAAGTTGCCGTAAATGCCGGAAGTCGACGCAGTGAAGATCACCCGGCCGTAGTTTAGCTCGCGCATATGCGGCCAGGCCGCGCGGGTCACCTTGTAGGCGCCCTCGACGTGGACGCGGTAGACCAGGTCCCAATCGGCGTCTTCCATTTTGTGGAAGGTTTTGTCGCGCAGGATCCCGGCGTTATTGACGACTACATCGACCCGGCCGAAGGCGTCCATGGCGTGCTGGACGATTTTGTCGCCGTCAGTGACGGAGTCGTGGTTGGCTTCGGCGATGCCGCCCGCTTCGCGAATTTGCGCGACCACTCGATCAGCCGCCGAAGCGTTGGCGCCCTCCCCCTGGGCCGAACCTCCCAGGTCGTTAACCAGAACCTTCGCGCCCTGACTGGCGAACAGCAACGCGTGGGCGCGACCGAGGCCGCCGCCGGCACCGGTAATGATCACGACTTTATCTTCGAAGCGCACAGACTCACTCATGGGGGACAACTCCAGGCCAAAGGGACATGGGCCCGAGTGTCAGGCACGGGGCTGCGGGTCACAATGAAAACGGCTGGGGCTGAATAGTGCTCGATAAGGCAGGGGGATGATGCGTTAAAGCTCGCAGCCTTCGGCAGTTCCTGCAGAAACGCAGTCAGCGATATTTACCGCAGATTTACGAACAGGCGACCTTGCGCGGCAGTAACACGCAATTGTCGCGGAACGCCAGGTAGTGCTTGAGCACCTGCGCAGGCGCTTCGATTTGTGGATAGTGACCAATACCGGGCAGCACGACCGTATCGGGGTTGGGTATCAGCTGGCGATAGCGTTCGACCATGTGGCCCCCGGAAATGGGATCGGCCTCGCCATCGATCACCCGCATGGGCACTTCGTTGCGTTGCATGGCGGCGACCCAGCGATCACGCTGCGCGCGGCGCTCGGGAATGTAGCCAATGAGTTTGTGCATGATGCGCGGGCCACGGTTGCTTTCCACCAGACTCCAGAAGTCGTCCATCTCGCTCTCGCTCGGGCCACTGTGAGGGCCGAAGACATGCCGGAAGCTCTTCACCAGCGCGTCTCGGTTAAAGGCCCGCCCGATCATCCAGCCCAAGGGGCTGAGCAGCAGTTTCTGTACCAGCAAGGCACGATGGGTTTCAGGAAACAGGCCGCCATTGAGAAATACGCAGCTGGCCAGCTCGATGCGCGTCTCGTGGTGCCGCGCCAACAGTTCCTGGGCAACGCTGTCACCGTAATCGTGGGCAAGCACATGCACCGGGTCTGCGACTTGCAGGTGCGCGAGCAGCGCTTGCTGCAAGTCGGCTTGCTCCAGCAGGCTGTAGTCATGCTGGGCGGGCTTGGCAGAATCACCGAAGCCGAGCATGTCGCAGGCAATCACCCGGTAACGCTGGGCCAGTGGCTGCCACAGGCAATGCCAGTCCCAACTGGCGGTGGGGAAACCATGGATGAGCAGCAACGGCTCACCCTGCCCCGCCGTCCAGTAACGGATGTGCTGGCCACGGAAAATGAAAGTCTGGCCGCGTTTGCGCCAAACGCACAGCGGAATCTCGGCGAGTGCCATCAGAGTTTATAACCCGGGTCGAATTGATCGAGTTTGCGCAGCAACGCTGGCCAGGCCAGTGCGCCACCCATCCCTTGAGCACTTTTGGTCACACCCGCAATCATCGCCTTGGCCCCGGCCAGAATCTGCGGCTCGATGGCGATCAACTCGGCACCACCGTTTTGCGCCAGCACCTGGATATCGCAGGCGCGCTGGAAAATGAACATCATCAGGAAGGTATCGGCGATGCTGCTGCCACAGGTCAGCAGCCCATGGTTGTGCAGCACCAGGAAATTGTTCTGGCCCAGGTCGGCTTGCAGTCGCGCTTTCTCCTCATGGTTGAGCGCGACACCTTCGTAAGCGTGATAGCCCAGGCTGGACAAGACGAACAGCGACTGCTGGCTGATCGGCAAAACGCCCTGCTTCTGCGCCGACACCGCGACACCGGCCGCCGTATGGGTGTGCAGCACGCACACCACGTCGTGACGCACTTCATGCACGGCGCTGTGGATGGTGTAACCCGCCGGATTGATCTCGTAGGGGCTGTCCATCAACTTGTTGCCGGCCTGATCGACCTTGACCAGGCTCGATGCAGTGATCTCGTGAAACATCAGCCCGTAAGGGTTGATTAGAAAATCTTCAGTACCAGGCACTTTGGCAGAAATGTGCGTGAAGATCAGGTCATCCCAGCCATGCTGGGCGACCAGCCGATAACAGGCGGCCAGATCAACGCGAGCCTGCCATTCGGCGGCGCTGACCTGATCTTTGACGTCAGGCGGTGACGAGACGGGGGCTACGCTCACGACAAGGAACTCCTGTTCTTATTGTTTTGCACGTGACAGCAGTCTAGTCAGCCTCCGGGATTCGCGTAGTTGCATTGGCAGCCAGCTTGATGGCCGAGCGAGTCAGTTACGTAACGCCTCCACCAGTTCTGCCAGCCAGGGCTCGGCATCGGTTTCCGGGGTCACGCTCTCGCTGGCGTCCAGGCGTAGCATCGGCAGTACTTCTCGAACGCCCAGCTCGCCGAACAGTTCACGCATCAGCTCACCGCCGCCGCAAAAAGTATCGCCGTAGCTCGCATCGCCAAGGCCGATGACCGCACCCGGCAGACCGCGCCAGGCCGCAGGCAACTGGTCGCGAATGGCGAAATACAGTGGCTGCAGGTTGTCTGGCAGCTCGCCCATGCCGGTGGTCGAGGTCACTGCGAGCAAGGCTTCGGGGCCGAAATCCTGAACGTCTGCAAGCGTTGCCCGAGGGTTGTGCCAGGTGTCGAAACCGGCCTCCTTCAAAATGCCTGCCGCGTGACGAGCGACTTCTTCGGCAGAACCGTAAACCGAGCCGGAAAAAATGGCGACTTTCATCAATCTGATCCTAATGCTGAGTAAATAAGGAGGATATTACCAGCAGGCCCCCAATGGTTTCTTTTAGAATGCGAAGGTCAATCAGACAGGAAAGGATTCTCAATGATCAACGCCCAGCTGCTGCAACTGGTCATCAACGCCTCCAACGACGGTATCGTGATTGCCGAAAAAGAAGGCGATCGAGACAGCATCCTGATTTATGTAAACCCGGCATTTGAACGCATGACGGGCTATTCCAGCGAGGAAGTCCTGTACCAGGATTGCCGCTTCCTGCAGTCCGGCGACCGTGACCAGGACGCATTGGCGGTCATTCGCGAGACCTTGAGCAAAGGTGGCTCATGCCGGGAAACGCTGCGCAATTACCGCAAGGATGGCTCGCCCTTCTGGAACGAGCTGTCGCTTTCCACGGTAAAAAACGCAAGCGACGGTATAACGTACTTCGTTGGCGTGCAGAAAGACGTCAGCACTCAGGTCAAGGCGCAGCAGCGAGTTGCCCAGCTTGAGGCTCAATTGGCTGAACTCCAGGCCGAGCTTGCCGCGCTGAAAGCGACGAACGGTTAAAACAAAAAGGCGAATTAATTGTCATTAACTACAATCACCGATGACTTTGTAACTATTTCTTTCGAGTAGATCATGCAACGCGACGCGCTCCTGACGCAGGATGAGCTGGATTTTATCCAGACCATGCAACACAACCCGCAACTGAACATGCGGGATGCGACGTCGAGCCTGTTGGTAAATGGTGGTTCGCAAATCCGTGATCTGCTCACGCGCCTGGCTGCGCACGAGCAAGTCACCATCCAGGCCAATTTCGAAAACCAGCAGATGACTTTTCCGTTGCACCTGGTCGAAGACGAATTCCATGCGCTGCACCTGCGCCTTGGCGTGCCCAGCATCTATGAAGACGGGCCGATGGTCAGGCCTTGGCGCCTGGTGCTCGAGGAACCGGTGGCACTGGAAAACGCCAACGGCCAGCCAGGTACCCTGTGGGTGCATGAGGTGTCGTTCAAAGGTGTACTGCTGGAAGTGCGCAACAAGACCAAACCGCCGAAACACTTCGCCTTGTGGTTCAGCCCGTCCGGCTATGAACGGATCGCGTTGCGCGGAACATTCGAGAAAGAAACCGAAAGCGGCTTTTTTGCTTATCAGTTAAGTCAGAGCGACAAGGACGAAACCGAGCGGCTGCGCCAGTTCATCCTTCAGCAACATCGCCTGACCCACCCCGCCCTGCACCTCTGATCTACGTATCGAGATTGCCCGCCAGAAACTGTTTCAGGCGCTGGCGCATCACTACGCCTTCACTGCCCAGGCAACCGATCGACGACTCGGCCAGGCTTTCTTGCGCCAGGTCAGACGCATCACCGGCCAGGAATAACTGACAATCCAGGCTCAGGGCCAGACGATTCAAACGTCGAGGAAAGTCGGCAGCCGGCGCGTGATTGGACACCAGTACCAGTGCCTGCGGCTTGACCCGCTCGCAGACCAGGGTGAGTTCGTCAAAAGGCTGGCCGATCGACAGGAACTGAATGGCCGAGTCGACATGGCCGAGATACAGCGCCGTCACCAGTACCTCAAGCTCACGGGCCTGGTCGCCCAAGGCGCAGACAATCACCCGGCGCGGTTGCATGACGCGCATCAGTTGCAGGCGCTGCAACACCCGGGAGCGCAGGAAACCGTCGAGAAATAGCCATTCGCTGGTTTGCCCGAACCCATCATGGCGCAGCAGCAACTGTTGCCATAGCGGCATGAGGATGTCCTGAAAGACCACCGCCAGTGGATAACTCGAAAAGATCTGGCCGTAGATCTGCTCCAGCAGCACTTCATCAAAACCACCGACCGCCGCCTGCACTTGCTGCTGCCACTGGGTATAGTCGGCGAGCACCAGTTCGTCAGGGATGATTTTCGCCAGGGCCTGGAGGGGCTCGGCCTTGGCCAGGATCTTGCCGACCTTGCTGACCGCTACACCGCGCTCGATCCAGCCGAGGATACTGCGGACCTTTTCGATATCGGCCATGGAGTACAGCCGATGCCCGCTTTCGGTGCGCGTGGGCTGAAGCAGCCCATAACGGCGCTCCCAGGCTCGGAGGGTCACCGGATTGATTCCGGTCAGGCGCGAGACCTCCCGAATGGGAAACAGGTCTTCGCGCTCCAGCGAACGGGCTTGCAGCGTAGAAGGAGCGATGTCAGTCAATACAGGCATTTCGCGGCCCACGTCCGTGTATGAATCGGTACTTATCTTAACTCCCCTGCCCCACGACCACTCAAGAAATTCATGAATGACCGAAGGCGCTGGTGAATTATGCAGAATCAGGAATAATCCTTGCTTGATTCAACGCGCAGTCCATTACCCCGGTGCTGCGCCTGGCGAATCTCCTACCCGGAGAGACGCATTTGTCTTACGGAGATACACAATGTCTACTTCCCCCGTCACGCTGATGGTTGCGCGTCGAGTCGCCGATGGGCGCTATCAGGACCTGATGGACTGGCTGCGCGAAGGCGAACAGCTGGCCACCGACTTCAAGGGTTATCTTGGCTCCGGCGTGCTTGCTCCGCCGCCCGGCGATAACGAATTCCAGATCATCTTCCGCTTCGCCGACGAGCAAACCATGCACGCCTGGGAGCACTCCGCCTCGCGTACAGCCTGGCTGGCGCGTGGCAGCGACCTGTTTGCCCACCCCAAGGAGCATCGGGTCAGCGGCATTGAAGGCTGGTTCGGCGCCGCAGGCGCACGTCCGCCGCGCTGGAAACAGGCGGTGGCTATCTGGCTGGCGTTCTTCCCGGTGTCGTTGTTGTTCAACTTTTTGCTGGAACCGTTGCTGGGCGAGCTGAGCCTGTTGCCCCGGGTGCTGGTCAGTACGCTGTGCCTGACGCCGTTGATGGTTTATTTCTTTATTCCGCTGTCGACGCGAGTCCTGGCGGGATGGCTGAGTGGTAATGCTGCCCGGCGGGTGGCGGTGAAGGCGTCTGCGCAGAATCATTGAAGCCACCACCACTGCGAGGTAGGAGCGAGCTCGCTCGCGATGGTCGCCAACGATGACGCGGGGCAACAGGGTGGCTGTCGCGACCTGCCGACCATCGCGAGCAAGCTTTGCTCCCACAGTGCTCAGTTCGCAGTACTGAATCCCTCAATCCTCAATCCTTGAGTCCACAGGACGGAGGTAGATCCACCCCGGCGCTGGTATAGTTTGGCTCTTACCGCAAAGCGAGCCCGACATGACCTCTTGCGCAGCCCCAATCCTCATCACCGGTGCCGGCCAGCGAGTCGGCCTGCACTGTGCGCAGCGATTGCTCGAGGAAGGTCAGCCGGTCATCTTCAGCTATCGCAGCGAACGCCCCGGTGTGCAGGCCCTGCGCGATCTGGGCGCCACGGCGGTGTTCGCCGACTTCTCCAGCGAAGCCGGGATTCTCGCCTTCATCGCCGAACTGAAAACCCACACCGACAGCCTGCGGGCCATCGTGCATAACGCCTCCGAATGGCTGGCTGAAACCCCAGACACCGACGCGCTTGCCTTCACCCGCATGTTCAATGTACACATGCTGGCGCCCTACCTGATCAACCTGCATTGCGCCGACCTGCTTGAACGCTCGAGCCCGGCAGACATCGTGCACATCAGTGACGACGTGACGCGCAAGGGCAGCAGCCGCCACATCGGCTATTGTGCGAGCAAAGCCGGCCTCGACAGCCTGACGCTGTCCTTCGCCGCGAGGTACGCGCCGGCCATCAAGGTCAACGGCATTGCGCCGGCCCTGCTACTGTTCAACCCTGAAGACGACGCAGCGTACCGCGCCAAGGCCCTGGCCAAGTCCGCGCTGGGGATTGAACCCGGTAGCGAAGTGGTTTATCAAAGCCTGCGCTACCTGCTCGACAACCCTTATGTCACCGGCACGACCCTGACCGTCAACGGCGGACGGCACGTCAAATAGACGGCCCCCGCGAGGATGTTCCATGACTCTAACGCTACCCCGCAACGCCCTGTCCCAGAGCTATCGCGAGATCCTCATCGGCATTGGTGAAAACCCCGACCGTGAAGGCCTCATCGATACTCCGGCGCGGGCGGCCAAGGCCATGCAGTACCTCTGCCATGGCTATGAACAGAGTGTCGAGGACATCGTCAACGGCGCGCTGTTTTCCTCGGATACCGACGAGATGATCATCGTTGCCGACATCGAGCTGTACTCGTTGTGCGAACATCACCTGCTGCCCTTCATCGGCAAGGCCCATGTGGCTTATATTCCGACTGGCAAGGTGCTGGGCCTGTCGAAGATCGCGCGGCTGGTGGACATGTTCGCCCGCCGCCTGCAGATCCAGGAAAACCTCACCCGGCAAATCGCCGATGCGGTGCAAGCGGTGACCGATGCCGCCGGCGTCGCGGTCGTTATCGAAGCACGGCACATGTGCATGATGATGCGCGGCGTCGAGAAACAGAACTCGACCATGAACACTTCGGTGATGCTCGGTGCCTTTCGCGAGTCGAGCAATACCCGCCAGGAGTTCCTGCAATTGATTGGACGGAGCAAGTAGCAATGCCACAACTTCAGCCAGGAATGGCACGCATCCGGGTCAAGGACCTGTGTCTGCGCACCTTCATCGGAATCAACGAGGACGAGATCCTCAACAAACAGGACGTGCTGATCAACCTGACGATCCTGTACGCGGCCCAGGAAGCGGTGCGCGACAACGACATTGATCACGCGCTGAACTACCGCACCATCACCAAGGCGATCATCGCTCACGTGGAGGGTAATCGCTTCGCGCTGCTCGAACGCCTGACCCAGGAAATCCTCGATCTGGTGATGCTCAACGAATCGGTGCTGTACGCCGAGGTCGAAGTGGACAAGCCACACGCACTGCGCTTCGCCGAGTCGGTATCAATAACGCTTGCAGCCAGCCGCTAGCTGCAAGTTGCAGACTTGAAGCGGTAAACTGCGAGCCAACGCCATCCACTTTTTACAGCTTGAAGCGTGCCGCCTGCAGCTGTCTCAGAGATCCCTATGACCGATCAACAACGCCTCGAACTCGAAGCCGCCGCTTTCCGCCGGCTGGTGGCGCATCTCGATAGCCGCAAGGATGTGCAGAACATCGACCTGATGAATCTCTCCGGGTTCTGCCGTAACTGCCTGTCCAAGTGGTACAAAGCGGCCGCCGATGAACGCCAGATCGACGTCAGCCTCGATGACGCCCGCGAAGTCGTGTACGGCATGCCGTACGCCGAGTGGAAAGCCCAATACCAGCAAGAAGCCAGCGCCGAACAACAGGCGGCGTTCGCCAAAGGAAAACCCAATGAGTGACTTGAATACCCTGCGCGCCAGCCTGCAGAGCGGCGAACACGTTTTTGCCGACACCCTGGCCTTTATCGCAGCGGGCTACGACTACCAACCCCAGGCCTTCAGCAACGGCGGCGTGGACAACGCTGCCGGCCAGAACGAAGGCTCGTGCAAGACCCTGGGCCTGGCGCTGCTGGAAGGCCTGAGCGATGAAGAGGCTCTGCTGGCGTTCGGTGAACATTACCGTTCGGTGCTGGCGACGCCCGAGGGCAGCGATCATGGCAATATCCGGGCGTTGATTACCCACGGGCTGGCGGGTGTGAAGTTCAGTGCGCAGCCGCTGACTCGTCGTTGACCTAACAGCAAAAGCAAAAGCAAAAGATCGTCCGAACGGACGATCTTTTGATCTTCAAAAACATCCCGACTTTTAAGATTGACCCGGCGACTTTATTTCGTTTGCCCGCCACCACCGCTCACGGCTTAGATAAAAAGAAGCATCCCTTCTTCAGAGTCGGTCACCCATGAGCAGCGAAAGCATCAGCCGTTCGATCAACGTGGTTCATCCCGTCACCCTCAGCCATGGCAAAAATGCCGAGGTCTGGGACACCGAGGGCAAGCGCTACATCGACTTCGTCGGTGGTATCGGCGTGCTCAACCTCGGTCATTGCCACCCGCGCATCGTCGAAGCCATTCGCGATCAGGCCGCACGGCTGACCCATTACGCATTCAACGCCGCCCCACACCAGCCCTACATCGATTTGATGGAGCGCCTCAGCGCCTTCATCCCCGTCGACTACCCGGTCAGCGGAATGCTCACCAACAGTGGCGCAGAAGCCGCAGAAAACGCCTTGAAGATCGTCCGTGGCGCCACCGGGCGTAGCGCCGTGATTGCTTTCGACGGCGCGTTTCACGGCCGTACCCTGGCCACCCTCAACCTCAACGGTAAAGTCGCGCCCTACAAACAAAAAGTTGGCCTGCTGCCCGGGCCTGTTTACCACTTGCCCTATCCGAGCCACGACAATGGCGTGACCTGCGCTGAAGCCCTCAAAGCCATGGACCGTCTGTTCAGCGTGGAAATCGACATTGCTGACGTCGCCTGTTTCATCTTCGAACCGGTGCAGGGCGAAGCGGGCTTTCTCGCGATGGACCCGGCGTTCGCCCAGGCGCTGCGACGTTTGTGCGATGACAAGGGTATTGTGCTGATCGCCGACGAGATCCAGTCGGGCTTTGGCCGTACCGGCCAGCGCTTCGGCTTTTCGCGCCTTGGCATCGAGCCGGACCTGATTCTGCTGGGCAAAAGCATCGCCGGCGGAGTGCCACTGGGCGCGGTGGTCGGGCGCAAGGAGCTGCTGGACGTACTGCCCAAGGGCGGGCTGGGTGGCACCTATTCCGGCAACCCCATTGCCTGCGCGGCTGCGCTGGCGACCCTTGACGAAATGACCGACGCCCGACTGCACAGCTGGGGTGCGCAGCAGGAAGAAGCCATCGTCAGCCGCTATCAGTCCTGGCACACCCGCCAGCTGTCGCCCTTCCTCGGGCGCCTGACCGGTGTCGGCGCCATGCGCGGCATCGAGCTGACTCATCCTGACGGCACGCCGGCTGCCGCGCAGCTCACCCAATTGCTGGCCCTGGCCCGGGATGCCGGCTTGTTGCTGATGCCCAGTGGCAAGTCGCGCCACATCATCAGGCTGCTGGCGCCGTTGACCACCGAGGCCGCCGTGCTGGAGGAAGGCCTGGACATCCTCGAGTCCTGCCTGGCACAACTGACCTGATGGCAAAATGAGCTCAGGGACTGACGTAGCGAATTATGGTCGCTTGCAGTCCCTGAATTTGCGTCGCAATACTCATCGAAGACACCTGATTTCGAACTGTAGGCGCCGGATTGCCGGCGATGGCGTACTTGAAATCGTCATCACCGGCACACCGGCTCCTACAGTTCAAATCCTGACCAACCCCACTTTATCAGCGAGATCATCACCATTTAAACGCCGAGGCATGCATGTATCACGACAATATAATTTATAAGAAGAAGTCCAACGATCCTCAATTCCTGCTCGGCGTAGCCGTTGTACTGTTCCTCGGCGCCTACCTGATGAACCTGGGCAACAGCGCCCTCGGTAACGTTCTGCATCCACTGCTGGGCAATGCCCCCGACAGCCTGACTACCCGCAACATCGCCATCGGCCTGGCCATCGCCGCGCTGGGGACGCTGAACTTCCACATCCTCGGACGCCTCAAGTTCAAGGTGCAGACCACGGTGGTCTGGATTGAACTGCTGATCCTGTTCCTCGCGTTCTTCGACACCTTCGACCTGTCCTACAGCTTCATCCTCGACAAGGTCGGTTTCCTGGTCGTCCAGGGCGCCGCCACCACGCTGTACATTTCGGCGGTGGCGATCGTGATTGCCTTCGTGCTGGCGTTGATCGGCGCAGTCGCCAAGCTGTCGAACAACGGTCTGGCCAACGCCCTCGCTTCGTTCTACACCTCGTTCTTTCGCGGCGTGCCTTTGCTGATCCAGATCTACCTGATCTACCTCGGCCTGCCGCAGCTGGGGTATGTGGTCGACGCAGTCCCGGCGGGCATCCTCGCCTTGTCGCTGTGCTACGGCGCTTACATGACCGAGATTTTCCGCGCCGGCATCCAGAGCATTCCGGTGGGTCAGTGGGAAGCCTCCCGGGCGCTGAATATCAGCCCGTTCAAGACCTTGAGCCGGGTGATCATGCCCCAGGCGCTGCGCGTGATTATCCCGCCCACCGGCAACCAGTTCATCGCCATGCTCAAGGACAGCTCCCTGGTTTCGGTGATCGGCGTGTGGGAGTTGATGTACCTGGCCAAGACCCAGGGCCGTGCGGACTTCCGCCACCTGGAAATGCTGATCACCGCCGCGATGATCTACTGGGCGCTGTCGTTCATTCTCGAGCGGGTGCAGGCGCGAATCGAAAAACGGGTGAACCGATCCACGGCAAGAGGTTGATGGCTGATGACTCTCACCAGTACCGCAGAACGTCTCGACCTGGCCCCTGCTGCGCCAGCCAATCCCTCGATGATTTCCATCACCGGCCTGAACAAGTGGTACGGCAATTTTCATGCGCTACGCGATGTCGACCTGAACGTCGCCACCGGTGAAATCCTGGTGGTGTGCGGGCCCTCGGGCTCGGGCAAGTCGACGATGATTCGCTGCATCAACCATCTGGAAAATTTCCAGAAAGGCCAGATCAAGGTCAACGGCATCCTCCTCACCAGCGAGGCAGAAAGTGTCAGCGCCGTGCGCAGTGAAATCGGCATGGTGTTCCAGAGCTTCAACCTGTTCCCGCACCTCAGCGTGATGGACAACCTGACCCTGGCGCCGCAACTGGTGCAAGGCGTGTCGGCTGGGGAGGCGAAGAAGCGCGCGCAGGTGTACCTGGAGCGGGTGCGCATTGCCGAGCATGCCGACAAATACCCGTCGCAACTATCCGGCGGCCAGCAGCAGCGAGTGGCGATTGCCAGGGCGTTGTGCATGAATCCCAAAGTGATGCTGTTCGATGAACCGACCTCGGCCCTGGACCCGGAAATGGTCCATGAAGTACTGGACGTGATGGGCGAACTGGCCACCGACGGCATGACCATGATCTGCGTCACCCATGAAATGGGCTTTGCCAGCAAGGTCGCCGACCGCGTGCTGTTCATGGATCAGGGGCAGGTTATCGAACAGGCCACCCCGGCCGAATTTTTCAATAACCCGCAGACCGAACGTGCGCAGAAATTCCTATCGCAGATCATCGGTCACTGAACACCGCTTCGCCCTTCATAACAATAACGAGACATGGAGATGGACATGGTCAGAAGTAAACGCGTACTCACCCTCGCCGCCGCAATGTCGCTGTTGTTTGTCGGCGCCGCCCATGCCGGCGCGGTGCTGGACAAGATCCAGAGCAGCAAGACGATGACCGTTGCCACGTCGGCCACCTGGCCGCCACAGGGCTTCATCAACGACAAGAATGAAATCGATGGCTTCGATATCGATGTCTCGAAAGAAATCGCCAAGCGCCTGGGCGTCGAGGTCAAGTTCATCACGCCCGATTGGGACGTGATCACCGCCGGCAAGTGGAACGGACGCTGGGACATGTCCGTGGGCTCGATGACGGCAACCAAAAGCCGCGCGCGCATCCTCGACTTCCCGGGCACTTATTACTACGTGCCTTACGTGTTTGCCGTGCATGACAAGTCCACGGTCACGGACCACAAAGCCTTGAACGGCAAGACGATCGGCGTTGAAGGGGGCACCACTTCCGAGGACTTCCTCAACCAGGCATTGGCCATCGAAACCAGCGATGTGCCGCCCGTGGTGTACGACGTCAAGACCGAAAAAATGAAGACCTACGCCGGTTCCGTCGGGCCGCTGGACGACCTGCGCCTGGGCGATGGCGCTCGTCTGGACGCCATCCTTACCCAGCGCAGCACCCTGGATGCGGCGGTCAAAAAAGGCTACCCGCTACGCGCCGTGGACAACGTCGTCGCTTTCTATGAGCCGCTGGCAGTGGCTACCGACAAGGGTGATCCGGAGTTGAAGGCCAAGCTGGGCACCATCATCGACGAGATGCACAAGGACGGCACGCTGACGAAATTGTCGACCAAGTGGTACGGCGTCGATTACTCGACCGTCAAGTAACCCGTTTCCCTTGTAGGAGCGAGCTCGCTCGCGATGGGCGTCAACGATAACGCGGGCAGCCTGAATGAACGCGGTGTCCATGGTTTCTCGCGAGCAAGCTCGCTCCTACAGGGTTGAATGTGTGCGTGCATGTGCAGTCAACTATTTCCAAGGATCGACCCATGTCCTTCCCCAACACCTGGTACTCCCAAACCTCGCTGCCCCGCGCGGCCAGGCCTGAACTCAATACCGATGAGAACTGTGACGTGTGCATCATCGGTGCCGGCATCGCCGGCCTCACCGCGGCCCTGGAGCTGACCCGACGCGGCAAAAGGGTGATCGTACTGGAAGCCCACCAGGTGGCCTGGGGCGCATCCGGACGCAATGGTGGGGTGGTCTCGCCAGGCTGGGCTGAAGGCTCGGGGGCCATTCGCAAAAAGCTCGGGCTGGATCAGGCCAGGGCACTGTTTCAGATGTCAGTCGAAGGCGTACAGATCGTGCGTCATAATATCGCCGAATTGGCGCTGGGCGGTTGCGAGCCGTCCGCCGGCACGATTCGGGTCAAGCGCTACGACGACGGCGCTGGCGTCAAGTCTCACATCGAGACGATGCGCCGCGACTTCGGCTACGAGCTCAATTACCTCGACACCGCACAGATTCGCCAGCGGGCTCACACCCAACGTTACTTCCAGGGCGTAGAAGACCCGAACGCCCTGCATTTTCACCCGCTCAATTACTGCCTGGGCCTGGCACTGGCGATTGAAGCGGCGGGCGGCAAGATTCACGAACACTCGAAAATGCTGGCCTGGCATCACGCAGGTACGGACAAGTTGATCCGCACGGCTCGCGGCAGCGTACGCTGCCAGCACCTGGTGTTCTGCGCGGGCGGCTACGGTGGCCCGGAACTGCAGAAGCTCAGTCGCGCCTACCTGCCAATTGCCACTTACGTGGTACTGACAGAGCACCTGGGCGATTCGATCAAATCGGTGCTCGATTCCGGCGCAGCGTTCTCCGATGACCGTCGGGCTTCGGATTATTATCGGGTAGTGGAAGGCGATCGCCTGCTCTGGGGCGGACGCATCACCACCCGTAATGAACAGAACGAACAGGCCCTGGCCGCCATGCTCAAGGCAGACATGGTCTCGGTCTACCCACAGCTGGCCCCGGTGAAAATCGAACTGGCCTGGTCCGGGCTGATGGGCTATTCAACCAACAAGATGCCCAACCTCGGGTTGCTGGAACCGGGTGTCTGGGCCTGTACTTCATTTGGCGGGCACGGGTTGAATACCGGCTCGATCGGCGGCCGCGTCATCGCTGAGGCGGTGTGCGGGGAAAGCCGGCGGTATGAGCTGTTCAAACCCTACTTGCTGGACTGGAACGGCGGGCTTTTTGGGCGGGTCGCGGCGAATGCGATTTATCAGTCGTTGAAGGTGATGGATTTCGTGCAGGAACGAATCAAGGGTTGAGCCTGTAAAGCATCTCACTGTAGGAGCAAGCTTGCTCGCGATGGACCTCAACGATGATGTGGGCTTGCTGGATAAACGTGTCGCATGGAGGTTTTTCGTGAGCAAGCTCGCTCCTACAGTTGGGTGTTGACAGGATCCAAGAACAAAAAAAACCGGCCGAAGCCGGTTTTTTCATTTCAACGCTCTCAGAACTTGGCGTTCTGCAGGTCGTCCAGGTAGCGCTCGGCATCCAGTGCCGCCATGCAGCCGGCACCGGCGGAGGTGATGGCCTGGCGGTAGACGTGGTCGGCCACGTCGCCAGCCGCGAAGATACCTTCGAGGTTGGTCGCTGTAGCGTTGCCTTCACGGCCGCCCTGCACCACCAGGTAACCATCTTTCATGGTCAACTGGCCTTCGAACAGCGAAGTGTTCGGCGTATGGCCGATAGCGATGAACACGCCGTCGACTTTCAGTTCGTCGAAGCTGCCGTCGTTGTTCTTCAGGCGCGCACCGGTCACGCCCATGTTGTCGCCCAGCACTTCGTCGAGCGTCGAGTTCAGCTTCAGCACGATCTTGCCTTCGGCAACGCGAGCGTTCAGCTTGTCGATCAGGATCTTCTCGGCGCGGAAGGTTTCGCGACGGTGGACCAGGGTCACGGTGCTGGCGATGTTGGCCAGGTACAGCGCTTCTTCCACCGCAGTGTTGCCACCGCCCACTACCGCCACTGGCTTGTTGCGGTAGAAGAAACCGTCGCAGGTAGCGCAGGCCGAAACGCCCTTGCCCATGAACGCTTCTTCCGACGGCAGGCCCAGGTAACGAGCGCTGGCGCCAGTGGCGATGATCAGAGCGTCGCAGGTGTAAGTCCCACTGTCGCCAGTCAGGCTGTAAGGCTTGGAAGCAAAGTCCACGGCATTGATGTGATCGAAGACGATCTCGGTCTCGAAGCGCTCGGCGTGTTCTTTCATACGTTCCATCAACGCCGGGCCGGTCAGGCCGTGGACATCGCCCGGCCAGTTGTCGACTTCGGTGGTGGTGGTCAGCTGACCGCCAGCCTGCATGCCGGTGATCAGCAGTGGCTTGAGGTTGGCACGGGCGGCATAGACCGCTGCGCTGTAACCGGCAGGGCCGGAACCAAGAATAATCACTCGCGAATGACGGACTTCAGACATGACCTGCTCCTGTTGACCGGCCCAAACAACTGGCGCGGAACGCCGGATTGTCGGCGGGAATTAAAAAGGACCGTTGAAAGCACTTGGGGAAGGCTTGGGCTCGACAGTCCTGTAAAAAGAATGGGTGCAGCTTATCGAGGGGGCGAAGATTAAGGAAATACGCAATAACAATCCAGCTCATAGGTGGTCTCTATCCGGTACCGCGACTGTATAGACTAATTTGTTAAAGCTGATGTCGTGGCTGCCACGGCGCTTTCGCCTCCCGGGCAAAGCCGGTAAGGTCGGCGCGTTTCCCCTAGCTCGGAGCCCCTTATGCCCGCCCCCGTTCTCTCTGGCCCGCAATACCTGCGTGAAGGCCTCAAGCTGGTCCTGAGCCCCGGCCTGCGTCTGTTCGTGCTGTTGCCGCTGATGATCAACCTGATACTGTTCGTCGGATTGATCTACCTGGCCAGCCATCAGTTCAGCCTGTGGGTTGATACGCTGATGCCATCATTACCCGAGTGGCTGAGTTTCCTCAGTTATATCCTGTGGCCGATTTTTGTCGTGCTGGTGGTGTTGATGGTGTTTTTCACCTTCACCATGCTGGCCAACATCATCGCTGCGCCCTTTAACGGCTTCCTTGCGGAAAAAGTCGAAGTGGTGGTGCGCGGCACCGACGACTTCCCCGCTTTCAGCTGGGGTGAGCTGATCGCCATGATCCCGCGCACCCTGGCCCGGGAAATGCGCAAGCTCGGCTACTTCCTGCCCCGGGCGCTCGGGCTGTTCATCCTGTCGTTCATCCCGGTGGTCAACATCATCGCCGCGCCGTTGTGGTTGCTGTTCGGGGTGTGGATGATGGCGATCCAGTACATCGACTACCCGGCGGATAACCACAAGCTGGGCTGGAACGAGATGCTTGCCTGGCTGCGCGAAAAGCGCTGGCAGAGCATGAGTTTTGGCGGCAGTGTTTACCTGATGCTGCTGATTCCGGTGGTCAATATCCTGATGATGCCGGCGGCCGTCGCGGGCGCCACGTTGTTCTGGGTGCGTGAACGTGGCGCGGAAAACCTGGTGACCCAGCGCTGACTGTTCACAAATCCATCATTTCTCCGTCACACCGACGACATGGCCCCAGCCGACACTGGGGTCATGACGACAGCTCTGCATATCACCCTGATCACCGAAACCTTCCCTCCCGAAATCAACGGCGTGGCCAACACCCTTGGCCGCTTGTGCGACGGTTTGCGCGCGCGCGGCCATCGCGTGGAGCTGGTGCGGCCACGCCAGAATGGCGACCGGCAAATGGTGGGCGACGATGAGTTGCTGCTGTGCCGAGGCTGGCCGCTACCGGGTTATCCAGGGTTGCAGTGGGGGCAGTCGTCGATGCACAAGTTGCTGCGGCGCTGGCAGCACCATCGCCCGGATGTGCTCTACATCGCTACGGAAGGACCGCTGGGGTTGTCCGCGCTGCGCGCTGCACGCCGCCTGGGCATTGCGGTGGTCAGCGGGTTTCACACCAATTTCCAGCAGTACTCCAGCCAGTATGGCTTTGGCCTGCTGACCCGCCTGCTGACTCACTACCTGCGCTGGTTTCACAACCGTTCGAGCCTGACGCTGGTGCCCAGTGTGAGTCAGCGCATGGAGCTGGAGCGTCGGCATTTCGAGCGGTTGGCGTTACTGTCCCGCGGGGTCGACAGCCAGTTGTTTCATCCGACCCGGCGCTTGCCGACGCTGCGTGAACAGTGGGGCCTGGCCGAGCGCGACATCGCGGTGATCCATGTCGGTCGCCTGGCGCCGGAGAAGAACCTGGGCCTGCTCAAGCGGTGTTTCGATACCTTGAAGGCGAGTTATCCACAGAAGAATCTGAAACTGATCGTGATCGGTGACGGCCCGCAACGGGCTGCGCTCGAGAAGGAACTGCCACAGGCGATCTTCTGCGGTGCCCAGCGCGGGGAAGTGCTGGCCAGTCACTACGCATCTGGGGATGTGTTTCTGTTTCCGAGCATGACCGAGACCTTCGGCAATGTAGTACTGGAAGCGCTGGCTTCGGGCCTGGGCGTGGTGGCGTACGATCAAGCTGCGGCGGCCCAGCATATTCGTCATGGCTACAACGGGGTGCTGGCGATGCCTGGGGATGAAGATGCGTTTTGCGATGCGGCGGCATGGTTGCTGGAGGAGCGCGAGACGTTGCGCTGCGTGCGTCTGAACGCCAGGCAGCATGCCAGTCGCCAGGGCTGGCCGGCGATTATCGAGCAGTTTGAGGGGCAGTTGCGGGGGGCTTGTGAGGGGGAGCACGTGGTGCCAAATGCACCAACCTCACCCTGAGCCCAGGGTGACATCGAGTCAGTCATCGCCAGCAGGCTGGCTCCCACAAGGGGTCTGCGGTGTACTCAAAACCTGTTAAAGCCAGCTTG
>NZ_JACBXG010000018.1:0-117267 GCF_020295325.1 Pseudomonas sp. Y24-6 | reverse complement strand
ATATCAAGCCCTACAGGTCATACCGTGGAAATCTTCAAAGAGTTTACGTTCGAATCCGCCCACCGCCTGCCCCACGTCCCGGACGGCCACAAATGCGGCCGCCTGCACGGTCACTCGTTCAAGGTGGCGATTCACCTCAGTGGCGACCTTGATCCGCATACCGGCTGGATTCGCGATTTCTCCGAGATCAAGGCGATCTTCAAGCCGCTGTATGAGCGACTGGATCACAACTACCTCAATGACATTCCTGGCCTGGAGAATCCAACCAGTGAAGTGCTGGCCAAGTGGATCTGGGGTGAGTTGAAGCCATTGCTGCCGGAACTCAGCGCGATCCGCATCCATGAAACCTGTACCAGTGGCTGCATCTATCGCGGCGAATAACCCCGACCAACACATCCTTGCTGCAGGAGCGAGCTTGCTCGCGAAAGACCTCAGAGCGCCGCTGGGTGCCAGGCTTCCAGCGTTATCGTTGAAGACCATCGCGAGCAAGCTCGCTCCTACAGATTGACGACATGCGTTTCGTCAGTGAAACACCCGAACAGCCCCCTGGGCTGTTTTTTTATGCCTATGCTTTTGGGCTCTTTCCCACCAAGAGGACATGGGCATGACTGACTGGCCGCTGCCCCAAACCTATCGCTTCAACGGACACGCCATCCGCTTCGCCGTACGCGGCGACGGCCCGCCGCTGGTGTTCATCCACGGCACACCCTTCTCGTCCCATGTCTGGCACCGCATCGCGCCGCATTTCATTGCCTCCCACCGCGTGCACTACTTCGACCTGCTGGGCTACGGGCAGTCGGAGAAGATCGACGGCGATGTGTCACTGGGCATTCAGAACGAGCTGCTGGCGCGACTGCTGGAACATTGGGGGCTGGACCGCCCGGATGTGGTTGCCCATGACTTCGGCGGCGCCACGGCGTTGCGCGCGCACTTGCTCAACGGCAAGGATTACCGCAGCTTGACGCTGATCGACCCGGTGGCGCTCACGCCCTGGGGCTCCCCTTTCGTGCAGCACGTGCGCCAGCATGAAGCAGCGTTCAGTGGCTTGCCCGATTACATCCAGCGCGTCATCGTGCCGGCTTATATTCGCGGAGCGATCAAGCGTGATATCCCCGATGAGGAACTCGCGCCCTATGTTCAGCCCTGGCTGGGTGATCCGGGGCAGGCAGCGTTCTATCGACAAATAGCGCAGATGGACGAGCGTTATACCCGGGAAGTCGAAAACCAGTACCCAAACGTTCGGTGTCCCGTGCAGATCTTGTGGGGCGAGGACGATCAGTGGATTCCCATCGACCGCGGGCGGGCGCTGCACCAGTTGATTCCAGGGTCGCAGTTTCATCCGATCGGAAATGCCGGGCACCTGATGCAGGAAGATGCCCCGGAGGCCATCGTCGCGGCGCTATTACGTTTCCTCCCGCTACTCCCCTGAGCCCAGACCCGCAACATTGGCACGACCACTGCAACCCTCCTCGCGTCCTCCCTCCAGCAAAGGAACGCCCCATGACGCAAAACGCCCCCGGCAACGACTATCCCCTCAGCGAAGTCCCCCTGCACGCGCGCAAAGGCCTGGCCTCCACCGCCATGGTGTTACTGGGATTCACCTTTTTCACCGCTACCATGTTCGCCGGCGGCAAGCTTGGCGTGGCGTTCAGTTTCGGCGAAATGATGGCGGTGATTGTTGTCGGCAACCTGCTGTTGGGGCTCTACGCCGCAGCCCTGGGATACATCGCCTTCAAGAGCGGTCTCAATTCGGTGCTGATGGGGCGCTTCTGTTTTGGCGAAGTAGGCAGCAAGCTCAGCGACCTGATCCTGGGATTTACCCAGATCGGCTGGTACGCCTGGGGGACCGCGACCGCCGCCGTGGTGCTGGGCAAATACTTCGGTCTGGGCGACGGCCCCGTGCTGGGCTTGATGGTGCTGTTCGGCCTGGCCTTCTGCGCCACGGCGTATGTGGGTTATCGCGGCCTGGAAATTCTTTCCTACATCGCCGTGCCCGCCATGATGTTGCTGCTGATGCTGTCGATGTGGGTGGCCACGGTGGAAGTTGGCGGCATCGACGGCCTGCTGGCCGTCGTGCCCACGGGTACGCTGGATTGGTCGACCGCCATCACGCTGGTGTTCGGCACCTTCGTCAGCGGCGCTACCCAGGCGACTAACTGGACACGCTTCTCGCGCTCGGCGCGGGTGGCGGTGCTGGCGAGCCTGATCGGTTTTTTCGTCGGTAATGGCCTGATGGTGTTGATCGGCGCCTACGGGGCCATCGTCTACCAGCAACCGGACGTGGTCGAAGTGCTGTTGCTGCAAGGTTTTGCCATGGCCGCAATGGCGATGCTGCTGCTCAACATCTGGAGCACCCAGGACAACACCATCTACAACTTCGCGGTTGCCGGCTGCAACCTGCTGCGCACCGGTCGACGCAAAACCGTGACCCTGGCCGGCGCAGTGATCGGCACGGCGCTGGCCCTGCTGGGCATGTACGACATGCTGGTGCCCTACCTCATCCTGCTCGGCACGGTGATTCCGCCGATAGGCGGAGTCATCATGGCGGACTTTTTCTTCCGCTATCGCGGTCAATATCCACGACTGGCCGAAGCGCGCCTGCCGGCGTTCAACTGGCCCGGGCTGGGCGCTTATGCGGTCGGCACCGTGGCCGCTTTCAGTTCGCCTTGGGTCGCGCCTCTGGTAGGGATTGCCGCTGCCGCGCTAACGTATGTGCTAATGACCAGTGTACTTGGCGCCCGAGTCGCCAACGCACCACTACAAGATCTCTAGAAGGATTCGCCTGATGCATATCATCAACGCCCGCCTGCGCAACCAAGAAGGCCTGCATGAGCTGCACCTGGAAAACGGCCTGATCAGCAACATCGCCCGGCAGACCGAAGCCCCGACCCTGGGCCCCGAAGACCTGGACGCTGGCGGCAACCTGGTGATCCCGCCCTTTGTCGAACCGCACATTCACCTCGACGCCACCCTCACCGCCGGCGAACCGCGCTGGAACATGAGTGGCACGCTGTTCGAAGGCATCGAGTGCTGGAGCGAGCGCAAGGTCACCATTACCGAGGAAGATACCAAGACCCGCACCCGCAAAACCCTGCAGGCCCTCGCCGCCCATGGCATCCAGCATGTGCGCACCCACGTCGATGTCACCGACCCGCAGCTCACTGCGCTAAAGGCGATGCTCGAAGTGCGGGAGGAAAGCCGGCACCTGGTGGACATGCAAATCGTCGCGTTCCCCCAGGAAGGCATCGAGTCCTATCGCAACGGTCGCGAGCTGATGGAAGAAGCCATTCGCATGGGCGCCGACGTGGTGGGCGGCATTCCGCATTTCGAGTACACCCGGGACCAGGGCGTAAGCTCGGTGAAGTACCTGATGGACCTGGCCGAGCGCACCGGCTGCCTGGTGGATGTGCACTGCGACGAAACCGACGACCCGCATTCGCGCTTCCTTGAAGTGCTGGCCGAAGAGGCGCGTAGCCGCGACATGGGTTCGCGCGTCACGGCCAGTCACACCACGGCCATGGGCTCCTACGACAATGCCTACTGCGCCAAGCTGTTCCGCCTGCTGGGCCATTCGGAGATCAGTTTTGTTTCCTGCCCGACCGAAAGCATTCACCTGCAAGGCCGCTACGACAACTTCCCGAAACGTCGCGGGGTGACACGGGTCAACGAACTGCTCGAAGCGGGCATGAACGTGTGCTTCGGCCAGGACTCGATTGTCGACCCCTGGTATCCGCTGGGTAATGGCAACATCCTGCGGGTACTGGAGGCCGGGCTGCACATCTGTCACATGCTCGGCTACCGCAACCTGCAAAGCGCCCTGGACCTGGTCACCGACAACAGTGCTAAAGCGATGGCCCTGGGTGACCGCTACGGCCTGGAACGCGGGCGGCCGGCGAACCTGCTGATCCTGTCGGCAGACAGCGACTACGAGGTGATTCGCAGCCAGGGTTTGCCTTTGTATTCGGTGCGCAATGGCAAGGTGCTGATGAAACGGACGATGCCGCAGGTTGAGTTGTTTGGTCCGCGTTGAATGATGGGTTGACTGCAACGCCTGTGCCACGATGTGCCCCTGCCTGACCGAACCTCACAGGACAGTCGCTGTCCCTTGGGGACGCGACGTTTTAACCAAGGATTGCAATGAGTAACCTCAACACCCCCACCACCTTCATCCCCGGACGCCTGGAGCAAATGTCCACGCGGGTCGCTTTTTTCATCGCCGGTTTTGGCATCGCCGCCTGGGCGCCCCTGGTGCCTTATGCCAAGGCCAGGGCCGGGCTGGATGAGGGCACGCTGGGGCTGCTGCTGTTATGCCTGGGGGTGGGCTCGATCCTGGCGATGCCAATGGCCGGTATCCTGGCCACGCGCTTCGGCTGTCGGCGAGTGGCGGTCGGCGGCACGTTGCTGATTTGTGCGGCGCTGCCATTGCTGGCAACGGTGACGTCGATACCGGCGCTGATCGCCGCCCTGTTCATGTTTGGCGCAGGCCTGGGCACGGTGGATTCGACGGTCAACCTGCAAGCGGTGATCGTCGAACGCGCCAGCGGCAAGACCATGATGTCGGGTTTCCATGGGTTGTTCAGTCTAGGCGGGATCGTCGGCGCAGCGGGGGTCAGTGCCCTGCTCGGCTTTGGCCTTACGCCGCTGATGGCGATGCTGGTGGTGGTGGTGATGCTGCTGATCGCGCTGTTCAAGGCGGCCCCCCACATGCTGCCTTACGGCAGCGAAAGCTCCGGTCCGGCGTTCGCCATTCCTCATGGCATCGTGCTGTTCATTGGCGGGATGTGCTTCATCGTGTTCCTCGCCGAGGGCGCGGCGCTGGACTGGAGCGCGGTGTTCCTGGCGCAGGAGCGCGGCATCGACACGGCCTATGCGGGGTTGGGTTACGCGGCGTTTGCCTTGACCATGACTGTGGGCCGCTTGACCGGTGACCGGATTGTCCGGCATCTGGGCGCCACCCGGGTGATTGTGTTTGGCGGGCTCACGGCGGCCGCGGGGTTGTTCCTGGCGACCTTTGCACCCAACTGGGAGTTTGCCCTGGTGGGGTATGCGCTGCTGGGCGCGGGTTGTTCGAACATTGTGCCGGTGCTTTACACCGCGGTCGGTAAGCAGACAGTGATGCCCGAGAGCGTCGCGGTGCCGGCTATCACTACCTTGGGTTACGCAGGGATCCTTGCGGGGCCGGCGGTGATCGGGTTTATCGCCCATGGCAGCAGTTTGAGCTTTGCGTTTGGGTTGATGGCGGTGTTGCTGGTGGCGGTGGCTATTGGCGGGAAGGTGTTGAAGGTTTGACTGCGGTATTCAGGTTTGGGTCCAGACCCGTTTCGGCGGTCTCGGCGCTCATGGCTCCGCGCCTACTGCATCTGATGTCTCGAGCTGCCGTAGGAGCTGTCGTTGGAGCTGTCGTAGGAGCTGTCGTAGGAGCTGTCGTAGGAGCTGTCGTAGGAGCTGTCGTAGGAGCTGTCGTAGGAGCTGTCGTAGGAGCTGTCGTAGGAGCTGTCGTAGGAGCTGTCGAGTGAAACGAGGCTGCGATCTTTTGATCTTGCTCTGCGTACATATCCATTGCCGCAGTAACGGCTTCTTATGGTTCCGCCCTTACGGCGGGTCACTTTCGAAGAGCGCGNTGCCGCAGTAACGGCTTCTTATGGTTCCGCCCTTACGGCGGGTCACTTTCGAAGAGCGCGAAAGTAACCAAAGCGCTCTTGCCCCACCACTCGGCACCTCGCTCGGGCTCGGTGTGCCCTCACTCCGGCATTGCTCCGCGGGTCGCCGCGATGGGCCATCCCTGGCCCAGCGCGGCTAAACCGGCATCCTTGCCGGTTTCCCCGCTGCGCAATGCCTGCGTTCGGCCAGCGTGGTTTAACGGGGCGCCTGCGATCAAGAGCCTCGCCGTGGCGGCCTTCGGGCCGACCAAGGCATCAAGCCGGCGCGCTGCGCTTGTTTGTGCAAACATCCCGAATTGAAATGAACACCTGCGGGTGGTGATAACAGTGGGAGCAAAGCTTGCTTCGGACGGCGTTCCGACGATGGAGGTCAACGATAACGCCCAATCCTTGGCTAAACCCAACACATTAATTTGATCTTAAAACCCAACACTACCCTGCACAAAAAACGTCCGCGGCGCCCCCACATACATCCCCGCATTATTGTCGCTGGATCGGGTGAAGTACTGCTTGTCGAACACGTTCTTCACCCCCGCCCCCAGCTTCAGGTTCGACAGCGTCGCGCCAAAGTCATAGCCGCCACGCACGTTCCAGGTGACGTACCCCGGAATGTCGCCGTACTGACCATCCGCGGTGCCTTCGGTGATGTAATTGCCGCTGAAACTGCCATCGGCGTTCACTGCCGTGCCCGGTGACCGCTGTTTTGACTGGGCGAACGCGTCCACGTTCCAGGTCCAGCGATCGACGTCGTAGCGCAGCCCGGCGGTGGCTACCTGACGCGAATAGAACGGCAAGTCGCGCCCCTTGAAGCCTGGAATTTCTCCTTCATACACCGCCCGGGTGTAGGTGAAGCCGGCGTTGGCCGTCAGGCCGTCGAGTCGTGGGTCCAGCGCGGCAAGGTCGTAATGCACCGAGGCTTCGAGGCCCTGGTGAGTGGTCGCACCGAGGTTGGTCCAGCCCGCGTCATTGCTGATGTACTGCAGTTCTTTATCGAAGTCGATGTAGAACAGCGTCACCTCCCCGCCCCACACGTCATCGTTGTAGCGAGTGCCGATCTCATAAGTCTTGGCCTTTTCCGGGTTCAGGCCGTTGGCCGTCTCGTCACCGGTGCCGCCCTGGCCGAGCTGGAAATATTGCAGGCTGCCAAAGGACGTTTCGTAGTTGGCGAACAGCTTCCAGGCGTCGGAGAGGTGGTACATCACACTCAGCGCCGGCAGCGGTTCGTTGCTTTCGATGCTGCGGTTTTTTTCCGCTACCGGCCTGCCCGCCGTGTCCAGTACCGGGCGATCGTGCCAGTCGGTGCTGATGTGTTCGAAGCGGATGCCCGGCGTTACTGTCCACTTGCCGACGTCGATCTTGTTGTCCAGGTAGACCGAGTTGGCCTCGGTGCCACCCGTGCGGTCCTGGTACACGTGCCCGTCGGCGCCCGGACTGACCACCGGCTCGTTGCTGTCGTTCAGGCCCAATCGGCTGGCCGATTCGTGCATGCCCTCCTTGAGGTAGCGATAACCGACGCTGACTTCCTGGGTGGTCTGGCCGAGGTCGAACACATGAGACACCCGCGGCTCGATGCCGAAGGTGTAGTAGGTGCGCGGGAAGGAACCGAGGGTTTTCTGATCGCGCGCGGCGATTTTGCTGCCACGAAAGCTGTCGTAATAATAAGTCAGCACTTCAGCCTGGGTGCGGTCATCGATCTGCCGCGCCCACTTGAACGATACCTCCTTGCGACGTCCAGTGAAGCTGTCGTTGTTGCGGTCGGACTGGAAAGGGTTGGCGTCGTACTGCGCCTGGGTCAGACCGCCGGGCATATCGGCACTGGCGTCGTAGTAATGCAGATTGAGGCTGAAATCATCCACATCGTTGGGCGCCCAGTGGGTCTTGAGCATCACGTCATCGATGTCGTTGCCATTGTTGCGCTCACGGTAACCGTTGCCGTTGACGCCCGAATACAACAGCGCCACGCCCATGCCGTTGTCCGCCGTACCGCCGACGAACGCCGTATCGATGTGCTTCCAGCCACCGTGCCGCGAGGTTTCCAGAGTGGTGCCTATCTCGGCGGACGCTTGTTCAGGAATCGCCCGGGTGACGAAGTTGATCACCCCGCCCACGTTCTGCGGTCCATAACGGACCGAGCCGGCGCCGCGCACCACGTCGATGCTGTCGAGGTTGCCGGAGGAGATCGGCGCCATCGACAGTTGCGGCTGGCCATAGGGCGCGAAGGCTGCCGGTACACCGTCAATCAACACAGTGGAGCGTGGCGACAGGCGCGACGTCAGGCCGCGCACGCCGACGTTCAAGGAAATATCGCTGCCCCCGGTGCCGTTGGCGTCCTGCACCTGCACGCCCGGTACCCGCTTCAACACGTCGCCGACTGTCATTGCGCCTTGCTCGACCATGGCCTCGCGACGGATCACCGTGCGTGCGCCGGCGTGGTTCTGCACCACGGCTGCATCGGCATCGCCGAGCCAATTGCCGACCACCTTGATATCCGTCACGCCGAGCTCCAGCGGCCCTTCCTGGGCGGAAGTCGGTGTGGGGGTCAGGGTCACCGAGCCTGCATCGATCTGATAATCCAGGCCGCTGCCCTGCAGCAGCTGGCGCAAGGCCTGCTCGGGGGAAAGGTTACCGTCCACGGCAGGTGCCTGTTTGCCGGCGACCAGCTCCGGGCTGAAAAAAACCTGCAGCGAAGTCTGCTGGCCCAGCTGACTCAAGGCCTGCCCCAACGGCTGCGCCTCGATGTGGATGGCGTCGGCAGCAAATGCCTGGGGCAGCGCGCAGTTGGCGGCCAAGGCCAGGGCCAGCGGCAACCAGGGTGATTTTTTGTTATGGGCGATGGGTTTTTTCACGTCGAAACTTGTCCTGTGAATCGCAAGAGCATGCGTTTGTTAATGCAAACCAGTTGCAGTTGGACAAGAAGACGAAGAACTCGAAAAAAACCTGAATCTATTTTGAAATTATTTCCTGACTGCCGTCATCGAGGGTGCGCACGGCTACCGGGAGAATGCTTGGCAAGGCCTTCAACAGGGCATCGGTGTTGTCAGATTTGAACACGCTGGTCAGACGTAGATTGGCCACTTTGTCGTTGGCGACCGTGATCGGCTTGTCACGATAACGGGAGGCTTCGGCGGCCACTTCGCTCAGGCTCGCGTTATTGAACACCAGCTTGCCGCTGCGCCAGGCGGTCAGCTGCGCTGCATCCACCGCATACGCCGCGGCGACCTTGCCCTGGAGATCGACACGGGTGCCCATGCCGGCGACAAGGTCGATGGATGGGCTATCGGCAACGTCCCGTCCCTGGACCTTGACGGTGCCCTGCTCGACCACTACGCGGGTTTCGCCAGCGTCGCGGCGCACATCAAAACGGGTGCCGGTCACCGTGACTCTGCCACGGCCCGACTCCACCACGAACGGACGATCGGCGTCGTGCTCGACGCTGAACATCGCCTCGCCTTCGGTCAGCTCGACGGCGCGACGGTGCCGCACAAAATGCACTTGAATGCGGCTGCGACTGTTGAGGTCGATCATCGAACCGTCCGGCAACGCCACTTGCCGACGCTCGCCCAGCGCCGTGGAAAACTCGCCAGTGTAGGTAGCCGGCTGATCCATCGTGTTGAACCAGCCCAGCCCCAGAGCCACGGCCAGCACGCTGGCGGCCACGGCATAACGCAGGATTGGCTGACGCGTGCTGCGCGCTGGCGGCACGTCACACAAGGCCTGCATACGCGCCGCCGGCAGCAGGTCCGCCGCCGACCACATCCCCTCAAGTACCTGGAATTCATAGTGGTGCTGCGGGTGCTCGGCCAACCAGGCTGCAAACTGCTGACGCTCCAGGACATCCACCACCGGCTCCTGCAAAACCACGAACCAGCGCGCCGCCTCATCGCGGACCGCCGTGGGTCCGCACGCGCAATCACGGGTATCCATCATGGAAGTTCCTGTTTGGCGGAGAATGGAAAGACGCGACCGATCATGATTGCAACCCATCCAGGCGATCGCGTAGATGCCGCAGCGTGCGGATCATATACTTTTCCACCATGTTCTTGGACAGTCCCAGGCGTTCGGCGATCTCGGCCTGGGTCAGACCTTCGATCTTCTGCCACACGAACACCTTGCGGCAATTGACCGGCAACTCGGCCAGCGCGCGCTCAATGGAATCGGCCAACTGGATCGCCTGCACGAAATGCTCCGGGTCGCCGCACGAGGACACACTGTGATCGATCGCCCCCGACTCCATGGCGCCTCGTCGATCCTCACGACGATAGCCGTCCACTGCAATGTTGCGCGCTGTCTGATGCAAATATGCACGAGGCTGCTCCACCGCCGCCGAATCCGACTCAAGCACTCGCACGAAGGTATCGTGGGCCAGATCCTCGGCCTGCTGACGATTTCTCAGGCGACGGGTCCAGGTGCCAACCAACTCTTCGTAATGCTCGAAAAAGCCGGGCCTGCGGGGCAGCTTGGGGGTCATTGCGGCGTGCTGTGGAGACGGGGCGTGAATAGTAATGCTTCCTATTAAACCTAAGCAATGGATTCAAGGCAGTTACCCAAGGGCAACTTGCATGCCCTTGTGACGTAACAGTTGATTTAGGCACAAAGCCCAAGGATTCTGGCAGGCAAACAAAGAAAGCCCTTCGCTGGCTGTAGCAAAGTGCAGGTATGCCGGTCACCTGCTGTCCTCAAGGAATTCGCCCATGTTCACCGCCGTCAAATTACCGATAAAAAAGCCCCTGGCCCGACTCGCACTGTCCGTGGCATTTAGCGCATTGTGCCTGCCTGGCTGGATTCCAAAGGCCACCGCCCACGGCGGGCATGCCGAAATGGTGCCGTTGCAGGCGGGCCTTGAGGAGTTTGGCGCGACGGTGAAGTGGGACGACTATGCCAACGTCTTCGTGATTACCCGGGACGGGGTGTACCTCAAGGTCAAGCCGGACACCAAGGTGGCGATGCTCAACGGCAAGCGCATCGAGCTGACCGTGCCGGTGGTGTTCAAGGGCAACACGGCCTACATGTCCAAGGACTTCATCAACCAGGTGTTCCAGTCCGGCCTGGACAAGACGTTCGTGGTCGAGACCAGGCCCAACCCGCTAAACCCCCTGAGCGCCGATGAAATTGGTCGTGCGGTGGAGATCGTCAAGCAGTCGGTGCACTACAAGCCCGGATTTCGTTTCACCGAAGTCTCCATCCACGAGCCGCCCAAGGATCAAACCTGGAACTTCGCCCTCACCGGCCAGGCCGTGAAGCAGCCGCGCCAGGCCAACATCGTGGTGCTCGATGGCAAGCACGTGATCGAAGCGTTGATCGATCTCGACAGTCGCATGCTCCTTTCCTGGCAACCGGTGGAAGGGGCCCACGGCATGGTGTTGCTGGATGACTTTGCCACCGTGCAGGCGGCCATCGAGGCCAGCCCCGAATACGCCCAGGCCCTGGCCAAACGCGGCATCGATGATGTGAAAAAGGTCGTGGCCACGCCCTTGACCGTCGGTTACTTCGACGGCAAGGACGGCCTGGCGCAGGACAAGCGCCTGCTGAAGATCGTCAGTTACCTCAACATCGGCGACGGCAACTACTGGAGCCACCCCATCGAGGGGCTGGTAGCGGTGGTCGACCTGGAACAGAAGAAGCTGATCAAGATCGAGGACGGCGGCGTGATCCCGGTGCCGATGAAGCCCACCCCCTATGACGGCCGAGGACGGCCGGGGGTAGCCGTCAAACCGCTGGAAATCACCGAGCCCGAGGGCAAGAACTACACCATCACCGGCAACAGCATTCACTGGCAGAACTGGGACTTTCACGTGCGCCTCGACTCACGGGTAGGCCCGATTCTGTCGACGGTCACCTACGACGACCAGGGTAAAAAACGCAAAGTCATGTATGAGGGCTCCCTGGGTGGCATGATCGTGCCCTACGGCGATCCCGATGGCGGCTGGTACTTCAAGGCTTACCTGGACTCCGGCGATTACGGCATGGGCACCCTGACCTCGCCGATCGCCCGGGGCAAGGACGCGCCGGCCAACGCCGTCCTGCTGGACGCCACGCTCGCCGATTACACCGGCAAGCCCACCACCGTGCCGCGCGCCATGGCGATCTTCGAGCGCTACGCCGGCCCGGAATACAAACACCAGGAAATGGGCCAACCCAACCTGAGCACCGAGCGCCGCGAACTGGTGGTGCGCTGGATCAGCACAGTGGGCAACTACGACTACATATTCGACTGGGTATTCCAGCAGAACGGCACGATCGGCATCGACGCCGGCGCCACCGGAATCGAGGCAGTGAAGGGTGTCAAGACCAGCACCATGCGCGATGCCACGGCCAAGGAAGACACCCGCTATGGCACGCTGCTGGACCACAATATCGTCGGCACGACCCACCAGCACATCTACAACTTCCGCCTCGACCTGGACGTGGATGGCGAGAACAACTCGCTGGTGGAAGTGAACCCGGTGGTGGCGTCAAACGACCGGGGTGGTCCGCGCACCAGCACCATGCAGACCGAACAGCAAGTGGTCGGTACCGAACAGCAGGCGGCACAGAAATTCGACCCCTCGACCGTTCGCTTGCTGAGCAACTTCAGCAAGGAAAACAAGGTGGGCAATCCGGTGTCCTACCAGTTGATCCCCTACGCCGGCGGCACTCATCCGGTGGCCAAGGGGGCCAATTTCGGCAAGGACGAATGGCTCTATCACCGCCTCAGTTTCATGGACAAGCAACTCTGGGTGACGCGTTACAGCCCGGATGAAAAATACCCTGAGGGCAAGTACCCCAACCGCTCGGACAAGGACTCGGGGCTGGGGCAGTTCACCCAGGACAATCAGGCCATCGACAACACCGACAACGTGGTCTGGCTGACCACCGGTACGACCCACATCGCCCGCGCAGAAGAGTGGCCGATCATGCCGACGGAGTGGGTACACGTGCTGCTCAAACCGTGGAATTTCTTTGATGAAACGCCGACGTTGAATCTCAACAAAAGATAAACGCAGATGGAGCCAGGCACAAAACAACCTGAGGGAGCGAGCCTGCTCGCGATGGCGGTGGGCCAGATACGATGATGTTTATTGACCAACCCATCGCGAACAGGCTCGCTCCCACAGGGGGTCGCCTTTCAGGCATGTTGCTTGCGGTATTCACCGGGTGAAATGCCGAAGCGTGATTTGAATGCCGTTGAAAAATAACTTGAATCGCAGAACCCCCAGGAATACCCCAGCACCGACAATTTCTGCTCGGGCCGCGACTGGCGCAAGGATTCAGCACACAAATCCAGACGCCGGTTTTTGATGTACCGCGCCACCACCAGCCCTTTCCTGGCAAACATCCGATACAACCCGCGAGTCGACATGCCGACCTCCCGCGCCAGCCATTCGGGGCACAGCTCCTCGCAGCGAATGTGCTGGTCGATAAAGCTCAGGGTCCGGCGAAAGGCACGCTCGTGCACATCTGCGCAGTCGTCGGTGTGACTGATCGCCGGGCGCAGCAGGCTGACAATGGCCTCCAGCGTCGCTTCACTTTCCTGGCGGCTCAGGCATTTCTGCCGGGTCGCGTCGAGGATCAGGCGTCGGGACAACAGGGCAATCGGCGAACTTGCGGCGATCCGGTGACCGCAGCGCACCTGATTAAAACGCAAGGTCTGCTCGACCAACTGCGCCGGCAGGATCAACGACAACTGCCGGGAGTTCTCGCTGTAGGTAAAGTCGCTGGGACGCGAAGCATCGATCAGAGTGATGTCGCCGGCCGACAGCAACACCTTGTTATCGGCCTGGGCCATACCGGCAGTGCCATCGAGCTGGAACACCGCAAAGTATTTTCCCCCCTCCCCCGCCGCGACTTCCAGCGGAGTTCGATACAACCGCGCCTGGCACGCCTCGACAAAGCTGGCCTTCAGCGCGCCGTCCTGATGCTCCTGGATCTGGCCGGCAAAGTCGCTGCCCAGGGGTTGCGCATTAAAGGCGCCGCAGATCTGGTTGATCTGCTGGATCCACTGGTCGAACCCGTCACGGCGCTGTGCAATAGAAGAAATCATGTGGGGCCTCACGCAGGCTTGTTTTTATTATCTACGCCAATCCACGCATCCTCCCTGACCGCCACGCTCCTGCCTCTGGTGAGCTATTTCAGCCCACCGAAGCGTCGATAGAAGCTTTCTCCGACGTCGGGCAACGGGCCATCAGCGGTTTCCAGCGCAGTGTTCAGCCATTCCTCGGCCTTGGCGTAGATCAAACGGTAAATGTTGCGGCACAGCTGGCGTGCAGCACGGCCTTCCCAATCCCCGGGGAGTAATTCGTCCGGCAGTTGAGGATCGCGCAGCAGCAGTTTGCGGTACTCGTGAATAAGCAGGACGCGTGCCAGGAAGCAGTCGGCCGGCTGCAGGTTTTCCTGCTCGCGAAGCGCCTGCCAGAGCGGCCGGAACAGCTGGATGAACTCGCTGTAGTGGGTCGCCAGTTCTTCGATGTTCCAACTCTCGCGCACCTGCAGGCGCAGGGCTTTGGAGGCCAGCACATCCTGGGCCGTGGTCTCGAAAACGATGGTTTCTTCCTGGGCACCCAGGTCGAGCAAAGTCGCGTTCAGATCGCCGCGGTCACTGCGCGGGCAGGCCAGCACTGCCGGCGAGATCGCACCATAACCTTGCCACTCGAGCTCTTCGCGCACCTGTTTGCGCTTGTCCTGGGTCAGCTGGGTGAGCATCACCAGACTCCAGGAACCATCCCACGCCGGCACGGTTGAGCTGTAGACCCGCTTGAAAGCCTTGTCGAAACGCCGGCGGCCGGTGCCGGTCAGGCTGTAATAACTGCGCCGCCCGACCTTTTCGGAGGTCAACCAGCCTTCCTTGGTCAGGCGAAAAATCGAGGTGCGGATCAACCGCTCGTTAATGCCGATGGGTTCGAGCAATTGAATCAGGCTACCCAGCCAAACCGTTCCGCCATGCGGCTCGATGGCATCACCGTACAACGTGATGATCAGGGAGCTGGCGCGGATCGGCGTCTGTTCCTGGAAGCGGGTAATCAGATGGTTCAGGGGAATCAGGGACGACATGGGCGTACCGGGTTGAAAAAAGAAAAGGAATATACCGAAAGCCAGCCTGTGAACCCAATTCCCTTGTTGTTCACAAAGTGCTGCTCTTTGGCCGCAGGCCGCTGTCGCTGATTCGCCGGCGCTCGGGCTCCGGTTGCGCCAGCGGCTCGCAAACCTGCATCTGCTCCAGGCAGCGCTTGGCCAGTTGCTGATATTCGCGGGTGCCGGCCTGCTTCCATGCCACCTCTTCATCGCTGAGTGCGCGTTTGACGCTGGCCGGCGTGCCCATCACCAGGGACTGTTCCGGGCACTCGAATCCGGCTTTGACAAAGGCCGCCGCCGAAACAAAGGAACGCGGGCCGATCCGCGCGTTGTCCATCACCACCGCGTTCATGCCCACCAATGCATCGGCGCCGATCCGGCAACCGTGCAACACCGCGCCGTGGCCGATATGACCATTACGCTCGACCACCGTGTCGCTGTCCGGAAAACCATGCATCACGCAGGTGTCCTGCACATTGGCGCCCTCCTCCAGCACGATCCGGCCGAAGTCGCCCCTCAGGCTGGCCAAAGGTCCTACGTAGCAATGAGGACCAATGATCACATCACCGATCAACACCGCCGAGGGGTGCACATAAGCGGTGGGATCAACCACCGGGGTCAGGCCATCGAGGCTATAGCAGGTCATGGGACGTTCCTTGATGCGTGACAAAGCGTGATCGCAAAGCGATGCCTTTATGAAGGCATTTTGTATCACATCGTTTTTGTTAGCACAAAGACTAAAAAGCGTATCACTTGCCTCGCGGTGATCAATCGGCGGCGACCAGGGTCGCAGGATCAGCTTTAAAACCAATGATTACGAGAGTTCATAACCAGCTAAGCCCGAGAATCCGCTTTAGCAGGAAAACCAAAGAATCTTTAATAAGACACGTTATTCTAATTTTACAGTTGCATTTGCGTATCACGTTGCAGGTATACTCCGGCAAAACCGGCCCACCGCGCCGATCCAATAATGAGCCGGCGTCACCGCCGAGCGTGCACCGTGAGGGCATCCGCCATGCCTCTAACCCTTGCTGTCGAGTTCATCGAGCCGGGTGTCCGCCTGATTACCTTGCAGCGCCCGCAAGCGCTGAATGCCCTGACCACCCAATTGCTGGGCGAACTGGCGGACGAACTGCAGGCCGCACAGGCCGATGCCAACACCCGCGTGGTGGTTCTGACCGGCAGCCGCAAAGCCTTCGCCGCCGGTGCCGACATCAAGGAAATGGCCGAGCGCAATCTGGTCGGCATCCTGGATGACCCGCGCCAGGCGTCATGGCAGACCATCACCCGCTTCAACAAACCACTGATCGCTGCCGTCAACGGTTTTGCCCTTGGCGGCGGCTGTGAACTGGCGATGCACGCCGACATCATCATTGCCGGTGAAGACGCGAGGTTCGGCCAGCCGGAAATCAATCTGGGGATCATGCCCGGGGCCGGCGGCACTCAACGCCTGCTGCGTGCCGTGGGCAAATCCCTGGCAATGCAAATGGTCCTGACCGGCGAGGCGATCGACGCCCGCCAGGCGCAACGGGCCGGCCTGGTGAGTGAAGTGACTCAACCGGAATTCACCGTCGAGCGCGCCCTGCACATCGCCCGCAGCATCGCCACCAAGGCCCCGCTGGCTGTACGCCTGGCCAAGGAAGCACTGCTCAAGGCCATGGACACCGACCTGGCAAGCGGCCTGCGTTTCGAGCGCCACGCCTTCACCGTGCTGGCCGGCACTAGCGACCGTGATGAAGGCATCCAGGCCTTCCAGGAAAAGCGCACGCCGAGCTTTACCGGGCAGTAACCGGTCCATACCCGAATTCGAACCTCGCAGAGAGCCCCCATGACCATGAACTTCGAACACATTCTGTTTTCCATCGAGGCTGGTGTTGCCCTGCTCAGCCTCAATCGGCCAGACCAGCTCAACAGTTTCAATGCACAGATGCACGGCGAAGTGAAGGAAGCGCTCAAGCAGGTTCGCCAGAACACAGACGTGCGCGTACTGCTGCTGACCGGTGAAGGCCGCGGCTTCTGTGCCGGGCAGGATCTGAGCGACCGCAACGTCGCGCCAGGCAGCGCCGTGCCGGATCTGGGCGAGTCGATCGAGAGGTTCTACAACCCGCTGATCCGCCAACTGCGCGACCTGCCGCTGCCGGTGATCTGTGCGGTCAATGGCGTGGCGGCTGGCGCCGGCGCCAACATTCCCCTGGCCTGCGACCTGGTGATTGCCGCCCGTTCGGCGAGCTTCATCCAGGCCTTCTGCAAGATCGGCCTGATCCCCGATTCCGGCGGCACCTGGACCTTACCGCGCCTGGTGGGCATGGCTCGCGCCAAAGCGCTGGCCCTGCTGGGCAATCGCCTGAGTGCCGAACAGGCCGAGCAATGGGGGCTGATCTACCGCGTGGTAGACGATGGCGAACTGCGCAACGAAGCCCTGACCCTCGCCCGTCATCTGGCCACGCAGCCCACTTATGGGCTGGCGCTGATCAAACGCAGCCTGAATGCGAGCCTGAGCAACACCTTCGACGAGCAACTGGAGCTGGAAAAGGACCTGCAACGCCTGGCCGGGCGTAGCGAGGATTACCGTGAAGGCGTCGGCGCGTTCATGGAAAAACGCACCCCAAGTTTCAAGGGGCGCTGAGTCATGACAGCACTGAACATCAACGCGCAGATCGCCGTGATCGGTGCCGGAGCCATGGGCGCCGGGATTGCCCAGGTCGCGGCACAGGCCGGCCATCCGGTGCTGTTGCTGGACAATCGCCCGGGCGCCGCCGCGCAAGCCATCGCAGGAATTGACCGGCAACTGGGCAAACGTGTCGACAAAGGCAAGCTGTCGGCCCAGGCGCGGGTGGCAACTGTCGCTCGCCTGCAAGCGGTGGACAACATCGAGGCGCTGGCCGATTGCGCGCTGATCATCGAAGCCATCGTCGAGAACCTGGAGGTCAAGCGCGAGCTCTTTCGTCAGCTGGAAAGCCTCTGCGGCGAGCACTGCATCCTGGCCAGCAATACCTCGTCGCTGTCGATCACCAGCATTGCCGCGCAACTCGACCATCCGCAACGCATGCTCGGCCTGCACTTCTTCAATCCCGCGCCGGTGATGGCCCTGGTGGAAATCGTCTCTGGCCTGGCCAGCGATCCGGCGTTGGCCGCGTGCCTGTACGACACCGCAAAGTCCTGGGGCAAAAAACCGGTACACACCCGCTCGACGCCGGGCTTTATCGTCAACCGCGTGGCCCGGCCGTTCTACGCCGAAAACCTGCGTCTGCTGCAGGAAGGCGCAGCAGATGTCCCGACGCTGGACGCCTTGATGCGAGAGGCCGGCGGCTTTGCCATGGGAGCCTTTGAACTGACCGATCTGATTGGGCATGACGTCAACTATGCCGTGACCTGCTCGGTATTCGATGCCTATTACGGCGACACGCGCTTCCTGCCGTCGTTGATCCAGAAAGAGCTGGTGGATGCGGGACGCCTGGGACGCAAGAGCGGCCAGGGGTTCTACTCCTACGCCGAAGGCATCACCCGTGCGCAGCCCACTGAAGTCAACAGCCGCGCCGTCGTTGACACCTGCGTGGTGGAAGGCGATCTGGGCGTCGCCAATGCGCTCCTTGCGCGGCTGCGCGAGCGCGGAGTTGAAGTCATACAGCGCGATGGCCATGGCGTGCTGCGGGTCGGTGACGCGGTGCTCGCCCTGAGCGACGGGCGCATGGCCTGCCAGCGCGCCCGGGAAGATGGCCTGGACAACCTGATTCTGCTCGATCTGGCGTTTGACTATGGCCAGGCCAGCCGGATCGCCATCAGCTGCGGCGCCGACATCGACCCTAACGCAATGCAACAAGGCATCGCCCTGCTGCAACGCGCGGGGTTCAGCGTCAGCCAGCTCAGCGACAGCCCGGCGCTGGCCGTGTTGCGCACCGTCGCCATGCTCGCCAATGAAGCGGCCGATGCCGTGCTGCAAGGCGTGGCTTGCGCCGCCGACGTCGACCTGGCCATGCGTGCCGGGGTCAATTATCCCCAGGGTCCACTGGCCTGGGCCGACACCATCGGCCTGGCGCACGTTCTCAGGGTCCTGGAAAACCTGCAAGCCGGATACGGCGAAGAACGCTATCGCCCCTCGCTGCTCCTGCGGCGTCGGGTTGCCGAAGGGAGAACCTTGCATGACTAACCACGAAGCGATGCACCTGGCCAGCAACTGCGCGCAAACCATGCTCCAGCGCGACGCCGCCAGCCAGGGCATGGGCATGCGCCTGCTGTCGGCCGCACCAGGCTGTGCCCGGGTCGGCATGAGCGTGCGCGCCGACATGATCCAGGGGCACGGCACCTGCCACGGCGGCTACCTGTTCGCCCTGGCCGATTCGGCATTTGCCTTTGCCTGCAACAGCTACAACGACGCCACGGTAGCCATCGGTTGCAGCATCGACTACACCGCCCCGGCGCACCTGGGCGACACGCTGACGGCCGATTGCATCGAGCAGAGCCGTTCCGGTCGCACCGGAAATTACGACGTACGCATTGAAAACCAACAGGGCCAGCTGATCGCGCTGTTCCATGGCAAATCCTACAAAGTGCGCGGCACGGTGCTCGCGCAGGAGAACCCGAATGAATGATGCCTTGATCATCGATGCGGTGCGCACCCCCATCGGCCGCTACGCAGGCGCCCTCAGCAGCGTGCGCGCCGACGACCTCGGCGCCGTGCCGCTGCGTGAACTGCTGCGCCGTCACCCGCAGGTCGACTGGGCAACGGTGGACGACGTGATCTATGGCTGCGCCAACCAGGCCGGCGAAGACAACCGTAACGTCGCGCGCATGTCGGCACTGCTGGCCGGGCTGCCGGTTAGCGTTCCGGGCACCACCCTCAACCGCCTGTGCGGCTCGGGGCTGGATGCGATCGGCACGGCGGCACGGGCGATTCGTTGCGGTGAGGCCGGACTGATGCTGGTGGGTGGCGTCGAATCGATGTCCCGCGCGCCACTGGTGATGGGCAAGGCCGAGCAAGCGTTCTCCCGGGATGCAAACCTCTACGACACCACCATCGGCTGGCGCTTCGTCAATCCGCTGATGGAAAAAACCTTTGGCATCGACTCGATGCCGCAGACTGCCGAAAACGTCGCCGAGCAGTTCAACATCTCCCGCGCGGACCAGGACGCTTTCGCCCTGCGCAGCCAGCAACGGGCAGGCGCAGCGCAGGCCAGCGGACGCCTGGCACGGGAAATCGTCGCCGTGCACATCCCCCAGCGTAAAGGACCGGCGAAAGTCGTCGAACACGACGAGCATCCCCGTGGCGACACCACGCTTGAGCAACTGCAAAAACTCGGCACGCCCTTTCGCGTCGGCGGCAGCATCACCGCCGGTAACGCCTCGGGAGTCAACGACGGTGCCTGCGCCCTGCTGCTGGCAAGCCCCGAAGTCGCCAGGCGCCACGGCTTGAAAGCCCGCGGCCGGGTCGTCGCCATGGCCACTGCCGGCGTCGAGCCGCGCATCATGGGCATCGGCCCCGTACCGGCCACGCGCAAGGTGCTGGAACTGGCCAACCTCAACCTGGCCGACATGGACGTAATCGAACTCAACGAAGCCTTTGCCGCACAAGGCCTGGCCGTGCTGCGCGAGCTCGGCCTGAGCGACAACGACCCGCGGGTCAACCCCAACGGTGGCGCGATCGCCCTCGGCCATCCACTGGGCATGAGCGGCGCGCGACTGGTCACCACCGCCTTGCACGAACTGGAAGAACGTCAAGGTCGCTACGCCCTGTGCACCATGTGCATCGGCGTGGGCCAGGGTATCGCGCTGATCATCGAGCGCCTGTCCGTCTAAAGAACCGCGATTCCCGGGGAGCCGAGAGGTATCCTTGGGGCATGCACTCAAAGCCCTGGCGTGACAGGGTTGAAACACAAAAACAATTCGAGTGAAATCATGAACATGCCAATTGCCAACGCCGTGCTTGACCCACAGCTGGACCCTCTGGAAACCGCCAGCATCGACGAACTCCGTCAGCACCAGCTGGATCGCCTGCGCTGGAGCCTGAACCACGCCTACAACAATGTGCCCCTGTACCGTCAACGCTTCGATGCACTGGGCGTGCACCCGGACGACATCAAGTCCCTCGAAGACCTGGCGAAGTTCCCCTTCACCACCAAGACCGACCTGCGCGACAACTACCCCTACGGCATGTTTGCCGTGCCGATGCACGACATCGTGCGCCTGCACGCATCCAGCGGCACCACCGGCAAACCGACCGTCGTTGGCTACACCCAAGGCGACATTGACACTTGGGCCAATGTGGTGGCCCGCTCGATCCGCGCCGCCGGTGGCCGCCGCGGTGACAAGGTGCATATTTCCTATGGCTACGGCCTGTTCACCGGTGGCCTGGGCGCGCACTACGGGGCCGAGCGCCTGGGGTGCACGGTGATTCCAATGTCCGGTGGCCAGACCGAGAAACAGGTGCAACTGATCAAGGATTTCCAGCCGGACATCATCATGGTCACGCCTTCCTACATGCTCAACATCGCCGACGAGATCGAGCGCCAGGGCATCGACCCGCACAAACTGGCCCTGCGCCTGGGCATCTTCGGCGCAGAACCCTGGACCGGCGAACTGCGCAGCGCCATCGAGAATCGCCTGGGCATCACCGCGCTGGACATCTACGGCCTTTCGGAAATCATGGGGCCGGGTGTCGCCATGGAATGCGCAGAGACCAAGGACGGGCCAACGATCTGGGAAGACCACTTCTATCCGGAGATCATTGACCCGGTCACTGGCGAAGTGTTGCCGGACGGGCAGATGGGCGAGTTGGTGTTTACCTCATTAAGCAAGGAAGCCTTGCCGATGATCCGCTACCGCACCCGCGACCTGACGCGCTTGCTGCCGGGTACCGCGCGACCGATGCGGCGGATCGACAAAATCACCGGGCGCAGCGACGACATGCTGATCATTCGCGGGGTGAACGTGTTCCCGACGCAGATTGAGGAGCAAGTGCTGAAGATCAAACAGCTTTCGGAGTGTTATGAAATTCACCTGTATCGCCATGGCAACCTGGACAGCGTTGACGTGCACGTGGAGCTCAAGGCCGAGCATCAGAGTATGAGTGATGATCAGCAGAAGGCGGTCTGCGCCGAGTTGAGTCGGCATATCAAGACGTATATCGGGATCAGTTCGCGGATTGTTTTGCAGCCTCTGCATTCGATCAAGCGGTCTGAGGGTAAGGCTTGTCATGTGATGGACAAGCGTCCCAAGGGATGACTGCTGCACCTCTTTTGGCCCCGCTTTGGCGGGGTTTTTTTTTGGGTTTTGATTGGGGACATATCCGTTTTTTGGTGATGGCAGCTGCCGGTTCCGCTCTCACAGCGGATTACGTTGAAACGCGCAAAGTAACCCGCCGCAAGAGCGGAACCATAAGCAGCCGCTACCCTGGAAACGGATTTGCACCCCAAAGCGATACAAAAAAATAAACGACACTATATTTTATGTTTGATATTAGTTTCCGTATCGCTTATAAAGTTATCCATGCCATCAAACAGATTCACGGCGGGAGACCCCCATGTACGCACAGCTAGTAGAAACAGGCGTAAAGCGCATAAAAGACCTATCGGAAATGACCGAACAGGAACGCGCCTTCCAGGAAAAAATCGATTCGGAAATAAAGATCGAAGCCAAGAACTGGATGCCTGATGCCTATCGCCAGACCCTGATCCGGCAGATCTCCCAGCACGCGCACTCGGAAATCGTCGGCATGCTGCCCGAAGGCAACTGGGTCACTCGCGCGCCATCGCTCAAACGCAAACTGCAACTGATGGCCAAAATCCAGGATGAAGCCGGTCATGGCCTGTACCTCTACAGCGCCGTGGAAACCCTGGGTGCAGACCGCGATGAAGAAATCGCCAAACTGCACAGCGGCAAGGCCAAGTACTCCAGCATCTTCAATTACCCAACCCTGAACTGGGCCGACATGGGCGCCGTGGGCTGGCTGGTGGATGGCGCCGCGATCGTCAACCAGGTGGTACTGCAGCGCACCTCTTATGGCCCCTACTCCCGGGCCATGGTGCGGATCTGCAAGGAAGAAAGTTTCCACCAGCGCCAGGGCTACGAGATCCTCCTGACCATGATGCGTCACGGCAACCAGGCGCAAAAAGACATGGTCCAGGACGCCATCAACCGCCTGTGGTGGCCGTCATTGATGATGTTCGGCCCCAGCGACGAACACTCGCCCAACAGCGCCCAGTCCATGGCCTGGAAAATCAAGCGCCAGAGCAACGACGAACTGCGCCAGCGCTTCATCGACCAAACCATCCCGCAACTCGAACTGCTGGGCTGCACCTGCCCCGATCCGGACCTGAAGTGGAACGCAGAACGCGGTCACTACGACTTCGGCGATATCCAGTGGAGCGAGTTCTACGAAGTGCTCAAGGGCAACGGTCCGTGCAACCAGGAACGGGTTGCCACCCGGCGCAAGGCCATCGAAGACGGTGCCTGGGTCCGCGAAGCCGCCGTTGCCCACGCCCGGAAAAAACACAACAGGAACGCCGCCTGATTCGGCACGTTTGATCTTGATCCTCGGCGGCTCCATGCCACCAACAGATCGCAGGCTGCGCCAGCTCCCAAAGGAGCCGGTGCCCCATGTAGGAGCTGCCGAAGGCTGCGATCTGTTGATCTTCAGCCGCGCCAGCAAAACCGAACAGATGTGGAGTAACTGAAATGTCCGAATGGACCCTTTTCGAAGTCTTCGTGCGCAGCAAGCACGGCCTCAATCACAAGCATGTCGGCAGCGTGCATGCCGCCGACACCACCATGGCCATCGAGAACGCGCGCGAGTTGTATACCCGCCGCAGCGAAGGCGTGAGCCTGTGGGTAGTGCCTTCGGCGCTGATCACCGCCTCGTCTCCGGATGAAAAAGACCCGCTGTTCGACCCCTCGGACGACAAGGTCTATCGCCACGCCAGCTTCTACGAGTTGCCGGCCGAAGTCGGGCACATGTGAGGTCGACCATGAATTCCAAGACTGATCTGATCGAATACCTGCTGCGCCTGGGCGACAGCGCCCTGATCCAGGGCCAGCGCCTGTGCCAATGGTGCGGCAAGGCGCCCGCGCTGGAAGAAGAGCTGGCGCTGATGAACGTCGGCCTCGACCTCGTCGGCCAGGCCCGCAACTGGCTCGAATACGCCGCCGAACTGCTGGACGACGGTCGCGACGCCGATCACCTGGCGTTCCGCCGCGATGAGCGTGACTATCGCAACCTGCTGCTGGTGGAACAACCCAACGGCGATTATGCAGTGACCATCCTCAAGCAGTTCCTCTACGACGCCTGGCACCTGCAAGTGCTCAGCGGCCTGATCCAGTCCACGGACGAGCGCATTGCCGGGATCGCAGCCAAAGCGGTCAAGGAAGTCACCTATCACCTGCGCCGCTCCGGTGAGTGGGTCGAGCGCCTGGGTGACGGCACCGAGCAGAGCCACCAACGCATGCTCGCGGCGATCCCTGAGGTCTGGCGTTTCACCGTTGAATTGACCAGCGCCGATGACAGTGAACGGCGTCTGTGCGAGGCCGGCATCACCCCAGACACGGCGCAAGTCGCTGCGGCGTGGCAAGCCAAAGTCAGCGAGATTTTCGCCAGCGCCACACTGCCAGTGCCCGCCGCACCGAGCTATTTCTACCTGGATGCACGCAAGGGCCTGCACACCGAACACCTGGGCATTTTACTGGCCGAGATGCAGTTCCTGCCCCGAGCGTACCCCGATGCAACCTGGTGAACTGATCGCCAGCGACCAGGGCGCACGGCCGGCACAACCGACCGACCTGGCCGCCGCGTGGGCAACCCTCGCGCAGGTCATGGACCCGGAAGTGCCGGTGGTCAGCGTGGTCGATCTGGGCATCGTGCGCGATCTCGACTGGCAGGCCGGCCATCTGCACGTGGTGGTCACACCGACCTACTCAGGTTGCCCCGCCACCGAAGTGATCGAGAGCGACATCCGCGATGCGCTGGAACTGGCCGGTTTCAAGGCGCCGCAACTGGAACGCAAATTGACCCCGGCCTGGACCACCGACTGGATCACCGACATTGGCCGCGATCGCTTGCGCGCCTACGGCATTGCACCGCCCGACGGCAGTACCAGCAAACGCAGCCTGCTCGGCGAGAGCCCGGTGATTGTCTGCCCGCAATGTGGCAGCGCGCACACCGAAGTGCTCAGCGAGTTTGGCTCCACTGCGTGCAAGGCGCTGTATCGCTGCGTCGATTGCCGGGAACCGTTCGACTATTTCAAGTGCATCTGAGCGGCGCTCGGCCGTCCCAGCTGGAGAATAAAAATGAGTAAATTTCACAGCCTGACCATCAAGGACGTGCGCACCGAGACCCGTGACGCGGTGTCCATCGCCTTCGAGATTCCACAACACCTGCAGGACAGTTTTCACTTCACCCAGGGCCAGCACCTGGTCATGCGCACTCAGATGGACGGCGAAGAAGTGCGCCGTTCCTACTCGATCTGCACCGGGGTGAATGACGGCGAACTGCGCATCGCGATCAAGCGCGTGGTCGGCGGGCGTTTCTCGGCGTTTGCCAATGAGCACTTGAAAGCCGGGCACAGCCTGGAAGTGATGCCGCCAGCCGGACACTTTCACGTCGAGCTCGACCCGACCCGCCACGGCCACTACCTCGCGGTGGCGGCGGGCAGCGGCATCACGCCGATCCTGTCGATCATCAAGACGACTCTGCAAACCGAACCATACAGCCACGTCACCTTGCTGTACGGCAACCGTTCCAGCTCTGGCGCGCTTTTTCGCGAACAGCTTGAAGACCTGAAAAACCGCTACTTGCAGCGCCTCAACCTGATCTTCGTGTTCAGTCGCGAGCAGCAGGATGTCGACCTGTACAACGGCCGGATCAACGCCGAGAAGTGCGAGCAACTGTTTTCCCGCTGGCTCGACGTCAAGGCCCTCGACGCAGCGTTCATTTGCGGCCCGCAGGAGATGACCGAAACCGTGCGCGACAGCCTCACAGCCAAAGGCATGCCGGCCGAGCGTATTCACTTCGAACTGTTTGCCGCCGCCGGCAGCCCGCAAAAACGCCAAGCCCGCGAGGCCGCTCGGCAGGTTGATGCCGCGGTCAGCCAGATCACCGTCATCAGCGACGGCCGCGCCCTGGCGTTTGACCTGCCGCGCAACACGCAAAGCATCCTTGATGCGGGCAACGCCCAGGGTGCCGAATTGCCTTATTCGTGCAAGGCCGGCGTGTGTTCGACCTGCAAATGCAGGGTGATCGAAGGCGAAGTGGACATGGACAGCAACCACGCCCTGGAAGATTACGAAGTGGCCGCCGGCTATGTGCTGTCGTGCCAGGCGTTTCCGGTGAGCGACAAAGTGGTGCTGGACTTCGACCAGCTCTAACCAACCCCTGCAGGAGCGAGCTTGCCCGCGAAGAACCCGAGAGCAACGCGTTTATTCAGGAAGCACGCGTAATCGTTAACGACCATCGCGAGCAAGCTCGCCCCTACAGGGGGCACCTGTGACTTTGCTTCACCCACAACAAAAACAACAACAGAGAGCGCGCCATGACCCCCACAGACGTAGAACTCATCCGCCAACACCCCGATTTCATCCAGCTGGTCCGCCGTAAACAGAACCTCTACTGGTCACTGTCGCTGATCATGCTGGTGATCTATTTCGGCTTCGTCCTGCTGGTAGCGTTCTCCCCCAGCACCCTCGGCCAATCCTTGAGCGGCGGCGTGACCAGCGTGGGCATGCTGGTGGGTGTGGTGATCGTGTTACTGGCATTCGCACTGACCGGTTTCTACGTCTATCGCGCCAACAACGTGATCGATCCACTGAACGAAAAGCTGAAACAGGAGTGCGCCCGATGAGCCGCCTTTGCGGGTTACTGCTGCTTCCCCTGGCCTTTGTCGCGGACTTTGCCGCCGCGGCCGACGGCGCCTCCCGCCCACTGAACTGGAACGCCATCGGCATGTTCCTGGTGTTCGTCCTGTTCACCCTCGGCGTTACCCGCTGGGCCGCGTTGCGCACCCGGTCCGCCAGTGATTTCTACACGGCCGGCGGTGGCATGACCGGTTTCCAGAACGGCCTGGCGATTGCCGGCGACATGATCTCCGCAGCATCCTTCCTCGGCATCTCGGCGATGATGTTCCTCAACGGGTATGACGGTCTTCTGTACGCGCTGGGCGTGTTGGCCGGCTGGCCAATTATTCTGTTCCTGATTGCCGAACGCCTGCGCAACCTGGGCAAATACACTTTCGCCGACGTGGTCTCCTACCGACTGGAACAAACCCCTGTGCGCCTGACCTCGGCCTTCGGCACCCTGACCGTTGCGCTGATGTACCTGGTGGCGCAGATGGTCGGTGCCGGCAAGCTGATCGAGTTGCTGTTCGGCATCGATTACCTGTACGCGGTGATGCTGGTCGGCGTGTTGATGGTGTTCTACGTGACCTTCGGCGGCATGCTCGCCACCACCTGGGTACAGATCATCAAAGCGGTGATGCTGTTGTTCGGCACCACCTTCATGGCCTTCATGGTGCTCAAGCATTTCGGTTTCAGCACCGAAGCGATGTTCGCTGGCGCCACCGCCGTGCACGCCAAGGGCAACGCCATCATGGCCCCTGGCGGTTTGCTGTCGAACCCGATCGATGCGATATCGCTGGGGCTGGGCATGATGTTCGGCACGGCTGGCCTGCCGCATATCCTGATGCGCTTCTTCACCGTCAGCGATGCCAAGGAAGCGCGTAAAAGCGTGTTCTACGCCACCGGTTTCATCGGCTATTTCTATCTGCTGCTGATCATTGTCGGCTTCGGCGCGATTGTCATGGTCGGCACCGACCCGGCGTTCCGCGATGCCAGCGGCGCGATCATCGGCGGCGGCAACATGATCGCCGTGCACCTGGCGCAAGCTGTGGGCGGCAATCTGTTCCTCGGCTTCATCTCGGCCGTCGCCTTTGCCACCATCCTGGCCGTCGTCGCCGGTTTGGCGCTGTCCGGCGCCTCGGCGGTGTCCCACGACCTGTATGCCTGCGTGATGCGCAAGGGCCAGGCCACCGAGCAGCAGGAGATCCGCGTGTCGCGAATCGCCACGCTGTGCATCGGCGTGCTGGCGATCATCCTCGGCCTGTTGTTCGAATCGCAGAATATCGCCTTCCTCTCCGGCCTGGTGCTGGCCATCGCGGCTTCGGTGAATTTCCCGGTGCTGTTCCTCTCGATGTACTGGAAGGGCCTGACCACTCGCGGCGCAGTGACCGGTAGCCTGGCGGGCCTGATCTCGGCGATTGTCCTGTTGGTGCTGAGCCCGGCGGTGTGGGTCAACGTGCTGCATTACGAAAAGGCGCTGTTCCCTTATTCCAACCCGGCACTGTTCTCCATGAGCCTGGCTTTTTTAAGTGCCTGGGTGTTTTCCGTCACCGACAGCTCGCCCCGTGCCGCTCTTGAGCGTGGCCGTTATCTGGCGCAGTTCATCCGTTCGATGACCGGCATCGGTGCCTCCGGCGCCAGCAAGCACTAACCAACGACGATCCGATGGCAGGGAATAAAAATAATGAAGCCCGCACGCACCGCACCTTACGAATCACTGTTTTCGTTAGCCGCCGCATTAAGTCTGCCACTGCTCGCACCCTGCGCCATGGCCGACTTCATCGACGACAGCAAGGCCCGTATTGAAATGCGCAACCACTATATCAATCGCGATTTCCGTCAGGACAACGCGCCGCAGTCCAAGGCCGAGGAATGGGCCCAGGGCTTTACGGCGCGCGTCGAGTCGGGATTCACCGACGGCACATTCGGCTTCGGCCTCGACGCACTCGCGGAGCTTGGGCTGAAACTCGATTCCAGCGCTGATCGCCGGGGCACCGGGCTGTTGCCCTTCGGCCCGAACAGCCATGAACCGGCTGATGAGTTCAGCGAACTGGGGCTGACCGCAAAGCTGCGCGTGTCCAAAAGCGTTTTGAAGCTGGGCACTCTGCAGCCCATGCTGCCGGTGGTGACCTACAACGACACCCGGCTGTTGGGGTCGACCTTCGAGGGTGGCTTGCTGAGCAGCCAGGAGATCAGCGACCTGACGCTTAACGCCGGGCGCCTGACCCGGGCCAACCTGCGAGATTCCTCAAGCAATGATGATATCGGCTACGGTGCCGCCAGCAGTGATCACTTCGATTTTGCCGGCGGCACCTACGCCTTCAGCCCCCAACTGAACCTGAGCTACTACTACGGCAAGCTCGAGCAGATTTACCGCCAGCAGTTCGTCGGGCTGGTGCATACCCAGCCGCTGGGCAACGGTTTTAACCTGCGCAGCGACATTCGCTATTTCGACAGCCGGGGTGATGGCGCCGAGCGTGCCGGGCGCATCGACAACCGCAACTTCAACAGCATGTTCACCGTGGCCCATGGTGCCCACAAGGTCAGTGCAAGCTACCAGCAACTGTCCGGTGACAGCGCCTTCGCGTTCCTCAATGGCGGCGACCCCTACGTGGTCAACCTGGTGACTTACAACACCTACACCCGCGCCGACGAGGACTCCTGGCAGCTGCGCTACGACTACGACTTCGCCGCGCAAGGCATTCCCGGCCTGACGTTCATGACCCGTTATACCGACGGCAACCACGTCAAGGCCGGCAGCGTCGACAACGGTCGCGAGCGCGAACGCGATACCGACCTCAGTTACGTGATCCAGAGTGGCGTGTTCAAGAACGTCAGCCTGCGCTGGCGCAACGTCACCTTCCGCTCCGGCAATGGCTTGACCACCGACCTCGACGAAAACCGGCTGATCGTCGGTTACACCCTGACACTTTGGTAATCCCTCAATGGCACGGTCTCGGTCGCGCCCACACTTTTCACAACCTGGAGGAATCGTGATGCCTCACGCCCCTACCCTGCAAAGTTTCATCGCCGGTCGCTGGATCGGCCAACACGGTGCCCAGGTGCTGCGCAGCGCCATCGATGGCCATGAAATTGCCCGCACTCATGAGGAACGCCCGGACTTCGCCGAAGCCATTGAGCACGGTCGCCGCCAGGGCGTCAGCGGGTTGCTGGCGCTGGATTTCCAGCAGCGCGCCCAGCGGTTGAAGGCCCTGGCCTTGTACCTCAGCGAGCGCAAGGAACAGCTCTATGCCATCTCCCATCACAGCGGCGCCACCCGCGCCGACAGCTGGATCGATATCGAAGGTGGCAACAGCACGCTGTTCACCTACGCCAGCCTCGGCTCCCGGGAGTTACCGTCGGGCAACATCGTCCACGAAGGCCCGGCGCTGCAACTGAGCAAGCTGGGCAGCTTCGCCGGCACGCACATCCTGGTCCCGCGCGGCGGCCTGGCAGTACACATCAATGCGTTCAACTTCCCGATCTGGGGCATGCTGGAAAAGTTCGCCCCAAGCTTCCTGGCCGGCATGCCGTGCATCGTCAAACCAGCCAGCGCCACCAGCTACCTGACCGAAGCCGTGGTGCGCCTGATGGACGAGTCCGGCTTGCTCCCGGCCGGCAGCCTGCAACTGGTCATTGGCGGCACCGGTGACCTGCTCGACCGCCTGCAGGGCCAGGACGTGGTGACCTTCACCGGGTCGGCCGACACCGCCGCGAAGCTACGGGTCAATCCGAACCTGATCCGCAACTCGGTGCCGTTCAATGCCGAGGCCGACTCGCTGAACTGCGCGATTCTGGCCCCTGATGTCACGCCGGATGATGAAGAGTTCGAACTGTTCATCAAGGAAGTCGCCCGGGAGATGACCACCAAGGCCGGGCAGAAATGCACCGCCATTCGCCGGGCGATCGTGCCGGCCACACACATCGATGCCGTGGCTACCCGCCTGAGCGAGCGCCTGCGCAAAGTCGTGGTCGGCGACCCGTCGGTGGAAGGTGTGCGCATGGGTGCGCTGGCTTCCCACGATCAGCACAAAGACGTCACCGAGCGTCTGGAAAGCCTGCTGCAAAGCAGTGACCTGCTGTTCGGGGCCAGTGATGGGTTTGAACCGCGCGGGCAAAACGTCAGCCAGGGTGCGTTTTTCGCTCCGACCCTGCTGCGATCCCGTGATCCTCATGCAGAAGGTGGCGCTCACGATATAGAAGCCTTCGGCCCGGTCAGCACCCTGATGGCCTACGACGACCTGGACGAAGCCCTGGTGCTGGCGGCTCGCGGCAAGGGCAGCCTGGTCGCCAGCCTGATCACCAAGGACCCGAAAATTGCCGCCAAGGCTATTCCCGTGGCAGCGGCCTGGCATGGTCGCCTGCTGGTGCTGGACCGCGAATCCGCGGCTGAATCCACCGGCCACGGCTCGCCGCTGCCGCAACTCAAGCACGGTGGTCCGGGCCGGGCTGGCGGCGGTGAAGAACTGGGTGGCCTGCGTGCCGTGAAGCACTACCTGCAACGCGCCGCCGTACAGGGTTCGCCGACCATGCTGGCGGCCGTTACCGGTGAGCACGTGCGAGGCGCCAAGGTGATCGAAACTGAAGTGCATCCGTTCCGCCGGTTCTTCCAGGACCTGCAGATCGGCGAGTCGCTGCTGACTCATCGTCGCACTGTGACCGAAGCAGACCTGGTGAACTTCGGATGCCTGTCCGGCGATCACTTCTACATGCACTTCGACGACATCGCGGCCAAGGAGTCGCAATTCGGCAAACGTATTGCCCACGGTTACTTCGTGCTGTCGGCAGCGGCCGGCCTGTTCGTCTCCCCAGCACCGGGGCCGGTGCTGGCCAACTACGGGCTGGACACCTTGCGCTTTATCACCCCGGTGGGAATCGGTGACACGATCCAGGCGCGCCTGACCTGCAAACGCAAGATCGATCAGGGCAAGAAGAGCCCGCAGGGTATCCCGCAGGGGGTGGTGGCCTGGGATGTGGAAGTGACCAACCAGCTGGGTGAGCTGGTGGCCAGCTATGACATTCTGACCTTGGTGGTTAAGCGCGAGGAGTGACGCAAAAGATCAAAAGATCGTAGCTTTCGGCAACTTCTACAGGGCGAACGCATTTCCATGCAGGAGCTGCCGAAGGCTGCGATCTCTTGAATTTCAATGCTGGCGCAGCCAATCGATAAACAACGCAAACAACTCCGACTGCGACCCCACTTCCAGCTTCAAGTACAGATTCTTGCGATGCATGAGCACTGTCTCCGGCGATATGCCAAGTTCGCTCGCCGTGGACTTCACCGAGTGCCCCCTGAGCACCATGTGCGCCACTTCGCGCTCGCGTTCGGTCAGCACGTTGCCGCCGAAATGCTCGAAGGCCCACTGCACGCGTTGCTTGAGATTGTCTCCTGCTGCAGCATCCTGCGGCCTCTGGACGGCCGTGATGAGCTGCATGCCACGCTGGCTGAACTCACTGATGAACTCACACACCAGCGGTTCGACCGCGCGCAGCAAATTCAACTGCTCACCCCGCAGGCATTCGCCACCGAAACCCTGGAACAGGCTCACAGAAATCTTCGTGTCATTGCCGGTATCGACAATGTAATAACTGTCTTCCGAGCACCCCGCCTTCAGGTAATAGGTGCGGTAATACTCACTGTCGAAAAAGTCATCCGGCGCGATTTCCTCCAAGTGGTAAAAGCCCTGCGCCAGGCCTTGCTCCACTGCCAGGCAGAAAGGATCTAGCAAATACCCGCCGGAGAAATAGCGATCGAGAATCGACACCTGGTACTGCTGGGCGATGCCGCGCTGATACAACAGCTGAGGTGGCCGATCGCGGTGCTCCAGGCTGATCATCACCGACTCGATACCCACCAGATGCTCCAGGGCCGACGCCAGGTCAGCCAGTGCATCAGGTGCGTCCACATGCGCAAACGCCTCGCGCATTTGCCCGTGCCATTTGTGCAGGGCCCCGAAGGGCAATGCGATCAGCGTATCGTCGTCTGGTTTGCTCATGCCCCGCAGTCTAGCGGGTGAGCGGGTTCCTGGTAACAGCCTGTTCGACGCAATCATTGGCCCTGGTACTGCCCGCTCGCCTGGAGCTCGGCCGCCACCTCAAGAATACACTCGCGCAGGGTCTCGACGATTTCATCGACCTGGGCGCAGGTCAGGATCAACGGCGGCGACATGACATTGAGGTGCATGATCGGGCGTACCAGCAAGCCCTTCGACTGCGCCCGGGAATGAATCCTCTCGCCAATGTTGATCTCGTCGGCAAACAACGCCTTGCTGCGCTTGTCAGCCACGAACTCGACGCAGGCCATGAACTTCTGGCAGCGCACATCTCCAACCAGCGGCAGGGCGCCGAGGGTCGCCAGGCGTTCTTCCAGATACGTGCCGACTGCATCGACGTGCTCCAAAAGCTGTTCGCGCTCGATGATTTCGATGTTCTTCAACGCTGCGGTACAGCACACCGGATGCCCGCTGTAAGTGAAACCGTGACTGAAGCAACGGCCCTTGCCCGGCTCGGCGATAACCTTCCAGATGCGCTCGGAAAAAATGCAGGCGCCCAGCGGCAGGTAAGCCGACGTCAGGCCCTTGGCGGTGGTGATGATGTCTGGTTGCACGTCGAACAGATCCCACGAGGCGAAAAACTTGCCCAGCCGTCCGAACGAGGTCACCACTTCGTCGGCGACGAACAGGATGTCGTAGCGTTGGCAGACTTCCCACATACGCTTGAGGTAGCCCTTGGGCGGAATGATCACCCCGCCCGAGCCCATGATGGGCTCGGCAAAAAAACCCGCCACCTGGTCGGCGCCGATGGCGAGGATCTTGTCTTCGAACTCCTTGACCAGGAACTCTAGGAACTGTGCTTCGTCCATGCCGTCCGGTGCGCGATACGGATTGGGGTTGGACACGTGGTGAATACGCTCGTGGGCGTAGTCGAATTCCGGGACGCGGTCGGCGGCCTTGTTACCGATCGACATGGTCAGGGTGGTCGAGCCGTGATACGCGTTGTAGCGAGCAATGATGTGCTTTTTTTCCGGTTTGCCACGGCAGTTCTGGTAGTACTGGATCAGCCGGTAGGCGGTGTCCACGGCGGTCGAGCCGCCCGTGGTCAGGAACACGTGGTCGAGATCGCCCGGGGCCAGGCTGGCGAGTTTCTCGCAGAGCTGGATAGCCACGTTGTTGGACATGTCGCAGAACGGGTTTGAATAGGCCAGCTGGCGCACCTGGTCGGCTATCGCCAGGGCCATTTCTTCGCGTCCCAGGCCAATGTTAGTGCACCACATGCCGCCCACGGCATCGAGAAAACGGTTGCCCTGGGTGTCGTAGATATAAGCGCCATCTCCAGCGACGATGTTCAGCGAGCCCTGCTCGGCGTGTTCGTCGAACATGTGATAACCGTGCATGTAGTGGGCTTTATCGGCCTTGACCAGCCGGGACTCTTCAGCAGCGGAAAAAATGTGTTGAGTTGGGGTAGCCATAGGAAAAACCTCGAACCGAATAGTTGAACGCTCAAATCCCGCTTTTCACCGTGCTCCAGACTCGCGTCATCGCGCGCATGTCCTTGGCGTCCTGAGTCTTCTGTGGAAACAGCCGCGCGCGGGTCTCGTCATCGGGATAAATCGCCAGGTTGTTGCGCACTTCGGCGTTCACCAGGGGCGTGGCAGCCGCGTTGCTGTTGGCGTAGTGGATGTAATCGGTGACATCGGCCATCACCTGAGGCTGCATCAGGTAGTCGAGGAACTTGTGCGCATTGGCGACGTGCGGCGCATCGGCCGGGATGTACAGGTTGTCGAACCAGATCAGCGAACCTTCCCTGGGGATGAAGTACGCCAGGTTGATCTTCAGCTTGGCCTCCTCGGCGCGCGCCATGGCCGTGGCGTAGTCGCCGGACCAGGTCATGGCCATGCACACATCGCCATTGGGCAGGCTGGTCAGGTAGTTGACAGAGTCGAACTTGCGAATGAAGGGGCGCACTGACAACAGCAGTTCCTGCGCGGCCTTCAGGTCCGCCGGCGCGGCACTGCGCGGGTCGCGGCCGAGGTACTTCAGGGCCAGGGGAATCACTTCGGTCGGGGCATCCACCAAGGTCACGCCGCAGTCGGCGAAGCGCGAGACAATCTTGGGATCGAAGATCATTGCCAGCGAGCCGATCGGCGCATCCGGCATGCGCTCCCTGATCTTGTCGACGTTGTAGGTGATGCCGTTGCTGCCCCAGGTGTAGGGCGCGGAATACTGCGTGCCGGCGTCGAATCCCTGCAGGTCCTGCAGCACCTTGGGGTCAAGGTTGTTCCAGCCCGGCAATAATTTCTTGTCCAGCGGCTGGAATACTTTCGCCTGGATCAGGGGCGGCGCGAGGGACGCGTTGAGCACCACCAGGTCATAGCCGGAGTGTCCGGTGAGCAGCTTTGCCTGGACCGTTTCGTAGGCATCGAAGGTGTCGTAGATGACCTTGATGCCGCTGGCTTTTTCAAAGTCGGAAAGGGTTTTCTCGCCAATGTAATCCGCCCAGTTGTACAACCGCAGCGTTTTCGCACCGTCGACTTCGGCGGCGTGCACATTGAGTGACAAAGGAACCAGGATCACACTGAACATCAACTTGAAAGCCTTGCGCATGGCAAATTCACCTTCTCAAGCGTTCTAAATGAGCGGATGCAGCCACTATCGAGCGATCAGGGCGGCGGCACCATACCCCGAATGGGTGTGTCGCCAATCTCACGGCCTTGCAACATGGCAAAAAGAAGCAGGTGCGTTGACCCGTTTTGTCATAGATCCGGTGCAGGTCCCACGCTTAGAGTGGCCGATGCATCGAACCACAGAGTCGCTTATGAACGATCTGATCAAACAGGACCGCGACGCCGGCGTACTGACGCTTACGTTTGACCGTCCCGACAAGCTCAACGCGCTGAACAACGCCATGTACACGCAGCTCGCCGACCTGTTGCAGGCCGCAGACGAGGACCCGGCCATCGGCGTGGTCATCATCACCGGTGGCGACAGCTGTTTCACCAGCGGCAATGACCTGGTGGATTTCCTGCAGTACCCGCCCACTCACCTGGACAGCCCGGCATTTCGCCTGATGGGGGTGGTGACCCAGTTGCAAACGCCGTTGATCGCGGCGGTATGTGGCGCGGCCATTGGCATTGGCACGACCTTGCTGCTGCACTGCGATCAGGTGGTGGTCAGCCGTAATGCCAAGTTGCGCATGCCGTTCGTGAACATCGGCCTGTGCCCGGAATTCGGCGCCACCCTGCTGTTGCCGCGGTTGCTTGGCCACGCCCGCGCCGCTCGTTTGCTGCTGCTGGGAGAAATCCTGGGCGGCGCCGACGCGGTGCAGTGGGGCCTGGCCAACGAACTGTGCGAGGACGGCCCGCAATGCCTGACCGCCGCGCGGCAACTGGCCCAACGTCTGCTGGCATTGCCGCAAGGTGCATTGCGCCAGTCCCGGCAATTGCTCAAGCAGGCCTCGCTGGCGGAACTGCAAGCGACGATCCGCCAGGAAAACCTTCTGTTTATCGAACGCCTGAACACCCAGGAAGCGCAAACAGCGCTGAGCGCCCTGCTCAATCGCAGCACTGAAAAGAATCCGTCGAAAGGAACACCCCCATGAACACTCCAGAAGTTTTTGTCGTCAGCGCCGCCCGCACCGCCATTGGTACTTTTGGCGGTTCGCTCAAGGACGTGCCACCGGCCGATCTGGCGACCACTGCGGTCAAGGCCGCCCTGCAACGCTCCGGCGTCGATCCGGCGCAGGTCGGCCATCTGGTGATGGGTAACGTGATCCCCACCGAAACCCGCGACGCCTACATTTCCCGTGTAGCGGCAATGAACGCCGGCATCCCCAAGGAGACGCCCGCCTACAACGTCAATCGCCTGTGCGGCTCTGGTTTGCAAGCCATTATTAGCGCGGCCCAGACGCTGCTGCTCGGCGATGCCGAAATCGCCATCGGCGCCGGTGCCGAGTCCATGAGCCGCGGGCCATACCTGCTGCCGTCAGCGCGCTGGGGTGCGCGTATGGGCAACGTGCAGGCCGTCGACTACATGCTGGGTATCCTGCATGACCCATTCCACGGCATCCATATGGGCATCACCGCCGAGAACGTCGCGGCGCGCAACGGCATTACCCGCGAAATGCAGGACGCCCTCGCCCTGGAGGATCAAAAGCGCGCAGCCTTTGCCATTGCCAACGGGTATTTCAACGAACAGATCGCGACAGTAGAAATCCAGGGGCGCAAGGAAACCATTCTGTTCAACGTCGACGAACATCCTCGGGCGACCACCCTGGAACAGCTGGCGCAGATGAAGCCGGCGTTCAAGAAGGACGGTTCGGTAACGGCGGGCAACGCTTCGGGGTTGAACGATGGCGCTGCGGCATTGGTGATGGCCACCGGGGACGCGGTGCAGCGCAACAGCCTGCGCCCGCTGGCGCGCCTGGTCAGCTATGCCCATGCGGGTGTCGAGCCCGAACTCATGGGCCTGGGCCCCATCCCCGCAACGCGCCTGGCGCTAAAGCGTGCGGGGCTCTCAGTGCAGGATATGGATGTGGTCGAGGCCAACATCGCCTTCGCCGCCCAGGCTTGCGCAGTCAGCCAGGAGCTCGGCCTTGATCCGGCCAAGGTCAATCCAAATGGCTCGGGCATTGCGCTGGGGCACCCTGTAGGCGCGACGGGGGCAATTATTGCGACCAAGGCCATCCATGAGCTGCACCGCATCAACGGCCGGTATGCGCTGGTGACGATGTGCATTGGCGGCGGCCAGGGCATTGCAGCGATATTTGAGCGGGTCTAAGCACCTCTGCACGGCTCCCACACTGCGCCCTAGCCGGGCGAATATCCAATGTGGGAGCCACTGTCTTCCCCAGTCACCTCAATGTTGAATGTGCAGACGCCATCGTGGGCAAGCCCGGCTCCCACAGTGATCTGCGCCTAACACAAATGCTGCGTCCACCACCAATACCCTGTGGGAGCGAGCCTGCTCGCGATGGCAATCTCCCTGCCACATCAATGTCGAATCCGCAGACGCCATCGCGGGCAAGCCCGGCTCCCACAGTGATCTGCGCCTAACACAAATGCTGCGTCCACCACCAATACCCTGTGGGAGCGAGCCTGCTCGCGATGGCAATCTCCCTGCCACATCAATGTCGAATCCGCAGACGCCATCGCGGGCAAGCCCGGCTCCCACAGTGATCTGCGCCGAACACAAATGCTGCTTCCACCATCAATACCCTGTGGGAGGGAGGCTGCTCGCGATGACAATCTCCCTGCCACATCAATGTCGAATCCGCAGACGCCATCGCGGGCAAGCCCGGCTCCCACAGTGATGTGCGCCGAACACAAATGCTGCTTCCACCAGCAATACCCTGAGGGAGGGAGGCTGCTCGCGATGACAATCTCCCTGCCACATCACTGTCGAATCCGCAGACGCCATCGCGGGCAAGCGCGGCTCCCACAGTGATCTGCGCCGAACACAAATGCTGCGTCCACCACCAATACCCTGTGGGAGCGAGGCTGCTCGCGATGTCAATCTCCCTGCCACATCAATGTCGAATCCGCAGACGCCATCGCGAGCAGGCTCACTCCCACAGAGATGTCCGCCGTACACAAATGCTGCATCCACCACCAATACCCTGTAGGAGCGAGCTTGCTCGCGATGGTCGTTAACGATGACACTGGTCACCTGACACCCGCAGCGCCCTCCGGTCTTTCGCGAGCAAGCTCGCTCCTACAAAAGTCCTGACTGCCTGCTTAAGGCGTTCCTCAGTCCTGCGGCATCTTGCGAAAGCCTACCGCCAGGCGGTTCCAGCTGTTGATCGTGGTAATCGCCACCGTCAGGTCGACCATTTCCTTGGCGCTGAACTCGGCGGCCAGTTGTTCGTAGTCTTCATCCGGCGCATGGGTCTGGCTGAGCAGGGTCAGGGACTCGGTCCAGGCCAGTGCGGCGCGTTCGCGCGGGGTGAAGAACGGGGTTTCACGCCAGGCCGACAGCGTGTACAGGCGACGCTCGGCTTCGCCGCCTTTGCGCGCATCGGCGCTGTGCATGTCCAGGCAGAAGGCGCAGCCGTTGATTTGCGAGGTACGTAGCTTGACGAGTTCGATCAGGGTCTTTTCCAGCGGCAGTTTCGAGACGGCGGTTTCCAGCGCGATCATGGCTTTGAGTGCGTCTGGGGAAGCGGTGTAGAAATCGATGCGAGGTTTCATGACGGGCTCCGGGAACAAGTGAAGGTGGAGCTACGTTAAACCCCTCGGTGGGTTGCTCAAATAGCCAATGTTTCAGAAGTTGGGTAGGCCATTGGTGAGTGTGCGGTGACGGTGATGGCCTCATCGCGAGCAGGCTCGCTCCCACAGGAGGGACGGGGTGACGGGAGAACGGTCAACTGTGGGTGTTAGCATCAGTACAGGCAACGAGAGCGCTGGTTAGCTTTCGCTGCGGCGCCGCAGCCATTGCAGGAACCCTTTTTTCTCCACCGCCTTGGGCGTTTCCATGGTCAGGGTTCGGGCTTTTTCCAGGCGGTAATCCAGCAGCGCCGTCATCGCCTCGCTGATGTCGTGGCGCGCGTCGAGGCAGGGTTTCAGGTAGTCCTTTTCGATGCGGTACAGGCTGCAGAAGGTCTTGGCGGTGAAGTCCGCCGGCAGCGCGGTATCGGAGAGTATGCCGCCTTCGCCGATTACTTCACCCGGCCCCATGCGCCCGGACTCGAACCTGATGCCATCACGGCTCAGCTCGACCGACACCACGCCGGATTCGATGATGAACAGATGGTCGCTGACCTCACCCGCCGGAAGGATCAGTTCGCCGGCGCGGAAGTTCTGCAGCTTCATGTTCTGGCTGAAGGTGTCCTTTTCTTCCTGACGCAGGGTCGAGAAGATGCTCGAGCTGTCCAGCAATGCCAGTGGCCGTGACAGCCCGGCAGGCGCATTGGATTCGACGCTCGACAGCAGGCTTACACCCGAGGCCTGCAAATGGCGGAACGCCAGGTCGAACAGCAGATTACGCACCATGCGCTTGTGCTCCATCGACGCCACGAAGCCGCTGATCTCATACTCCACGCCGGCGGCACTGGAGCCTTTGAGCGCGACGCACGGCGCAGGTTTGTCCAACAAATAGCGGCAGCCCTGCATGGCTCGCTCCAGGGCATCGATGATTTTCTGCGGGCGCGCGTGCGGGCTCAGTTGCAGGCTGATGGAGACGCCAAACATGTCAGTTGGCCGGCTGAAATTGATGATCTTGGCCTTGGCCGCCAGCGAATTGGGAATCACCGCCATGCTGCCCTGGGAGGTCTGCAGGCGTGTGGCGCGCCAGTCGATGTCGGTCACCCGGCCTTCGGTGCCGTCAATGGAGATCCAGTCATCGAGTTGATAGGGTTTGGTGGTGTTGAGGACGATCCCGGAAAACACGTCGCTCAAGGTGCTTTGCAACGCCAGGCCGACGATGATCGCCAGGGCGCCGGAGGTGGCCAGTACACCCTTGACCGGCAAATCCAGCACGTAGGCCAGGGCGGCGATGATGGCGATGAGAAAAATCACTGCCCCAAGCAGATCCTGAAGCAGGCGACCGGTGTGCCCGACCCGCTGCATCATCACCGCGCCAATCAATACCGTGAGCGTGCGTGCGCCGAACAGCCACCAACCGATTTGCAAGCCGGTTGCGGCCAGGTGCAACGGCACATTGTCGGCCCAGGGCGCCGGTTCCAGAGGGTTCAAGCCTTCGTTGAACAGCAGGACGCTGAACAGCGAAAAGATCACCAGCCGCGCCACGAGTTTCCACTGGCTGCCATTGGCACTGATCAGGCGCCACAACCCCAAATCGATGAGGATCAGGGCCAGCGCACAGAACAACGGGTGATCGGTGAGCAATGACAGCATCGAGCGGCTCCGGCAGGGACTCATTTACGCAACCATCGCACGCATTGCAGGAGCTGGCGAAGCTTGCGATCTTTTGGAATCTCGAAAGATCAAAAGATCGCAGCCTTCGCAAGCTCCTACAAGGGGCGATGGGCGCGCTTACTTGCTGGTCAGCGTGTTGTAGCTGGTCATCAGGTTGCGGTAGTCCGGGATGTGGTTGGAGAACAGAGTGGCCAGGCCTTCCACGTCGTTGCGCCAGTCGCGATGCAGCTCGCAGGCCAGGCCGAACCAGGTCATCAACTGCGCGCCGGAGGACGACATGCGATCCCAGGCCGATTGCCGGGTCAGTTCGTTGAACGTGCCGGAAGCGTCGGTCACCACGAAAACTTCAAAGCCTTCAGCCAGGGCCGACAGCGCCGGGAATGCCACGCAGACTTCGGTCACCACACCGGCGATGATCAACTGCTTCTTGCCGGTCGCCTTGATCGCCTTGACGAAATCTTCATTGTCCCAGGCATTGATCTGGCCAGGACGAGCGATGTAGGGCGCGTCGGGGAACAGTGCCTTGAGCTCCGGCACCAGCGGGCCGTTCGGGCCGGTTTCAAAGCTGGTGGTCAGGATGGTCGGCAGCTTGAAGTACTTGGCCAGGTCGGCCAGGGCCAGCACATTGTTCTTGAAACGATCCGGATCAATGTCGCGCACCAGCGACAGCAAGCCAGCTTGATGGTCGACCAACAGAACCGCGGCGTTATCCTTGTCGAGACGTTTGTAGGAAGTAGTCATGGGGTAATCCTCGCTATTTATCGATGCCGATCAAGCCGGCGCAGTGATTTCGGTTTTTTTGTTTACATCGCGGTCAGGCAAGCGTAGTCACACGACCCGGCCGCGCCACAGCGGTGCAGCATTGAGTTCAACCGCTCATCCGGCCGAAGCGGCCCGATTGAAAGTCAGCAAAGGCCTGGTGGATTTCCTGCTCGCTGTTCATCACGAACGGACCATGGCCGACGACGGGTTCGTCGATGGGCTCGCCGCTGAGCAGCAACACCACCGCGTCGCTATTGGCTTCCAGGCTGAGCTGGTGACCATCGCGGCCAAACAGAACAAGCTGGCCTTCTCGGACCCGTTCCTGGCCGTTGACCTGAACCGTGCCACGCAACACCACCAGCGCCGTATTGCGGCCTTCGTGCAGGTCCAGGGTCAGCGGCTTGCTCGCCTTGAGGCGCAGGTCCCAGACGTCGATCGGGGTGAAGGTGCGCGCCGGGCCGGTTTGGCCGTCGAATTCCCCGGCGATCAGGCGCAGGCTGCCGGCATCGTTTTTCAGCGCGATGGCCGGGATGTCGCCGTCAAGAATCGTCTGGTAACCGGCGTCGGCCATTTTGTCCCTGGCCGGCAGGTTGACCCACAGCTGCACCATTTCCAGGGTGCCGCCGCTTTTGGCAAAGGCTTGGGAGTGAAACTCTTCATGGAGAATCCCCGAAGCCGCAGTCATCCATTGCACGTCACCCGGACCGATTTTGCCGCCACTGCCAGTGGAATCACGGTGTTCCACTTCGCCCTTGTAGACGATCGTCACGGTCTCGAAGCCGCGGTGCGGATGCTGACCAACGCCGCGGCGCGCCGTGGTCGGGCTGAATTCAGCAGGACCGGCGTGATCCAGCAGCAGAAACGGGCTGATGTGCTTGCCCAGGTTGTCATAGGAAAACAGCGTGCGGACCGGAAAACCGTCACCGACCCAATGACCGCGCGGGCTGGTGTAAATACCGATGATGTTTTTCATGTGGCCTCCGAATCTGTGGTTTGCTGCGATGGATAAAGCTTAAAACCGAAGCCTTTGGTGCGCTAGACTGCAAAAATCAGTCATAGCGTTCTATTTGGAGAACGATGGTGGAAGATCTCAACACCCTTTATTACTTCACCCAGGTGGTGGAGCATGGTGGGTTTGCTGCGGCCGGACGTGCGCTGGACATGCCCAAGTCCAAGCTCAGCCGGCGCATCGCCGAGCTTGAAGAGCGCCTGGGTGTACGCCTGCTGCATCGCACCAGCCGGCATTGTTCGCTGACCGAAATCGGCCAGGCCTATTACCAGCGTTGCCTGGCCATGCGGGTGGAAGCGGAGAGTGCTGCCGAACTGATCGAGCGCAACCGCTCCGAACCCCAGGGCCTGGTGCGCATCAGCTGCCCTACCGCCCTGCTCAATTCCTGGGTCGGGCCGATGCTGACCCGCTACATGCTCAAGTACCCGCTGGTCGAGCTGTTCATCGAGAGCACCAACCGCCGGGTCGACCTGATTCACGAGGGCTTCGACATCGCCCTGCGCGTGCGCTTCCCGCCACTGGAAAATACCGACATGGTGATGAAGGTGCTGGGCAACAGCACTCAGTGCCTGGTGGGCAGCCCGGCCTTCGCCGAACGCCTGTCATCCCCTGCCACCCCGGCGGACCTCAGCGGCTTGCCGAGCGTGCACTGGGGCGCGGCGCAGCGTGATTACCAGTGGGAGCTGTTTGGCGCAGAGGGCGCCAGCGCGTTGATCCGGCATGCGCCGCGCATGGTCACTGACGACTTGTTGGCCTTGCGCCATGCGGTGCTGGCAGGCGTCGGCGTGGCGCATTTGCCCAGCGTGGTGGTGCGCGACGACATTGCTGCCGGGCACCTGATGGAGCTGGTGCCGGGATGGGCGCCAAAGTGCGGAATCGTCCACGCGATTTTTCCGTCGCGTCGCGGTTTGCTGCCGTCGGTGCGGGCCTTGATTGATTTTCTTGGGGAGGAGTTCAGTCATGCGGATATTGCTTAGGGCACGGGCCTTCAAACTGAGCGAGGCTGATTTCCAGGCGCTGTATGCCTGTTGCCAGGCGACGCCCATGCAGGAAGACGTTCACTCAGATCAAGCGGTTGCGCAAGGCGAAATCCCGCAGGTGGACCGCCGATTTGACGTCGAGTTTTTTAATCAGCCGCGTCTTGTAGGTGCTCACGGTCTTGTGGCTCAGGTGCAGGTTTTCGGCGATCTGCTTGTTTGATATGCCCATGGCCAGGTAGCGACAGATGGTCAGTTCACGACTGGACAGGACATCTATCCGCTGCTTTTCACTGCATTGCGATGTCCTGAGCGAAACCGCGGTCGAGAGCTGGGCAAAATAGGTGTAGCCGACCGTAACCGCGTGTATGGCCTTGTGCAAATGCTGCAGGTCGTTCGACTTGGCGACGTAGGCCGCGGCACCGGCGCGAATGCATCGGTCCTGGAAGAGCATCGCCTCGTGGGCGGAGAAGACCACCACCGGGCATCGCTCGCCACTGTCGTGAAGCCTTGCCAGTACTTCCAGCCCGTCGAGCTCGGGCAGGGAAATATCCAGCACCACCACGTCCGGTTGGTGCTCGCGGACCATCGCCATGACCTCGTTACCGCAACTGGCCTCGTAAATCCGCTGAAAACCTTCCTGTTGGAGCACGATTTTGACTGCGGCGCGAACCACCGGATGATCGTCCACAATCAGTGCTGACTTCATCACGACTCCATGTACAAAACACGACGATTGACCTACCTGACAGAAATGCCTGTCCCGGCGGACGGTAGGCGACGATCGATCAGCGCCATCAGGCGGCTGATCGAAGCCAGATCCGGCAGGGATGTGTGGCTGACCTGGATGTTCTGCTGCTCACCGTCGGGAGTCGGCGGCAGCCGTGCACGCTGGCCTTCATAGATGAAGGCGTGGCGAACCTGGGCATTGTCACGAAAGAAATCCAGCAGGTTAAAGGCATCACCTGCCATCGAAGCGTTGATCACCACCAGGTCGAACGGCTCGCAACCGTACTCGACCAGCGTCAGCAGTTCCTCAAGGCTGTGAACCGGTGCGACCCGGTAATAGTCGAGCTGATTGAACAGCCGTTCGATTCTCATGCGCTGAAAATGCTGCTCGTCGGCAATCAGGATACGCAAGGCTTTGTTCGACAAAGTAGGCCCCCAGCAGGGTGTCAAATTCGAGATGACGCAAGGCTACGCATGCGAGACGGTGCTTTATGTAGGACTTTTCCGAAACTCCCACTGCATTTGTCTACGCATCGCCATCAGCGACCGCCTGGGGATTGGCCGTGCAGCTGCAACCAGGCCAGCAAATCCTCGCCACTCATGGGGCGTGCAAACCAGTAGCCCTGCCCCTGAACACAGCCGAGCGACATCAGGTGCAGGCGCTGCGCATCGGTCTCGATGCCTTCGATAACCACCGACATGCCCAGACTGTCCCCCAGCGCCAGGGTGCTGGTGATGGCTGCCCGACAGCGCGGCTCGTGCGCCAGGCCGCGGACGAATTCGGCGTCGAGCTTGATCTCGTTGAAAGGCAGCTGACACAGGCGCTGCAATGAAGAGAACCCGGCACCGAAGTCGTCGATGGACAGCCGGCAACCCATCATTCTCAGGCGCACCAGGTTCTCCAGGCTGGTGGCGGGGGCCTGCAGCAAACCGCTTTCGGTGAGTTCGAAGGTTAATCCGGAGCCCGGCATGCCATGGCGGAGCAAGAGACGCCGGATGCTGGCCGTCAGTTCGCTGTCGGCCAGTTGCGTGGTTTGCAGGTTGAACGCCATGTTCAGGGTAAAACCGCGGCTTGCTGCGGCCCGCTGCAGCATCAGCGCCTGTTCCAGCTGGGCGAACAGCAGCCGGTCCATCTGCCCGTTCCGCTCCAGTATCGGCAGGTACACCGCCGGCGACAGCACGCCCCTTTGTGGGTGCAACCAGCGGCTGAGCACCTCGACGCCGCAGACCTGGCCGGTGTGCAGATGGAATTTGGGCTGGTACCAGGACTGGATCTGTCCTAGAGCGAGCGCTGCATTCACCTCCTCCTCGCTGGCCAGAAGCAACGGCGTTGCCGGCGCGCATGTCACCGGCCGATGGCTCGGGTGTTTGTCGAGCAACTCGCGCAGCGCCTGGGGGTGCAGTGGTTTGCCGACATCCCCCAGTAACTCGAGCCCCAGCAGGGAGACGATCTGGTGCACCGCCCGCCGCAGGTCCGCCGAGAGCGAACTGCTGATGATGATCGACCTGACCTGCCCGCTGGCCCCCAGGCGGCGAAAGAACTCCAGGCCGTCCATGCCTTCCATCTGCAAATCGCACAGGGCGATGTCGACCGGCCCCACCTCCTGCAGGATGGCCAGCGCCTGCGCTCCGTCGCAAGCTTCGAACACCTCGCGACAGCCTGCCTGCCGGAACATGCTCACGGCCACTGAACGTTGAAAGGCGTGGTCTTCGAGTATCAGAACGCGCGGTGGCGGGCAGGTCATGTCATCTCGACTCGTCTTGGAAGGGAAGACGATTATCCAGCGGATCATATTTAGGAAACGCCCCAAACCTTGTAGGAAATTTCCCAAGTGTTTCCTGATGATGTCTGAGTGCGGTCACGCCAACCGCTGCGCCAGTCGCTCCATCGCCTGATGCAACTCGTCAACGGCCTCGGTTAACTGCGCCGGGTTCACCACCTCGCAAGCCGTTTCCAGACGCTCGCATGCGCCGATCAGCCCCTGAGCCTTGATGATTCGCGCACCGCCCTTGATGCGGTGAGCCAGGCTCGCCAGCCCCGGCACGTCGTTTTGCGTGAACAACCGCATCAACCGCGCCATATCGTCATCGTTGCTGGACGCCAGGTCATCCAGCAGGCGCTTGATGGAGGCCTCGTCGCCCCGGGTCAACTGGTGCAGCCCGGCCAAGTCAATCTCGTCCGTGAGCGGGGTGGCTGCCTGCTCGGCACTCGGGGCGAGGCTCGACAGCCGGGCGCCGAGGTCCTCGAGGCTGATCGGCTTGAACAGGCAGTCATCCATGCCGGCATCCAGGCAGCGCTGCTTTTCCTCGGCTTGTGCATTGGCGGTAAATCCCAGGATGAGGCTGGGCGCGAGGCCCTTGTCGCGCTCTTCCTGGCGGATCGCCCGGGCCAGTTCGTAGCCTGTCATGACCGGCATGTTGCAGTCGCTGATGACCACATCAAAAGGCAGGCTGCGCCATGCGCGCAAACCCTGCGCGCCGTCTTCGGCATCCCGCACCCGGTGGCCGAGGTAGCTCAGTTGCTGAGACAGCAGCAAGCGGTTCGCCGGGTAATCGTCGACTATCAGGATACTCAACGCACGATGCGCCGGTGCCGGTGCGACCGGCACCGGCGCTGGCTCATGCCGAGGTTGCAGCGTGGGCAGATCCAGGACAACGTCGACCCGGGTGCCCTTCCCCACATGGCTGTGCAACGTCAGCTGGCCGCCCATCATCTCGCACAACGTGCGGCTGATGACCAACCCAAGGCCCGAGCCGCTGCGCGCCGACTGGCGATTATTGCTCGCCTGGGTGAATGGGCTGAACAACCGTTGCTGATCCTCATCGCTAATGCCGATGCCGGTGTCGGCAACCTGCAGATGCAGCGTCAGACGCTCGTCTGGCCCTGGATGAACCCTGACTTGCAGACAGACCTCGCCAGCTTCGGTGAACTTGATGGCGTTGCTCAACAGATTGGAGATGATCTGCTTGAGGCGCAGCGGGTCGACCAGCACCTCGCGATGGGCTGCAACATCCAGCTCAAGGCTCAGGCGCAGGTGTTTCTGTCGCGCCAGCCCCTCGAAAATACGCGTGACGGCGATCACCAGCTGACCCAGGTTGGCGCGTTCCGGGGCCAGGCTCAAGTGTCCGGACTCAATGCGCGAGACATCCAGGATATCGCCGATCAGATCAAGCAGGCTGCGCGCGGCACCTGAGGCCACCTCGATGGCAAAACGGTCGGTCAGCCCCTGCTCGGCCTTCTTCATTGCCAGTTCCAGCATGCCGATCACGGCGTTCATTGGCGTGCGGATCTCATGGCTCATCGTGGCCAGAAAAGTGGTCTTCGCCCGGTTCGCATCGTCGGCGGCGTCCTTGGCTTCGCGCAGCGCCTGCACCAGGCGCTGGCGCTCGCTGATATCAATCCAGCCCCCGATCAGACCACTCACTTCACCGTTACTGGTACGGTAAGGCAGCATCCAGTGGTAGATGGTCAGCACGTTGGCGCCCAGGGTCAGCTGGCGATCCTGGACCTGGGGCCGGCCGTCCTTCATCACCTGCAAATAATTCTCATGGTAGGCCGCCGCTTCCTGCACGTTCTCGAACATACCCTCGATCACGGTCTTGCCGACCACCTCGTCGCGCTCGATGCCAAACACGTCGAGGTAACCCGAATTGCAGATCAGCAGCCGTGCCTGGCGGTCGCGCACGTAGATCGGGTGCGGCGTGCCGTCGATCAGCACGCGCATGAATTCCAGCTGATCACTGAGGGCCACTTCCGCCTGCTTGCGTTTGGCAATCAGCTGGCGCAGGTAGGCGATCCAGCCCAGTGCCAGCAACAGCAACACGGCTGCCAGGGCAAAGCCCTGAATGATCGCCGCGCGATGCCGTAGCCAATAGCTGTCATCCACCACCACTTCGCTGCCCCAGCGATTGGACACTTCGTCCAGCTCGTCGGGGGGAATACTCAGCAGGGTTTTGTCGAGGATCGAATACAGCTCTGTGGCGTCGCGGGCGGTGGCGAAACCCAAGCGGGCGGAAGTGGTGCCAACCGTGCTGGTGATCCGCAGCCGGTCGCGATACTGCCGGGAAATCATGTAGCGCGCGGTGATCAGTGCGCTGACTGCGGCATCGGCCTGACCGTTGGCCACCAGGGTCATGGCGTGCTCGGCGTTGTCGGCATCAATCAATTGAATGCCTGGGTACTGCTCGATCAACTGGTCGCGCACGGGCGTGCCGAGAATCACCGCCAGGCGTTTGTTGGCCATTTCGTCCAGGGTTGCGGGATTGCCGCCGGACGTTCGGCTGACCAGCACGTACGGCGTGCTGAGGTAGGGACGGGTAAACCGCAAGGACTTCTCGCGCTCCGCGCTGGGGGTCAGGCTGATCAGCAGGTCCGCCCGGCCGGATTCGACCTGCCGGATCAGTCTGGGGACGGTGTGCAGGCGCTGAATGTCGAACTTCAACCCGGTGCGCAGCGCGACCTTGGCCAGCACATCGGCACCCAGGCCGCGAAACTTGCCGTCCTGACCGTAAAACGACACCGGCAGGAAACTCTCGTCTATGGCCACCTTGACGTGGGGATGCTGCTCCATCCAGCGCCGTTCGGCGGCGCTGAATTGCAACACATGCAATCCGCTCATGTTCGCCCCGCCCGCGCTCCAGCGTCGCTGGATGCTCAACCGCTCGCTCGCCGGAATCACCGCCAGCGCCGCATTGACGATGCGCAGCAGGCGCGGGTTGTCCCTGGTCACGGCAAAGGCGAAGTCGTTGACGTTGGTGTCGAGAAAAGCCGCCAATTGCACGTTGTTCAGGTAATTTTTGTTGATCAGGTAGTTGGCGCTGATGGAGTCGCCCAGGTAGACGTCAGCCGTGCCGAAGGCTACCGCACCGATCGCGCTCAAGGTCGAGGGATAGAGTTGCAAACGGGCGTTGGGAAAGTGCGCCTTGACGGCTTCCGGCGGCAGGTAGTGGTAAAGCATCGCCACCTGTTTTCCAGCCAGGTCCGGCGTGGCGTTCTGGCTATCGCCGATGCGGGTGACGAGGGTCGGCTGGTCTTCGGCGTAGGGGCTGGACATCACCAGCTGCGGGTCCGCCGCCTCGAAGTCGTTGGACGTCCCGAGCAGGTCAACTTCGCCCTGCTGGACCGCGTGCACCACATCCGCCCGGGACGGATAACGCCGCACCTCGATGCGCACCTGCAGCAGCTCGGCGAGCAATGCCGCGTAGTCGGCCGTCAGCCCTTCATAGTCACGCCCGGTGCCAGTGATGCCAAACGGCGGGTAGTCCGGTGCCGAAGCGCCCAACACCAATACGCCCTTGTCACGCAGCCATTGCCGGTCAGGCTCATCGAGCGCCACCTGGTAGCCATCGACCTGGGAACGCCCCAGCAACCGCAGGTTTTCCACCGGCGCTGCTACGGCCCATACGCAATGAACGGTGCCCGACAACAGCACCACGGCCAGCCATTTACCCCATGCCCGACTCATTCACACCAACTGATTGCGCTTGGCGAAATCGGCGAGGTACACCACGGACTTCACGTTGAGTTTTTCGATCAGGCGGGTCTTGTAGGTGCTGATGGTCTTGCTGCTCAGCAGCATGGCTTCGCCGATCTCCTTATTGCTCATGCCGTTGGACAGTTGCTGCAAAATCGTCAGTTCTCGATCGGACAGGCTCTGGATCAGTTCAAGGTCAGTGGCCTGGGCATCACTGCGCCGCACTGAGCTGCTCGCCAGGTTTGGAAAGAAAGTGTAGCCGGTCAGGACGGCCTTGATGGCCCTGACCAGTTCATCGAGGTCGTCATTTTTGGAGATATAGCCGGCGGCACCGGCCTTCATGCAGCGCATGGCGTAGAAGATCGGCAATTGCGAGGTCAGTACTACGATTTTGCAATGCGGTTGGTCGGTCATGATCCGGCTGATGACTTGCAGGCCATCAAGCCTGGGCATGGCGATGTCGAGGATGATCAGGTCCGGGGCGAGTTCGCGGGCACGTTGCACGGCGTCCGCGCCGTTGCCGGCCTGGGCGATCACCTCGATGTTTTCCTGCTGCAGGAGCATTGAGACTGATGCCCGAATGAACGGGTGATCGTCTACCACCATCGCTTTGACCATAAGCACCTCTGCAAGACATGACGGGCATTGTAGCGAGAGGGCGCGGCGATGGCTGCCTGATGGCGTTTTTTTTGATGGGGTATAGGTTGCAGGCGCGCTAACCCTGCAGGAGCGCGGCTAGGGGCGCTGGCGGTGGATCATTGATGTTGGAGCAAAGCTTGCTCGCGATGGCGGTGTAACCGTCAGCTCAAATGTTGAATGCCTGACAGAAATCGCGAGCCAGCTTTGCTCCCACAGAAGCGTTTGGAACTAACCTCTGGAATCTCAGCTAGCCGTCGCCAACAACAAATCCACCACCGAGCGGCTATGCCCACGATTCTTGCCATGCTCATACAACGACCCGGCAATCTCGTCTGCGCGAATCGGCAGGATTGACAGCAAGGTGTCGCTCAGTCCGTGGCTGGCCTGACAAAATCCCTGCATGTAAATGCCCGCTTTGCAGCGCTCGTCGGTGATGAGTTTGTAGTGGCGATCCACCTCGAACTCGCCCAGGTATTGTTCCAGCGGCGCCAGCAGTTTGCGGTGCATCTGGCGTTCGTAACCGGTGGCCAGCACCACGGCGTCGTACAGGCGAACCGTGACTTCACCGGTGGCGTTGTTGCGCACCGCCAGCTCGATGCCGCGCTCGGTGGCGCTGGCTTTTTCGATGGTGGTCAGGGTGCGGAAAGCGTGACGGGCGATGCCGGAGACTTTCTGGCGATAGAAAATGCCGTAGATGCGCTCGATCAGGTCAATGTCCACCACCGAATAGTTGGTGTTGTGGTACTCGTTCACCAGCCGCTCACGTTCAGTGCTGGCCTGCTGGAACACCAGGTCGGTGAATTCCGGCGAGAACACTTCGTTGACGAAGGGGCTGTCATCCGCCGGTTTCAACGCCGAGCCGCGCAGGATCATGTCCACCTGCACCGACGGGAAGCTGTCGTTAAGATCGATAAAAGCTTCTGCCGCGCTCTGGCCGCCGCCAATGATCGCGATGCTCATTGGCTGGTTGTTCACGCAAGGCTGACGGGCCATCTGCGCCAGGTATTGCGAATGATGGAACACCCGGCTATCGCCCTTGAGTGACCTGAACGCCTCGGGGATGCGCGGGGTCCCGCCGGCGCTGACCACCACCGAACGGGCGGTGCGCACGTGCTGCTGGCCCTGTGCGTCACGGGAGATCACTCGCAGCGCCTCGACCTGCTGGTTGTGCAGCACCGGCTCGATGGTCAGCACTTCTTCACCGTAGCGGCTCTGCGCGTCGAACTGCGCGGCGACCCAGCGCAGGTAGTCGTTGTACTCCATGCGGCACGGGTAAAAAGTGCCGAGGTTGATGAAGTCCACCAGGCGCCCGTGGTGCTTGAGGTAATTGACGAACGAGTAAGGGCTGGTGGGGTTGCGCAGGGTCACCAGGTCCTTGAGGAAGGAGATCTGCAGCTCGCTCTGGGTGACCAGGGTATTGCCGTGCCAGCGGTAGTCGGCCTGTTTGTCGAGGAACAGTACGTCCAGTTCACCCTGGGTCGGCCCGCGCTCTTGCAAGGCGATGGCCAGTGCCAGGTTCGAAGGGCCGAAACCGACGCCAATCAGGTCGTGAACGATGGGCGATGCAATTGCCTGTGTCATTTCCAGTGTCCTCTGGATGAGCCCCTCAACAGCGGGGAGAAAAAGCTGAGTGACCTCGGCGGCGAGTGCCAGGTCGTCTGTTGATAGGAAACGAGGACAGTGAAACAAAATTTAATACTTACCCTTGACGAGAGCGTCAGGGTCAATGGCCATCCCATTGCCGCATCCGCACCCGGCAATGTTTCATCGCATTGACGATGTGTTTTTCCACCAGGGCTCGGGAAATGCCCAGGTGCTCGGCAATTTCGGGATGGGACAGGCCATCGATCTTGCGCAGCATAAAGCTCTCCCGGCACAGCCGGGGCAGTTCCGACAAGGCGCGCTGGAGCATCTCCAGGCGCTGGCCGTGGTCAAGGCTGTTGTGGGGCGATGGGGTGAAGTAGCGCTCCTCGCTATCGAGCACTTCCAGCGACTCGACCTGGCGCAGGGCATTGCGTCGGTGATCGTCGATCACCAGGTTGAGCGCAGTGCGATAGAGAAAGGCCCGCGGTTGTTCGATCGGTGTGGTGCTGGAGCGTTCAAGTACACGCAGATAGGCGTCATGCACCACGTCTTCAGCCACCTGACGGTTGCCTAGCTTGGCGTTCAGGAAACACACCAGCTCCCGATAGTAGTTCTCCAACATGACTCCCAGCCGCATGGGTGCGGATTCAATCCTTGAGCCACCCCGCCGACCGCCGAAATAGGCAGTGGCAAGATAGTGGCAGAGCGAGGCGCGTAATTTATAGTAATTCTCATATAGATTTAAAGTATTGCTTGATCTTGCCCGACAAATTGTCATGGTCTATATGTGTGCCCACATGTGTCCGCGCCTAAATTCGCTGCGGCATTTCTCGTATTAAGGACAGCTCCCCGTCTCTGCCGGCCTGCCGGCAGCGTTCAACTATCGCCGGATACTCACCGGCAGAGCGCACGACGGGTCGATTTCCATTGGCCGGAACCCTGCATGAAACGTCCCCGACACACCCGACGCGCCCTGCTTGCAGCCCTGTGTCTGATTCCCCTTATCGCCGTCGCCGCCTGGCAGATGATCCCGCCCGGTCGGGACAAGTTCGCCACCGTGCAGGTCACCCGGGGTGACATCGAAAGCAGTGTCACCGCGCTGGGCACCCTGCAACCCCGGCGCTATGTCGACGTCGGCGCCCAGGCTTCCGGGCAGATCCAGAAGATCCACGCGGAGGTCGGTGACGTGGTCAAGGAAGGTCAGTTGCTGGTGGAAATTGATCCGTCCACCCAACAGGCCAGGCTCGATGCCGGGCGCTTCTCGATTGAAAATCTCAAGGCGCAGCTTGAAGAACAGCGGGCCCAGCACGCGCTGGCGCGGCAAAAATTCCAGCGCCAGCAGCAGCTCAAGGCTGGCGGGGCAACCCGCGAAGAAGACGTGCAAACGGCCCAGGCCGAACTGCGCGCCACCCAGGCGCGCATCGACATGTTCCAGGCACAGATTCGCCAGGCCCAGGCCAGCCTGCGCAGCGATCAGGCGGAACTTGGCTACACCCGCATCTATGCGCCGATGGCCGGCACCGTCGTCGCCCTGGACGCCCGGGAAGGCCAGACCCTCAACGCCCAACAGCAAACTCCGCTGATTCTGCGCATCGCCAAGTTGTCGCCGATGACGGTCTGGGCCGAAGTTTCGGAGGCCGATATCGGCCACGTCAAACCCGGCATGCAGGCCTGGTTCACCACCTTGAGCGGCGGCAACCGCCGCTGGAGCAGCACCGTACGGCAGATACTTCCGGTGCCGCCCAAACCTCTGGACCAAACCAGCCAGGGCGGTGGCAGCCCGGCCAGTTCGAGCAAAAGCGGCAGCGCGCGAGTGGTCTTGTACACCGTGTTGCTCGACGTCGACAACGCCGACAACGCCCTGATGGCGGAGATGACCACCCAGGTATTTTTCGTCTCCGACCAGGCCAGGAATGTCCTCACCGCCCCCATCGCCGCCCTGCAAACCGGTACCCAGGCCGACCAGCAGACCGCCCAGGTTGTCGCTGAAAATGGCAGCCTGCAGCAACGCATTGTGCGCACTGGCATCAGCGACCGCCTGCGGGTGCAGATCCTCGACGGCCTGGAGGAAGGTGATCACCTGCTCATCGGCACGGCCAGCGGGAGTGGCGGCTGAATGCTGACGCCCCTGATCGACCTGCAGGACATTCGCAAATCCTATGGCGGTGGCGACGCCCCTGAAGTCCACGTGTTGCGCGGTATCGACCTGTCGATCCACGCCGGGGAGTTCGTGGCGATCGTTGGCGCCTCCGGCTCCGGCAAGTCGACCCTGATGAATATCCTCGGCTGCCTCGACCGCCCGACCTCGGGTGAGTACCGCTTCGCCGGAGAAAATGTCGCCCGCCTCGACAGCGACGAGCTGGCCTGGCTGCGCCGTGAAGCCTTCGGGTTCGTCTTCCAGGGTTACCACCTGATTCCGTCTGGCTCCGCCCAGGAAAATGTCGAGATGCCGGCCATTTATGCCGGCACGCCAGCGGCCCAAAGGCACGCACGCGCAGCCGCCCTGCTCGAACGCCTGGGCCTGGCCTCACGCACCGGCAATCGTCCGCACCAGCTTTCCGGCGGCCAGCAGCAACGGGTGTCGATTGCCCGCGCCTTGATGAACGGCGGCCATATCATCCTCGCCGACGAACCCACTGGCGCCCTCGACAGCCACAGCGGCGCCGAGGTCATGACCCTGCTCGACGAACTGGCGAGCCAGGGCCACGTGGTCATCCTGATCACCCACGATCGCGAAGTGGCGGCGCGGGCCAAGCGCATCATTGAAATTCGTGACGGGCTGATCATCAGCGACAGCGCCCTGGACAACCCCCAGGTGCAGACCTCGGCCAATCCTGGCGCGCTGCAGGCGGTGGACCTGCGCAAGCGCCTGGCCGAGGGCGCCGAAGCCACTGGCGCCTGGAAAGGTGAACTGGTGGACGCAGTGCAAGCCGCCTGGCGAGTGATGTGGATCAACCGCTTTCGCACCGCGCTGACCCTGCTGGGGATCATCATCGGCGTCGCATCGGTGGTGGTGATGCTGGCCGTTGGGGAAGGCAGCAAACGCCAGGTCATGGCGCAGATGGGTGCATTCGGTTCCAACATCATTTACCTCAGCGGCTCATCGCCGAACCCGCGGACACCCTTGGGCATCGTCACCCTGGACGAGGTCAAGGCGGTCGGCAGCCTGCCGCAGGTGACCCGCATCATGCCGGTCAACGGCCAGGAAGCCGGGGTGCGTTTTGGCAACCTGGACCACCTGAGCTACGTCGGTGGCAACGACACCAACTTCCCGGCGATCTTCAACTGGCCCGTAGTCGAAGGCAGCTACTTTACCGAGGCGGACGAACAGAACGCTGCGGCGGTCGCTGTGATTGGCCACAAGGTGCGGCACAAGCTGCTGAAGAATGTCGCCAACCCGATCGGCCAGTACATCCTCATCGAAAACGTGCCGTTCCAGGTGGTCGGCGTGCTCGCGGAAAAAGGCGCCAGCTCCGGCGATTCCGACAGCGACGACCGCATTGCCATTCCGTATTCAGCGGCGAGTGTGCGCCTGTTCGGCACCCAGAACCCGGAGTACATCGCCATCGCCGCGGCTGATGCGCGCAAGGTCAAGGAAACCGAACAGGCCATCGAGCAGTTGATGTTGCGCCTGCATAACGGCAAGAAAGATTTCGAACTGACCAATAACGCGGCCATGATCCAGGCCGAAGCGCGCACGCAAAATACCCTGTCGCTGATGCTCGGTTCGATTGCCGCGATCTCTTTGCTGGTGGGCGGGATTGGCGTGATGAACATCATGCTCATGACTGTCCGCGAGCGCACCCGCGAGATCGGTATCCGCATGGCCACCGGTGCCCGTCAGCGCGACATTCTGCGCCAGTTCCTGACTGAGGCCGTGATGCTCTCGGTGGTCGGCGGGCTCGCCGGCATCGCCCTGGCGCTGATCGTCGGCGGCGTGCTGATTCTCAGTGAAGTGGCGGTCGCGTTCTCCTTGATAGCGGTGCTCGGCGCCTTTGGCTGCGCCCTGGTCACCGGTGTTGTCTTCGGCTTCATGCCGGCCCGCAAAGCTGCCCGACTCGACCCGGTCACGGCCCTTACCAGTGAATGATCGATTTATGAAGCCGCCACTCCGCCTCTTAACTGTCTGCCTGTTGCTCAGCGCCTGCGGCACTCCCGCCCAGCGTCCAGACAGTGGCCTGCAGCCCCCTGCCGCCTGGCAATCGCCGCACAATAATGGCGCCGCCCGCAGCAATACGCAGTGGTGGTCGCAGTTCGGCAGCCCGCAGCTTGGCCTGCTGGTGGAACAGGCCCGCGTGGGCAGTTTCGACCTGGCGGCGGCGATGGCCCGGGTCCGTCAGGCCCAGGCCGAGACGGTGGTGGCCGGCGGCTCGCAGTTACCTGAGCTCAAGGCCGGCCTGAATGGCAATCGCCAGAAGCTGCTGCGCGGTAATGGTTACAGCCAGCTGGACGCCGACAGCAGTAACAAGGCGGTGGACTACTTCGACGCCAATCTCAGTGCCAGCTACGAAATCGATTTTTGGGGCGGCCAGCGTGCGTCTCGCGACAGTGCGCTATTCGCGCTGCAGGCCAGCGAATTCGATCAGGCCACGGTCGAGTTGACCCTGCAGAGCAGCGTCGCCAATGGTTATGCACAAACCTTGTCTCTGCGCGAACAGCAGCGCATCGCCGAGTTGAACCTGGCCAACGCCCGGAGCGTGCTTGACCTGGTGCAGACCCGTTACGACTCGGGCTCGGCCACGGCACTGGAACTGGCGCAGCAGAAGAGCCTGGTGGCGGCGCAGCAACGGCAATTGCCGCTGGTGCAGCAGCAGGCCCAGGAGGCGCAGGTCAACCTCGCTGCCCTCCTTGGCCAGCCAGTGCAACAGCTGTCGTTGGGCCAGGAGCGCTTCGATCAACTGGTATGGCCCACCATCGCCGCCGGCGTGCCCAGCGAGCTGCTCAGCCGTCGCCCGGACATCGCCAGGGCAGAAGCGCAGCTGGGGGCCGCACAGGCCGACGTGACCGTCGCCCGGGCGGCCATGCTGCCCACGGTCACCCTGAGTGCCGACCTGGGTTCAGGCGCCGATCACGCGGCGGATATCCTGCGCAGCCCGTTCTACAACCTCACCGCAGGATTGCTCGCACCGGTGTTCAACAATGGGCGCCTGGGCGCCGAACGTGACAAGGCCACGGCTCGCCAGGAAGAGCTTCTGGAGAACTATCGCGGGGCGATCATCAATGGTTTCGCCGACGTGGAAAAAGCCCTGAACAGCATTCGCGGGCTGGATCAGCAGCGGCAGTGGCAAGGGGAGGAGCTGAACCAGGCCCAGACGGCGTTCAACATCGCGCAGAATCGCTATCAGGCCGGGGCCGAGGATTTGCTGACGGTGCTGGAGACCCAGCGCACCTTGTATGCGGCGCAAGACCTGAATGTACAGCTGCGGCTGGCGCGGTTGCAGGCCAGTGTAGCGCTGTACAAGGCGTTGGGTGGAGGGTGGCGAGCGCAGTGATGGGCGTGTCCATGAGGCCCCCTTCGCCGGCAAGCCTTGCTCCCAAAGGTATGGCGTGTACCGCATGATGGGGACATACACTGAGCCTGTGGGAGCAAGCTTCTGTGGGAGCAAGGCTAGCCCGCGATGAACGATAAAGCGGTCTTCAAGCCTGGCTTTTCCTGGCCTTCAAATGCCGCGCATACCAGGGCCGCTGCGGTACCTTGCGCAACAGCCCGGCCAGTTTCTGCTCATCCTCACCAAAGGTAATGCGCAGCGCCAGCTTCATGGTTTCCGGGTCCATCTCCATTGACTTGCCCGCCTGCAAACCCGGTGTGGTGCTGCAACCATGAGTCCCCGGGCCCAGCCACGGGTCATCCACCTCAACCCAGCGCCCCGGCGCAAACCACGCCACGCCATTGACCTCCAGGCGACTGACCTGCCCCGGATGAAAACGCTCGTGGGCGCGGAACCAGTCTTCCAGTCGATCATCAATCCAGCCGTGAAAATGCCAGAATACCGGGCTCACATGGGAGGAAAAGGGGTCGCCGAGAAAATCGTTCTCTGCGGCAAACCAGCGCGCGGAAAAGTCCGAGGGGTCACGGGCAAACGGCACCGGCTGGCCATTGGACGGATCGCGCGGCACCGAGGCCCAGCGCATGTGCAGCCAGTCGTGCAGGCCCAACTCGACCTCGGAACCGAACTGCCCCAGTGTCAGCTTCGACAGGTAACGTGGATCACGATAACGCGACTCCCACACCTGGAAATTGCTGTGGTAAGTCTCGGCCGTCTTGATGTCGGCCACCCACTGCGAGTACTCGGCATCGTCGTCGGCCAGCCAGGTGGGCGGCAAAGACGTGCCATCGTGATTGTCGAAGTAGCGGGCGAAGCCGACTCGATCCCGCGCCAGTTCCGGCTGCGGCAGGGGAAAATGCGGCCACGAGGGCAGATCCTGCATGGAGCGCGCCGTACCGAGCATGTGCCGGTGCATGAAGAAAAAATCCACACCGGAGCCATTGCGATCCTTGCGCGTGCCCCGGGCATCGCGCTCTTTGTTCCGCGGCCCGGGCTGCCAGCCGATGCCACGCAGGGCGTTGCGTTTGTCTTCGGACAAGGTATGCCACTTGTCCCGGGAGGCGTGCCACAGCTGGTGGAACAGCCGATGCTCCGGCGAAATCAGCCAGGCCAGCAGCGTGGGGTTGAGGCCGGTGCGCTCACGCGCTTCGGGAAACACCCGCTTGAGCGCGATAAAACGATTGTCCTGGGCAGTCATCATCAAGGGCCGATCCAGGTTCAACACCCGGCCGCTGAGCGTCGCGCTGCCGGCGTTGCCGAAGCCCGCCCAGACTTCATCCAGGGACATGCTGAATTCGTAATCCGGGGTGTCGTGCAGGGCATTGGCGCTGATCAAGCGCCAGCTGAGCTCGGCGGGCTTGGCATCCGCCAGGTCACCCAGCACCCGGTAGCGTGGCGCTGCAGTGGCGCGCAAGCGCTCGGCGGTGTCGAGGTAACCGATGAGGCCGCGGCCCTTGTGGCCGATGTCGAGAAACAGTTCCAGGCCGTCCCGGGGCAAGCCTTCGATACCGGCATCATGGCCCTCGAAGCGGATCTGCCAGACGCCGCGCAGCGTGTCCGCCAGGTGCTGGCCAGCGACATCCGCCACGTCGAACGTCGCTTCGCCGGGGGTGATCGTCGGGTCCGGCCGGGTCCATTCACGATGCCCATAAAAAGCCGCAGGCACGGCGGCACCGGTCAGCGCCAGGCCTGCCATGAACCATCGTCGAGAAATCGTCATTGCCCTACCTGTGTCAGCCATGAAGCAGGCTTTATCCAAGCTAGAACGTTTGTTGCCTTCAAGAATTTAAGCGCATCGCGGGCAAGCCTTGCTCCCACAGGGATCTCCATATGGGCCCGCACGCTCATCTAAATTTTCCCACCGGTCAATCGTTCTTCCCAGATAACCGTTCTTCCCAGATAACCAACGCCCCTGCGGCCGGCGAACCTGACTGAGATGGCAATGACAAAACCACGTTCGAAAAAGGCGCTCTACATCGGCCTGCCGTTGGCGCTGGCCATCAGCGCCGGAGCCGGCTTTGCGGCCTGGGGCTACTGGTTCAAGGACAACCCCGGCTACCCGGTCAAGGTGATGAAGCAAGCCGATGAACTGCAAGAGCGCATCCTCTCCTTCGACAGCCACGTCACCCTACCGCTCGACTTCGGCACCGCCGGCAACGAGGCCGACAAGGATGGCAGCGGCCAGTTCGACCTGGTCAAGACCGCACACGGGCGCCTGTCCGGCGCGGCCCTGACCATTTTCGGCTGGCCGGAAATCTGGAATGGCGAAAACGCGCCGCACCGCCCCACTGCGGGCTTTGTCGACGAGGCGCGATTCGAGCAGGAAACCCGCTACAAGATCATCAGCACCCTGGTGCGCGACTTTCCCAACCAGGTCGCCATCGCCTACACCCCGGACGACTTCCGGCGCCTGCATGGCGAAGGCAAGTTCGCCATCTTCATGAGCATGCTCAATGCTTACCCGCTGGGCAACGACCTCAGCGCCCTGGACAAGTGGGCCGCGCGCGGCATGCGCATGTTTGGCTTCAGCTACGTGGGCAACAACGCCTGGGCTGACTCCTCGCGGCCGCTACCGTTTTTCAACGACTCGCGCGACGCCCTCGGCGGCCTGTCGGAGACCGGCAAGCAGGCCGTGCACCGGCTCAACGACCTCGGGGTGATCATCGACGTGTCGCAAATGTCGACCAAAGCCCTGGAGCAAGTCGCGCAACTAAGTCGCACACCGATGGTGGCCTCGCACTCGGCGCCACGGGCGCTGGTGGACATCCCGCGCAACCTCAGCGACGCAGAGATGCAGCTGATCAAGCAGAGCGGCGGCGTGGTCCAGATCGTTGGCTTCCCGACCTACATCCGCCCGCTCAGCCAGGCGACCCAGGACAAGCTCAACGCCTTGCGCGCACGCTTCGACCTGCAACCGCTGCAGGGGCTGGAGATGGCCTTGATGCCCGGCGACCCGATCATCACCGTCTGGCCGGAGCAACGCTTCGGCGAGTACGCCAGCCAGCTGTACGCAATAGTCGACGAAGAGCCCAAAGCCACCCTCAAGGACTACGGCGACGCCATCGACTACGCCGTGAAAAAAATCGGCATCGACCATGTCGGCATCAGCTCCGACTTCAACGACGGCGGCGGTCTGGACGGCTGGAAAGATGTCAGCGAAGCCCGCAACGTGACGGCGGAGCTGATCAGTCGCGGTTACAGCGAAGCCGACATCGCCAAACTCTGGGGCGGCAATTTCCTGCGGGTGTGGGACCAGGTACAGCAGTCGTCGAGACCGCTGGCGAACAACTGATGCCCACTTTGCAAAAGCGAACCTGACCCATGACCAACCGTCGATCATTCCTCAAGCAGGCCGGCATCCTCGCGGCGGGCCTGCCCCTGGGTGCCGCTGCAGGCCTGCCGGCCCTGGCGGCTAATCCGGCGCCGTTGCCGAAAGACAAATGGGCGCAGTTGCGCCAGCTGTTCAACCAGGACCCCGACTACCTGCACTTCGCCAACTTCCTGGTGACTTCGCACCCAAGGCCCGTGCGCGAGGCCATCGAGAGGCATCGCGCCCACCTTGATCGCAACCCCGGCCGGGCCATGGACTGGGACCTGGGGGAAACCGAGAAGCGCGAACAGCAAGTGCGCGAATGGGCCGCACGCTACCTCAACGCCAGGCCCGAACAGATCGCCCTCACCGGCAGCACCACCGAAGGCTTGTCGCTGATCTACGGCGGCATCCATGTGCGTGCGGATCAGGAAATCCTCACCACCGAGCACGAGCATTACGCAACCCACTACGCGCTGGACTACCGCCAGCAGAAAGACGGCGTGAAAGTGCGCAAGCTCAAGTTGTTCGAGAACAGTCGCGAGGTGTCGGTGGATGAAGTGCTGGGTTCGATTGCCAAGGGCATACGCCCCAACACCCGGGTACTGGGCATGACCTGGGTGCAATCAGGTTCCGGCGTGAAGCTGCCCATTGCTGAAATCGGCAAGCTGGTGGAAGAACAAAACCGCAACCGTGCGGACCAGGATCGCATCCTGTACGTGGTTGACGGCGTGCATGGTTTTGGCGTCGACGATCTGGATTTTCCCGACATGCACTGCGACTTCTTTATTGCCGGCACCCATAAATGGATGTTCGGCCCGCGCGGCACCGGGATCATCTGCGCCCGCTCGGCCGAGCTCAAGGACGTGACGCCGACCATTCCGACCTTTTCCGAAGCTACCGCTTTCTCGACCATCATGACCCCCGGTGGCTACCACAGCTTTGAACATCGCTGGGCGCTGGATGAGGCGTTCAAGCTGCACCTGGAACTGGGTAAGGCCCAGGTGCAGGCACGCATCCATGGGCTGAACACCTATGCCAAGAATCGCCTGCTGGAGCACCCGCAGATGGAACTGGTCACCCCCTTGAGCCCGGACCTGTCCGCCGGCTTCAGCTTCTTCCGGGTCAAGGGGCGCGACTGCGAACAGGTCGCCGCACAGCTGATGAAGAACCGAGTGGTGTGCGACTCGGTGGACCGCGATGTCGGCCCGGTCATTCGCATTGCGCCTGGCCTGCTCAACAGCGAACACGAGATCGACCGCTTCATGGCCTTGTTGGGCAACACCGTCTGATGCCTGCCCTTCGGTATGACACGTACCCCTTGTCGGAGCGCACTTGCTCGCTCCCACAGGGAATGTCCACGCCCTCAGTTTTTCTTTCGACGAGACACCCATGAAAAGCAATCTGATAGTCCTGCCGCTCAAGGCACTCGCCCTCACCGCACTCATCGCCGCACTGGCCCCGACCACCGCCCAAGCGGCCGCCGCGCCGCCACCGGGCAACGTATTCAAGGACTGCCGCGACTGCCCGGAAATGGTCGTGCTGCCCGCCGGCACTTTCACCATGGGCACGCCGGAAGACGAAGTCGGCCACGAACCCGACGAGGGCCCGATGCACGAGGTGACCTTCGCCCAGCCATTCGCCATGAGCCGCTTCCAGGTCACCGCCGGCGAGTGGGACAGCTACGTGCGCGAAAGTGGCGTGACCATCGCCAATGGCGACACCCGCCCCGGACGCGAATGCATTGCCAGCAAGCCACGCTATCCCCAGGGCGCGCGCCAGCCGGCGGTGTGCATGAACTTCGATGACGTGAAGAACTACGTTGCCTGGCTGTCGAAAAAGACCGGCCAGACCTACCACATGGTCAGCGAGGCCCAACGCGAATACGCCGCCCGCGGTGGCAGCCAGGGCCCCTTCCCTTTTCCGTTCGACGAGGGCAAGGCCTACAGCATCGCCAGCCACGCCAACACCTATGGCCCGGCCGACGGCTACAGCTACAGCTCGCCGGTGGGCAGCTACCCGGCCAATGCCTTCGGCATGTATGACATGCACGGCAATGTCTATGAGTGGATGCAGGACTGCGAACACCCCAACTACGTCGGCGCGCCTGCCGATGGCAGCGCCTGGCTCGAAGCCAATTGCGAGGCCGTACGGATTCGCGGCAACGACTGGGGCGAAGCGCCGGTGTTTTCACGCTCGGGCAATCGCAACAGCCAATACCCGCAAGAGCGTGGGGACTGGATCGGGTTTCGCGTAGTGCGCGATCTGTAGGAGCTGCCCTGCTAAATTAACCCCCGCACCAGACGTTCTACTGGGTATCTGCCTTTACACCCAAGGAACCGTCTTCCATGACCCAGCCTCCCCGTGGCGCCATCGGCGAATTGTTCGCCCTGTTGAAACCCTTTCGGCTGATCGTCGCCGCCTCCATCTTCCTGGGCATGGTTGGCGGCCTGAGCGTCACGGTGTTGCTGGCGACCATCAACAACGCGCTGCACTCCGAAACAGGTTTGACCCAGGGTGTGGTCGCGCTGTTCGCCGGCCTGTGCCTGCTGGCGCTGGGCAGTTCGATCTGCTCGGATATCGGCACCAACTACGTCGGCCAGCACATCATCGCCAAGCTGCGCAAACAGCTGGGCGAGAAGGTCCTCTCGGCCCCCATCGAGCAGATCGAGCGCTACCGCAGCCATCGCCTGATCCCGGTGCTGACCCATGACGTCGACACCATCAGCGACTTCGCCTTCGCCTTCGCACCACTGGCGATTTCGCTCACGGTGACCCTGGGGTGCATGGGCTACCTGGCCATCCTGTCGTGGCCGATGTTCCTGATCATGGTGGCCGCGATCCTGATCGGCACGGCGATCCAGGCCTATGCCCAGAGCAAGGGCGTGCAAGGGTTCATGGCCGCCCGCGATGCCGAGGACGAGCTGCAAAAGCACTACAACGCGATCGCCGAAGGCGCCAAGGAGCTGCGCATCCATCGCCCTCGCCGCCAGCGCATGTACGTCTCGGGCATCAAGGCCACCGCCGAATTCATCTGCAACACCCAGGTGCGCTCGATCAACACCTTCGTCATCGCCAAGACCTTCGGCTCCATGCTGTTCTTCGTGGTCATCGGCCTGGCCCTGGCGCTGCAAACCTACTGGCCCAGCGCCGACAAGACCGTGATGAGCGGCTTTGTGCTGGTGCTGCTGTACATGAAAGGCCCTCTGGAGCACCTGATCAGCACCCTGCCGATCGTCAGTCGCGCGCAAATCGCGTTCCGCCGGATCGCCGAGCTGTCCGAGCAATTTTCCACCCCTGAGCCGCACTTGCTCCTCAGCGATCAGGGCCAGGTCAAACAGGCGGTGCATGAGCTGAAACTGGCTGATGTGCGGTTCACTTTCCCAGCCGCCGAAGGTGCGGCGCCGTTCCAGCTGGGCCCGGTGAACCTGACGATCAAGCAAGGCGACATCACCTTTATCGTCGGCGAAAACGGTTGTGGCAAGACCACGCTGATCAAGTTGCTGCTGGGCCTGTACACCCCGCAACAGGGCGAAATCCGCGTCAACGGCGAGGCGATTGACTCGCACAATCGCGACGACTATCGCCAGCTATTCACCACCATTTTTGCCGACTACTACCTGTTCGACGACGTGATCCAGGGCGACCAGCACATCCCCGAAGACGCCAACCAATACCTGCAGCGCCTGGAGATCGCCCACAAGGTCAGCGTCAAGGATGGCAGCTTCACCACCACCGACCTGTCCACCGGTCAGCGCAAACGCCTGGCACTGGTCAATGCCTGGCTCGAGGAGCGCCCGGTGCTGGTGTTCGATGAATGGGCTGCCGACCAGGACCCGACCTTCCGCCGCATCTTCTACACCGAACTGCTACCGGACCTGAAACGCCTGGGCAAGACCATCATCGTGATCTCCCACGACGACCGTTACTTCGACGTCGCCGACCAGTTGGTGCGCATGGAAAGCGGTCGGGTGGTTACCGAACCCGTCACGGCCTGAAAACCGGCTGCACACACCTGTGGGAGCGGGCTTGCTCGCGCCGCTTTGGCGAGCCAGCCCGCTCCCGCAAATAGCGCTTCATCTGCCCCGGCGAATTTTATTTGCACGTTTCTTTCCGGTTTTACCTGCGCGCCCCGTCTTAATAATCATTCTTATTAACAAAAAAATCTGTACAACATTCTTCAGGAGCTCAGGTAAGTAATGCGACCTCTCACCCGCCGCACACCTCTCGCACTGGCCGTACAGCGCCCGACGCTGCATCGCAGCCTGTTTACCAGCGTACTGCTGACCGCCACCTTGCTGGGGAGCTCGATGGCCAATGCGGCACCTGTAAAAGTGAGTATCCCGGTGCAGCCGCTGTCCAGCGCGCTGACCGAGTTGGGCATGCAGACCAACCTGCAGATCCTCTACAGCCCTGACCAGGTCGCCGGGATCAAGTCCCGCGCCGTCTCCGGTTCGCTGGAGCCGTCCCAGGCCCTGGCGGAACTGCTCAAGGGCAGCGGCATCTCTTTCCAGATCAACGGCAACACCGTGACGCTGGTGTCCGGTGGCAGCTCGAGCCTGCAACTGGGTGCCACCACCATCTCCGGCCAGGCGCTGGGCCTGACCACCGAAGACACCGGCTCCTACACCACCGGTGCAACGACCACGGCGACCAAGCTGCCATTGACCCTGCGCGAGACCCCACAATCGGTGACCGTGGTGACTCGCCAGCAGATGGATGATCGCGGCGCGCAGAGCGTCGGCGACGTGCTGCGCAACACCCCCGGGGTGACCACGCAAAAGTACGACAGTGACCGTACCGAGTTCTCCGCCCGTGGCTTTGCGATCACCAACTTCCAGTACGATGGCGTCAACCAGCCGTACGACGGTGTCTACGGCGAAAACCCCAACAACAGCGACGACTCAGCCAGCCTCGATCGCGTCGAAGTCATCAAGGGTGCTACCGGCCTGATGACCGGCGCGGGCGACCCGTCTGCCACCGTCAACCTGGTGCGCAAGAAGCCGACCAAGGATTTCAAGGCATCGGTCAGCGCCACCGCCGGCTCTTGGGACAACTACCGCACCGAAGGTGACATTTCCGGCTCGTTGAACGACTCCGGCACTGTGCGCGGGCGCTTCGTCGGCGCTCTTCAGGACAAAGATTCCTACATCGACCACTACAGCCAGAAGAAAGACCTGTTCTACGGCATCCTCGAAGCCGACCTGACCGACGATACCCTTCTGACGCTAGGCGTCGACAAGTCCAGCGCGACGCCGCGCGGCAGTTCCTGGACCGGTAATGCGCCCTACTTCACCGATGGCGGCCGCACCGATTTCTCCCGCAGTTTCAACCCGGGCGCAGACTGGAGCCGTCGTGATTTCGACAGCGTCACCTACTTCGCCTCGCTGGAACAGGCGCTGGCCAATGACTGGAAATTCAAAGCCAGCTTCGACCAGAAAACCACTGATCACGACACTCAACTGGCCTCTGCCAGCGGTGGCTACGCCGACCGGGCCACGGGCGAAGGTAACTTTCTGTACTGGGGGCGCTGGGAAGGCCATCGCGTGCAGAACACCGCTGACGTGAGCGTTTCCGGGCCTTTTACCCTGGGTGGCCGCGAGCATGAATTGGTTGCCGGCTTCATGGCATCACACTCGCGCCAGACCGGGGCAACCTACGACACCAGTGCCTTTGAACTGGTCCCGGGCAGCATCTACGACTGGAACGGCACCCTGCCCAAGCAGGAGTTTGCGAAGAACGGCAAGTACGAACGCACCCAAAGCCAAAACGGCCTGTACCTGGCCACCCGCCTGCGGCCGACCGACGACCTGTCGTTCATCCTCGGCAGCCGCCTGAGCACGTTCAAGTACAACGAAGATTACTCCTACTACCCAGGTGGCAGCCTGACCGACACCCATGCCAGCTACAAGGAACACGGGGTCGTCACGCCCTACGCCGGTGTGGTCTACGACCTGAACGAGACCTACTCGGTCTACGGCAGCTACACCAAGATCTACCAGCCGCAGATCAACAAGGACATCAACGGTTCGACCCTGGCACCGGTTGAAGGCGACAGCTACGAAACCGGTCTGAAAGCCGCCTACCTCGACGGTCAACTGAACGCCAGCCTGGCCTTCTTCCGCATCGAGCAGGATAACGTCGCGCAATCGATCGGTACCGATCTGAACACCGGCGATGGCATCTTCGAAGCCACCGACGGCGCCACCACCAATGGCGTGGAACTGGAAATGGCCGGCGAACTGGCCCCGGACTGGAACGTTTCGGCCGGCTACACCTACGCCCGCACCCGCGACAAGGATCATCAGCGCATCTACGGTTTCCCGCTGGCCACCAGCAAGCCGGAACACGTGATCCGCACGTTCACCACCTACCGCCTGCCCGGCGCGCTTAACCAGGTCACCGTCGGCGGTGGCATCAGCTGGCAGAGCGCGTTCTACGGCCAGAGCTACAGCCCGGACGTGGGCGGCGGCGAAGGCGGCGAGACCTCACTCAAGCAAGGCGGCTACACCCTCGTCGACCTGATGACCCGCTACAACTACGACGATCACCTGAGCTTCACCGTCAATGCCAACAATGTCTTCGACAAGAAGTACCTGTCGGGCCTTGGCAACTTCGGCACCACGTTCTACGGCGAACCGCGCAACCTGCAGCTGACCGCGAAGTATGATTTCTGAGCGATAGGCTGAAATGAAAATGCCCGCTTCTTTCGACGCGGGCATTTTTTTATTGTTAAAAGCAACATCAAAAGATCGCAGCCTTCGGCAGCTCCTACAGGTGTACCCACCATCCCGTAGGAGCTGCCGAAGGCTCGGGCCGCGTTCGGACGATATTTTGACTTTAATATCTTTGACCGTCAGCAGCTACTCAGAACATCCAAGCTGATCCAGCGCCCGATTCACCGCCAATTCCCCCAGCATGATCACCTGCGCAATCCCTAATAAGGCATTGCGCGAACTGCCCTCCATTTGATCCACCAGATCGGTGGCCATGACATTGGCCGACGCCAGCGATTCGCAGGCATAGGCCAGCAAGGTTTCGGTGTCGAACTCGGGGTTGACGGTGAACAGCGTGCAGAGTTTGCGCGGGGTGGCTTTGATGTCGGCAATCGAGGGCCGGGGTGCGGCTGTTTGGTGGGGGCCAGGTGAATCGGAATTATCAGGGGCGGTTGTCGGATCAATGTCCGGCGGGTTGGGCGTTACCTTGAACATAGATGAAACTCCATATGTGACTAAAGGAGCCCTCACCCTCGCTACCAAACGAAGGTGGCGGCCATACGGAGGTTGGTAGACCGGTACATATGGCAAAACCGGCGCGCTCGAAAGCGCCCTGCGCACGGCCACCATATTTCAAATGCCAGAAGCACCTGGATCAGGTGACGTTATGCGTCATATGTACGAGGGCTACCAAACCCGATCGCTGTTTCCAGCGACCACGCAACTATAACGCCCGCACCCAAGGCGCACAAGTTGGCGAATTCTGACGTACCTGTAGGCAAAGGCGCAAGACGTTGTAGCTTTCGAGAAGTAAACCCGGAGCCGTTTAAACAAAGCCCGCCATTCGCGGCGCACCGGGACGATCCGGTCCTGCGCTGTAACAAAATGCTATGTTGGATCGACGAATCATCCTGCGAGTTTTTAGGGTTGGGCTTGGGAATAGCAATGTATAGCGTGGCTGCTCCCGCACTGCCTACCTCCCTACGCATCGGGCTAATTTTCCGTGTATGCATTCCTGAAAAATAATGTGAAAATAAATGTGAAGATTTATATGCAGAAAATCGACTAGATATCGACTACAGACCACGTAAATAGCGGCTTGCATAACGTTTTTTATGTGAAATAAAATGTGAACCTTGAACGGCAGAATTACATAATGCCCCTTATCACATCCAAAACCTGGCTCGACCCCATTCTTCCGGAGACGTTGCCACCGTCGATAATCGCACTCGCCGATGCATTACCAAGGAAGACGCAGTTTTTAGCCGGACGGCTTCCATCTCAAACCGCTGCACGCTTGAGCCGCCTTCTGCAAATCACCAATTCCTACTACTCGAATCTGATCGAAGGGCAATTCACCGAGCCCGCTGACATGCAAAGGGCGCAAACGGCGCCGATCAAAGACCGAAAATTGCTTGAAAACCTGGCGGTCAAGCATATGCAGGTTCAGGTTTTGTTCGAGCGAGCCTTGCGACAGCGCGGGCCGTTTACCTGGGACGAGATGTTTGAACCGAAGTTGGTGAGTCGGTTGCATCACCGACTCTTTCGCGAGTCCACTGACGCCGAGCGTACCTTGTCAGACGGTTCGATCATGCAGACGGGCATGCTGCGTTCGGTTACGGGTCAAAATATTGTCGTCGGTAATCATGATGCGCCTGCTGCGGCTTCGGTTGAGATCATGCTGCGCCACTTGCAGCAAGGCTTTGGCCGTCAGTCAGACCCGCGTCGCCAGTTGATTTCTGCGCTTGCTTACCACCATCGCCTCGCTTGGGTCCACCCATTCCCCGACGGGAATGGACGTGTGGTTCGGTTGATCACTCATTTGCAATTAGTGAGGCTGGGACTGGAACCGACACTCTGGTCGCTTTCGCGTGGGCTTGCCCGTCAACACGACGACTATTACCGGACTCTGGCAATGGCCGACCAACCACGGGAGGGTGATCTGGATGGACGAGGACAGATGTCCCAGAAACGATATTTCGAATTCATCGAGTTCATGCTGCAGGTTTGTCACGATCAGGTTGACTACATGACGGCTGCCGTCGAACCATCCCGGCTACGCGAGCGGGTGACACGTGCCTTCCGCTACAACGAAAAGCTTTTGCAGGAGGGCGTCCGCCCGGAAACGGCCTCCGCAATGATTGCACTGTTAACCCAAGGTAGCCTGCCGCGTAGCGAGATCAAGACATTCACCGGACTTACACCGCGCCCTGCAACCGATGAATTGTCCAAGCTGATCAAAATAGGCTTGGTGGAAAGCCAAACTTCTAGATCGCGAGTAGTCACACCCGGCCTACCTGCCTGGTTTGCCCAAGACGTATTTCCGGATTTGCATCGCCGCTTTCAATAGATCCCGCGAAGCTAAAATTCAGAAGAAGAGCCGCCAACCCAAGTTGAGGATGGCGGTTTTAGCCAATATCCCCGCACACTCTCAGCGCTCGGATTACAGCTCACAATCTTACCCGCACCCACCCCGCCACTTGCGCGTGAATCCCTTTCACTTCGCTCAACAACCCGCCCATGCGCATGAAGTCATGGGTCATCCCCGGTTGTTCCAGCAGCGTCATTTCATTTCCCGCTTCGCGCAGTCGTTCGGCGTATGCCAGCCCTTCGTCGTGCAACGGATCGTGCCCGGCCAGGTACACGAGTGCCGGTGCGAGTCCTGCCAGGTCTTGTGCCAGTAATGGCGAGCAGCGCCAGTCCGCGAGGTCGGCGGGGGTGCGGCTGTAGTGGCTGTAGAACCAGTCCAGTGTTGCGGTTTCGAGCAGGTAGCCTTCGGCGAAATCCCGGTGGGAGGGGCGTTTGGTGATGGCGTCGGTGACGGGGTAGACCAGTACCTGGGCCTTGGGTTTGAGTTGCAGTTCTGCGGGGGTTTGTATCGCGATAATCGAGAGGACGGTGGCCAGGGTTGCACCGACGCTGTCGCCGGCCAAGGCTGCGCGGGTGGCGTCCAGGCCCTGGGCGGCGCCTTCTCGGGCCAGCCAGTTGGCGGCATCGCAGGCGTCCTGGATCGGGGTTGGGAATTGCCATTCAGGGGCCAGGCGGTAATCGACCGTCAGGAGGTCGAAGCCGCCTTGGGCGACGAGGCGCCGGCACAGGGCGTCGTGGGAGTCGAGGCTGCCGACGACGTAGCCGCCGCCGTGGAAGTACAGGATGACGGGGTGCAAGCCTTCGACCGGGTTGGCGTCGCGGTACAGGCGGGCCGGAAGGTTGTGGCCGTCTCTTGCGCGGAGGGTGAAGTGTTCGCAGTTGATGTGGGTCAGTGGGGTGTCGAGGAAGCTTGAGGAGGCTTCGAAATCGCTGCGAGCCTGTTCCGGGGTGAGGTCGTGCATGGGGCGGCTTTTGCCGGTGAGACGGCCGAATTCGGCGAGTTCGAGGAAGGCTTCAAGTTCAGGCAGGACGGGCATGGGGGTATCCTTCTACACAATAATCGATGGGGAACGCAGAATGTGAAAACACCGGTATCCCCGTAGGAGCTGCCGCAGGCTGCGATCTTTTAGCGGTGTTCGATGCACCGATAAGATCAAGATCAAAAGATCGCAGCCTGCGGCAGCTCCTACAGGGGGCCGTTGTCAGACGAAGGCCAGGGTGCGCTCCACGTGTCGTCAGGCGATGGCCAGGGTGCACTCCAATTGCAGTTCGAGATCGTCGAGCAATTCGTCACCGCGTAGCAGCTCGTAGTGCCCGCCGGCCAGCAGACGGTCCACACCGTGATGGCCGACCTGGGCCTCGAACACTCGACGCTCGTCGTCACGCCCGGCTACCCACCAGCGATGCGCCGTGACTTTGATCGCGGGCAGTTGGAGCTGGGCCAGGGCCAATGCCTTGAGGCGTGAACCGGTGTTGAAGATTTGCGTGAGCTCTCCAGCGCCCAGTGCGGCTTGTTCATTGGAGCCATGCAGCGCGGCTTCGATGACGGCGGCGGCGGCCTGATGCTCAGGCAGACCTGCGGCGTGCAACGCCATTAACGCCTGTGCTTCTTCAGACGAATGACCGAGGACAAACTTCAGGAAATCCCCCAGGTCTTCGCGCCAGTTCCCCGCTTCGGCGGTGCCGGCCACGTAGCTGTCGACCAGGCCGGCGAACGCGACGGTCTCGCCTTGTTGCTCCAGCTCATGGGCGACCAGTTGCGTCAACGCACCACCCAGCGACCAGCCCAGCAGGTAATACGGCCCCTTGGCCTGTTGGGCACGAATGCGCTGGGTGTAGGCTTGGGCCATAGCCAGCAGCGACTGATCCTGCCAGTGCGGGTCGAGCAGCATGCGGCATTGCAGGCCGTACACCGTGCGCCGTCCTTCCAGGCGTCGCGCGAGCGGTTCGTAGTCGAATACCGTGCCAAAACCGGCGTGCAGGCAGAACAGCGCGGGCCTGTGCGCCAGCCGCGAGTTCAGTGCCAGCAATGGGTCTGGCGCAGCTGCGGCGGGCTCGGCGGCCTGGTAGCCGCAGAGTTCGGCAATGCTGGGTTTTTGCATCAGGTCGCGCAGTTTCAGTTCGAAGCCCAGTTCGGGTTGGCTGCGCACCCGCGAGATGACTTTGAGCACTTGCAACGAATCGCCCCCCAGCTCAAAGAAGTTGTCGTCGATACCCACTTGCGGCATGCCGAGCACTGCTTGCCAGATCGCAGCCAACGCGCTTTCCAGGGCGTTGCGCGGTGCACGATAACCCCCCAGGGCCCATTCCGGCACAGGCAATGCACGACGATCGAGCTTGCCGTTGGCCGACAGCGGGAAGCGTTCCAGGACCAGGATCCGCGCGGGCACCATGTAGTCCGGCAGTTGCGCCTGCACTTGCGATTTCAGGCGCCGATCAAGTCCCACCGTGCCGAGCGCCACCACGTAGCCCACCAGCTGTTTGCCGATTGGTGTGTCGTGCACCACCACGGCTGCATCCTGCACCCCTGCGCACTCACGCAGGCGCGCTTCGATCTCGCCCAGCTCGATGCGGAAACCGCGGATCTTCACTTGCTGGTCCAGCCGCCCCAGGTAGTCGATCAAGCCGCAGTCGCGCTGGCGCACCAGGTCGCCCGTGCGGTACATGCGCCCGCCCGCTGCAAATGGATCGGGAATGAAGCGTTCGGCGCTCATGCCCGGGCGCTGGTGGTAGCCCCGCGCCAGGCATTCACCGCCCAGGTACAGCTCCCCGCTGACGCCCACCGGCAGAGGGTTGAGGTCGGCGTCGAGCACATACAGGCCTCGCCCGGCCACACCGCGCCCGATCGGCGCATAGGCCGCGTCGCAGGTTTCGCTGACCTCGGCACGCCACAACAAAGGCGTGACCACGGTTTCGGTCGGGCCATAGCCGTTGACCAGGCGCTGCGGGCGCAAGGCGCGCTTGACCTGCTCGAAACTGGCTTCAGGCACGGCATCGCCGCCGAAGCAATACACCTCGACCGCGGGCGGATTGCCCAGGCGTTCCGCAACTTCGGCCATCTGTTGCAGGTATGCCGGCGGGAAGCAGGCGACGGTGACGCCATGACGCTGCAGCACTTCCAGCGTTTGTTCCGGGGTCCACAGATTGTCATCACGGATCACCAGGCTGCCACCGGCCAGCATCACACTCAGCCAGCGCTCCTGCGCACCGTCGAAAGCGAACGACATGAAGTGCAACTCGCGGCTGCGCGGTGCCAGTTCATAGCGCTCGACGATGCTGCGGCAATGCCGGGCAATCGGTCCGCGCGCCACGGCCACGCCTTTCGGTTGCCCCGTGGAGCCGGAGGTGTAAATCAGGTACGCCAGGTGCCCCGGCAACGGATGGGAAACCGGGCACGCCACGTTGTCGGCAACGCTCAATTGATCCAGCAGCAGACGTGGCGGGCTGTCGGCCAGGGTCAGTCGATCCCCCAGGTTGCTGTCACACAGCAACAGGCTGGCTGCCGAATCGCTCAACAGGTACGCCAGTCGTTCGGTCGGGTACGCCAGGTCCAAAGGCAGGTAAGCAGCCCCCGCCTTGAGCACCGCGAGGAACGCGACGATGGTGCGTTCGGAACGCGGCAACGCCACCGCCACCAGGGTCTCCGGCCCAATACCGCGAACGATCAGTTGCTGCGCCAGCCCATTGGCCTGAGCCTCAAGTTCGGCGTAACTGACTTGTCGATCCTCACAGATCAAGGCGATTTTCTGCGGCTGGGCTTTGACGTGTTGATTGAACGACTGCAGCAAATCAGCGGTGTCGTCTGACACCTGCGGCAGGCTCATGCGTGCTTGCGGCAAGCCAATATTGCCGAGCAGGCACGAAGCGTCCTCGGGCAACGCACGCAGCAATCCTTCGAGCTGCGCACGAATCCGCTCGACTTCAACGTCACTGAAGCGATCGCGCAGGAACAGGTACTCGACTTCCAGCCCTTCCTCGTTGGCGCTGACCATCAGGTCCATCGGGAAGTTGGTGACCCCGCCGCTGCCGACTTCGGCAAAGCGCAGCTCGCCCTCCTCGCCGCCTTTGAAGGCGCGGTCCACCGGGTGGTTCTCGAACACGATGATGCTGTCGAACAAGCCCTGGCCACCCTGCCCGGCCCAGCGCTGAATGTCGGACAACGGCGTGTGCTCGTAGTCGCGCACCATCAGGTTGTAGTCCTGCAAGTCCCGCAGCCACTCGCCCAACGGCTGTTGCGGGTCGAGGGTCTGGATCACCGGCAAGGTGTTGATGAACAGGCCAAGCATGTCCTGGGCACCGGCCAGCCCGGTCGGGCGACCCGCCACCGTGGCGCCGAACGCGACGCTGCGCTGACCGCTGTGGCGTTGCAGCAACAGCAGCCACGCGCCCTGCACCAAGGTATTGAGCGTCACGCGCTGACGCTTGGCAAAGGTGTGCAGTTTGCGCGTCGCTTCGGCGTCGAGGTTGCTGTACATCACGCCGTGCCCGGAGCCTGCGGCACCCGAAGCCTTGGCCAGAATGGTCGGCTCCTCAAGCAACGCCAGGCGCTCACGCCAAAAGCCTTCGGCCTGCACCCCATCCTGACGTTGCAGCCAGGCGATGTAGTCAGCGTAGCGCCCGGTCAGGGGCGCCAGGCTGTCGTTGTGATACAGGCGCAGCATGTCACCCAGCAACCGTGAGGCGCTCCAGCCATCGAGCAACAGGTGATGATAGATCCAGATCATCTGGTAGCGATCCTCGCCCAGGCGCACCAGGTTGAATCGCATCAACGGCGGGCAGCTCAGGTCGAAGCCCTTGGCCTGTTCCGCTGCCGCCAGTTCGCCCAGGGCCTGTTCGGTGTCGCTGCGCTCACGCCAGTCGAGCTCTTCGATCGGCAGCTCGACCTCGGCGAATACCGCCTGCAGCGGATCGGCCAGGCCGTCCCGCCAGCGGAACGCCGCCCGCAGCACTTCATGGCGCTCGACCAGCGCCTGCCACGCGGCACGGAAGCGTGGTACCTGTAAACCCTCCACCGCCACGCTCAACTGGTTGACGTAGGGGTTGAGTTCCGGCGAGTCGAGGCAGTGGAACAGCATGCCTTGTTGCATCGGCGACAGCGGATACAGGTCTTGCAGACCTTCGCGCGCGGCGATGTCGATGTGCGGTACCAGCGAGAACGCCTCGACTTTTGGCGCTTCAATCAATATTGCTTCACGGCTGCCGGCCACGGCGGCGAGCGCACGGATGGTCTGCTGTTCAAACAATTGCTTGGGACTGAACTTCAGCCCGCGCTGCCCGGCACGGCTTACCGCTTGCAGCGAGATGATCGAGTCACCGCCCAACTCGAAGAAGTTTTCGGTGACACCCACCGACTCCAGCCCCAGCAGTTCCTGCCAGATTTCCACCAGCAAGGCTTCGGCGGGCGACGCGGGGGCCACGTGATCGTGGTGCTGTCGAGTGGCTTGCGGCGCCGGCAGGCCTTGGCGATCGAGCTTGCCGTTCGGCGTCAGCGGCAACGCGGCCAGGCACATCAAATGCGCCGGCAGCATGTGCGCCGGCAAACGACTGCGCAGGTGGGCCGTCAGCGCTTCACGCAAATCCTGCTCATCGGCGAGCGGATCGCGCGGGACCACGTAACCGATCAACTGGCGGCTCACCGGGCCTTCGCGATCAATCACAAACGCTTCACGCACACCTTCGTGTTCCAGCAGGCAAGCTTCGATTTCGCCGAGTTCGATTCGGAAACCGCGAATTTTCACTTGCTGGTCGATACGGCCGAGGTATTCCACCACGCCGTCGGCACGGAACCGCGCGAGGTCGCCACTGCGATACAGACGGGCGCCCGGCACGAACGGATCAGGCACGAAGCGGTCAGCGGTCAAATCCGGACGCTGATGGTAACCCCGGGCGACGCCCTCGCCGCCCAGGTACAACTCGCCCGCCACGCCGACCGGCAGCGGCTGCAAGCCACCGTCCAGAATGTACGCACTGCGATTGCCCACCGGTCGGCCAATCGGCATGAACGCCGAGTCGAATTCGGTATCCGGATAGGCCAGCCAGATCAGCGGCGTGATCACTGTCTCGGTCGGGCCATAGCCGTTGATCAGGCGCTTGGGTTGCAGTACCTGCTGGACCTCGTCAAACGCATGTTTTGCCATACCTTCACCGCACGGCGTGTAGGAACGGATCGGCAGATCACGCCCCGCTTCGCCCATGAAATCGGCGATCTGCGAGAGATAGGTCGGGGTGAAGCAGGCGATGGTGATGCCATGCTTTTCGATCTCGGCGCAGGTGCGCTCCACGCTCCACAACTCGTCGTCGCGCGGCATCACTGCGGAACCGAACACCAGCGGCGTCAGCCAGCGCTCGTGGGCACCGTCGAAGCTGATCGAGGCGAATTGCAGTTCTCGATCGTCCGGGGTCATGCCATACAACTCGCCGATCGACAGGCAATGCATGGCCAATGGACCGTGGGCCACACTGACGCCTTTCGGTCGCCCGGTGGAACCCGAGGTGTAAATCAGGTAGGCGAGGTTTTCGCCACAGGTGAGGTTGATCGGGTTGCTGTCCGCCAAGGATTCCAGCGGCTCGCGGTCGATTTCCAGCACCGGCAGGCCTTCGGGCAACGGCAGTTTTTCCCGCAGCCGAGATTGGCTGATCATCAGCGCAATGCCGCTGTCTTGCATCAGGTAGCGCAGGCGTTCCGTCGGGTAGGCCGGGTCCAGCGGCACGTAGGCGCCGCCGGCCTTGAGGATCGCCAGCAAGCCGATGATCATTTCCGGCGAACGCTGCATGGCCAGGCCGACCCGCACTTCCGGACCAATGCCCAGTGCGCGAAGACGATGGGCTAATTGGTTGGCACGACGGTTGAGTTGGTCGAAGCTCAATTCCAGATCGTTGAAGATCAGCGCCGTGGCGTGCGGACGAATGAACGCTTGGGCCTCGATCAACTGATGCACACACAGCGGGTTTTGCGCTGCGGTAAATGCCGGGTTCCACTCGATCAATTGTTGCGCGCGCTCAGGTGAGCTCAGCAGGTCCAGCTCACTCAATGCAGCCTGTGGCGCGGCGACCATCGCCGTCAGCAACGCGGCCAGGTGTTCGCTCATGCGAACAATCCCTTCGCTGTTGAAATGGGCGCACTGGTAGCTCCAGTTCAGGCTCAATTGACTCTCGGCGGTGGCCGCCAGGGTCAGCGGGAAATTGGTGCGCTCATGGTTCTGTGGAATCGAAAAGCTCAACCCCGCAGGTGCGCTCTGTTGCAGCGCGTCGGCCACCGGGAAGTTCTCGAACACCAGCAGGCTGTCGAACAGCGGCTCACCGGCACGTCCGGCCCAGCGCTGGATGTCACCCAATGCGGTGAATTCATGTCCACGCAATTCCAGGTTTTGCGCCTGCAAACGGATCAGCCACTGGCCGACGCTTTCTACCGCATCCGGGCGGCTGATCACCGGCAAGGTGTTGATGAACAGGCCGAGCTGGCTTTCAGCCCCCGGCAAGTCTACCGGGCGGCCTGCCACAGTCGCGCCGAACGCGACGCTGCGTTGGCCGCTGTAGCGTTGCAGCAGGAGTGCCCAGGCACCTTGCACCAAGGTGTTGAGCGTGATTTTTTGCTGACGGGCAAACTCGCTGAAGCGCTGGCTGGTGGCGACATCGAAGGTCTGGCGATGGTCAGCGAACTCAGCTGTCGACAGGTTTTTACTGCCGCCGTGGGCCAGGCTCTGCGCCAGCAGGGTCGGGTTATCGAGGGTCGCCAGTTGCTCGCGCCAAAAGGCCTCGTCGGCCTGCGCATCCTGACGTTGCAGCCAGCCGATGTAATCGGCAAAACGCCCGGTTGGTGCCTGCACGTCTTGTCCGGCATAACGCTGCAAGACTTCGCTCAACAGCAGTGAATTACTCCAGCCATCAAGCAACAGGTGATGGTGGGTGTAGATCAGTTGCTGACGCTCACCTTCGAGGCGCACCAGGGTCAGGCGCATCAGCGGTGCCCGGGTCGGATCGAGTTGCAGGCGCTCGCTGTCGATCAGCTGCGCCAGTGCTTCAGCCTGATCGCTGCGGCCACGCCAGTCGAGGCAGGTCATCGGCAATTGCAGATGACGATGGACCAACTGCACCGGCGCTTCGAAGCCGTCCGGGAAATGGAAGCTGCTGCGCAGGATCCCATGGTTGTCGAGCACCGCTTGCCAGGCGCGGCCCAGCCGCTCGGCGTCGAGGCCATGGGCTTCGACGCTGAGCTGGTTGACGTAGGCGCCGCTGTCCGATTCGTAGAGGCTATGGAACAGCAAGCCGGCCTGCATGGGCGACAGCGGATACAGGTCCTCGATCTGCGCCGGTGGCACCGGCAGGCCATCGAGTTGCGCCTGGCTCAAGCGCGCCAGGGGGAAGTCCGCCGGGGTCACGCCGCCTGCGCCATCGCTCAGGCAATGGTCAATCAGGTCTAACAGCTCTTCACGGAAATTCGCCGCGAGGGTTTCGATTTCGTGCAGGTCGAAGCATTCGCGACTGAAGGTCCAGTCCAGTTTCAGTTCGCCGCCATACACCTGGCCATCCACCGACAGCCAATTGGGCAGCGGCGCATCCGCGGCCTGCGCAGCGCCGCTGGATTCACGAGCCGGTGTGAACAGTGCTTCTTCGGCAAAGCTCTGGTCAAACTGGCCAAGGTAGTTGAAGGTGACGCGCGCTTGCGGCAACGCGGCCAGCGCGGCTTGCGCCGAGGCATCGCCCATATAGCGCAGCAGGCCGTAGCCCATGCCCTTGCCGGGGATTTCGCGCAACTGCTGCTTGATGGCTTTGATCGAACCCGGCAGGTCGGCGGTTGGGGTCAGGCACACCGGGAACAGGCTGGAGAACCAGCCCACGGTGCGGGTCAGGTCGATGTCGTCGAACAGCTCTTCGCGGCCATGGCCTTCGAGCTGGATCAGCGCCGAGGGGTGACCGGTCCAGCGACTGAGGGTGCGGGCCAGTGCGGTCAGCAGCAGGTCGTTGACCTGGGTGCGGTAAGTCGCCGGTGCCAGCTGCAGCAGCTGGCGAGTGTGTTCGCGGTCCAGGCCGATGCTGACGCCCTGGCGCAGATGTCCGGCCTGGCTGGCCTGCGGGTTGGCGGCTGGCAGCAAATCGTTGCCGAGGCTGAGTTGCGCCTGCCACCAGTCCAGTTCGCTGGCAGCCGCTTTGGAACGTGCGTAGGTGTCGAGCTGCTCAGCCCAGGCCTGGAAGGAGCTGGTCTTCGCCGGTAGCTCCTGCCCTTGATAAGCCGCTTGCAAGTCCTCCAGCAACACCCGCCACGACACGCCGTCCACCGCCAGATGGTGAATGACCAGCAGCAGGCGCTGGGTGCCGTCCGCCTGTGCGATCAATGCGACTCGCAGCAGCGGGCCGTCTTGCAGGCTGAGGCTGCGCTGGGCTTGATCGCACACCGACTCCAGGGATGCATCGCTGGCCACGCGCGCGGTCCAGAGCATGTCGACGACATCGGCGCTGTCCGCACCAACATAGCGCGCAGACCACTCTGTGGCAGCGAGCCTGCTCGCGATGAGCTCAGCACCGGCAACATGGAGGTCGCCTGCCCCACCGCCCTCGCGAGCAGGCTCGCTCCCACAGGGATTTGCGGCGTCGGTCACACGCGGGGCCTGCTGGCTGAAGCGCAAGCGCAGTGCGTCGTGTTGCTTGAGCAAGCGCTGCAGCGCGGCCTGCAGACGCGGCAGTTCCAGGGGCTCGCGGGGGGTCAGCAAGACGGCCTGGTTCCAGTGCGCGCGTTGCGCGATTGGCTCGTCGAAGAACCAGCGCTGGATGGGAGTGAGTTTTTGCAGGCCGTATACCGGTCCTTGCTGGGCCAGCGGAGCGGCCTGTTCCTTGACCACGGCGGCCAGCGCCTGCAAGGTTTGCTGCTGGAACAGATCCCGCGGTTGCAGGCTCAAGCCGGCGCGACGGGCACGGCTGACCACCTGGATCGAAATGATCGAGTCGCCACCCAGCTCGAAGAAATTGTCCTGGCGGCCGACCTGCTCAACGCCCAGCACCTCCTGCCAGATCTGCGCCAGCACCTGTTCGTGCTCACTGCGCGGCGCTTCGAAGGCGCGCTGGCTGACCTGCGCGGTTGGCGCCGGCAGGCGTTTGCGCTCGAGTTTGCCGTTGGGGCTCAGGGGCATTTGCTCGATCATAACGGTCTGCGCGGGCACCATGTAGTCCGGCAGGCTGGTGAGCAGATGGGCCTTGAGCGCTTCGCGCCAAACACCTTGTTGCCCGGCATCGGCGCTGATCAAGGCGCGTTCCCGGGGCACGATGTAGGCGACCAGTTGCTTGCCGCCCGGGCCATCGACGGCCAGCACCACGGCTTCCTGCACCTGGGCATGCTCTTGCAGGCGCGCCTCGATTTCGCCCAGCTCGATGCGCAGGCCGCGAATTTTCACTTGATGGTCGATGCGCCCGCAATACTCGATGGCGCCATCGGCGCGATAGCGTGCCAGGTCGCCAGTGCGGTACAGGCGCTCGCCGCTGCCGAACGGGTCGACCACAAAACGTTCGGCGGTCAGCGCACCTCGACGGTGATAACCCCGCGCCAGGCCGACCCCGCCCAGGTACAACTCGCCCACGGCACCCAGGGGCAAGGGCTGCAGTTCGCTGTCCAGGACACAGGTACGCAGGTTGGCAATCGGCCGGCCGATCGGCACGCTGTCGCGGCCTTCTTCCACGCACGTCCAGTGGGTCACGTCGATGGCCGCTTCGGTGGGGCCATACAGGTTATACAGGTTGGCTTGCGGCAGGCTGCGCAAGGTCTGGCGTTGCAGCTCCATCGGCAGCGCTTCACCGCTGCAGATGATCCGCTGCAACGAGGTGCAGGCCAGCGCTTCGTCGGCACCGATAAACGCCGCGAGCATCGATGGCACGAAGTGCAGCGTGGTGATCGCCTGCTCGACGATCAACCTGGCCAGGCGTTGCGGATCGCGATGTTCGCCGGGGGCGGCGATGACCAGGGTGGCGCCCTTCATCAGCGGCCAGAAAAACTCCCACACCGACACGTCGAAACTGAACGGCGTCTTTTGCAGCACGCGGTCCGCCGGTTGCAAGTCGTAGGCTTGCTGCATCCATTGCAGACGGTTTTGCAGCGCCACATGACGGTTGCCGGCGCCCTTGGGTTTGCCGGTGGAGCCTGAAGTGTAAATCACGTAGGCGAGGTTTTCCGCGACCGCAAGGTTCGGCAGATCGGTACCGGGCAACTCCCCGAGCCAATCGCCTGCGGCCTGCAGGCACAGAGTGCGCACGCTGTCCGGGGTCGGCAGTTGTTCCAGCAAATGTTCCTGAGTCAGCAGCAAGGCGATGCCACTGTCTTCGATCATGTAGCTGAGCCGATCAAGCGGGTATTCAGGGTCCAGCGGCACATAGGCGCCGCCGGCCTTGAGAATCGCCAGCAGGCCGACGACCATCTCGAACGAACGGTCGCAGGCGATTCCCACCAGCACTTCCGGACCGACGCCCTCGGCGCGCAGGTGATGGGCCAGGCGGTTGGCGCGCTGGTTCAGCTCGGCGTAACTCAGGGACTGGCCCTGGAACACCAACGCCGTGGCCTCGCCATTTTCAACCACGCGTTGCTCGATATGCCGCTGCACGCAGACTTCGCCCGGATAGGCCTGAGCGGTGTGGTTGAGGTCGTCGAGAATGCGCAGACACTCGTCGGCGTCCAGCAAAGGCAACTCGGCAAGCGGACTTTGCGGGTTGGCCAGCACACCGGCCAACAGGTTGCGCCAGTGACGCGAAAAGTGCTCGATGCGTTCGGCGTCGAACAGATCGGTGGCATAGGTCAGGCTGGCAAACAGCAGGTCGCCCTGCTCCTGGGTGTCCAGTTGCAGGTCGAACTGGGTGGTGTGAGCGGTGCCACGCAGTGGCTCGACGCGCAGGCCAGCAAGTACACCGCTGGCGCCAGCCGGCCTGGCTTGCTGGTGATTGAACATGACCTGGAACAATGGGCTGTGGCTGAGGCTGCGTTCGCCCTGCAGGGCTTGCACCAGTCGCTCGAATGGCAGGTCCTGATAGGCCTGGGCATCCAGCGCCGCGGCGCGAGTCTGGTCGAGCAACTGGCTGAAAGGCTGACGTCCATCGAGCTCGGCGCGCATCACCTGGGTGTTGACGAAGAAGCCGATCAGGCCACGGGTTTCTGCGCGATTGCGGTTGGCAATCGGCACCCCGACCCGCAGGTCCGACTGGCCGCTATAGCGATAAAGCAGCGCCTGGAAACTCGCCAGCAACAGCATGAAGGGAGTCACGCCGTGCTGCCTGGCCAGGGTCATCAGGCCGCTGGCCAAGGTTGCATCGAGGGCGAAGTCCAACCGTGCACCGCGTTGGCTGGGTTGCGCAGGACGTGGACGATCAGTCGGCAATTCGAGTAGCGGTTGCTCGCTGCCTAACGTGTCACGCCACCAGTTGAGTTGGCGCTCCAGCTCACCCGCTTCCATCCAGCGACGTTGCCACAGCGCATAGTCTGAATACTGGATCGGCAATGCTTCAAGCACAGCTTCCTGGCCCTGGCAATGTGCGGCGTAAAGCCGGGAAAACTCCTCAACCAGCACGCCCATCGACCAGCCATCGGTGACGATGTGGTGCAGGGTCAGCAGCAGTACGTGGTCTTCGGCGTCGAGCTGCAACAGGCTGACCCGCAACAGCGGCCCCTGTTGCAGATCGAACGGCCGGGCGATGTCCTGCTCGACGCTGTGCATGGCAAGATCGAGGCGCAGGGACTCGGGCTTGCCGCGCAGGTCGATACGCTCGATCGGCAGTGAGGTGTACGGCGCCAGCGTCTGCAGCACCTTCCCGTCGTCCTCGACGAAACGGCTGCGCAAACTTTGATGCCGCTCCAGCAGCACGTCAAAACTGTGCTGCAACGCCGGGACATCCAGCGGCCCGTACAGGCGCAGCGCCGCCGGAATGTTATACGCCGAACTGTGCGGATCCAGCTGCCAGAGAAACCACTGGCGCTGCTGCGCGTAGGACAGTTCGAAGCGCGTTTGCGCCTCAAGGGCAGGCGGAATCGGCAGCTGGCCAAAGCTCACGCCCTGCTCCTGCATGCGGCTCAGGAACTCGCGGCGCTTGGCGGCTGGCAGGCCGGCGAAGCGGCTGGCGATACGCTGGGCAGTGGTGTGTTCCATCAGTTGATCTCCATCTCGTCCAGAAGCGACTCAAGCGCATCCAGGCGTGCATCGTTGTCAGCCGGGGCATGTTGCCCGGCCATGGCGGCATAAGCCTGAAGGTCGGTGGACTCGAACAGCGCACGCAGCGGCAGCTCGATGCCCAGGTCCAGTTCCACCCGGGCGCTGGCCTGGGCGGCGAGCAGCGAATGCCCACCCGATTCGAAGAAGTTGTCGCGCCGACCGATCTGCGCCACGCCCAGCACCTCGGCCCAGATCGCCGCCAGTTGCTGTTCGAGCTCACCTTCCGGGGCTTCGAACGGTCGTTGCCAATCCCCGGCATCCGGCAGCGGCAGGGCCTGGCGATCGAGCTTGCCGTTGCCGGTCAGCGGCAAGGCGTCCAGCAGCAGCCAGTGACTGGGTACCATGTAGTCCGGCAGGCCGACCTTGAGCGCGGCGCGCAGTTGATCGCGCCAGGCGATCGGGTCGAGCGGGGTTTGCGCAGGCACCACGTAGGCACACAGCTGCGGGCCGCCCTCACCGGGGTGCACACTCAACACCGCGTGGCGCACACCCGGCAGGGCCAGCAATGCAGCCTCGATCTCGCCCAGTTCGATGCGGAACCCGCGGATCTTCACTTGCTGGTCGATCCGGCCCAGGTAATCAATGCTGCCGTCGGCGCGCTGGCGGGCCAGGTCGCCACTGCGATACAGACGCTGTGACGCGTCGAACGGGCTTGGCACGAAGCGCTCGGCGGTCAGGCCGAAGCGGCCGTGATAACCCCGCGCCAGGCCAGCACCGGCGATATACAGCTCGCCCGCCACGCCCACCGGTACCGGGTGCAACTGGCTGTCGAGCAGGTACCAGCGCAGATCGCGAAGCGGCAGGCCGATCGGACTTTGCGCCTTGCCTTCGAGGTCGGCCAGGCAGATGGCGCGGCAGGTCACGTGCACCGTGGTTTCGGTGATGCCGTACATATTCACCAGAGTCGGCCGCTGGTCACCGAAACGTTCGAACCAGGGGCGCAGGCTCGCGACTTCCAGCGCTTCACCGCCGAAAATCACCTGACGTAGCGCCAGGGTGCGCGGGCTGGCGCAGGCGATCGGCAGCAACTGGCGGAACGCCGTGGGAGTCTGGTTCAACACGGTCACGCCTTCGTCGCACAGCAAGCGGTGCAATTGCTGCGGATCACGGCTGATGTCATACGGCACTATCACCAGGCGCCCGCCCGTGCACAGCGAACCAAACAGTTCCCATACCGAGAAATCGAACGCGTAGGAATGAAACAGGGTCCAGACATCGTGCGGGCCGAAGTTGAACTCGCCAGCGCTGGCCGTGAGCAGTCGGCCGACATTGCCATGGCTGAGCAACGCGCCCTTTGGCCTCCCCGTGGAACCGGAGGTGTAGATCACGTAGGCGAGGTTGTCGGGTGCCGCCAGTGGCGGCAGGTTAGCGTCGCTGAAGCCCTCCAGGTGCAGTGATTCGAGGCTGAGGACTCGCACGCCATCCCGGGCTGGCAAGCCGTCGACCAGGTGCTGTTGCGTGAGCAGCAACCGGATGCCGCTGTCCTCGATCATGTAGCTCAGGCGCTCGGCCGGGTACTGCGGATCGAGCGGCACATAGGCGCCACCGGCCTTGAGAATCGCCAGCAAGCCGATCACCAGTGGCATCGCCCGCTCGGTCGCAATGCCGACCGGCACCTCGGGGCCCACGCCTTGCTCGCGCAGGTGGCGCGCCAGGCGGTTGGCCTGGGCGTTGAGCGCGGCGTAGGTCAATTGTTCGCTTTCACAGACCAGCGCCACGGCGTTGGGGCGCAGCTCGGCCTGTGCTTCGAACAGCTGATGCAAGGTGGGCGACAGCGGCTGTGCCTGGAACGCCGGGTTCCAGTGCTGCACCAGTGCGTCGCGCTGTGACTGGCCAATAAGCGGCAGTTCGGCGACGCGTTGCTGCGGGTCCGCGACCACGGCACGCAACAGATTCAGCCATTGCGCGGCGAGTCGCTGCATCGACGCCTGGTCGTACAGATCGGTGGCATAAGTCAGGCTGGCATCGAGCTCCTCGCCATGCTCCTGGGTATCAAGCACCAGGTCGAATTGCGTGGTGAGTTGCGACCAGTGCAGACGCTCGACCTGCAGGCCGGCCACCGTGCGCTCGACGCTCGCGCCCAGTTGCTGCTGATGGTTGTACAGCACCTGGAACAGCGGGCTGTGAGTGAGGCTGCGATCCGGCTGCAAGGCATCGACCAGTTGCTCGAACGGCAGGTCCTGATGGGCCTGGGCAGCCAATGCCGTCTGCTTGACCTGTTGCAACAAGCCACTAAATGGCTGCTGCCCGTCGATCTCGGCGCGCAGCACTTGAGTGTTGATGAAGAAGCCGATCAGGCCTTCGGTCTCAAGACGCGAACGGCCGGCGCTCGGCACTCCCACGCTGATGCCCGACTGCCCGCTCTGGCGATGCAGCAACGTCTGGAAGCTCGCCAGCAGCAACATGAACAGCGTCACCTGTTGGTCCTGGGCGCATTGGCGCAAACCGGCCAGCAAGTCGCGATCCACGTTAACCATCAAACTGGCACCGCGCTCGCTGCGGCGTGCCGGCCGGCTCAGCTCGCTTGGCAACTCCAGCGGCGCCTGGCTGCCAGCCAGTTGCTCGCGCCACCAGGTCAGTTGTCGTGCGCCCTCGCCCGCCTCCAGCCAGTCGCGCTGCCAGCGGGCATAGTCGCTGTAGTGCACCGCCAGCTCAGCCAGACCGGCTTCGCTACCGCAGACGGCCACCTGGTACAGTGCGCTGAACTCATCGACCATGACCTGCATCGACCAGCCATCAGCGGCAATGTGGTGCACGGTCAGCACCAGCACGTGTTCGTCGGTGTTCACTTGCAGCAGCAGCACGCGCCACAGCGGGCCGTTGCGCAGGTCGAAGGGCCGGGAAATTTCCTCAGTCACCGCCTGGTCGACCGACAACGAATCGATTGTGCGATGCTCCAGGCACAACGCCAGGTCATCGTGCAGCACCGGAAGCGCCACCTGGCCGTCCTGTGTGAAGGTGGTGCGCAGGGTCTGGTGACGGGCTTGTAACTGGTCGAAGGCTTCGCGCAGGGCGTCGCGGTTCAGTGCGCCCCTCAGGCGCAGCGCGGCGGGAATGTTGTAGGCCGGGCTCTGGGGGGCCAGCTGCCACAGGATCCATTGACGCTGCTGGGCGTATGACAGCACCGGCGGCTGATCAAGCGGTGCCTGCTGCAGGACGGGTTGGACGCTGGCCTGCGCCCGCGCCACTCGTTGGGCGAACTGCGCCAGGTTCGCGGCACTGAACAGGCTGCTCACCGACAGTTCGAGCTGCCACTGCTGACGCACACGGGAGATGACCTGCAGCACCAGCAACGAGTGCCCGCCCAGTTCGAAGAAGTTGTCGTCGCGGCCTACGCGCTCGACCTGCAGCACGTCCTGCCAGATCAGCGCCAACTGCGCTTGCAACCCTTCGCCAGGCGCTATGAATGGGCGTTGCGCATCGCCGGCTTCGACCCGTGGCAGCGCTTTGCGGTCAAGTTTGCCGTTGGTGTTCAGCGGCAGTCCCGGCAGCAGAATCAGCTCCGTGGGCACCATGTAGTCCGGCAACGACTGGCGCAAGGCCGCTTTGAGTATCTTCAGGTAATCAACCGCAGAATCGACCTCGGCGCTGGCCACGATGTACGCCACCAGTCGCGTGCCGTCCTGGGCGATGACCGCCGCTTCGCGCACCTCATCCCGGGCTTGCAGGCAGGCTTCGATTTCGCCCATCTCGATGCGCATGCCGCGAATCTTCACCTGATGGTCGATGCGCCCGACGTACTCCAGGTTGCCGGCAGCGTTGCAGCGCGCCAGGTCGCCGCTGCGGTACAGGCGGGCGCCGGGTTCGCGGGCGAACGGGTCCGGCAGGAAACGCTCGGCGGTCAGCGCCGGGCGGTCGAAATAGCTGTGCGCCAGGCTGGCCTGGGCGCCGATAAACAGTTCACCCACGCCGCCATCGGGCAGCAGGTGCCCGGCACTGTCGAGCACATACAGCGCCCGGCCGGCGATAGCGCGACCGATGGGGATGCCAGACACGTCGCTGGCATCTTCCAGGCGGCAGTCATGAAGGCTCGACACCACGGTCGCTTCGGTCGGGCCGTAGGTGTTGAGCAGTCGCACCTGTGCCAGGCCGGCTTGGTGCCACAGGCGCAGGCCTTCCACCGACATGGCTTCGCCGCCCACGTGCACCTGGCGCAGAGCGCCGAGATTGCGGATGACGCCGCTGGCGCACTCCCGGGCCAGCAGGTACCAGTACGCAGCCGGCAAGTCGGCCACGGTCACACCCTGCCGGACGATTTCGGCGACCAGGCGCCCGGCGTCCCACAGCTCATCACCGCGCATGATCAACGCGGCGCCCACGCACAGCGCCGGGAAGCACTGCTCGACGAAGCCATCGAAGCTGAAGGTGGCGAACTGCAGCACGCGGTCTGACGCTGACAGGCCTGAATAGTCGGCGGCGGTCTGGCAGAACTCGCGGAGGGCGGCGTGGGTGATGGCTACGCCTTTGGGTTGGCCCGTGGAGCCGGAGGTGTAGATGATGTAGGCCAGGTTTGCGGCGTCCGGGAGGGCGCTATCGCGAGCAAGCTTTGCGCCTACAGGGTTTGGTCCCACCGGCTCTGCTCCTGCAGCCGCAGGGGTGGTGGTTTCGGGCAGGGTCAGGCGCGGGATGTTTTTGATATTTTGCAGCAGGCCGGGTTCGCAGAGCAGTTGATCGAGGCGGCTGTCTTCGATCATGTAGGCCAGGCGTTCACCGGGGTATTGGGGGTCCAGTGGCACGTAGGCCGCGCCGGTTTTCAGCACGGCGAGCAGGCTGACGATCAGTTGCGGACCACGGTGCAGTGCCAGGCCGACACGGGTACCCGGGCCGGCACCGTTGGCGAGCAGGCGCTGGGCCAGGTCGTTGGCCTGGGCATTCAACTCGCCGTAGCTCAAGGACTGACCGTCAACCTGCAACGCCAGCGCGTCGGGATTGGCCGCAGCCTGGGCAGCAATCTGCTGGTGGGCGAACAGTGTTGTGGATAACTCGACGGCAGATGATCGATTGGCCGCGATCGTCGCCCGGGTTTCGACCTCGTCGAGCAGCTGCAGCGCGCCCAGCGGGGCGTCCGGCAACGCTGCAAACTGCACCAGCAGATGCTGCAGATTGGCGGCCAGCTGAACAATGTGCGCCGCACTGAAGCGCGCCGAGTCGTAGCTGAAATCCAGGCTCAGGCCGTCGCCCAGCTCGATGCCCAGGGTCAATGGATAGTGGGTGCGTTCGTGGTTGTGCAGGTTGCTGAACGACAACCCGGCCGGGGCGCCTTGCTTGAGCGCTGCCGCTACCGGGAAGTTCTCGAACACCAGCAGGCTGTCGAACAGCGCGGCCCCCTGCTGGCCCGCCCATCCTTGAATGTCGTAGAGCGGCACATGCTCGTACTCGCGCATGGCCAGGTTCATCTCTTGCAGCTCGCCCAGCCATTGGCTGACGGTGCAATCGGGCTTCATGGCGCAGACCAGCGGCAGCGTGTTGATGAACAGCCCGAGCTGTTCTTCGATCCCCGGCAATGGCGCCGAGCGACCGGCGACCGTGGCCCCGAACACCACGCAATCCTGGCCGGTATAACGCTGCAACAACAAGCTCCAGGCGGCTTGCAGCAAGGTGTTGAGGGTGACCTTCTGCTGGCGGGCGAACTCGGCCAGGCGTTGGGTCGCGGGGCCGTCGAGGGCAACGCGGTAGTCCTCGCTACCTTCGGCTCCCACCGGCGGGCGCAAGGCTTCAGCCAGCAACGTTGGGGCTTGCAAGGGAGCCAACGCAGCCTTCCAGAAGTGCTCGCCCGCCACGGCGGACTGCTGCTGCAGCCAGCCCAGGTAGTCGCGGTATTGCCCGCGTTTTTGCCCCGTCAATGCCGGGATCGAAGGGCCAGCGGCGTAGTGCTCGATCACTTCGGCCAGCAGCTGCGCGTTGCTCCAGCCGTCCATCAAAATATGGTGGCTGGTGTAGATCAGGTGCCAGTCCTGGTCGCCCGTCTGCACGAGTTTCAAGCGAAACAACGGCGCGCTGCCCAGCTCAAAACCTTGAGCACGTTCGGCGTCGGCCAGGGCTTCGGTGTCAGTCGCGTCCAGCACCTCAAGCGGCAAGGCGACCTGACGGACAATCGCCTGATGCGCGCTGTCGAGGCCCTGCCAATGGAAGCTGCTGCGCAGGATGTCGTGCCGGGTTAGCGCAGCCTGCCAGGCTTGTGCGAATCGCTGCGGGTCGAGGCCCCGAATGTCCAGGCGCAACTGGCTGATGTAGGCACCGACCTGCGGTTCATACAGGGTGTGGAACAGCATGCCTTGCTGCATGGGCGATAACGGATACAGGTCTTCGAGCGTCGCGATCGACAAGCCGTCGAGTTGCGCCTGGCTGATGCGCGCCAGCGGGAAATCCGAGGGAGTGGCCTGGGGCGCTTCAACGCCGCAGCAGTGTTCGATCAGCGCGTTGAGTTCAAGTGCGTATTCGTCCGCCAGGCGCTGGACCGTCGCCGTGTCGAACATTTCGCGACTGAAGCCCCAGCTCAGCGCCAGCTCACCGCCGTACACCTGGCCTTCAACGGATAGCCAGTTGCCCAGGGGCGCCGATGGATCCTGCGCCACACCGCTGCCTTCAGTGGAGGGCAAAAACATCGCGGCATCGTCGAACTGGCGGTCGAACTGCCCCAGATAGTTGAAGGTGATACGCGGTTGCGGCAGTGCCGCCAGTTCAGCGCGAATTCCCCGGGCGCCGAGGTAACGCAGCGCGCCGTAACCCAGGCCTTTGTCCGGCACGGCACGCAGTTGTTCCTTGATGGATTTGATCGACGCGCCGAGGTCTTGCGACGGCATCAGGTTGACCGGGAACAGGCTGGTGAACCAACCCACTGTGCGCGTCAGGTCGATATCGTCGAACAGGTCTTCGCGACCATGGCCTTCGAGCTGAACCAGCGTGCTGCCCTGCCCGCTCCAGCGACAAACCGCCCGTGCCAGCGCCGTCAGCAGCAGGTCGTTGACCTGAGTGCGATACGCCGCCGGCGCGTGTTGCAGCAGCTTGCGGGTCTGTTCGGTGTCGAGCCTGATCTCGAGTTTTTGTTCGAAGCGGTATTGCAGGGCCCCGGCTGGACGCTCGCACGGCAAATCGTTCGCAGCCTCGCGCAACTGGCTTTGCCAGTAAGGCAGGCTGCTTTCAAACGCTGGCAGATGATCTTGCAGGCGCGCAACCCAGCGTTGATAGGTGCTGGTTTTCACCATCTTCCCGGCGCTGGCGCTGTAGCACTGCTGCAGATCCTCCAGCAGCACGCGCCATGAAACACCGTCCACCGCCAGGTGATGGATGACCAGCAGCAAACGCTGGGTGCCATCGGCCATTGCCACCAACAGCGCGCGCATCAGCGGCCCTTGGTGCAAATCCAGACTGCGTTGGGCTTCATCGCACACAGCGTTGAGCGCTTCGACCGACTGCGCCTGACGTTGCCATAATACCGATTCAGCGGTCGCTGCCGAGTAGGTCTGCTGCCAGCCTTCGGCGGTCTGTGCATAACGCAGGCGCAAGCTGTCGTGATGGCTCAGCAATTGCTCAAGCGCACGCTGCAGCGCCTCGACGTTCAACGCCTCGCGCGGCACCAGCAGCAGTGACTGGTTCCAGTGGTGCCGCTCAGGGATTGCCTGGTCGAAGAACCCCTGTTGCACCGGCGCCAACGCCACCGCGCCACTCGCCGGCCCCTGGTCAATCAGCGCCTGCTCGCCGCTACGGGCGGCCTGGGCCAGGCTGCGAACCGTCTGGTGCTGGAACAGATCCTTGGGGCTCAGCACGATACCGGCCTGCCGCGCGCGGCTGACCACTTGCATGGATACGATGGAGTCGCCGCCCAGTTCGAAGAAGTTGTCTTCCAGACCGACGCTGTCGAGAGCCAGCACGTCCTGCCAGATCACCGCGAGGGACTTTTCCATGACCGTGCGCGGCGCTACGTGCTCGCGCTGTTGTGGCGGGCCATCGACGGCCGGCAAAGCCTTGCGGTCAAGCTTGCCGTTGGGCGTCAGCGGCAGTTGTGCGAGGAACAGCAGGGACGCCGGGACCATGTAGTCCGGCAGATGCTGGCGCAGCGCGGTCTTGAGGCATTCACGCAGGTTGGCTTGCGCATCGAGGTCGTCCAGCAACGCCGGATCGCCGGGCACGATGTAGGCCACCAGTTGCTGCCCGTTGACACCGTCTTGCGCCAGCACTGCCAACTCGCGGACGGATGTTTGCTGCAACAGCCGCGCTTCGATTTCTCCCAGCTCGATACGAAAGCCCCGCACCTTGACCTGATGGTCGATGCGCCCGACGTATTGCAGCGCACCATCGGCCTGATAGCGGGTCAGGTCGCCGGTGCGGTACAGGCGCTCGCCGTTGCTGGCGAACGGGTTGGGCACGTACTTTTCGGCGGTCATGCCCGGGCGTGCGAGGTAACCGCGGGTGATGCCTGCACCGCACACGTACAGCTCGGCGGACACCCCTTGCGGCACGGGTTGCAGGTCGGCGTCCAGCAAATAGCTGGCGCTGTGCTTGAGCGGTCGGCCGATGTTCGCGCGGCCGCCCGCCTCACGGCGAGTCCAGGTGGAATAGGTGGTGTCTTCCGACGGGCCGTACAGATCGTACACGTGCTCCACGCCCGGTTGCTGGTACAGCGCCTCGACCAGGCTTTGCTTCAGCGGTTCGCCCGCAAGGTTGATGATGCGCACGCTCGAAGGAATCTGGTCCTCGCGCTGCAAGGCACTGATAGCCGACGGTACAGTATTGATCAGGCGCACCTGATCACGGGCCGGGAGTTGCGGCAGTTCCAGGGCGTTACGGGCGATGATCAGCGAGCCGCCGTTGGCCAGTGTTACGAACAGCTCCCAGACTGACAGGTCGAAGCACACCGAGGTCGACGCCAGTACGCCCTGAATATCTGCGTGGCTGTAGACCGATTTCGACCAGTCGATCAGCGCCAGCACGTTGCGGTGGGTGATGGCGACGCCTTTGGGTTTGCCTGTGGAGCCGGAGGTGTAGATCACGTAGGCCAGGTTGTCCGGCGTGACGCGGGTGACCGGGGCGCTGGTCGGGTAGTCGGCGACCTGCAAATCGTCCATGAGCAGCACTTGGGTGTCGGTGGGCACGGCCAATGTCGCCGTAACCGATGGCTCCGTCAGCAACACCAGGGCGCGGCTGTCTTCGAGCATGTAGGCGACGCGTTCGGCCGGGTAATCCGGGTCCAGCGGCACATAGGCGCCACCGCTCTTGAGTACGGCGAGCAGCGCGACCAGCAAGTTCTCGGAGCGCTGCATGGCTACGCCGACACGCACTTCCGGGCCAACGCCCAGTGCGATCAACCTGTGAGCCAGGCGATTGGCCTGCACATCGAGTTGGGCGTAGGTCAGTTGCCGGGTGGCGAAGGTCACTGCCAATGCGCCGGGGTCTGCCGCGACTTGCCGGCTAATCAGTTCGTGAACGCACAGCTCTTGCGCGAACGCTTCGTCAGCGCGATTCCAGTCATGCACGATGCGCTGGTATTCAGTGGTTTCCAGCATTGGCAATTCACTGATGCGCTGCCGGCAATCGCTGACCATGCCCTGCAGCAAACGCGTCCAGTGCTGCGCCATGCGCGCGATGGTCGGGGCGTCGAACAGGTCGTTGGCGTAGGTCAGCGCAGCATGCAACCTGCCGCGTTTTTCATAGGTGTCGAGGGTCAGGTCGAACTGGGTGGTGCGCCCTTCCCACTCGATCACCCCCAGAGCCAGGCCGGACGCAGTGCTGACGGTGGAGATGTCCGCGACCTGCGGCTGGTGGTTGTACATCACCTGGAACAGCGGTGTGTGACTAAGGCTGCGCTCGAGCTTGAGCGCTTCGACCAGGCGCTCGAACGGCAGGTCCTGGTGGGCCTGGGCGCCGAGGGCGGTTTCCTTGATGGCGCGCAGCAAGTCGTCGACCCGGGTCTGACCGTCCAGTTGGGTGCGCAGTACCTGGGTATTGACGAAGAAGCCGATCAGGCCTTCGATCTCGGCGCGATTGCGGTTGGCAATCGGCACGCCGACGCGGATGTCGGTCTGCCCGGTGTAGCGATGCAGCAGCGCGTTAAAGGCGCCCAGCAGAAGCATGAACAGGGTGATGTTGTGTTGCTGGGCCGTGGTTCGCAGTTGCTCGGCCAGTTGCGGGTCGATGGCGAACTCGTAACGGGTGCCGCGATGGCTGGGCAGCGCCGGGCGCGGGTGGTCGGTGGGCAGCTCCAGCACCGGGTGTTCATTGCCCAGTTGCGCCTGCCAGTAGTCGAGCTGCCGCGCCTGCTCGCCCGCTTCCAGCCAGCGCCGCTGCCACAGGGCGTAGTCGCTGTACTGGATCGGCAATGGCGGCAGTTGCGGCTGTACGCCGGCTTCAAAGGCGTCGTAGCAGCAAATGAATTCGTCGATCAGCACGTTCATCGACCAGCCGTCGGACACGATGTGGTGCAGGGTCAGCAGCAGGACGTGTTCCTGTGCTGCGAGCTTGAGCAAGGTGACTCGCAGCAATGGGCCGGTGGATAGATCGAAGGGTAATTGCGACTGCTGCCCGGCGGCGTTCGCGACGGCGAGTGCTCGCTCATCGGCGGATAAATGGCTGAAGTCGACCTGATCGATGGCCAGCGACGCAGAGCCAGGTACTTGCCGCAAGCTGTCGTCGGCCTGGCGCTGGAACAGGGTGCGCAGGGTTGCGTGACGCGCCACCAGACTGGCGAAGGCCTGTTCCAGTGCGCCCAGGTCCAATCGCCCGCTCAGACGCACCGCCCCCGGCAGGTTGTAGGCGCCACTGTGGGGATCCAGTTGCCAGAGAAACCACATGCGTTGCTGGGCGTAGGACAGCGCCTGGCGATCTTCGGCTTCGACGCCGGCAGGAATCGGGAACCGGGCGAAATCAACGCCTTCCTTGTGCAAGGCCGCGAGGAACATCTGGCGCTTTTCCAGGGGCAACCCGATAAACCGGCGAGCAAGTTTCAAGGAGTCTTCAGCGTTCATTTCTGGGTATCCGGATCAGTGGCGGGAAGCACAAAGGCGCGTCGTCCCTATAAAACGAATGCAGACCGGAAAAATTAGCGAATGAGAATAACTATCAGAGAGACGAGGTTTGATGAGGACAGTGGCTGCGCGGCAAACCAAAATGCGGGAGCGGGGGTTACCCGCTCCCACAGTGGAATGGTGGTGGGCGCGGCATTCATGTACGGCGCAGACCACTGTGGGAGCCAGCCTGCTGGCGATGGCGTCTGCGGATTCGCTATTGATCTGGCAGGGAGATTGCCATCGCGGGCAAGCCTGGCTCCCACAGGGTAGTGGTGGTGGACGCAGCATTCATGTACGGCGCAGACCACCGTGGGAGCCAGCCTGCTGGCGATGGCGTCTGCTGATTCGCGATTGAGCTGGCAGGGAGATTGCCATCGCGGGCAAGCCACGCTCCCACAGGGTAGTGGTGGTGGACGCAGCATTCATGTACGGCGCAGACCACCGTGGGAGCCAGCCTGCTGGCGATGGCGTCTGCACATTCGACATTGATGTGGCAGGGGGAAGACAGTTGCTCCCACAAAGGCGTTGCATCAGGCGCTGGCGACGATGGCGTGCCGGCGATGGTGGATGTCGAGTTGATCCTTGATCACCTTCAGCACCTTGGCCTCGTGTTCATGGATGAAAAAATGGCCACCGGCAAGCATGTCCACCGAGAAACTACCGCGGGTTTCCCTGCTCCAGCCAATCAACTGTTCGGTGCTGGCGCGATCGTCCTTGCCACCGAGGACATGCACCGCACACTTGAGCGGCGCACGCTCGACAGGTTCGAAGCGGCCGCACAGCAGGAAGTCGGCGCGCAGCACTGGCAAGGTCAGGCTCATCAACTCTGCGTTGGCCAGGACTTCCTCGCTGGTGCCGTTTAGGTTGCGCAGTTGCTCAATCAGCTCGGCATCGGATTTGGGCTCGGCGAAACCCCGGTCGTAGTCGGCGCGCATTGTCGGTGCAGCGGTGCCCGAAGCGAACAGCGCTACGGGTTCCGGGCTACCCAGCGAACGCAAGGCATGGGCCATTTCACAGGCCAGCAGCGCGCCGAGGCTGTGGCCGAACAAGGCATACGGAGCCTTGAGAGTGACCAGTTGTTCCTCGGCCAATTGCCGCGCCAGGCGGCGCATGTCGGTGTGCAGCGGCTCGCCAAAACGTGCGCCGCGTCCCGGCAGTTCCACCGGTTGCAGCTTGATCCACTCCGGCAGCTTGCGCCGCCAGCGGCTATAAACCATGGCGCTCGCGCCTGAATAGGGCAGGCACAGCAATGTCAGCTGGGTCACCGGGCTTACCTCGATAGTTGTCTGGTTGGAGAACGTATGAGGCGGTCGGTGAATTAGTCGGATCGCAATCGCGAGCAAGCTCGCGCCTACAATTTACGGAAGCTCTGGATGGCCGAGCCCAGCACCACGACGCCGGCCGCAATCGCCACCCAGAACCCGCTGGGTGCGCCGAATGCGTCCACCAGCCAACCCGAACTGGCCGCACCGATGGCCACGCCGATGCTCAAGCCGGTGACCAGCCAGGTCAGGCCTTCGGTCAGCTTCGCCGCAGGCACGATCTGCTCAACCAGTGCCATGGCGACGATCAGGGTCGGGGCGAAGAACAGCCCGGCGACGAATACCGCCAGGGACAGGCCGAGGATGTTGGTCGCCAGCAACAGCGGCAGGGTCGTCACCGCCGTCGCCACGCCGCCGTAAAGGAACAGTCGCGGCAGCGGCACTTTCGAACGCAATGCGCCGAACGCGAGCCCCGCCATGCACGAGCCGATGGCGTACACCGACAACACAATACTGGCCGCCGCCGGCTGACCCTGATGCCGGGCAAACGCCACGCTGACCACATCGATCACGCCGACGATGGTGCCCATGGCAACCATCAGCAACACCAGCAATCGCAGCTCGACGGAGCGAATGATCGAGCCCTGGTGGTGCGCTTCGTGGGGATGAATCGCAGGTTCGGTTGCCCTTTGCAGGACAAATGCAGTCACGCCGATCGCCAACATCAGCAACGCCGCCAGCGGCCCGGCTTCGGGGAAGACCACCACGCATAACCCCACCGACAACGGGGGCCCGACGATAAAGCAGACTTCGTCGAGCACCGACTCCAGTGCATAGGCGGTTTGCAGCTCGGGCTTGCCGCGGTATACCTCGGTCCAGCGTGCCCGCACCATCGCCGACATGCTGGGCATGCAACCGGCCAGCGCCGCGAACAGGAACAGTGTCCAGTGCGGGGCCTGCAGTCGAGTGCAGAGCAGCACCATCAGCAGCGCGCCGCCACCGATCAGCGCCGACACCGGGAGGATGCGCCGCTGGCCGAAACGGTCCACCAGACGGGAAACCTGTGGTGCGCAAAAGGCAGTGGCCAGGGCAAAAGTCGCCGCCACCGCCCCAGCCAGGCCATAGCCCCCCTGTAACTGCGAGAGCATGGTGATCAATCCGATGCCGGTCATGGAAATCGGCATGCGCGCGATCATCCCGGCCAACACGAAGGCTCTGCTGCCTGGGGCCCTGAACAGTTCGCGGTAGGGATTTGCCATGGTCTGACTGTCTTTGGAAGGGAGTGCAAATTGCCATAAGGCGGGGGGCGGGGAAAGCGCTGAATTGTTGGTTGAATGTTAAGGCCCCAGGATCAAAAGATCGTCCGATCGCGGCCCGAGCCTCCGGCAGCTCCTACAGGGGTTCGCATTCCAACGCAGGCTCGGGCCGTGATCGGACGATCTTTGATCTTGCTGGTGAACTCTTGAAGTCCGAAACCAGTCAGCTGATAAGGCCCTCAACTCAAGGCGCTAACCCTTATGCTGATTTCCCTGGACCAACAGGTCGCCCTCATCACCGGCGCCAGCTCCGGTATCGGTGCCGGCGCCGCCAAGGCCCTGGCCGCTGCCGGTGCTGCCGTGGTGCTCAACTACAACTCACAGGCCGCCCCGGCTGAAGAACTCGCCCGGCAGATCAAGGAGCAAGGCGGTCGCGCCATCGCCATCGGCGCAGACGTTGCCAAGGAGGAAGACGTCGAACGACTGTTCGCGCAAACCCTCGAAGCCTTCGGCTCGCTGGATATCCTGGTGGCCAATTCGGGCCTGCAGAAAGACGCCCCGGCAGTCGACATGAGCCTCGCGGACTGGAACCAGGTGATCGGCGTGAACCTTACCGGCCAGTTCCTGTGTGCCCGCGCCGCCCTGCGGGTTTTCAATCGACAGGGCATTCGCGAAGGCGTGTCCCGGGCCGCCGGAAAAATCATTCACATGAGTTCGGTGCACCAGCGCATTCCCTGGGCCGGCCATGTCAATTACGCCGCCTCCAAAGGTGGCGTCGACATGCTGATGCAGAGCCTCGCCCAGGAAGTCAGCCACCAGCGCATCCGCATCAACGGCATCGCCCCGGGCGCGATTCGTACCGCTATCAACCAGGCAGCTACTGAGGGCGCCGCTGCACAGGAACTGCTCAAACTTATTCCCTATGGCCGCATCGGTGACGTCGAGGACATTGCCAATGCCGTGGTCTTTCTCGCCTCCGATGCCTCTGACTACATCGTCGGCACCACCCTGTTCATCGACGGCGGTATGAGTCTCTATCCGGAGTTTCGCGGCAATGGCTGATCATCATCCCGAACGACAAAGCGCTATCGACGCCCATGGCATCATCGGCGACATGCGCAGCGCTGCACTGGTCAATGATCGAGGCAGCGTGGACTTTTTCTGCTGGCCGGAATTCGACAGCCCGTCGATCTTCTGCTCGCTGCTGGACACCCCCGACGCCGGGATTTTCCAGCTGGCGCCGGACTTGCCGGATGCGCGTCGGGAGCAGATTTACCTGCCGGACACTAACGTCCTGCAAACCCGCTGGTTGAGCGACCACGCGGTGGTCGAAGTCACTGACCTGTTGCCGATCGGCGACAGCGAGGACGACCTGCCGGTGTTGATGCGCCGGGTTCGCGTTGTCAGCGGTCGGGCGACCTTTCATATGCGCTGCGCTGTGCGACACGATTACGCCCGCGCCAGCACTCGCGCGCAGATGGCTGATCAGGACGTGGTGTTCGAGGCGACCGACCAGCCTGCCCTGCGCCTGTCCTCCGATCAGGTGATGCGCATCGACGCGGACGCAGCCGTAGCGCAATTCAGCCTGGAACAGGACCAGAGCGCGCAATTCATGCTCGGCGGCGTGGATGACCCGCGCTTTGAACAGGGCGCGGCGGACATGTGCATGGAGCGCACCCTGAAATTCTGGCGCGACTGGAGCGGCCAGTCCAATTACCGAGGCCGCTGGCGTGAGATGGTCAATCGTTCGGCCCTGGCGCTGAAGCTGCTGACTTCACGCAAGCATGGCGCCATCCTTGCGGCCGCCACCTTCGGCCTGCCGGAAACACCTGGCGGGGAGCGCAACTGGGACTATCGCTACACCTGGATCCGCGACGCTTCGTTCACTGTCTATGCGTTCATGCGCCTGGGTTTCGTCGAAGAGGCCAATGCGTACATGGGCTGGCTCCGTGGACGGGTCAGCGATTGCCGCGGCAAGTCGATGAAGCTGAACATCCTCTACGCCGTCGATGGCCGTCAGGAACTGCCGGAATCCGAACTGTCCCACCTGGCCGGCCATGGTGGTGCAACGCCGGTGCGCATCGGCAATCAGGCTTACGACCAAGTGCAACTCGACATCTTCGGCGAGCTGATGGACGCGGTGTACCTGGTGAACAAGTACGGCGACGCGATCTCTCACGAGGGCTGGAGGCACGCGGTTGAGGTGGTCGATCAGGTCTGTGAAAACTGGCAGCACAAGGACGTCGGCATTTGGGAGATGCGTGGCGAACAGCATCACTTCCTGCACTCTCGACTGATGTGCTGGGTGGCGCTGGACCGGGCCATTCGCCTGGCGTCCAAGCGCTCGCTGCCCGCGCCTTTTGCGCGCTGGGATGAGACCCGACAGGCCATTTACGCGGACATCTGGAATAATTTCTGGAATGAAGAGCGCGGTCATTTTGTCCAGCATATCGGCGGCACGGCCCTGGATGGTTCGATGTTGTTGATGCCGCTGGTGCGCTTTGTCAGTGCCAAGGACCCCCGCTGGCTATCCACCCTGCAGGCCATCGAGAAGACCCTGGTGCGTGACGGCATGGTCTACCGCTATCGTAACGAGGATGCAGGAATTGACGGTCTGGAAGGCACTGAAGGTGCATTCGCAGCGTGCTCGTTCTGGTACGTCGAATGCCTGGCCCGGGCAGGCCAGGTGGAGAAAGCGCATCTGGAGTTCGAGCAGCTGCTCAGGTATGCCAATCCGCTGGGTTTGTATGCCGAAGAGTTCGACACCCGAGGGCGGCACCTGGGCAACACACCGCAGGCCCTGACCCATTTGGCGTTGATCAGTGCGGCGAGTTTTCTCGATCGCAAGTTGAGTGGCGAAAAAAATTATTGGCAGCCATGATGAAGGCCTAAACCTTAACAGTTCACTCGCACGCAGGAGCCGCCGCAGGCTCCTACAGAGGCTCGCGGAGATTGCTGCATGACTGGCCATCCCATCCAGTTCATCCGAACATCAATGCTCACAATCGCCTATGAAGAACACGGCCCGGCCAATGGTGAGCAGGTGATTCTGCTGCACGGGTTTCCCTATTCCCCGCGCGCGTTCGACTCGGTAGCACCCGTGCTCGGTGCACAAGGCTATCGAGTTATCGTGCCGTATCTGCGCGGCTACGGTCCGACCCGTTTCAACAGCCCGGGTACCCCACGCTCCGGGCAGCAGGCAGCCCTCGCCCAGGATCTGCTGGAGCTGATGGACACCCTCGGGATTGAGCAGGCAGCGCTTTGCGGCTACGACTGGGGCGGACGCGCGGCGTGCATCGTGGCGGCACTGTGGCCGCAGCGGGTTCGTTGCCTGGTTACTGGCGATGGGTACAACCTCCAGGACATTCCCAACTCGGTTAAGCCGCTGGATCCGCAAACCGAACATCGGCTCTGGTATCAGTACTACTTCCATAGCCCGCGTGGAGTCGAGGGCTTGACCCGAAATCGGCATGCACTGTGCGAGTTGCTATGGCGCCTGTGGTCACCGACCTGGGACGAGGGCCCCGCGTTGTACGCGCGCAGTGCAACGGCCCTTGATAACCCGGACTTTGTCGAGGTGGTGATTCACTCCTACCGGCACCGATTCAAGTATGTCGATGGCGATCCGGCGTTGGAATGGATGGAGCAGGCGCTGACTCGCCAGCCGCCGATCAGTGTGCCCACTATCTCCCTGTGCGGCGCAGACGATGGCGTCGGACCTGCAACGGCAAACGATGAAGATCGGGACTTTTTCACCGGTGACTACGAGCGGCGTATTCTGGCCGGGGTCGGTCACGACATTCCCGAAGAAGCCCCCCAAGCCACCCTCAAGGCACTACTGGATCTGCTGCAGCGCTGATGCAAAAGCGTTCCCGATAGGCTTGCGGAGTCACCCCCATCGCCCTCAGGAAACTGCGCCTGAGGGTCTCTTCGCTACCGAACCCGCATTGCATCGCCACGCGCTTGATCGGCACACCGGTGTCGCTGAGCAACCTGCGCGCCGTTTCCACTCGAATCGACTCTATCGCCCGGGCGGGGGTCTGGCCGGTGTCGGCGCGGTAGTGGCGCACGAAACTGCGTTCGCTCATGCCCGCCTGGGCGGCGAGTGTTGGAATCCCCAGGTCCAGGGGAAGATTTTCGCTGATCCAGGCATGAAGTTCGTCAAACCGATTACCTTTTTTTTGCAACGACAGGGTCACGCTGAACTGCGACTGGCCACCGGGACGCTTGAGAAACACCACCAGTTGGCGGGCCACTTCCATGGCCATCTCGCGACCGAGGTCCTGTTCCACCATGGCCAGCGCCAGGTCGATGCCGGCAGTGACGCCGGCCGAGGTCCACACCGGGCCATCGTTGATGAAGATCGGGTCGGGTTCCACCCGCAGCTGCGGATGCTGCCGGGCCAACTGCTCGCACCGGGTCCAGTGAGTGACCACCCGCCGGCCATCGAGCCAGCCGCTGGCGGCCAGCAGAAAAGCCCCGGTGCACACCGAGGACACGCGCCGGCAAAGGGTTGCGTGGCTGCGCACCCAACTCACCAGTGCCGGGTCCTGAGCCGCTTCATACACGCCCCAGCCGCCGGCGATGATCAAGGTGTCGCTGGCCGTCTGCGGCAGCGGTTCAGCCAGCATTGCCAACCCGGCAGAGGACATGACCGCCCCGCCACCGCTGGCGATCACCGTCGGTGCGTAGGGTGCCGGCAGGCCTTGCTGGCGGACGATGTCATTGGCCGAGGCAAACACTTGCAGCGGCCCGGTGACATCGAGCAACTGCACCTTGGCGAACGCGAGCACATGAATGACTTTAGGCATGTTGGCGTAATTCGTGGGTTGATTGGCGTATGCGCCACATCCTAGAGAGCTAGAGTGAGGTAGTCCACCCACTTCATGAGAAATCACCATGGCGTTGCAGATAGGTTTTCTGTTGTTCCCCCAGGTCCAGCAATTGGACCTGACCGGGCCTTATGACGTGCTGGCGTCCCTGCCGGACGTGCAGGTGCATCTGGTCTGGAAGGACCTGGGGCCAGTGACAGCAAGCACCGGGCTGGTCTTGCAACCGACTACGACGTTCGAGGACTGTCCGGCTCTGGATGTGATCTGCATCCCCGGCGGCAGTGGCGTCGGCCCATTGATGGAGGATGAGGTGACGTTGGCGTTCATCAAGGCCCAGGCGGCCAGTGCACGGTATGTGACGTCAGTGTGCACCGGCGCCCTGGTACTCGGCGCGGCGGGCCTGCTCAAGGGCAAGCGCGCCACCACTCACTGGGCGTATCACGAATTGCTCAAGCTTCTGGGGGCGATTGCGGTTCAGGACCGTGTGGTGCGCGACGGCAACCTGCTGACCGGCGGCGGGATCACGGCGGGTATCGATTTTGCCCTGACGCTGGCTGCGGAACTGTTCGATGAGGGCACTGCGCAGTTGGTGCAGTTGCAACTGGAGTACGCTCCCGCGCCGCCCTTTGCTTCGGGGAGCCCGGACACTGCGCCGGCCGCAGTGCTGGAAGACGCCCGGCGCCGCGCAGCGCCATCGCTTGAGCAGCGAACACGGATTACCGAGCGGGCCGCAGCCAGGCTGTAACCTCTTACTGTAGGAGCGAGCTTGCTCGCGAAAAATGAATGAACGCCGCGGGGTATCAGGGTTCCCGCGTTATCGTTCACGCCCATCGTCGGGACGCCGCCCGTAGCGTGCTCCTACAGAGATCGGAGAGGCGCCTCTCGTCGTAACGGCGGTTTTGTACAGACGAAAAAAAACCCGCCGAAGCGGGTTTTCCCAAGACCATGTCGACTCCCTGTCGATAGCGTTCCGTGCTGATGGTCGATCGTCCCTGATCCCGAGGCACTTCCTGTGCCTCGGTTGATGGGGTCAGAATACGCATCGGATCCAAAATGTAACAGACGATATCAGTACCATAGCGTGTAGGACATTCGCTATAGCTACTAGCGGGGAACCCTTGGCGCTCCCCTCGCTGAAAGCTGCAAGCCTGGGACGCGGGGGTTCTGCAACACTCAGCTGGGCGCGGCGCTTCAACCATGGGCAGAACCTGCGGGCATTTACTCTTGCTGGGGCTCCGGTGCCTTGTGGCTGATTTTGAGGAACTCCTCGATATTGTTCATCTGCTCATCCCAGCCCCGGCTGTCCATGCGGAATGCCTTGAGACGGCGCTCCTGGGGGATGTGATCGAAGCCGGACTCGGTGACCTTGAGCAACGTGCCGCCATCCATATCTTCCAGCTCGAACAACACCAGGGTGGTCGGCTCCTGGGAATAATCGATGTGCCGCTCCACGGCGTAGGGATGCCAGCGAAACGAGAACACCCGCTCCGGCTCAACCCGCTCCACGAGTACGTTCCACAGCAGGTGCTCATAACCGGGGTAAGTGATCTGCCCCTGGGTCCACTCACCGGCGACAAACCGCTTGCCCTCCAGTGCCACGCCAAACCACTGGCCGAAGGCTTCGGCATGGGCGATTACGCGCCAGACCTGCGAACGCGGGGTCCTGAGCAGGATTTTCCTTTGGATACGATCTGATGCTGGGTTCATATGTCACCTCCTGTAATGAACAGTAGGCCTGTAAGACCACAAGACCAACCCTAAAGTTGTACCAAGCGCATACTGTAATCAACCCATGGCGCTCATTCGGCTGGGAAATGACTGCAGCGCAGCGGCTTTTACGCGACTGGTAACTGACCTCGCCGGGGTTCGCTACACTGCCCTTCTCTTTAAGATGTCATAGCGAGAACTCCCATGTACTCACGCTTTCTCCTGGCGCTGACGCCCCTGCTGTTTACCCACCTGGCCCTGGCCGCAGATTGCGATAACGCCACCGACCAGGCGACGATGAACCAGTGCGCCACCCAGCAGAACAAGGCTGCGGACAAGGAACTGAATGCGCTTTACCAGCAGATTACCGGGCGGCTGAAGAGCGATCCGGACCGCAAGAAGCTGTTGATCGGCGCGCAACGCTCGTGGATTGCGTTCCGGGATGCGGAGTGCAAGTTTTCAGCATCGGGGGTGGAAGGTGGGAGCGTTTACCCATTGATCTACGGTAATTGCATTACAGAGCTGACCCGCGCACGGGTGGAGACTTTCAAGAATTTTTTGAAATGCCAGGAGGGCGATATGGGGTGTCCTGTGCCTGGACAGTAAATAACGGGGGGTGCTCCAGGGCCTCACCGCGGGCAAGCCTTGCTCCCGCAGGTTCAGCGTTGTCCACAAGTAAGTGGTCCACCTTGGTCACTGTGGGAGCGGGGCTTACCCGCGACCGCGATCGGACAGCCCCCATCTCACTCAGAGCCGCCACACCTGGGCATTCACAAAAAACGCCCGGGCATTGTCTTCCAGACTCTCCAGGTGATACCCACCCTCCTGCACAATCAGGCACGGCAACCCAAGGCTACGAATCCGTTCGCCCAGCACCGCAAACCCTTCACGGGTCACCGCCACTTTGCTCTGGGGGTCCAGTTCGAAAATATCGAATCCCAGGGACAGCACCAGCACCTCGGCGCCAAAGTCCTTGACCGCCGTCAACGCGACTTCAAGCTGTGCCAGAAATTCCGCCTCGCTCGCACCATGGGCCATCGGCAAGTTGAGGTTAAACCCCTCGCCTGCCCCGACACCGCGCTCATCGCCGAAGCCGGCAACCCCTGGGTAGAAATTGGTCGGATCGCCATGCACCGAGACGTACAGCACGTCATCGCGGTCGTAGAAAATCTCCTGAATGCCCTGACCGTGGTGCATGTCAGTGTCGAGCACCGCGACCTTCTTGAACCTGGCGCGTAAAACCTGCGCCGCCACCGCGGCATTGTTCACATAACAAAATCCGCCAGCCGCCTCGGCCCGGGCATGATGACCCGGTGGACGACACAGCGCGTAAGCCGCCGGCTCGCCGTCAAGCAACGCTTGAGCACCGGCCACCGCGCTTTGCGCCGACCAATACGCCGAACGCCAGGTCTGTTCGCCCACCGGGCAACTGCCGTCCGCCAGATAGCGGGCGGCTTGAGCGAGAATCCCGCGCAAGGCGTTGGGCTCGCGCACGAATATGTTCGACATCACCTCATCGCCCCAATCCTCGGGGATCTCCTTCCAGCGCTGGTGCGCTTCTTGCAGAAACCGCAGGTACGAAGCGCCGTGGACCGCCAGCAATGGCGCCAGCCCCGCATCGACGGACTGCTCGACTTTGAAGCCGAGGGAATGAGAAGCCTGCACCAATCGCTGCAAACGCTCCGGCACTTCCTGCGGCGTGCGCATCTGCCCGCGGGAGTAGTAACTGCATGGATGGTGGAGCAATTGTTCGGGGTGGAAAAAACTGCGCATGGATCAAATACCTGTCAGTTAACGTAGATCTTGAAGCTGAGTGTGTCTCCTGTAGGAGCAAGCTTGCTCGCGATGAGGCCAGCACATTCGACATCGATGGCGACTGATCCACCGCTACCGCGAGCAAGCCCGCACCCACAGGGACTGTGTTTATTCAGCTTTTTCGGCGCGGGCCAGCACGGCGTTGAGCAACACATCAGTGCCCTGTCGCACATCCTCGGGCAGCACGTCTTCGGCTTCGTTATGGCTCAACCCGCCAACGCACGGGATAAACACCATCGCCGTCGGGCAGAACCGCGCCAGGTGAATCGCATCATGCCCGGCGCCGCTGACAATCGACTGCTGAGCGTAGCCCAGCGCGTCCACGGCGTGCTGCACGGCTGCCACGCACTCGGCATCGAACGGCGTCGCCGGGCTGATCCAGTGCGGGGTGATCGTGAGGTTCAAGCCACGGCCGTCGGCAATCGCCTGCAGTCGTGTACGGACCTGTTGCTCCATAGCCTCGATGGCTTCATCACGGTGATGCCGCAGGTCGACGGTGAAATTCACCAGGCCTGGAATGGTGTTGCGCGAGGATTTGTTAATGCTCAACTCGCCCACGGTGGTCAGGCCTTCAGGGGCGAAATCGGTGGCCAAACCTTCAATGGCCTGGATCATCCGCGCCACCCCATACAAGGCGTCCTTGCGCAGCGGCATCGGCGTAGTGCCGGCGTGGGCGGCCATACCTTCGACCCGCACGTCGAGCCAGCGAATCGCCTGGCCGCCGCTGACCACGCCGATACTTTTGGCGTTGTCTTCGAGGATCGGGCCCTGTTCGATGTGCGCTTCAAAGTACGCATCCACCGCGCCGCCCAGTGGGCGTTCGCCGGCATAACCGGTGCGTTGCAGCGCGTCGGCAACGCTGATGCCATCGACGTCCCGCACCGCCAGCGCCGCGTCCAGCGACATGATGCCGGTGAACACCGCCGAACCGAACATCGCCGGGGTGAAGCGTGCGCCTTCTTCGTTGGTCCAGACCGCCACTTCCAGTGGTTTGCGGGTCTGGATGCCGAGGTCGTTGAGGCAACGCACCACTTCCAGCCCCGCGAGTACGCCGTAGACGCCATCGAAGCGCCCGCCTTCAGGCTGGGTGTCGAGGTGGCTGCCCATCATCACCGGTGCGGCATCGGGGTCGGTGCCGGCGCGGCGGGCGAACAGGTTGCCGATGGCGTCCACGCTCAGGGTCATGCCGGCTTCGCGGCACCAGTGGGCAAATAGTTCGCGACCTGCCTTGTCCTCATCGCTCAAGGCCAGACGGCAGCTGCCACCACGGGCGGTGGCGCCGATTTCGGCCATTGCCATCAGGCTCGCCCACAGGCGTTCGCCATTAATTTTCAACATGAGTGACTCCTGGAAATCATTGATTAAGCGCTGGCCATTTCAATGCGTTCAGCACTGGCATGGCGGCGGGCAAGGGACAAGACACAGATGAGAGAAGTCGCGGCGATCAGGCTGTAGAACACCGCCATCGGCCACCATTGGCCGGCAAACTTGTGCGCCAGCATCGTGCCGATCAGCGGCGTCAGGCCACCGGCCAGCGCACCGCATACCTGATAGGCCAACGAGATCGCGGTGTAGCGCACGCGGGTCTCGAACATGCCGCTGACATAACCGGCGATCACCGCGTAGAACGAAGCCATGCACACCACTGCCAGGGCGATGCCAAGGATGATCAGCGGCGCCTGGGCCGAGCTGACCAATACGAACATCGGATAGGGCGAGGCGATCGCCAACAAGGACACCAGGCACAGGAAACGTGTCGCCCCCATCTTCTCCGCGACCCACGCGGCCAGTGGTTGGATGCAGAACTGAATGATCGCCACCACAAACAGACACTCAAGAATCAGTGAACGCGGCAGTTCGAGTTGCTGGGTGGTATAGGCAATCATGAAGGTGTTGGTGAAATACACCCCGGCGATCCCCAGGGTGTTGGCGCCGATGCACAGCAGCAATGGACGCCACGCGGTGCGCAGGACTTCCATGACCGGCGCCTGCTCTTTGCGCGTGCTCTTGCTGGCCAGTTCACGGCTGGCGAGAAATTCCGGCGATTCATTCACCCCCAGCCGGATCGCCAGGCCGACCAGCAGCAGCAACGAACTGGCGAGGAACGGCAGGCGCCAGCCCCAGCTCATCAGGTCCTCTTCCGGCAAACGGGTGACTGCGCTGAACGCCAGCAGCGACAGGATCAAACCAGCCGGGCTGCCCAGTTGCGCAAAGGAAGCGAAGAAGTTGCGTCGACCTTTCGGCGCATGCTCGCCGGCCATCAATACTGCCCCGCCCCACTCGCCACCGACGGCGATGCCCTGGACGATGCGCAGCACAATCAGCATCACTGGCGCCACCGCGCCGATTTGTGCGTAGGTCGGCAGCAAACCGATGCACACCGTGACTACGCCCATCATCAATAACGTGATGATCAGCGACTTCTTGCGGCCGATCCGGTCACCGATATGGCCGAAGATGATCCCGCCCAACGGCCGCGCAAAGAAACCGACGGCGAAGGTGCCGAACGCGGCCATGGTGCTGAACAGTTTGTCGTCGGAGGGGAAAAACAGCGCGCCGAACACCAGGGCGGCGGCGGTCGCGTAGATATAAAAGTCGTACCACTCGATCATGGTGCCGATGAAGGCTGCGGCTGCCGCACGGCGCGGCTGAGCAGAAGCTTGAGGCTTCATGGGTCGGGCTCCTTTGGTTATTTTTTTGGCAGGAGTGAAAAAGCAAAATCAAGGCACTCTGGCGGCGCCTGTCTGGGAATGATTTATCGTCCCGGGGCTATAATTAGTCAATTTTCTATTTATTATGCAGACTATTACGACAGCTTATAATCGAGAGCCGCCATGGCCGAACGTGATGTACATCGCCTGCTCAATGACCGTCTGGATTGGAACCTTCTGCGCACGTTTCGGGTAATCGGTCAGGAGCTGAGCATCAGCCGCGCTGCCGCCCGCCTGCACCTGACGCAACCGGCGGTGAGCCAGGCGCTCAAGCGTCTGGAGGAGCAACTGGGTCGCCAATTGATCGCCCGTCGCGGTCCGCGTTTTGCCCTGACCGAAGTCGGCGAACAGATCTTCGACCTGGCCGGAGAGATCTACGGGCAGATGTCCCAGGTCAGCAGTGTGCTGGAGCAACCGGCCGACGAAGTGATCGGCAAGGTTCGATTGCTAATCATCAGCCGGATCTTCTCGGAGCGCTTCGACGACTTCCTCGCGGACTTTCATCGCCAGCATCCGCGCGTAGACCTTGAAGTGGATGTGATGCGCAGCTCCGACATCGTCAGTGCCTTGCAGGAAAAAACCGCGACCCTCGGCCTGAGCCTCAATCGCCGCCCCCAACCGCGCCTGGAGCAACGGCTGTTCCTGCGTCAGCGCTATGCGTTTTTCTGCGGCAAACACCATGCGATGTTCGGGCGGCAGAACGTGGTCGAAGGGGATTTGCAGCGGGAGAACTTCGTCAGTTTCACCAGCGACCAGATCGGCGGCATGCTTTCGCCGCTGACGATCTTCCGCGATCAGCAGGGTTTCAGCGGACGCATCGTCGCGTCGTCACCGAGCCTGGAAGAAGTCCGGCGGCTGGTGATCGCCGGATTTGGTATCGGCTGTTTGCCCGAGCACGTGGTGGCGGCGGACGTGAAAGCCGGATCGCTCTGGCGCCTGCCGCCACACGAAGGGATTGCCGATGTGGACATTCATTTGCTGTGGAACCGCGAGCAACGCATGAGCCGGGCCGAGACGATCTTCATAGATAGCCTGCAACGCAGCCTCACGACCTAGACCCGCAACACCTGCGCCACCGGCTCACCCGCACGCAATCGCTCAAGCAAACGCGGCTCGGCACGATCGGACGCCAAGGCCTGTTCGATGACACCGGCCGCGGTTTGCCAGTCCAGAAACAGCACGCCGTTGTCGTCCGCAAGCACCAGCACCCCCGGATGCACAGTGACGCCGGCGCAGTGTATTGGCTGATTGATTTCGCTGTCACCACGACCGTGCAGTTTGGTGGTCAGCACACTGGTGCCGCGAGCGAAGACCGGCAGCCCGGCTTCACGCAGTTCCAGGAGATCGGTGACCGCGCCGTCCACCACGATGCCCACCGCCCCCGCACAGAGCGCAGCACAACTGGTCACCGCACCGACCGGGGCGTGTTGCCAATCGCCGTCGGTGTCGATCACCAGCACGTCGCCCGGTTGTATCAGCGCCAGGGCCTGGTTGACGGCAATGGCATCGGCGCCCACCAGCTTCAGCGTCAACGCCCGGCCGACCAGTTTCACATTGGGCACCATGGCCCGCAGTTGCGAGTCCGCGAAGCCCTCCTCCAGGAAATGCCCGAGGGTCGCAAAGCTCACCGCCTTGAACTGCTCGATCAGTTTTGATTCATCCATGTTGCGACTCCTTTGCGATCAACTGGGCCACACAATCGATCTCCAGCGAGACGCCCCAGAGCGCCACACACACCGTAGTGCGAGCCGGTGGCGCGTGGCCAAGAAACTCGCGATAGACCGCATTGAACGGTTCGAGTTGCGCCGGATCGGTCAGGTAGGCGTTGACCTTGATCACGTGGCTGAAATCGGACCCCGCTTCAATCAGGATCGCCTCCAGATTGCGCAAGGTTTGCCGCACTTGTTCGGTAAAATCCTCGGGTTGGTCATCAAGCCCGTTCTGGGCCGGAATCTGTCCGGCGGTGAATACCAGGTGGCCGCTGACCACTGCTTGAGAGTAAGGGCCGACCGGGCCGATGAAGCCCGGGGCCGACTGGATTCTGCGCATAAGGTTGAACTCCATGGATCAGGCGGCTGCCGATTTGAAGGGTTTGCGAACGGGCTGATCGTCGTCGGTCACCGCCTTCGGTATTTCGCTGATGTCGCGCTTGAAGGTTTCGGTCAGCAGCAACAGCGCTACCAGCGAAATGAGCGCCGCTCCGATCATGTACCAGGCGACGGACGAGCCTTTGCCGGTGGCCGCCAGCAACGCCGTCGTGACGATAGGTGTCGCCGCACTGCCGAGCAGGCCGGACAACATGTAGCTGATCGACAGCCCCGAATAGCGCACCCGGGTGCCGAACAACTCGGCCAGAAAGGTCGCGATCGGCCCATAGTTGGCGGCGAATGCGGTCATCAACAGCAAGTAGCCGAAGATCACCCAGGGCAGCTCCCTGGTGTCCATCAACCAGAACATCGGGAACGCGACCAACGCCTCAGCGACAATACCGGCGACGATAATCGGCTTGCGTCCGAAACGGTCCGACAACGCACCGAACACCGGCAACATGACGATGCACCAGGCGCAGGAGAGCAGCACGACGCCGAGCATCACGCTGCGGCTGAAGCCAAGATTCTGGGTGCCGTAGGTGAGGCCGAACGCAACGATGATGTTGAACGATGCACCGGTCGACATGGTGGCGATCCCGCCCAGCACCACTTGTTTCCAGTACTTGCGAAAGACCTCCGCCAGCGGCATTTTCACCTGCACCTCGGCTTCCTTGACCTTGTTGAAGGCCGGGGTTTCAGCGATGTTCAAGCGGATGTACAACCCGACGGCAATCAGCAGTACGCTGGCCAGGAACGGGATACGCCAGCCCCAGGCCAACAGGTCTTCGGGGGACATCAACGCCGCGATCAACAGGAAGGCCAGGTTGGCAATCATGGTCCCGGCCGGAACGCCGATCTGCACCCATGAGCCGTACAAGCCACGTTTGTTGGCGGGGGCATGTTCCACCGCCATCAACACCGCCCCACCCCACTCGCCGCCGAGCGCCAGGCCCTGGATGACCCTCAGCAATAGCAACAGGATCGGCGCCCAGATTCCGATGGCCGCATAGTTCGGTAATAACCCGATGGCGAAAGTCGCAGCCCCCATGGTCAACAGCGAAACCAACAGCATCGATTTGCGTCCCAAACGATCACCGAAGTGCCCGAACAGGGCCGCACCGACAATCCGCGCCAGATACGCCGAAGCAAACGTACCGAAAGCCAGTAAGGTGCCGATCAACGGATCGAAGTCCGGAAAAAATACTTTGTTGAACACCAGCGCCGACGCCGTGGCGAATACAAACAGGTCGTACCATTCCACCGTGGTGCCGATGACACTGGCAACGGCCACCTTCTTCATATTTGCAACTTGCGCAGGTGCGCCGGGCTTTTCTGCGGACGATAGATCGCTCATCACTGTCTCCAGGAATTCATCAAGAACTCGTTTATTTAATTGTTTTACTGGCAGTAAATAGTTTGAGAGTGCGAGATTGTTGTTATAGGTCGCCTGATTTAATGGGCGAGTTTTTGAGATCAATAACCCAGTAACCGGTCGGCGCTATTCAATAACGGTTCACCGGCATTCAGTCGTCGCAAGTTCTCCGCTACTTGTTCGGCAATACAGTCGTGGGAGGCCGCCGAGGCCATGTGTGGGGTGATCGTCACGCCGGGCATTGTCCAGAGACGGTCATCGACCGGCAGCGGTTCCTGTTCGAAAACATCCAATAATGCACCGCGCAACTTTCCTCGTTGCAGGGCCAGTTCGAGGTCGTCGATATTGAGATGCCCGCCTCGTCCACAATTGACAATGGCAGCGCCGTTGGCGAGGTGTTCAAACGTTGCCCCACCCAGGATGCCCCGTGTTTCGCGGGTCAGGGGCAACAGATTGATCAGCAGTTCCAGACCGTTCAGAAACGAATTCAGGTGCGGCGCACCGGCGAAGGTCTGGACACCAATGATTGTCTTGCTGCTGCGCGCCCAGCCACGCACGTCGTAACCGGCGGCAGCGAGGTCGAGGGCAATGGCACTGCCCAACGAACCTAGCCCCATGACCCCAACCTTGAACTGCCCCGCCGCTCGTTGCACCGGGCGCTCCCAGTGCTGCTCCTGTTGCTGTCTGAGTACCTGATCGAAGCGCCGGTGGTAGTGAATCACCGCCCAGCGCACGTACTCGGTCATGCCTTGCCGGTGGCCGGGATCGACGACCCGGCACACCGGCAAATCCGGGCACGTCGGGTCGTGGTCCAGGTGATCGATGCCCGCTGCGACCGAGTGGATGACTTGCAGGTTCGGCAATGCGACGAGGCTGCCCGGTGGCGGAAACCAGCACGCGGCAATCTGCGCATTGACGGCTTGTGGATCGTCGGCCAGTACGGTGGTGAGTTGCGGTGCACTGCGGGCAAATGCGGCTTGCAGTTGCTTGAGCAGCAGGGAGTCGCGGGAGAGCAAAACCACGGTGTTGATGACTGTTTTCAAGATAAGTAGGACTCGCGCTGGGATTCGATCAGGGTTAAAGCGGCCTCCCAGGCCAAGTCGATGATGTTGTCCTGATCATCGCGGTCAAACTGTTCGGCGGTGTGCGCGCAGACTTCCGGGGACGGGTAATGCAATGCCGAACCACCGGCCAGCGCCGCGACCTGCGCCTGACAGGCACGTTCCAGAAAGTGAATCTCCTGGAACGCCTGGGCCACTCCGGAACCACCGACCAGCAAACCGTGATTGCGCAAAATCATCGCCCGGTGCGGCCCGAGGTCGGCAATCAGACGCTCGCGCTCATGCAGCGACAACGCGATGCCTTCATAGGTGTGATACGCCAACTTGCCGTAGAACTTCAGCGCATGCTGACTGATTGGCAGCAGGCCATGCTTTTGCGCCGCAACGGCCATGCCTGCGGCGGTGTGTGTGTGAATCACACAGTTCAGATCCGGGCGGGCCATGTGGATCGCCGAATGGATGACGAACCCGGCAGGGTTGACTCGGTGACCTTGGTAAGCCGGATCGACTACCCGTCCGTCCTTATCGATGCGCACCAGATCCGAAGCGCGCATACGGTCGAAAATCACGCCATAGCGGTTGATCAGGAAATGATGCTCAGGACCGGGAATCCGCAGGGTGATGTGGGTGTCGATCAGGTCAGTCATGCGAAAGTGCGCGACCAGGCGATACAGCGCCGCCAGTTCGCAACGGGCCTGCCATTCAACCGGGCCGATGTGTTCAGGTTTACTCACGAATACACCTCTTTAGCAGCGTGGGTGACGACCGGGTTGGCGCGCAGGCGAGCCAGGCCGCAAACACCTATCAAGGACAGGGCCGAGAGCAAGGTGAAGAACACCGCCAACGGCAACCATTGTCCGGAAAACTTGCTTGCCAGCAGCGTGCCTATCAGCGGCGTGGTACCGCCTGCCAACGCGCAGCTGAGTTGGTACGCGATGGAAATGCCCGAGTAGCGCAGATGCACCGGGAATGCCTGAGTCATGTAGCCGGCGATCACCGCATACAGCGCCGAAAGAATCACCACCGCCAGGGCGATGCCGACTGTCATCAGCACGATGTTTTGTGTGCCCACCAACATGAACATCGGGTACGGCGTGACCATGCACATCAGCGCGACAAGTTTGAGGAAGCGCCCTTCGCCGATGCGCTCGGCGAGCAGTGCGGAAAGAGGTTGCGAGGCCAACTGGATGACGGTCACCAGGAACAGGCAATCAAGAATCGTCGAGCGCGCGATGCCCTGGTACTGGGTGACATAAGTGATCATGAACGTGTTGGTGAAAAAGAACCCGGCCGAGCCGATGGTCACGGCCGCGGCGGCGAACAGGATCTGCCGCCAGCAGGTGCGGATCACATCCTTCACCGGGTATTGGGCGGTCTCGTTGTTGTCCCGCGCCTTGGCGAATTCCGGCGACTCGTCGACACCGGAGCGGATCATCAGGCCAACCATCATCAGCACACCGCTGGCGAGAAACGGCAGGCGCCAGCCCCAGGCGAGGAAGTCTTCCGGTTCCAGGGACGTGACCAGACGAAAGGCGATCAACGCCAGCAGTAGACCGGCCGGACTGCCGAGTTGGGCGAAAGATGCGTAGAAAGTCTTGCGCTTGGCCGGCGCGTGTTCGCTGGCCATCAGCACCGCCCCGCCCCACTCGCCACCGACCGAAATCCCCTGGATCAAACGCAGGACAATCAGACCGATCGGCGCCCAGATACCGACGCTTGCATAGCTGGGCAACATCCCGATCCCGGCGGTCGCCAGGCCCATTAGCGCCATGGTCACCAGCAGCATTTTCTTGCGCCCCAGGCGATCGCCCAAGTGACCGAACACCATGCCGGCCATGGGACGGGCGATGAAGCCGACCGCGAAACTGCCAAAGGCTGCCAGCGTACTCATCACCGGGTCGCTGCTGGGAAAAAACACTTGCCCGAGCACCAGCGCCGCGGCCGTGGCGTAGATGTAGAAGTCGTAGAACTCGATGGTCGTGCCAATAAAGGCTGCCGCCGCCGCTCGACGCGGTTGAGGGGTAGTGTGCATGCAAGGACCCTGTGTATTTATAGTTTTGGGCAGGTGCTGAAGGCTGTTTTACGGTTGCACTCTGTGGCGCTTGTTGGCTTTATCGCTTTCATGCCAGGATTAGTCAATTTTCAAATTCTTATCTTTACTATTAGCCCTGCTACTACATGGAGTTTTTATGCCCTCCACTTCCAACCCGTGGGTCGGTCGCCGCTTCCTCAATGACCGCCTCGACTGGAACCTGTTACGCACCTACCTGGTGATCGGTCAGGAAGGCAGCATGAGCCGGGCCGCTGCGCGCTTGCACATCACGCAGTCGGCGGTGAGCCAGGCGCTTAAACGGCTGGAGGAACAGTTGGAGTGCGTGTTGATTGCCCGCAGCGGGCGACGATTTGACCTGACGGAAACCGGGGAAGAAGTCCTGCGTATTGCAGCGGATATCTACGGGGATATTTCGCGACTGGGCACGGTGGTGGAGAGCCGTCACGACGATGTCGTGGGCAAGATTCGTATCCTCACGGTCAGCGGTGTGCAAGCGCGCCACTACGATGAGTTCCTTGCCGATTTCCACGAAACTCACCCGAAGATCGAGTTGGAAGTCGAGGTGATGGGCAGCTCGAACATTATCAGTTCGCTGCTGCAAAAGACCGCGACCATCGGTGTTGGGCTGTGTCGGCTACCGCAACCAAGGCTGGAGCAGCGGGTGCTGTTTCGCGAGCGTTATGCGTATTTCTGCGGACAGCGGCATCGGTTGTTCGGGCAGGAAAACTTGACCCTGGAAGAGCTCGCGGCAGAGAATTTTGTCAGTTTCACCAGCGACCAGCTCGGCGGTAATCTTTCCCCTTTGACGCTGTTTCGCGACCAACAGGGCTTTACCGGGAAGATCGTTGCATCATCGACGAGCTTTGAAGAGATTTACCGCCTGATCTGCGCCGGGTATGGCATCGGTTGTTTGCCAACGCATCTGGTGCGCCGTGATGTCGAGCAGGGTCTGCTGTGGCGATTGCCGCCCGAGGATGGGGTGGTGGATTTCGATATTCAGCTGTTGTGGAACCGCGAACAGAAGATGAGTCAGGCCGAAACGGTTTTCCTCGAAAGCTTCCAGCACATGCTCAGCATTCGTGAGCCTGTGCTGTGAAGCCTTGAACGCTTAAACGTGAGGGTCGCCCGGTGCTTTGCTCGGCGTGGCGTATTGCGGCTTGAGATGGCCGTCCTGATCGAGTAACCAGGCGTCCATGATCTGCCGCACCACCGGGCCGGCAACGCGACCACCGGCCTCCCCGTTTTCAATCATCACCGAAATGACAATCTTCGGATGCTCGGCCGGGGCGAAGCCGACGAACAAGGCATTGTCGCGGTTGCGCTCCAGGGTTTTCGCCCGGTTGTAGCGCTCGCCTTGCTTGATCGCGACAACTTGCGCGGTACCACTCTTGCCGGCAATGCGGTACTGAGCGCCCTGCGCGGCCGCTCGGGCAATCCCTCGAGCGTCGTGCATGACCATCTGCATGCCGTGGTTGACCTGCTCCCAGTCCCGGGGATCCTTGAGCAGGATATTCGGCATCGGGTGTTCGTCTACCGGGGCGACACCGTCTAAGGTTCTGGCCAGATGTGGCCGGTTCCACACGCCTTTGTTGGCGATCAAGGCGGTGGCCTGAGCCAGTTGCAGTGGCGTGACCTGCATATAGCCCTGGCCGATGCCGAGGATCACTGTCTCGCCCGGGAACCAGGGCTGGCGACGCGTAGCGCGCTTCCACGCCTGGGAGGGCATCAGGCCGGCAGACTCTTCGAACATGTCCAGCGAGACCTTTTCGCCAAGCCCGAACATGGCCATGTAGTCGTGCAGGCGATCAATGCCCAGCTTGTGGGCCAGGTCGTAGAAATACGTATCGTTGGAACGCATGATCGCTGCGTCCATATCGACCCAGCCATCACCGCTGTGATTCCAGTTGCGGTACTTGTGATCGAAGTCCGGGAGCTGATAATAGCCGGGGTCGAAGACGCGGGTCTGGGGGGTGACTACACCGGCATCTAGGCCTGCGATGGCCACTTCAGGCTTGATGGTCGAGCCGGGGGCGTAGAGACCGCGTAGCACGCGGTTGAACAGCGGCCGGTCGATAGAGTCGTGCAGCGCGGCATATTCCTTGAAGCTGATGCCGGTGACAAACAGGTTGGGATCGAAGCTGGGCTTGCTGACCATCGCCAGCACTTCGCCGGTTGCCGGATCAAGTGCTACCACGGAGCCGCGGCGGTCTCCCAATGCTTGCTCGGCAGCTTCCTGCAGTTTGACGTCAAGGCTGAGCACGATGTTTTTGCCGGGGATCGGATCGGTGTGCTTGAGCACTCGCAACACCCTGCCCTGGGCATTGGTTTCGACTTCTTCATAGCCTACGTGACCGTGCAGCTGCGACTCGTAGAATTTCTCGATGCCGGTTTTACCGATCGACTGGGCGCCACGGTATTCAACCGTATCGAGCACCTTGGACTCTTTCTCGTTGATTCGTCCGACGTAGCCGATGGAATGCGCGAAATGGGCGCCCATCGGGTAATGGCGAACAAACTGTGGTTCCACATCGATGCCCGGCAAGCGGAACTCGTTAACTGCAAGCACCGCGATCTGCTCTTCGGTGAGCTCATAGAACAACGTGACCGGCACGAACGGGTGCCGCACCTGCTTCATCGCCTTGTCGAACAGCGCGCGATCCTCGACTGGAAGGTGCAGGAGGCTGACAACCTGATCCAGCTCGTCCTTGACGTCTGTGGCGCGTTCACGGGTGATGGTCAGGTTGAAGCTGGGACGGTTGTCCGCAAGCACCACGCCGTTGCGGTCGTAGATCAAGCCACGGGGCGGGGTGATCGGGAGGACATGGACGCGGTTGTTTTCCGAGATCGTCGAGTGGTAGTCGAATTCGAGTACTTGCAGCACGTACAGGCGCACAACCAGTGCGCAGGAGATCGCCGCAACGAACAAGGCGCAGGCCATGAGTCTCCTGTTGACCAGGCGCGTCTCTTTTTCGTGGTCTTTGATCGGTATCGGTTGGGGCATTTCTGCAGGAGCTCTATGGATATGAAAAGAAGTGCCGGTCCATAGGCGTTGCTAGCAGTTCCTTGAAAAACGAGGTGCACCTTACCAAAAAGTGCCGACGATTTCTCGCGGACAAAAACAAAACCCCTACCTGCATACGCAGATAGGGGTTTCGGAATTTAATCTTGACGATGACCTACTCTCACATGGGGAAACCCCACACTACCATCGGCGATGCATCGTTTCACTGCTGAGTTCGGGATGGGATCAGGTGGTTCCAATGCTCTATGGTCGTCAAGAAATTCGGGTACCGAATCGTGGCCAGCTGGCCGCGCTTCAGCAAATTGGGTATGTGATAGCTTTCGGTGTTTGCAAGAGTCGAACTTTCGGTTCTATCGTCTTCACACACCGCAATCTGATGCTTCTACTTGTTTCC
>NZ_JACBXG010000017.1:0-132929 GCF_020295325.1 Pseudomonas sp. Y24-6 | reverse complement strand
CCTATCTGCGTATGCAGGTAGGGGTTTTGTTTTTGTCCGCAGGAAAATACCCTCAGTTATTGGCCCGACGACCGACATTGGCGGGGCATTCAGTGGTGTGCCTTACTCCAGGCAGTGTTAATGGAGTACGGCCATGCGACACAGAGGCGCCAAATACTGGTTATGGATTAATCGTCGGTTGCCGCTGCACACCCACGAAGAGGTACTCGGCGATGGGGTGCAGATAGAGGTGCAGGCCAGGGTCAGTCTCGAAGGCATCACGCAGTTGTTCATCGGTGTCTACGACACGGACGGCTGGTTGATGCGCGAGGAGTTTCACGATCGGCAAGGCGCTGAGCCGGGCTGCCTGGCATTGAAGTGGGGCGTTCAACGCGCGCGGGAGATCGTGATCGACTCTCGCCAGTTTGTGGCCCCGCACAAGCCCCAGCTGACCCTGAGCACGGTCATTACCGACGAGTCGGTCAGGGCCCTGCGGCAGATGGAGATGAATGAGCGCGAGATCTTGAAGCTCAAGTCCAGTGATGCCTGGGTGGAGTACATGGCGGCCAAGGCCGCCATGCTCGAGTTAATGCGCTCTAGCAAGGTCGACGCCAAGGTGTGGGCCGAGCACAAGGAGCGGCTCAGACAGGCCATCGACCGTCGCGTCAGCGTTCAGAGGGCCTATCTGCGCTGACCCTTGTTCTTCAAGTGCGTCTCAGTTCTTCGATCGTCTCAATCAGCTCATCATAGGACACGGGTTTGCCGATGTGCTGGTTGAAACCCGATTGGCGGGACTTCTGGATGTCGCTATGGGCGCCGTAGCCGGTGAGCGCAATGGCGGGAACGTCTTTGATGAGAGGTAACTGGCGCAAGGCGCTGATCAACTCGTGACCGTTCATGACTGGCATGCCCAGGTCTGAGATGATCAGGTCAAATGAGGTGCTCCTGGCGGCATCCAGAGCCTCCACTGGACGATCGAAGGCAATGACCTGCGCATCTTCCATCTCCAGCAGCATTTTCAAGGTCTCCAGTACGTCTGCCGAGTCGTCGACCAGCAGGATGGTCAAGCCGCTCAGCCTTCCCGTGGTTTCTTCGGCGTGGGCTTGGGGCTCAAGCCCCGGTTCGTTCTGGATCAACGGCAAATACACGGTAAAGGTGCAACCGGCGCCTAATTCACCTGAGTGCACTTCAACCGTCCCGCGTTGCGCCTCGGTCAGCTGGCGGACCAGGGATAAACCGATTCCCAGGCCTTCGCGGTTGTGGGTGGCGTGCTGTTTTTCGGCCTGGCTGAACAAATCGAACACATGCTCCTGATGCTCGGCGGCAATCCCGGCGCCGTTATCCTTGATGTCCAGGCGCGCCATTTTGCCGGCCTCGCTGGCGATCAGCTGCACCCGGCCTTTGGGTGGAGTGAACTTCAAAGCGTTATTCACCAGGTTCCAGATAATCTGTTCCAGCCGCGTGGGGTCAGCCCGTATGAACAGGGCGCCAGTCGGCACCAGCAGTTCGACCGTGACGTCGTGCTGCTCGTTGAGCACCACGCTGTAGATGTCTTGCAGTACTTTGGACAGGTCCACGGCGACCGGTTTGAGCTTGAGCTTGCCCGTCCTGACGCGGGCCACATCCAGCAAGTCGTCGATGATCCGCGCCTGACTGTTGACGGCATCGCAGATGGTATTGATTGCCTTGGCCGCCGGCGCAGCCGTTCGGGTGATCGGCAGGCGGCGCAGCAATTCGGCATTGAGCTGAATCAGATTTAATGGATGCTTGAGCTCGTGAGACATCACCGCGAAGAATTCATCCTTGAGGTAATTGGTATTACGTGTGTCGGCCAGCTCCTGGCTCTGCGCCTCATTCTGACGCTGGTGCCCGGTCAGGTCCCGGGCAATCTTGACGAAGCCCTTGAGGGTATCGCCCCTGAGCAAGGTCACTTCGCCGCTGCAGTAGAACCGGCTGCCGTCCTTGCGTTGGTGCCAGCGTTCATTTTCGCTGCGACCGTGGGTACGGGCTGCCTCAAGTTCGTTTTCGGGCACGCCGGCGGCACGGTCTTTCGCCGGGAAGATGAAATCGTAATAGGCACCCTCGGTCTCGGCCTTGCTGTAACCAAAGATCAGTTCGGCACCCTTGTTCCAGCTGGTAATCACACCACCCTCATCCAGGGTGATGATGGCGTAGTCGCGAGTGCTTTCGGCGACCAGGCGCATGCGCTCTTCACCCAGGCGCAATTCCTCTTCCGCAGCCCGCCGTTTGGTGATGTCGATGAACGTGAGCACCGTGCCATCGATATGGTCTTCGCTGGAGCGGTACGGTAGCAGGCGGGCGATGTACCAGCGTCCGTCGATGCTGCTGACTTCCCGTTCGATCATGTTCAGCGACTCGAACACCAGCGCTGCGTCGCCTGCGAGGTTTTCGTAATCGAGTCGATGGGTGATGTCGAGCAGGGAGCGTCCGGTGTCCACCGGCAACATGCTGAAAATTTCGGTGGCGCGGGGGGTAAACCATTTGATGCGCATGCTGCGATCGACGAACACGGTGGCGATGTCGGTCGAGGCGATCAGGTTGGTCAGGTAGTCGTTGATCTTGTCGGTTTCCTCGACCTTGGTTTTCAGCTCGAAGTTGACGGTCAACAGCTCTTCGTTGATCGCCTGCAGCTCTTCCTTGCTGGTCTCCAGCTCTTCGGTGGCCGAGCGCAGCTCTTCATTGATTGCCTGCATTTCCTCATTCGAGGCCTTGAGTTCTTCGCTGGAGACTTCCGATTGCTCGATGGTGTCCTGCAGATGCAACTTGGTCCGTTGCAGTTCGCGCTCAAGGTTGGACAGCACCTGGCTTTCCGTCTGCAGCACGGTTGTGGCCGCCATTTGCGAGGGATCGACTTCCACCTCTTCGAAAATCACCAGGATGTACTCGCCGTCCGAATCGCCTTCCCGGTAGGGGTGGGCCACCAGACCAATCAGGTAACGGTGATCATCGCGCTTGATCGGCACCTCCCGGGACTTCACCCACAGGCCGCTCTGCTGTACCTGGAACAACGTCGTGCGAATCTCCAGGCGCAGCTCTGGCAAGATCAGCGTCAACAGGTTGCGCGATAACTCACCCCCCACATGCCGCAGGAAGCGCCCGACGCTTTCGCTCATGTGCAGGATGTCGGCATTGGCGTCGACTATCACACTGGGAGGGGCTGACTGTTCCAGGGCCCGTTGATGAATGTCGGCAAATGAAGACTTACGCTGCACACTGTTCTGCGGTATGTCCCGGGAGACACTGCTGCGTACATAGCCGCCCCGGGGCATGGTAGGGGTACGACGACTGCTGGCGGTGCCGGTCTTGGCCCGGAAGATCCGGTTACGTTTATCGATCGGCGTGAACAGCTCCTGGCAGGCGTCCGCGCTTTCCGAAGAACCAAGAAACAAAAAACCACCGGGGCGCAAGGCGAAGTGGAACATCTGCAGGATCTCGCGCTGTACTTCGCGATCCAGGTAGATCAGCAAATTGCGGCAGACGATCAGGTCAATCTGCGAAAAAGGCGGGTCGGACAATAGGCTGTGCTTGGCAAACAACACCTTCTCGCGAATCTCCTTGCGTATCCGGTAGTGGTCGTCTTCCTTGATGAAATAGTGGCGCAGCCGCGCGGGCGGCACATCGGTGATGATGGCTTGCGGGTACAGGCCGGCCCTGCCCACGCTGATGGCGCGTTCATCGATGTCGGTGGCGAACAGTTGCAGCGATGCGCTGCTTGCATCCAGTTGCAGTTGGTCGGTGAGCAACATGGCCAGGCTATAGACTTCCTCGCCAGTGGAACAGCCGGCGGACCAGACGCGGATTTCCTCTTTTTCCAGCTGGGCAGAGGCGGTAGCAGCGACCAGTTGTGGCACGACATCGCGCTCCAGCGCTTCGAAGGCTTCGCGATCGCGGAAGAAGTTGGTCACACCGATCAACATGTCGGCCAGCAGCGCCTTGGTCTCATCAGGGTTGGCCTGCAGGTATTGATAATAGGCGGCGAGATCCGGCTGGCCGGTCACCTGCATGCGGCGTTCAATGCGGCGAAGCACGGTGGCGCGTTTGTAATGCTTGAAATCGTGGCCAGTGCCCGTGCGCAGTTGGATCAGGATGTCGCACAGCAGTTGCTCGGTCAGCGCGGTCTCGCGCTCTGAGAATGAGGCAATGGTTTGCAATTGCGGATCATCGGCGGTTGGCAGGCGGATTTCCCGGGAGTTGCGCCACAGTTCCAGCAATTTCTGCGGCATTTCCACGACCGGTAGCACCAGATCCACCATGTGGGTATCGATGGCGGCGCGCGGCATGCCGTCGAATTCAGCGTCTTGCGGCGCCTGCGCCAGGGTGACACCCCCCTGCTCCTTGATGCGCGACAGGCCCACTGCGCCATCGGAACCGGTGCCCGACAGCACCAGACAAAAGGCGCGCTCACGGTGCACGTCCGCCAGATCGCGAAAAAACAGATCGATGGGTGAGTGGCGACCTTCGCCCGGGTCTGCCGCACTGACTTCCAGCAGCCCGTCATTCATAGTCAGGCGCCTGCCGGGTGCAATGACATAAACCCGGTTCTTTTCGATGGGCACGGTTTGCGTCACCTGCAGGACCGGCATCCTGGTCGATTCCTGGATGATCCTGTCGGCAATGCTCTGATGATCAGGGGACAAATGAAGAACAATCACGAAGGCCATGCCGTTGTCCTGGGGCATGTTCTCGAAAAACAGCTTGATCGCCTGCAGTCCACCCGCCGAGGCACCGATCCCCACCACCGCAAAGTCGAGGGTGCTGGGACGCAACGCCTTGCTCGCAGGCGCGTTGGAGGCGGGGTGCTGGGGATTGGAGGTCATGTTCTGCCTTAGGCGGAGTCGGGCGGCGCGCCGGAAGTTGGTTTGAGGGCCAGCCTGTTCCGGATAGAAGTTCAGGATAATCCTGTTTTCCCGGTGCACTGGTTATTTTTTACCTCGCGCTCACATCCCTGCTCTCAAGAGAACTTCACATCTGGCCGATAACCCGGACGGCCAATGTCATTTTCTAAAACTGCCTGGAAATCCTCGATGCTGTCGTATCACCAAAAGCGGTTCCTGATCGTCGATGATTTCTCGGACTTTCGCAGCTCGGTCAGGTCGATGCTCCGGGAATTGGGGATCAAGGACGTGGATACCGCGGATACCGGCGAGCAGGCGCTGCGCATGTGTTCGCAGAAGTCCTACGATTTCATCCTGCAGGACTTCCACCTGGGCGACGGCAAGAAAAACGGGCAACAGGTGCTCGAAGACTTGATGGTCGAGAAGTTGATCAGTCATGAGAGTGTGTTCGTGATGGTCACTGCCGAGACCAGCCAGGCCATGGTGTTGAGCGCCCTGGAGCACGAGCCCGATGCGTACCTGACCAAGCCGTTCAACCGCTCCGGCCTGGCCCAGCGTCTGGAGCGCCTGGTGCAGCGCAAAACCCTGCTCAAGCCGATCCTGCAGGCCCTTGATCGCGGCAAGCCGCTGGAGGTGCTCAATGCCTGTATTGCCCTGTGCAAGCAAGACATCCGCTACTCGCCCCTGTGCCTGCGCTATAGAGCCGATGCACTGCGCGATCTGAACCAGAACGAGGCGCTGGAGCGGCTGTACGACAGCATCATTGCCGACCGACCGTTGCCCTGGGCGTTCGCCGGTCTGGGCAAGCTGTTGTTCAAGCGCGGCCAGATCACCCAGGCCAAGGGCGTGTACGAGAAGGCCCTGAAAGCGTTTCCGATGATGCCCGCGCTCTACGACGGAATGGCCGATGTGCTGGCGGCCGAAGGAGACACTCGCGGCGCCCAGCGGGTGCTGGAAGATGCGATCCGCCTCTCGCCCCTGGCGGTTCGCAGGCAGGCGCAGTTGGGCAAACTGGCGATGACCAACGAGGATTTCGAGACGGCTTCCAAGGCCTATCGCCAGGCGGTGGCGCAAGGTGCACAGTCTCGCTTCAAGGACGCCGAGAGTAATCTCGGCCTGGCCCATGCCTTGATCAGTAAAGGCAGCGAGAAAGGCCTGGATACCCGCACCCGCCTGGAAATCAACACCACGCTGAGTGCCGTGGCGAAGGACAACCCGTCCGACCCCGGCTTGCAGATCCGTGCGCGCCTGATGAAGGCCACCAGCTTGTTGCTCAACGATGCCGAGACGGCCGAGAAGCTCACCGAGCAGGCCATGCAGCGGCTTGATGGCATGGAGCAGTTCATGAGCGCCGAGGCGGCGCTGCTGGTGGCCAAGCAGTTGCAGATGCTCGGACAGCCCGATGCAGGCGCCAGCATGTTGAAGAACTGTGCGGAAATCTACGGCGACGATCCGGCGGTGATGAAGGGCATCGCCAAATTGACCGATGACCCGGCCATTCTCAATTCCGGCAACCTGGCCGCCGACCTCAACCGTCAGGGCGTGCGGGTGTACAAGACCGGCAACCTGGTGGAAGCCCGTGCGGTGTTTCGCAAAGCCCTGGGGTTGCAGCCGAAGAACATCAGTATCGCACTGAACATGGCGCAGTCACTGCTGCATGGCACCGATACCAGCCTGCCTTCGGCCGAGCTCATCGAGTGCCGGACCTGCCTGAAAATGGTTGGCCTGATGCCCGATTCCGATCCGCGCTTCCCGCGCTACCAGAAACTGAAAACCAAGGCGTTCGGCGCATGAACCACAACGACCCGGCACTGGACTTTTCCACGGTAATCGCTTCCACCGTGCACGACATGAAGAACTCCCTGGCGATGCTGATGCAGGCGCACAGCCAATGGTTGGGGCGCTTGCCGGCCCCCGCGCGGCAGGCGCCGGAGCAGGGTGTGATCGAATTCGAGTTCGCCCACCTCAACAGCATGCTGGTGCAACTGTTGGGGCTTTACAAAATAGGCATCAACCAGCTGCCTTTGCAGCCGGCCTATCATGAGCTGGACGATTTCATTGAGGCGCAACTGGCCTGTCATCAGGACGTGTTCGCCAGTCGCGGAATTATGGCCACCTTTGAAGTGGACCCGTTGAGCCCCCTGGGTTTCTTCGACCGCGAACTGATCGCCTCGGTACTGGGAAACTGCATCAACAATGCCATCCGTCACGCTCGCCAGGCGGTGTTGATCAGTGTGAGTGATACGGCTGGGCAATTGGTGATCACGGTCAATGACGATGGGGAGGGGTATTCGTCGCAGATGATTGAACACCAGGCCAATTATGTTCAGGGCATCAACCACACCACCGGCAGTACCGGCCTGGGCCTGTATTTTGCCGCGCGGATTGCTGCACTGCACCAGCGTAATGGGGTGGAAGGGCGCACCGAGATCGGCAACGGCGGCCCGTTGGGCGGCGGTTTGTTCAGCCTCTATCTGCCCTGAGGTAATTTTTGCCTGGCGCTGCTTGATATTCCGAACACGCGGAGCCTATTTTGTACGGGTTGCCCTTCGTGGCTCGCACAACAACAAGGATTGCGTCATGACAACCGATGGCCAGCGCTCACTCGCACAGCGACTGACGGGCATTGATGAAATCGAATGTGTCACGCCGGATTTGAACGGCGTTCCCCGGGGCAAGGTGATGACTGCGGAGGGATTCCTCGAAGGTCGACGCCTGCAGCTGGCGCGGGGGGTGATGCTGCAATGCATCATGGGCGGTTATCCGCCAGCGCGTTTCTACGGCAGTGATGACGGCGACCTGGCGCTGGTGCCGGATACGGCACAGATCCATCCCCTGCCTTGGAGCAAGCATCCGCGAGCGCTGGCCATTTGTGATGCCGATGAACTCAGTGGCGAAAGCTCGAGCCTGTCGACCCGGGGCCAGCTCAAGGCGGTCATCGCTCGTTATGCCGCCTTGGGCCTGGCGCCGGTGGTGGCAACCGAGCTGGAATTTTTCGTGTTCGCGCCCAACCCTGATCCGACGCTGGGGTTTGAGCCACCAGCCGGCCTGGACGGACGTCGCGAGGACGGACAGTCCGCGTTCAGCATCAGCTCCAACAACGGCCTGCGACCGTTCTTCAGCGAGGTCTACGAATGCATGGCCGCGCTTGGCCTGCCGCGCGATACGTTTATGCACGAGATGGGTGTGAGCCAGTTCGAGATCAATCTGCTGCATGGCGATCCCTTGCTGCTGGCCGACCAGACGTTCCTGTTCAAGCACCTGCTCAAGGAAGTCGCGCTCAAGCATGGCCTGATCGTGGTGTGCATGGCCAAGCCGCTGGCGCACACCCCTGGCAGTTCGATGCATATTCATCAAAGCATCGTCGAGATCGGCAGTGGCAAAAATGTGTTCAGTGACGAGGCGGGCGAGCCGACGGCGATGTTCCGTCATTTTATTGCGGGGCAGCAGGCGGGCATGGCGGATTTCACCGCGTTGTTTGCGCCAAATGTGAATTCCTACCAGCGCTTGTGCCATCCGTTTGCTTCGCCGAACAATGCCTGCTGGTCCCATGACAATCGCTCGGCAGGCTTGCGCATTCCCGCCAGTTCACCGGTCGCCCGTCGGGTCGAGAATCGCTTGCCGGGGGCGGATGCCAACCCGTACCTGGCCATCGCCGCGAGCCTGGCGGCGGGGCTGCATGGCATTGAAAACCAGCTGGAACCGAGCGAGCCGATCCAGGGTGAATTCCAGGTGCCGGATAATCTTTCGTTGCCCTGTACCTTACATGCCGCTCTCGAGCGTCTGAAACGTAGTCAATTGGCGAAGGAACTGTTTGGCACTGAGTTCATCGAAGGCTACGTCGCTTCGAAGACCCTTGAGTTGACCAGCTTCTTCGACGAAATTACGCCCTGGGAGCGTCGTGTCCTGGCCGCCCAGGCCTGACGAATCAGCGCCATCGGGCTATCTTTTCGGACAGCCCGACACTTACTGCAAGGAGCCGCTCGGAACGCCGATGCGCCAAATCTGGAAATCCTTTCGAGCGCTTTATTTTGCCTCGCTGATGATGTTGATCGGTTCAGGCTTGTTGAGTACTTACCTGGGCCTGCGCCTGGCCGCCGACAATGTCGACAGCCTGTGGGTGGGTGCCTTGATGGCGGCCAACTATTTTGGCCTGGTGCTGGGTGGCAAGATCGGCCACCGTCTGATCGCGAGGGTCGGGCATATCAGGGCCTATGCGACCTGTGCCGGTATCGTCGGCGCTGCGGTGCTCGGTCATGGATTGATCGACTGGCTGCCCGCCTGGCTGTTCCTGCGGGTGATTGTCGGCCTGGGCATGATGTGCCAGTACATGGTCATCGAAAGCTGGCTCAATGAGCAGGCCGAAGCCAAGCAGCGTGGCCTGGTGTTCAGCGGTTACATGATTGCCTCGTACCTGGGGTTGGTGCTGGGTCAGTTGATCCTGGTCATGCACCCGGCGCTGGGCCTGGAGCTGTTGATGCTGGTCGCCCTGTGCTTCGCCCTGTGCCTGGTGCCGGTGGCCTTGACCCGGCGGATTCACCCGGCCCCCCTGCATCCGGCGCCCATGGAGCCGCGGTTCTTCATCAAGCGGGTGCCGCAGTCACTCAGCACGGTGCTGGGCGCGGGCCTGATCGTCGGTTCGTTCTACGGCCTGGCGCCGCTGTATGCCTCGCAGCAAGGGCTGTCCACCGAGCAGGTCGGTCTGTTCATGGGTAGTTGCATTTTTGCCGGCCTGCTGGTGCAGTGGCCGCTGGGCTGGCTGTCCGATCGCTATGACCGGGCGCTGTTGATCCGCTGCTTTGCGTTCAGCCTGGCGGTGGCCGCGTTGCCGTTGGCGATCCTCAAGCAAGTGCCGCTGGAGGTGCTGTTCATCGCCGGGTTCTTCTGCTCGCTGGTGCAGTTCTGCCTGTATCCATTGGCCGTGGCCTTCTCCAATGACCACGTCGAAGGTGATCGCCGGGTCTCCCTGACCGCGATGCTGCTGGTGACCTATGGCGTGGGTGCGAGTATCGGGCCATTGGTGGCAGGGGTCTTGATGAAGCTGTTCGGCAGCCAGATGCTGTATGCGTTCTTCAGCTTTTTCGCGCTGGTGCTGGTGTGGCGAATCCGCCCGAAAGCGGTGACCAATTTGCACCAGGTCGACGACGCGCCGCTGCATCACGTGGCGATGCCGGACAGCATGTCGAGTTCGCCATTGGTAGCGGCGCTCGATCCGAGGGTGGATGAGCAGGTAGTGCAGGACCAGATGCAGAATCCGATTGCGCCTGAGCCTGAGCCCGAGGTGGGACCAGAGCTGGAACCAGAGCCCAAATCCGAAACGGATGAATCCTCGGGCGATGACCCGGATGAGGGGCGTGAACAGAGCTTTACCGAGGCGCGTCCTTAAGTTCGGCGCATAAAAAAAACGGGCAGTCACCGCAAGGGACTGCCCGTTTTTTTGTTGGCGCCTGTATCAGAGGTCGTCTTTATCGAATCGGCGGGCTTCGCGCTGCAGCTGATAGACAAAGCGCTCGACCTGGCGCTGTACCAGGCCGCTCATGTTGTGAAAGCGCACGCCGGCGAAGGTGGTGGAAATTTTCTCTTCGAAATGCAGGTAACGCAGTTCAACCGGGGCAGTCATTTTGCCGAACGGCAGGGCAGCCATGAAACGGTCATAGACCTGGCCCAGTTGCAGGTTGCCGCCGATGTCACCGTCGAAACGCAATTTGCAGCCGGTGGCGGAGATGTCCAGCAATTTGCCCTTGATCGGCGCCTTGAGCTTTTCACCGTCCAGGTCGACGTCCACCAGTTGCGCCAGCTTCAATGCCGCGCGGAAGGCGTTGCGGCGCTGGTGGTAAACCACTTCGTCCGGCAGGGGGCCATGATAGCAGCGGCTGCCACCGGTTTCGTCGATGGTCAGCGCGCCGTTGCTTTCCCAGGCGATTCGCACGCCATCGTGAAAGCCTTCGACCTTGAACGGCTCGCCCGCCAGCAGGAAACGCTCGCCGTCACGGGGGATCATTTCGTCCAGGGCCATGGTGCCGTTGTCACGGTCGATACCCACCAGGTAACTCTGGAAGCGTTGGGTGCGCTCGTGAAACGTGATGATCAGCGGGTCGTGGCTGTCTTGCAGCTGACGTAGGGTGCCGGAGATCTCAAGGGGCGTGGTGAGCACCTTGGGTGGCTGCGGAGCATCATCCGCGCTTGAGGCATTGAACACGGTTCATCAATCTCCAGACAAAATTTGACAGCTGCTTGCCGGCATTTTGCCAGCATGTTTCTCGTCTTGATAGTGCGGGCTCGATGTCAGGTTCAGGCCTGACTGAGGGGACCCCGTTTCGCCAGGGTGGAGGTTGAACCGCGCGCGTCGTACAGCGCGGGTGTGTCGCCGCCATGAAGGATTTTCAGCTGGGTGGCCGTGGCGGCCTGTTGCATCATGATGGACCGGCCATTGTGCACGTTGGCGTCCTGACACTGGGCCAGGAGGTCGGTCAGCACATCACTTTGCGACAACAGGCGCTCGCCGACGCTTGACTGGCTGGCCAGTTGCTCCAGCCCCTGTCGGTTGAGCGGCAGGTTGAGGCTGGCAAGGATTTCGCTGCGCTTGCGGCCATGCTGTTCCAGCAAAATGATCAGTGCCTGCTTGCGCGCCAGAATGTCCTCGAGCAGGCGCATGTCGCGACCATGCAAGGCGAGGGACTCGGTTTGCAGTAGCTCGAGCAATTGTTGCGCTGGGGCAAAGTCGTCGATGATCAGTTGCAGTAATTGGGTATCGTGCATGGCTGGCCTTGGGTTTTAAGCGTCCAAAAGCCTGGCGCAGACCGGAGCCTAGCGCTGGGCTTCGAAGTTGAGCAGTTTGCTGGCTACGCGGTTGCTGTCGACTTTATAGCTGCCATCGGCAATCGCTGCTTTCAACTCGGCCACGCGGGCTTTGTCGACTTCAGGCTGATCGCGCAGCTTGTCAGTGACCTTCTGCAACTGCTGGGCCTCATTACTGAGATGTACCGATTCTCCGCTTTTCACGGTAGTGGCTTCCGGTGCCGGGGTATTCAGCGGCGCAGCCTTGGCATTTTCAGCCGCTTCCTTGCTGGCGCTGGTACGTGTACTGCCCGTAAGTGACGGAGAGCTGTTTAATCGGTTGAAGTCGATGACCATGATAAAAAACCTCTGGGTATTTGGACGCTTGCCATGTTTTCGGCCATACCCGAGAAAACTTTAGGCCCATTTATCAATGAGCTTGCGCGCGTCAGCGCTGGCCCCTGCACACCCTAGTTTAGGGAACAGTCGCAGGGTGCGCCATCTCTTCAAGCGGCTGTTTGCAAGGCCTGGCCTCTACATGGCGACTTCCACCTGGCCGGGCGCGATCACTTGCGCCTTGATGACTCGCTGGGAGTTGAGGTTTTTCACGCGTATCTGATCGCGCAACCCGCCATTGGACAGTGCCTCGCCGGGCATGCGTACGCTGAGCGTGCCGCTGCGGGCGGTGATCACCACCTGGTCACCCTTGCTGATGACTTGCGCCTGTTCGATGTTCACCAGGGTGACCAACTGATCGGCGACCATTGGTCGGGTCAACTTCTGTCCGATCGCCTGGTCCAGGGACGTCAGGTAGCCCTGGCTGATCAGGCTGATGTCGCGCTCGCGCAACATGACGTCTTCAGGTTCGATCACCCCGAGGCGTCGCAGCGGCCGAGTGGCGGTGACGACTTCGCGAAACAGGCGCACCTGCGCCGGCACGAAAACCGTCCACGGCGAGGCGCCTTCGCAACGAACCTTGACCGTGACACGCCCCAAGGGCCTGGCCGGGCTTTCCAGGCTGGCTGTCAATTCCCTGTCGCACATCGGCATGCGCAGGCGCGGGTCGAGTTGGTTGACTTCGATTTCATATCGACCCTCGGTCTGACTGGTCGCCAAATAGTCTTCTACGGTGAATTCAAGAAAACCCTGGGTCACGCCGATAAGCATGTCAGGCAAGGTAACCGAGTCGGCAAGGGCAGGGCTGCCAGCGTTAAACAGGCAGGCAGCCGCCGTCGCGCACAACATTGTGTGCAAATGTGCGGTCAGGCGTCGGAAAAATGTCGGTTCTGTGCTCATAAGAGTTAAAAAGCAAGCGCCGTGCCGTTTAGCAATGAATGTGCGTCGCAACACACTTAAGCGTTGGTGTTAGGGAGTCTGGGCATGGCTGGTGTAATGGATTCGGTAAACCAGCGCACGCAACTGGTAGGGCAGAATCGCCTGGAGCTGTTGTTGTTCCGTCTCGACGGCCAGCAGCTCTATGGGATCAACGTATTCAAGGTTCGTGAGGTGCTGCAATGCCCCAAGCTGACCGTGATGCCCAAATCCAATCCTGTCGTGTGCGGTGTAGCGAGTATTCGGGGGGCAACCATTCCGATTCTCGATCTGGCGATGGCGACCGGTGCCGGTCGGTTGCTGGATCAAAGCAATCCCTTCGTGATTATCACGGAGTACAACACCAAGACGCAGGGTTTCCTGGTGCGCTCGGTGGAGCGCATCGTCAACATGAACTGGGAGGAGATCCATCCGCCACCCAAGGGCACCGGCCGCGATCATTACCTGACGGCTGTGACCCGGGTCGACAATCAGTTGGTCGAAATCATCGACGTGGAGAAAGTGCTGGCGGAAGTGGCACCCACGCCGGAAGCGATTTCCGTTGGTGTGGTGGACGTCGAGACCCAGCACAAGGCCCTGTCTTTGCGGGTGCTGACGGTTGATGACTCGTCCGTGGCACGCAAGCAGGTATCGCGTTGTCTACAGACGGTCGGCGTGGAAGTCGTGGCGTTGAACGACGGTCGGCAGGCCCTGGATTACCTGCGCAAGCTGGTGGACGAAGGGAAGAAGCCGGAAGAAGAGTTCCTGATGATGATTTCCGACATCGAGATGCCGGAAATGGACGGCTACACCCTGACCGCCGAGATCCGCAGCGACCCACGCATGCAAAAGCTTCATATCATCCTGCATACTTCGTTGTCGGGTGTGTTCAATCAGGCGATGGTCAAGAAAGTCGGTGCCGATGACTTCCTGGCCAAATTCCGTCCTGATGACCTGGCATCCCGGGTAGTCGACCGGATCAAAGCAGCAGATATCAGCTAGGGGCCTTTTGCTCCTGGCGATCAATACGAGTTAAGAGGCGGCACCATTGTCTACGGGTAATTTGGATTTCGAACAGTTCCGGGTATTCCTGGAAAAAGCCTGTGGCATTTTGCTCGGTGAAAACAAGCAGTACCTGGTGTCCAGCCGCCTCAACAAACTGATGGAGCAGCAAGGCATCAAGTCCCTGGGGGAGCTGGTCCAGCGCATCCAGACCCAACCGCGCAGTGGTCTGCGCGAGATGGTGGTCGATGCCATGACGACCAACGAAACCTTGTGGTTTCGTGACACTTATCCGTTTGAAGTGCTGAAGAACAAGGTGCTGCCGGAAGCGATCAAAGCCGCTCCTGGCCAGCGCCTGCGGATCTGGTCGGCTGCCTGTTCGTCGGGGCAGGAACCGTACTCGTTGTCGATGTCGATCGATGAATTCGAGCGGGTCAACCTGGGTCAGTTGAAGATGGGGGTGCAGATCGTTGCCACCGACCTTTCCGGCACCATGCTGACCAACTGCAAGACGGGCGAGTACGACAGCCTGGCCATCGGTCGCGGCCTGTCGCCGGAACGTTTGCAGCGCTATTTCGACCCGAAAGGGCCGGGGCGCTGGGCCATCAAGGCGCCCATCAAGAGCCGGGTGGAGTTTCGCTCGTTCAACCTGCTGGACAGCTATGCGGCGCTGGGCAAGTTCGACATCGTGTTCTGTCGCAATGTGCTGATCTACTTTTCCGCTGAGGTGAAGAAGGACATTCTGCTGCGGATCCACAGTACGTTGAAACCGGGTGGGTATTTGTTCCTGGGCGCTTCCGAGGCGCTCAATGGTTTGCCGGATCATTACCAGATGGTTCAGTGCAGCCCTGGGATTATTTACCAGGCGAAGTGATGCAAAGCGGCAGGCAAAAAACGGGAGTCCTAGAGGACTCCCGTTTTTTTTGCCTGCCGCTTTGCATCACGTGGGGATGTCTAACTCGAACAAGCGGCAGAAAAGCGGCAGGCAGCGGAAACCCGTTGCCGCTTTTCTGTCGTTGCCGCCGGGGCCCGTGCCCGCAAAGCCCCGGTTTACGGGCTTTTTTCAATTGGCACGCCGCTTGCTATGTCCATCCTACGAAAATCCGGTCACCCGAAGGTTTCCCGACATGAGCATCAGCTTCGATAAAGCGCTCGGTATCCACGAACAGGCGTTGAACTTCCGCGCCCAGCGTGCCGAAGTCCTGGCCAACAACATCGCCAACGCCGATACCCCGAACTACAAGGCGCGGGACCTGGACTTCTCCAAAGTGCTCGCCGAGCAGAGCGAGAAAACCAAGGGCGGCGGATTTGCGCTGAACATGACCAACAGCCGGCATATCGAGGCCCAGGGCCTGGGCAGCGGCGACGAGTCGCTGTTGTACCGCACGCCGATGCAGCCATCGATTGACCAGAACACCGTGGACGCCCAGCTCGAACAGTCGAACTACGCGCAGAACTCGGTCAACTTCCAGGCCAGTTTCACCCTGCTCAACAGCAAATTCAAAGGGCTGATTTCAGCCTTGCGAGGAGAATAAATCATGTCCCTGTCCAGTGTTTTCAACATTGCCGGTAGCGGCATGAGTGCCCAGACCACTCGCCTGAACACCGTCGCCAGTAACATCGCCAACGCCGAGACCGTGTCGTCCAGCCTGGACCAGACCTACCGCGCACGGCACCCGGTATTCGCCACCATGTTCCAGGGTGCGCAGAGCGGCGGCAGCGATTCATTGTTCCAGAACCAGGACGGGGCCGGTCAGGGCGTGCAGGTGCTGGGCGTGGTCGAGGACCAGAGCAATCTGGAAGCGCGCTACGAACCCAACCATCCTTCTGCTGACGCCAAGGGCTACGTCTACTACCCGAACGTCAACGTGGTGGAGGAAATGGCCGACATGATTTCCGCGAGTCGTTCGTTCCAGACCAACGCCGAAATGATGAACACCGCCAAAACCATGATGCAGAAGGTCCTGACGCTCGGTCAGTGATAAGGGGCAACTCAGATGAGTGTTACCGATACGACAAGCAGCTTGAGCCTCAACGACATTCTGGCCAACTCCTCCGTCAAGAACACCTCCACCACCAGTGATGGCCTGGCCTCGGCCACCGGCAGTGCCGCCGGCAAGAAGGCCCTGGGCAAAGATGCGTTCCTGCAATTGCTGGTCACCCAGCTGAAGAACCAGAACCCGCTCGAGCCTCAGGACAACGGCGAGTTCGTCGCCCAGTTGGCGCAGTTCAGCAGCCTGGAAGGCATCACCACGCTCAACGATACCGTGAGCGGCATTGCCGGCAACTACAACTCGTCGCAGGCGCTGCAGGCCTCGTCGCTGGTGGGCCGTTCGGTGATTGCCCCGGGCGACAAGGCCGTGGTTGATACCTCCAAGAGCATGACGGGCACCGTGGCCATTCCGACGTCCGTGCCGGCCGCCACGCTGAAGATTACCGACAAGGACGGCACGGTCGTGCGCACCATCGACATGGGCAGCCAGGTCGCCGGCAACGCGAGCTTCATCTGGGACGGCAAGGACAACGCCGGCAAGACGGTCGAATCGGGTACTTACACTTTTGCGGCATCGGCCACCATCGACAGTCAGGCGGTTTCCCTGGTCACCAACCTGCCGGCCACCGTCAACAGCGTAACCATCAGCCAGACCGGTGGTGAGTTGATGCTCAACCTGGCGGGCCTGGGCAGCATCGCCCTGTCCAAAGTACAAACTATTGGTATGTAAAGCCGACTAACCCGGCATAAAGGAGTGAACCATGTCTTTCAATATCGGCCTTAGCGGTCTCTTTGCAGCCAACAAACAACTGGACGTGACCGGCAACAACATCGCCAACGTCGCGACCACAGGTTTCAAGTCGTCACGTGCGGAATTCGAAGATGTCTACTCGGCGAGCAAGCTGGGTTCCGGAAGCAAGACCGTAGGCAGCGGTGTACGCCTGGCCAACGTGTCGCAGCAATTCACCCAGGGTGATATCACCAACACCGGCAACGTGCTGGACATGGGCATCAACGGCTCCGGTTTCTTCGTGTTGAACGACAGCGGTTCGCTGTCCTACACCCGCGCCGGCACGTTCAAGGTCGACAGCGAAGGCTACGTTACCAACACCGACGGCACTGCGCGCCTGCAGGGCTATGGCGTGGATGCCAATGGCAAGATCCAGAACGGCATGTTGACTGATCTTCGTATCGACACGTCCAACCTGGCGCCGAAGACCACCGACGCGATCTCGTCCACGATCAACCTGAACTCCACGGACAAGGTAATCGACCAGACGATCGCCACGAACAAGTTCGATCCGACCAAGGCCGAAACCTACAGCAAGAAATTCAACACGCCGATTTACGACAGCCAGGGCAATTCCCACGTCATGGAGCAATTCATGGTCAAGACCGGTCCGAACACGTGGGACAACTACACCCTGATCGATGGCCGCAACATGGACGGCAGCCTGTCCACTCCGCAGCCCTCGACCCTGAGTTTCGACTCTGCCGGCAAGCTGACCCAAATCAGCACACCCGTGACTCCGCCGACCACACCGCCAACCTCGACTCTCGGCAATGACCTGAAGGTGACCAACTGGGTGCCGGGCACCGTCACCGACGGCGTCTGGACGGCCAACGGCGCAGCCGCCAACCCTGATGGCATGACTATCGCCATGGGCAATACCACGCAGTACAACGCCGACACAGCCCGTTCGATTCCAGTGCAGAACGGTTATGCCACCGGCCAGATCACCAACCTGACCATCGACGGCAGCGGCGTATTGCTGGCCAACTTCAGCAACTACCAGACCAAGCCGATCGGTCAGATTTCCCTGGCCAGCTTCACCAACGAACAAGGCTTGCAAGCGGTAGGCGGCACCAGCTGGAAAGAGACCTACTCGTCGGGTATCCCAGGCTACGATTCGCCGGAAACCGGCAGCCTGGGCACGATCCGCTCCAACTCGCTGGAAGAGTCCAACGTCAACGTGACCAACGAGCTGGTCGACCTGATCAAGGCGCAGAGCAACTATCAGGCGAACGCCAAGACCATCTCGACCCAAAGTACTTTGATGCAGACCATTATTCAGATGACCTGATGGTGCAGTGCTGGACAGGAGCCCCTCTCTATAGAGGGGCTTTTTTTATGGGTGGCAGGTGTCGGTCAAGGGATCGCAGCCTCGTTGCACTCGACAGCTCCTGCAGAGTTTCTGCGTGAATCGCATTTCAATGTAGGAGCTGCCGAGTGCAACGAGGCTGCGATCTTTTAAGCATTTACACGAGGCAAAAGAAAACCCCCGGCAATCCAGAGGACTGATCGGGGGTTTTCGGTTAAGCGCTTTTCAGCGCTTACGGGCTCAGCTTATTGGCAAGCTTCGCAATCCGGCTCGTCGATGGCGCAAGCCTTCGGCACTGGAGCAGGGCCGGCTGGCGCTGCCAGGACCGAATCGTCACCGTGGTTGCCGCCGCTGGAAACAGCGTTCAGCTTGCCGGTGTTGATGGTCGACTTCTCAGTGCTGGTGGCGGCCAGGGCACGGAGGTAGTAAGTGGTTTTCAGACCACGGTACCAGGCCATGCGGTAGGTGACGTCCAGCTTCTTGCCCGAAGCGCCGGCGATGTACAGGTTCAGCGACTGAGCCTGGTCGATCCACTTCTGGCGACGGCTGGCGGCGTCAACGATCCACTTGGTGTCCACTTCGAAGGCAGTCGCATAGAGCTCTTTGAGTTCTTGCGGGATGCGCTCGATCTGCTGTACCGAACCGTCGTAGTACTTCAGGTCGTTGATCATGACCGCGTCCCACAGACCGCGAGCCTTCAGGTCCCGAACCAGGTACGGGTTGATCACGGTGAATTCGCCCGACAGGTTCGATTTCACGTAGAGGTTCTGGTAGGTCGGTTCGATCGACTGCGAAACGCCAGTGATGTTGGCGATGGTCGCGGTCGGTGCGATGGCCATGATGTTGGAGTTACGAATGCCTTTTTGTACACGGGCGCGAACCGGTGCCCAGTCCAGGGATTCGTTCAGGTCCACGTCGATGTACTTCTGGCCACGTTGCTCGATCAGGATCTGTTGCGAATCCAGCGGCAGGATGCCCTTGGACCACAGCGAACCCTGGAACGTCTCGTAGGCGCCGCGCTCGTCTGCCAGGTCGCAGGAAGCCTGGATCGCGTAGTAGCTGACCGCTTCCATCGACTTGTCGGCGAACTCGACGGCCGCGTCGGAACCGTAAGGAATGTGCTGCAGGTACAGCGCATCCTGGAAGCCCATGATGCCCAGGCCGACCGGACGGTGCTTGAAGTTGGAGTTCTTCGCCTGTGGCACCGAGTAGTAGTTGATGTCGATAACGTTATCGAGCATGCGTACGGCGGTGTTCACGGTACGTTCCAGCTTGGCGGTGTCCAGCTTGCCGTTGACGATGTGGTTCGGCAGGTTGATCGAGCCGAGGTTGCAAACGGCGATCTCGTCCTTGTTGGTGTTCAAGGTGATCTCGGTGCACAGGTTCGAGCTGTGGACCACGCCCACGTGCTGCTGCGGGCTGCGCAGGTTGCACGGGTCCTTGAAGGTCAGCCATGGGTGGCCGGTTTCGAACAGCATGGACAGCATTTTGCGCCACAGGTCTTTGGCCTGGATGGTCTTGAACAGCTTGACCTTGCCTGGGTACTCGGTGAGCGCTTCGTAGTACTCGTAACGCTCTTCGAAGGCCTTGCCGGTCAGGTCATGCAGGTCCGGCACTTCGGATGGCGAGAACAGGGTCCATTTGCCGTCATCGAAGACACGCTTCATGAACAGGTCAGGGATCCAGTTGGCAGTGTTCATGTCGTGGGTACGACGACGATCATCACCGGTGTTCTTGCGCAGCTCGATGAACTCTTCGATGTCCATGTGCCAGGTTTCCAGGTAGGCACATACAGCGCCTTTGCGCTTGCCACCCTGGTTAACGGCAACGGCGGTGTCGTTCACCACTTTCAGGAACGGCACGACGCCCTGGGACTTGCCGTTGGTGCCCTTGATGTACGAACCCAAGGCACGCACCGGGGTCCAGTCGTTGCCCAGGCCACCGGCAAATTTGGACAACATGGCGTTGTCGTGGATCGCGTGGTAGATGCCCGACAGGTCGTCCGGAACGGTGGTCAGGTAGCAGCTGGACAGCTGTGGACGCAGGGTACCGGCGTTGAACAGCGTCGGGGTCGACGACATGTAGTCGAAGGACGACAGCAGGTTGTAGAACTCGATCGCACGATCTTCCTTGTTCTTCTCTTCGATCGCCAGGCCCATGGCCACGCGCATGAAGAAGATCTGCGGCAGTTCGAAGCGGATACCGTCCTTGTGGATGAAGTAACGGTCATACAGGGTCTGCAGGCCCAGGTACGTGAACTGCTGGTCGCGCTCGTGGTTGATCGCCTTGCCGAGTTTTTCCAGGTCGAAAGTGGCCAGGATCGGGTTCAGCAATTCGAATTCAATACCCTTGGCGATGTAGGCAGGCAGGGCCTGCGCATACAGGTCGACCATTTCGTGGTGGGTCGCGCTGTCGGCGACGCCCAGGAAGCCCAGGCCTTCGGCACGCAGGGTGTCCATCAGCAGGCGCGCGGTGACGAACGAGTAGTTTGGCTCCCGCTCGACCAGGGTACGGGCGGTCATTACCAGGGCGGTGTTGACGTCGGTCAGGGCCACGCCGTCGTACAGGTTCTTCAGGGTTTCGCGCTGGATCAGGTCGCCGTCTACTTCTTCCAGGCCTTCGCACGCTTCGGTGACGATGGTGTTCAGGCGGCCCATGTCCAGAGGCGCAAAGGTGCCATCGGCGCGGGTGATGCGGATCGACGGGTGAGCGTTGACCGATTGTTCGGCAGGGGCGTGGGCTGCGCGCTCTTTCGAACGACCGTCGCGGTAGATCACGTAGTCGCGAGCCACTTTCTGCTCGCCCGCACGCATCAGGGCCAGTTCGACCTGGTCCTGGATTTCTTCGATGTGGATGGTGCCGCCCGATGGCATGCGACGCTTGAAAGTTGCAGTGACCTGTTCGGTCAGGCGCGCAACGGTGTCATGGATTCGCGACGAAGCGGCAGCGGTGCCGCCTTCAACTGCGAGAAACGCTTTGGTGATCGCGACGGTGATCTTGTCGTCGGTATAAGGAACGACAGTGCCGTTACGCTTGATCACGCGCAGCTGGCCAGGCGCGGTGGCGGACAGATCCGAAGTCGAATCAGCGGCCTGCGGCAAGGAGCCCTGCGGGTTCTCGCGAGTTGTGTCGGTTTGCATGGGGGGTTGTCTCCACATTCTCTATGTTTGTTTGGGCACCATCACGGTGCCCACCGTTCTGTCCTGAAGCACTACAACCGGCGAGCCGCCGGGCATACAACTTCGGGACAGATCAGGAAGGGGCTATTGGGGCGCCGCTTCCATGCCGAAGTCTTGGGTCCAGGTCTTGAACCTGGATCCGCATTCCATTTGGGTGACAGTTGGAGACTGCAACACCCGTACCGCTTTTGCCGATTTCGGCCCAAAAACAGTAGCCATCCGCTTGCACGGTCTGGTCTTTCATAAATACGTAAAAATCAACCAGACAGAGGCGATTAAAGCGCTTGAATTTGATATCCGGTTTGTGTTTGGTTTTTCCTGCAAAACCCTACATGTAGGGTTTTTTTTCTGTCGGGCTACAAGATAGAGCGTTTTTGAGGGTGTTGCAACGTACTACCTGTGGATAAACCTGTGCGTATATTGTGCGTGAAACCTGGAACGCGCCCGTAGCCCGCGACCCTGCTGGACCAGACCGTTTGTCACGGTTTTTTGCCGGTCGAAAACAGCCGGGTGGTTTTTTAAGGGCGCGAACCCTACCACAAAAAATGGTCATATCCGAACGCATTTGCCAGCTTGTGTTCTCGGTGGCCGCCGTTTATACAATCGGCCTGTACACACGCATTATTTTCCTCCCTATTCATTACAAAAAGACGGGGGGAGCCTTCCTTTATGAGCGTTTCGACAAGCAGAGGTCACCGTGGAGCAAGAAGCCTGGCAGGTATTGATTGTGGAGGACGATCAGCGTCTGGCCGAACTGACCCGCGATTACCTGGAAGCCAACGGCCTGCGCGTTTCGATCGAGGGCGATGGCGCGCTGGCCGCAGCGCGGATCCTCAAGGAACAGCCTGACCTGGTGATCCTTGACTTGATGCTTCCCGGCGAGGACGGCTTGAGCATCTGTCGCAAGGTCCGCGACCGCTACGACGGGCCGATCCTGATGCTGACCGCCCGCACCGACGACACCGATCAGATTTTGGGCCTCGATCTGGGGGCTGATGACTATGTGTGCAAACCGGTCCGGCCGCGACTGCTGTTGGCGCGTATCCAGGCGTTGTTGCGCCGCAGCGAAGGGCCGGAAGTGGCCCCGGAAAAACAACGCCGCCTGCAATTCGGTCCGCTGGTGGTGGACAACGCCTTGCGCGAAGCCTGGCTGCGTGATGTCAGCATCGAACTGACCAGCGCCGAATTCGATCTGCTGTGGCTGCTGGTAGACAACGCCGGGCGCATTCTGTCCCGGGAAGAGATCTTCACCGCACTGCGCGGTATCGGCTATGACGGCCAGGACCGCTCCATCGACGTGCGCATCTCGCGTATCCGCCCGAAAATCGGCGACGACCCGGACCACCCGCGATTGATCAAAACCATCCGTAGCAAGGGTTATCTGTTCGTTCCGGAAGCCTGCACCCTGTGAACTCGATCTTCCTGCGAATCTACGGCGGGATGTGCGCAGCACTGATCCTGGTGGCGGTACTCGGCGTGCTTGCCCTGCACCTGCTTAACGAGGTGCGCAGCGAGCAATACCGTGAACGCCTGGCCCATGGCACATTCTCGCTGATGGCTGACAACCTGCAACCGATGAACCAGACCGAGCGCCACCGGGCGCTGCTGGTCTGGGAGCGGCTGCTGGGTATTCCACTCACGCTGAAGACGTTTGCCCAGACCGATCTCGATCTAACCCAGCGTACCCGCGTGCTCCGCGGCCAGGCGCTGGTGGAGCAGACCGGACCGCACGCAGCGAGGGTGTACAGGCTGGTCAGTGACAAGGAACAGTTGATGCTGACCGGGGAGGTGCAGCAGATCAGCGAGCAATTGGCCCGGGCGACCATCTACCTGCTGGCTGACGAACTGGTGCGCGTTCCGGTGGCCGAGCAGCCCAGACGGCTGGCCGAGCTCAAGGAGGACAAGGGCTTTGGCTTCGACTTGCGGCTGGTCACCGTTGATCAGGCGGACATGGACGAAGACCAGAGTCGGCGGGTGTCCGAGGGCGACACGGTGATGGCGCTGGGCAAGGAGGGCGATTCGATCCGGGTGTTTGCCGGCATGGTCGGTACCCCGTGGGTGCTGGAGATCGGTCCGCTGTACCAGATGAACCCTTACCCCGCACAGTGGCTGGTACTGATCGCGGTCCTCGGCTTGAGCCTGATCGGCCTGATTGTCTACCTGCTGGTGCGTCAGCTGGAACGCCGCTTGCGCGGGCTGGAAGCCGCCGCCACCCGCATCGCCAAGGGCAGCCTGGAAACCCGGGTGCCAGCTCGCGGTGCGGACTCGGTAGGGCGCCTGGCGTCGGCCTTCAATGGCATGGCCGAGCATTTGCAGCAGTTGCTGGCGATTCAGCGGGAACTGGTGCGTGCGGTGTCCCACGAGCTACGCACGCCAGTGGCGCGCCTGCGCTTTGGCCTGGAGATGATCGGCTCGGCCACGACGCCTCAGGCGCTGCACAAGTACTGTGAGGGCATGGACCACGACATCGAGGACCTCGATAAGCTGGTGGACGAAATGCTTACCTACGCGCGCCTCGAGCAGGGTTCCCCGGCCTTGAATTTTCAGCGGATCGATCTGGATGCACTGGTCAGCCAGGTCATCGAGGAGCTGGCGCCACTGCGGGCCGATGTCACGGTGCAACGAGGTCTGTGCCTGTCTGCCGCCGATTGTGATGACGCCTGGGTCGAGGCCGAACCGCGTTACCTGCATCGTGCTTTGCAGAACCTGGTCAGTAATGCCATGCGGCATGCAACGACCAGGGTGACTGTCAGCTATCAGGTGGGGCAGCAGCGCTGCCGGATCGATGTCGAGGACGACGGGCCCGGCGTGCCGGAGGTGGCCTGGGAACGCATCTTCACTCCGTTTTTGCGCCTGGACGACAGTCGCACCCGGGCCTCGGGCGGGCATGGGTTGGGGTTGTCGATCGTCCGGCGGATCATTCATTGGCACGATGGCCGTGCGCTGATCGGCAAGAGCAAGAGCCTGGGCGGCGCCTGTTTCAGCCTGAGCTGGCCGAGGCATCAGGAAAAGCGTTGAGACCCCTGTGGGCGCGGGCTGGCTCGCGATGGGGTCCTCTCGAGCGCTGAAACCATCAGGCCTGGATACTGACCAGGCTCAATAACTGCCCGTCCATCACCGCAAACTGCGCTTGCAGCTCGGCCCCGTTACGCCATTCGCTGGACAGGTCCGTGAGCAATCGCAATTTTACCTCCCCGGCTTCGTTCCACTCGAGCACTTCGGCATGCTCGAAGTAAAAGCGCTGCTGCACGATCGGATACAAGGCCTTGAACAGGCTTTCCTTTACCGAGAACGTCAGCGTCACCAGTATCGCCAGCTGCTCGCGCCGACCGGCCGCCATGCGCTTTAACTCAGGTGCCGTCAGTATTTCCCCGGCCAGCCGTTCGGCTCGCTCCGGGTTCAGGATATTTTCCAGGTCCATGCCCAGGCCGCGCCAGTGGGCTTTTTTCGCGACGATCGCTGCTGCACGCCCGGTGCTGTGGGTGATCGAACCACTGATGTGCGCCGGCCAGACCGGCGCCCGGTCTTCACCTATCGCCGGGCTGAAATCCAGCCCCTCCAGTTGCTGCAACGCCGCTCGGGCACACACCCGCCCGGCGAGAAACTCCGCCTGGCGCTTGGCGACCGAGCGCTGGATGCTGGCTGGCGCGGCGATGGCACTGCGTGCAAAGTCATCGTTGGTCAGCAGCGTACTGTCGAAGTGAGTGCTGAGCAGGACAGTTTCGGGCAGCGCAAACGGCAGCGGCCAATGAGCGTCGAGTAGCGTGCAGCAGGCGGGCAGGGCGGGGGAATGGTTCATGTCAGGCATTTTGCCGGGTTGCCTCCTGGCTGGGTAGAGTTGAAGATCTTTTGTCTGCCCTGGGTGACGAGGACGCTGCCTCGCCACCCAGACATTGCTCACCTTTCAGTCAGGAAAAGATTTTCTTGAGAAAGGCCTGCATGTCCGCCCAGGATTTTACATCCGCAGCCTTGTTGTAACCGATATCCGGCCCGCCATGCTCGCCGTGACCGAGGCGATCGGCATCCGGATTGCTGAAGCCGTGCTTGGCGCCTTCCAGGCTGACGAAGCGGTAGTCCGCGCCGGCCTTGTCCATTTCCGTCTTGAACGCCGCGACGTTGTCGGCAGTGACCATGCTGTCCAATGCCCCGTGTTCCACCAGGATTTTCGCCTTCACGGCTCCGGGCGTCGCCGGCGTCTGGGTTGCCAGCGCACCATGGAAGCTCACCACACCCGCTAACGGCACGCCCTGGCGTGCGGCGTTGAGCACCACCGCCCCACCGAAGCAGTAACCGATGGCCGCGAGTTTTCGTGGGTCGGTCTGCGGTTGCTGTCTCAACAGGTCAAGCCCGGCCTGAAAGCGCGCACTCGCCACCGAGCTGTCCTTGAGAGCGGCCTGCATGAAGGCCATGGCGTCCTTGGGGTGCTCGGTATTCTTGCCGTCGCCATACATGTCTATGGCCAGGGCGCTGTATCCCAGGCCGGCCAGATCGCGGGCGCGGCGTTTGGCATAGTCGTTGAGTCCCCACCATTCATGCACCACCACTACCCCCGGGCGCGGGCCCTTGATCGAGTCGTCGTAGGCGTAATAACCGATGAGCCGGGTGCCGTCGGCGCTTTGGTAGGGGATTTCCCGGGTCTGGATGGCCGCCTGGCTGAGTCCGCTCAAGGCGATTAATACGAGGGCAAGAAACGCACGCATGGTTGGATCTCCCGCAAGTCAGTCATCGAAAAAGGTCGGTTCTGTCTGGTTCAGCCCAGGTTCAGAAGGCGTTCAGGGTGAGTTCAGGGCGAGCTGAGTAATCTTCTCCCATACCCAACAAGCACATGACAACACAAGGAAACACCCAATGACTGGATTCAAAAAATTGCTGCTGGCTATCACCGTTATGGGCGCGAGTACCGCTGCCATGGCCAATGACACCTTCGCCAGCTTTACTCTTGGACAGACCAGCGACAAGATCAAAAAGTCCCGTGCCATGAATGACAACTTCAACCATCCGAGCGCCGTCGCGATCGACAAAAGCACTACTTTTGGCGTTCGCCTGGGTCAGCAAAACAGCCAAGGTCGCTACTACGCCACTTACGACAACGTGTCGGGCAGGAGCCATGACGGCTTGAACCTGCGCCAGGAAAATCTCTTGGGTAGCTATGACGTGTTCTACCCGGTGGGTGGTAACACCAAGCTGTTTGGCGGTGCCACGGCCGGTTTGGCCAAATTGTCGCAGGAAACACGAGGCTATAGCCGCGACACCAACATTGGTTATGCCCTCGGAGGGCAGATGGGGATCTTGCAACAGGTTTCTCGAAACACCTCGTTGGAACTGGGTTACCGTTATCTACGCAGCAATGCCAGCACCGAATTGAGCCGTGGCGGCAGCAAGAAGGGCTCGGTGGATTTGACCAGCAGTGCCCAGACGTATCTGGCGGCGAACTACGCTTTTTAAGCGGCACGTCGCGAAAGGTTTGCGCCGGATCAACCTGAACAGGTGGATTCGGCGTCGCTGTGTTAACCATCGAGGTGCGCTGTCGTGCCTCGGCAGATGTTGATGTGTGCCTGGGAGGGCGTTATGAAATTGCTGGTCGTAGAAGATGAAGCGCTGTTGCGCCATCACCTGCAAACCCGCCTCACGGACAGTGGTCATGTGGTGCAGTCCGTGGCCAACGCGGAAGAGGCCCTCTACCAGGCCGAGCAATTCAACCATGATCTCGCGGTGATCGACTTGGGGCTGCCAGGCATGGGCGGGCTCGACCTTATTCGCCAGTTGCGTTCCCAGGGCAGGGTCTTTCCCATCCTGATTCTGACCGCCCGCGGTAATTGGCAGGATAAAGTCGAAGGCCTTGCCGCCGGCGCCGACGATTACGTGGTCAAGCCGTTTCAGTTCGAGGAGCTGGACGCCCGGCTCAATGCCCTGTTGCGCCGCTCCAGTGGCTTTACCCAGTCAACGATCGTGGCTGGGCCGTTGCTGCTCGACCTCAATCGCAAGCAGGCCAGCCTGGATGATCAACCGTTGGCACTGACCGCCTATGAGTACCGCATCCTGGAGTATTTGATGCGCCACCATCAGCAGGTGGTACCCAAGGACCGCTTGATGGAGCAACTCTACCCTGATGATGACGAGCGCGATCCGAACGTCATTGAAGTCCTGGTGGGACGCCTGCGCCGCAAGCTCGAGGGGCCTGGCGGATTTAAACCGATCGATACCGTCCGTGGCCTCGGCTACCTGTTTACCGAGCGCTGCACTTGATTCGTTCGCTACGTGTGCGCTTGATGCTCGCTGCCACGATCCTGGCAGTGTTGTTCATGCTGGCGTTACTGCCGGCGATGCAGGGCGCTTTCAGTCTGGCATTGCAAGACTCCATCGAACAGCGACTGGCGTCGGACGTCACCACGTTGATCTCTGCCGCCCGTGTTGAAGACAACCGACTGAAGATGCCGGAGCAGCTGCCTGACGAGCGCTTCAACCTGACTGACGGCCGGCTGCTGGGTTACATCTACGATCGCGATGGTCTCCTGGTCTGGCGCTCGAACGGTACCCAGGAGGAACACATCAATTACACGCCCCGTTACGACGGGCGCGGCAACGAGTTCGCCAGAATTCGCGAAGCCAATGGCCAGGAGTTCTTCGTCTACGACGTCGAGGTCAAGTTGCTCGGCGGCCAGAGCGCGGCGTTCAGTATCGTCGCTTTGCAGCCGGTACGTGAGTACGAGGTCACCCTCGACGGGCTGCGGGAAAATCTCTACCTGGGCTTCGGCGCTGCACTGCTGGTCCTGCTGGCGTTGCTGTGGATCGGCCTGACCTGGGGCTTGCGCGCGTTGCGCCGGCTGAGCCAGGAACTGGACGAAATCGAAGGCGGAACCCGTGAAAGCCTCAGTGAGCAACACCCCCGTGAACTGTTGCGCCTGACCGGCTCCCTCAACCGTTTGCTGCACGGTGAACGTGAGCAGCGCAGTCGCTACCGTGATTCCCTCGATGACCTGGCCCATAGCTTGAAAACGCCCCTGACTGTTCTTCAAGGGGTCAGCGAAGACATGGCGCAGCGTCCTGAAAATCGCGAACAGGCCCGGGTGCTGCAAACCCAGATCGAGCGCATGAGCCAGCAGATCAGCTACCAGTTACAACGGGCCAGCCTGCGCAAAAGTGGCCTGGTACGCCATCAGGTGCTCTTGCGCCCGGTATTGCAAAGCCTGTGTGACACGTTGGACAAGGTGTATCGCGACAAGCGTGTGCAGGTGTCCTTTGACCTGCCAGAGCCTTGCTATGTGCCAATCGAACAGGGGGCGCTGCTGGAAATGTTGGGCAACCTGCTGGAGAACGCCTATCGCCTGTGCCTGGGTGAGGTGCGAGTCAGCATGCGCGACACCGCAGAGGGCATCGAATTGTGCGTCGAGGATGACGGTCCCGGTGTGCCTTCGGACCAGCGTGCGCGAATTCTGCGGCGTGGCGAGCGTCTGGATCGTCAGCATCCGGGGCAGGGGATCGGCCTGGCCGTGGTCAAGGACATCATCGAAAGCTACAGCGCGAAGCTCACCCTCGACGACTCGCCGATGGGTGGGGCGGCGTTCCGGATTCATTTTCCGGTGGTCTAGAGTGCTCAGTTTTCCTGCGCCCGATAGGCTCCCGGCGTCAATCCGGTCCATTTCTTGAACGCCCGGTGGAACGCCGAGGGCTCGGAGAATCCCAGTTGTTCGGCGATCTGTTGCAACGACAGGTCTGAGCGGCTCAGGTGGTAAATCGCGATGTCCCGGCGTAGTTGATCCTTCAACCCCTGAAAACTTGTACCTTCCTCGCGCAAATGCCTGCGCAGGGTCTGCGGGCTGATGTTCAGGTGCGCGGCCACTGCTTCCAGGTCAGGCCAGCGCGAACTGTCCCGACTGAGCAGTCGTCTCAGCCGGCTGCTCAAGCTGTTGCCATCGTCGGGGCGTGCCAGCAGGTCGGCAGGCGAGCGCTGCAGAAAGTGCTTGAGGGTGCGCTCGTCCTGCAACAGCGGCCTATCCAGGTAACGGCTGTGGAACACCAGGCTGCTCTGCCTGGCGGAAAATTCGAGGGGGCAGGAGAACAGCAGGTCATATTCGGCGCCGTGGTCGGGACGCGGATAGCTGAATGTCGCCTGTTCCAGCAGGATGCGCTGGCCAATCAGCCAGCTACCCAGTCGATGCCAGACCATCAGCTGGCTTTCGGTGAGGAAGTGGTCCGGATCACGGAACTGCGAATCGTCCAGGCTCAGGCGGATCATTTCGCCCTCGCGGCTGATCGTCAGGCGCGGGCCGTCGGGGAATAGGCTATAAAACAATAAGCCGCGATGCAGGGCCTTATCCAGATTACGGCAGTGGATCAGGGCGTGACACATCATTGCGAAGCTGCCGGGCCGACTGACTGTTGGCCCGAAACCGAGAAATTCGTCATCCAGCGCTGCCCACAGTCCCTGGAGCAATCGGGTGAATTGCTCGGGGGCAATCCGCGCACGGGGCTCCTCAAGCAGCTCGGGACTAATGCCCAGTTGCTGGAGCAGGCCTGAATAATCGTACCCGCTTCGGCGAGCACCACCGAGGGCGGCACGGGCGAAATGGCTGGCGATGGTGCGTTCGCGCATAGAGTGAAAGTCCGTCCGTTGAACGGCGGATAGTAGACACGAGAGTGGCGTCTCAACAAGGCGGATATCCGCCAATTTACCGGACGTGATCGGGCTGATGGGCGGAAATCCGCCACTTCAGCCCAGCGCCCCGGGGACGCTGAAAAACTTGCAAGGCTTGATGTCCAACGGCTTGCAGGCAGTTTTATAAAGGTGGCACGGGCCTTGCGATGTAACGCGTAGATGTCTGCCATCGCGCAGCTCGAAAAAACAAATCCCTCCAGTGCAGGAGGGTTCGCAATTCAGGTGTCATGGACAACAGATGGATGTTGTTCGCGGGCACTCTTGAGGAACTTTGCAATGACGACTCGTCAGCCACTGTACAAATCCCTGTATTTCCAGGTGATCGTTGCCATCGCCATCGGCATCCTGCTCGGTCACTTCTACCCGCAGACCGGCGTAGCCCTCAAGCCGCTGGGTGACGGGTTCATCAAACTGATCAAAATGATCATTGCCCCCATCATCTTCTGCACCGTCGTCAGCGGTATTGCTGGCATGCAGAACATGAAGTCGGTCGGCAAGACTGGCGGTTACGCGCTGCTCTATTTCGAAATCGTTTCGACCATCGCCCTGCTGGTTGGCCTGGTGGTGGTGAACATCGTGCAGCCAGGCAACGGCATGCACATCGATGTGAGCACTCTGGATGCGTCCAAAGTCGCCCAGTATGTGGCGGCCGGTGCTGATCAAAGCGTCGTTGGCTTCCTGCTGAATGTGATCCCGTCCACCATCGTTGGTGCGTTCGCGACCGGCGACATCCTGCAAGTGCTGATGTTCTCGGTGATCTTCGGTTTCGCCCTGCATCGCCTGGGTGCCTACGGCAAGCCGCTGCTGGACTTCATTGATCGCTTCGCCCATGTCATGTTCAACATCATCAACATGATCATGAAGCTTGCGCCCATCGGTGCCTTCGGTGCGATGGCGTTCACCATCGGTGCCTACGGCGTTGGCTCGCTGGTGCAGCTGGGTCAGCTGATGGCCTGCTTCTACATCACCTGCCTGCTGTTCATCCTGATCGTATTGGGCGGTATCGCCCGCGCCCACGGCTTCAGCGTGCTGAAAGTGATTCGCTACATCCGTGAAGAACTGCTGATCGTGCTGGGTACTTCTTCTTCGGAATCGGTACTGCCGCGCATGCTGATCAAGATGGAACGCCTGGGCGCTCAGAAATCCGTGGTAGGTCTGGTGATCCCGACCGGCTACTCGTTCAACCTCGACGGTACTGCCATTTACCTGACCATGGCTGCGGTGTTCATTGCCCAGGCAACCGATACCCACATGGACATCACCCACCAGATCACGCTGCTGGTGGTGTTGCTGCTGTCCTCCAAAGGGGCTGCCGGCGTGACCGGGAGTGGTTTCATCGTGCTGGCCGCGACCTTGTCTGCCGTTGGCCACCTGCCAGTTGCCGGCCTGGCGCTGATCCTTGGTATCGACCGCTTCATGTCTGAAGCCCGCGCCCTGACCAACCTGGTGGGCAACGCTGTTGCGACCCTGGTCGTGGCCAAGTGGGTCAAGGAACTGGACGTCGATGTCATGCAAGCCGAACTGGCTTCCGGCGGTCGTGGTATTGCCGACGAACGTGAAGAAGACGACCTGGGCGTTGCCGAAGGTCCGACCCCAAGCAACGTCAAATAAGACTGCTGTTTTGACAAAACCCGCTTCGGCGGGTTTTTTCATGGTTGGGATTTGAGCGCAACGGTCACTGCGACTGATGCATCCGGTAATTGCTGCAATGCCATCGTCTGCCTAGGCTTGGGGGAACGCATTGGAGGTTACTCATGTTCGGGCCACTGGCTTCACTGAAGATCCTGGATTTTTCCACGCTGTTACCGGGGCCGTTCGCCTCACTGATGCTGGCGGACATGGGGGCGCACGTGTTGCGCATCGAGTCGCCGACTCGCATGGACCTGCTCCGGGTCTTGCCACCGCACGACCAGGGTGTGTCGGCGAGCCATGCTTACCTCAATCGCAACAAGCGCAGCCTGGCGCTGGACCTCAAGCAGCCTGAAGCCCTGGAAGTCATCAGGCAGTTGCTGCACGACCACGACATCCTGCTCGAGCAGTTTCGCCCTGGGGTCATGGAGCGCCTGGGCCTGGGTTATGAAGCCCTCAAGGCAATCAACCCAAGGCTGATTTATGTATCGATCACCGGTTACGGCCAGACCGGCCCCTACAAGGACCGCGCCGGCCACGACATCAATTACCTGGCGCTGGCGGGGCTGGCCAGCCATACCGGCCGGGCCGACAGTGGGCCATTGCCACTGGGCATGCAGGTGGCCGACATCGCGGGAGGCTCGCTGCATGGTGTGATCGGCCTGCTGGCTGCGGTGATTGCGCGGCAGCAGACGGGGCACGGGCAATACCTGGATGTCAGCATGACCGATTGCGCGTTCACCCTGAATGCCATGTCTGGTGCGGGTTTCCTGGCCTGTGGTGAGGAGCCGGCGCGGGAAAACCAGGTACTTAATGGTGGCAGTTTCTACGACTATTACAGGTCTCGCGACGGACGCTGGCTGTCGGTGGGGAGCCTGGAGCCTGCGTTCATGAAGCAGTTGTGTACGGCGTTGGGCCTGGAAGACATGGCCAAACTGGGGCTGTCACCACAACCGGAACATCAGAAAAAGCTCAAGGACGCGTTGAGGATTGAATTCGAGAAACACGACTTTGCCGAATTGAGCGCGCTGTTTGCCGAGCTCGATGCATGCGTCGAGCCGGTATTGAGCCTGGGTGAGGCGGTTCGGCATCCGCAACTGCAAGCGCGCCAGGTGGTTACGCAGGTGCCCCGGGGAGATGGCACGACCCAGGCGCAGATCGCCTGTGCGCTGAAGTTCTCCGAAGGCTTGCCGGAGCCCAGGCATATCGGCGCGCAGCTGGGGGCACATACGGATGAGGTGTTGCGGGAGTTGGGGTTCAGCGCCGAGCGGATCCTGGACTTACGGCGTGCCAAGGTGGTTCTGTAGCGGCCTTGCTCGCGATGGGGCCGGCACTGTCACTGCAAAAAAACGGTACTACTCGACCCGCATCTCCCCACTGAACACCAAGGTGTTGCGGCACCGGCGGCACAGATACCGACGGCCCTGCCTCACCAGCCCGTGACGCTGGGCAGAAAACGGGAAATCACTGTCGGCGCACGGGCATTTGTAGATATAGCGGGTGACGCTGCGGCGTTTGACGTCATAGGTGTGGCAGCGGTTGGGCGGCAGTTCGTAAACCCCGCGCATGATCAGCTGCCACTCCTCGCCATGGGGCTGGATGCGGTCGCCGAACAGTTGATGGGCAATCAGGTGCGCCACTTCGTGAGCCACGGTCTGCTTGAGGAAATCGTCGGTATTTTCCCGATAAAGCTGCGGGTTGAAGCGCAGCAGGTTCTCGTGCAAATGCGCGACACCGGCTTTCTGCCCGCGCAGCTTGAGGCTCACCACGGGGCGTTTGAATGAACGTTTAAAGAAGGATTCAGCGAGTTGGTAGCAATCTTCGACGCGGGTATTGAGTTGCTCGGGCATGCTTGATGGGTCTCCAGAGACGTCGAGTATGCCGCAACCCCGGGTGGTTGCGAATCGTCCGTGCGCCGAATGGTCGTGGCCGATCAATTCCCGGACATTAAGAGGCCGCCTTACGGCGGCCTGTATTGGCAGATATTTTTTATTAGAAGTCAGTTGGTATAGACGGGCCCCACGCCCAGTCCCCAAACAATCACCGTGAACGCCATGATGGCCACCAGCACCACCAACCCTACGGCCAGTACAGAACTCGAAAACAGGAAACCTTCGTCCGATGGAATGTTCATGAAGGTCGGCAGGCCGACATACAGCAGGTACACCGTGTAGCAAATGGCTGCGGTGCCAACGATCATTCCCAGCCACATGTGCGGATACAGCGCCGCCAGGCCACCAATGAACAGCGGCGTTGCGGTATAGGTCGCAAAGGCAACACAACGGGCCAGGCTCGGGTTGGCATCGTAGGTGCGAGCCATCCAGTGCACAAACGCGCCCATCACGGCCACGCCGCCAAGCATCGCCAGGTAAGACATGATGGTCATCCACAGCGCGCTTTCCTGGGTCAGCATCACGGGTGCCCGGTTGCCGATGACCCAACCCACCTGGGTTGTGCCAATAAACGCCGACACGGCCGGAATCGCCGCGAGAATCAGGGTGTGGGTGAGGTACATGTGGCTGATGCTTTCCTCCTGGTCGCCACGGATCTCTTTCCATTCTTGGTCAGGGTGGGTGAAGAGCCCCACTACGTGATGGATCATGCCAGTCACTCCTCTTGTTTTTACCATCGCCCCCCGGTGGAGCGCCTACGGGCCAAGGTGGCCAAGTAAGGGATAGGTCTGGATAGTCATGCGACCTTATGTCGCAGTATAGGAAGGACTTAACCGTAGAGGTGATAGGGCTTAGAGCAAATTGCGCTGTAAAGGCCCGACTTAATCGCGATGGGTTTGTGTGTTGGCCGGGGTATTACGCCAAGATCGGCTTTTTGCGTAAAATGCTCGCCTTTCGTCACACCTCACGGATTTCGCGTCATGGGCACTCTTACCGTCAACCAGAACAAACTGCAGAAGCGCCTTCGCCGCCAGGCGGGTGAAGCTGTCGCCGATTTCAACATGATCGAAGATGGCGATAAGGTGATGGTGTGCCTGTCCGGCGGCAAGGACAGTTACACCATGCTCGATGTGCTGCTGCATTTGCAGAAGGTGGCGCCGATCAGGTTCGACATCGTCGCCGTGAACATGGACCAGAAGCAGCCGGGTTTCCCCGAGCATGTCCTGCCGGCCTACTTGAAAGAGTTGGGCGTCGAGTATCACATCGTCGAGAAAGACACTTATTCGGTGGTCAAGGAACTGATCCCGGAAGGCAAGACCACTTGCTCGCTGTGCTCGCGCTTGCGCCGTGGCACGCTGTACACCTTTGCCGATGAAATTGGCGCGACCAAGATGGCCCTCGGTCATCACCGCGACGACATTGTCGAAACGTTTTTCCTGAACATGTTCTTTAATGGCTCGCTCAAGGCCATGCCGCCAAAATTGCGCGCCGATGATGGCCGCAACGTGGTGATTCGCCCGCTGGCGTATTGCAACGAAAAGGACATCCAGGCTTATTCGGACTTCAAGCAATTCCCGATCATTCCGTGCAACCTCTGTGGTTCTCAGGAGAACCTGCAGCGTCAGGTGGTCAAGGACATGCTGCAGGAGTGGGAGCGCAAGACCCCGGGGCGTACCGAGAGCATTTTCCGCAGCTTGCAGAATGTGATCCCGTCACAGCTGGCCGATCGCACCTTGTTCGACTTCACCAGTCTCAAGATCGATGAAACCGCCGCGTCGCGGTTCGTCAACGTCGTCAACCTCTGATCAAAACACCGGTTTTACTTTTTTAATCCTCAGGAGAGGGCATGCGCGATTACAAGTGGCTACACGAATACTGCCTGAACCGCTTCGGTTCGGCAGCTGAACTGGAAGCCCATATGCCCGTTCCCAAGTCACCTGCGCAGTTGCGCAAGATCAGTGATGATCGTTACCTGTCCACCATGGCCTTGCGCGTTTTCCGCGCCGGGCTCAAGCACAGTCTGGTGGACGCCAAATGGCCGGCCTTCGAGGAAGTGTTCTTCAGGTTCGACCCGGAAAAAGTCGTGCTGATGAGCGCCGAACATCTGGAGCGCCTGATGCAGGATGCGCGGATCATCCGGCATTTGGGCAAACTCAAGAGCGTGCCGCGCAACGCGCAGTTCATCCTCGATGTCGCACACGAGCAGGGCAGTTTCGGGTCGATGATTGCCGATTGGCCGGTGACCGATATCGTCGGGCTGTGGACCTTCCTGAAAAAGCGTGGCCATCAGTTGGGCGGGCTGTCGGCGCCGCGATTCCTGAGGATGGTCGGCAAGGACACGTTCGTGCCGAGCTATGACGTGGTGGCGGGGTTGAATGCGCAAAAAATCGTCGACAAGGTCCCGACCAGCCAGCGCGACCTGGCCCTGGTGCAGGATGTGTTCAACCAGTGGCATGAGCAGAGTGGCGGGCGGGCGATGAGCCAGATTTCGATGATGCTGGCATATACCGTGAATCACTAAGACCGAGTTGAGTCCTTCGCGAGCTAGCCCGCCCACACAGGGGATTCGGGTTGTGCGCAAATCCCCTGTGGGAGCGGGCTTGCCCGCGAAGGCGGTCTATCAGGCGACGGAGATGTCACCTTCACCCGCCAACTTGCGATTGAGCTGAAACCGCCACCGCACATACATCAGTGCCGAGCAGAACACCGCCACGCTCGCGCCCATCTCCAACAGGCCAAACAATTGCCGGTTCGGGTCATAGGCCGCCAGTGCGCCCTTGATGAAATACAGGTTCACTACAAAACACATCCACGAATGCCCGCGGGCGCTGCCCAGGATCATCCCGGGTGCCAGCAGCAACAGCGGCACCAGCTCGATCAGCAGGATCACCCACGGCCGCGCGCCATGCAGGTCGGCGATCAGCAGGTAATAAACGCACAGCAAGCCCACCAGCCCCAGATAGCACAGCAGGCTGATCACTCGCATGGCCCGAACCCGCGGTTCGAGCCATTCAATGGACGGCAATACCTTCGGCTTTTTCGCCACGTCAGTTCCCCAGCTTTTGCGCAGTCTTTGCCAGGCGCAGGCCCAACGCGCGGCACAGCGCCACTTCGTGTTCATTCAGGCCGCTTTTGCCATCGGCCCCGGCGTGGTGACTGGCACCATAGGGCGTACCGCCTCCGCGGGTTTCCAGCAGGGCCGATTCGCTGTACGGCAGGCCGGTGATCAACATGCCGTGGTGCAGCAACGGCAGCATCATCGAGAGCAGCGTGGTTTCCTGGCCGCCATGAAGGCTGGCGGTAGAGGTGAACACCCCGGCCGGCTTGCCCACCAAAGCACCGGTCAGCCACAGGTTACTGGTGCCGTCGAGAAAATACTTGAGCGGCGCGGCCATGTTGCCAAAGCGAGTCGGGCTGCCAAGCGCCAGGCCTGCGCAGTTTTTCAGGTCATCGAGGCTCGCATACAGCGCACCTTCTGCCGGAATATCTGGCGATACGGCCTCGCATTCAGTGGAGATCGCCGGGACCGTTCGCAAGCGAGCCTCCATCCCGGACTGCTCAACGCCACGGGCGATCTGCCGGGCCATTTCATTGGTCGAGCCACTGCGGCTGTAATACAGCACCAGAATGTACGGCGCGCTCACGGCAGCAACTCCAGCACGTTTTCCGGCGGTCGGCCGATCACGGCTTTGTCGCCCACCTCAAGAATCGGCCGCTCCATTAGCTTCGGGTGCGCGGCGATGGCTGCGATCAATTGTGCTTCGCTGAGGCTGGCGTCGGCCAGGTTGAGGGTCTTGTATTCGTCCTCGCCGGAGCGCAGCAGTTGCCGGGCGCCGATGCCGAGTTTTTTCAGCAGGCTCTGGATTTGCGCGGCGTCCAGCGGCGTTTCCAGGTAGCGCACTACCTCAGGTGTCAGGCCTCGGGCCTCGAGCAGTTCGAGCGCACCGCGGGATTTCGAGCAGCGCGGGTTGTGATAAAGCGTCAGATCGGTCATGTGCGGGTCGCATCTTGCGTAAGGTGGCGGCTATTCTAACTGTGCGGCGCGTATTCCAGAACCTCGGGAGGCAATGGGTCGCGGCAGTATTCTTTTTTTGACAAGGATCACGACATGAACAGACGACTGGCAGCGACACTGGTGATCATCGGCACGTTATTGCTGGGGGGGTGTGGCAACGATTACGGGGTCGACCAGAACGGCCGGAAAGTGGCTGCCGAGCGTCTGGACAAACAATGGCTGGTGCTCAACTACTGGGCCGAGTGGTGCGGGCCGTGCCGCACGGAGATTCCGGAACTCAATGCCCTGGCCGAGCAGCTCAAGGACAAAAACATCGGCGTGTTCGGGGTCAACTTCGATAACGTGCAGGGCGAAGAACTGAAAAGCGCCAGTGAGAAGCTGGGCATCGGCTTCACGGTGCTGGCACAGGATCCTGCAGAGCTGTTCGAGGTGCCGCGCAGCGAGGCGTTGCCGGTGACCTACATCATCGACGACAAGGGCAAGGTGCGTGAGCAATTGATGGGTGAGCAGACAGCGGCGGGGCTGCTGGCGAAGCTGGCGGCGTTGCAGGCCAGGAATTAAGAGGTCTCAGGAATAGATCGCAGCCTTTGGCAGCTCTTACGGTGTTCAGCGGTCTCCGAAGGCTGCGATCTTTTCAGGATTTAACCCTCTTCAAGCCACCAGCGCATCGGCTTGCCTTCAGCCGGCCAGAAGCGCACCTGGTCGATCGGTGACACATCCCAGCGCTGCACGTGCTCCAGGGCCTGGAGGAAACGTTTCTCCTGCTCCATCAGCGCCGGCGCGCAGAGTTTGCGGGTGCTGCCGACCTTGCCGAAGCTCAGCTTGTCGCCTTCCAGGGTGTAGGGCGCGAACCAGTGGTTGCAGCCGCCATTGCCATAGGCACGACCGTCTTCACCCAGGGTGATGGTCAGGTGGCTGTAGTCCATCAAAGGACGTTCGCCGATCCACTCCAGAATGTAGCTGCGGTTCTGTTGCAGTTGCACCGGTTGAGCGGCGCAGCCCAGCAGGCTGGCGCCAACCAATGCGGTCAGGGCAAGGCGTTTCATCACGCAGGCTCCTGGCATTTCGGGCACAGGTGCTTCTGGCCGACAGTGCTCCAGCCCAACTCGGCGATCCGCGCAGTGGCAGCCGGCTTTTCAGCCTTGTTGCCCAGCTTGGCGTCGACCGCAAACTCGAAACTCAGCTCTTTGGCACAACTGTCGCAGTTGACTTTCCAGGTGTGGATCGCCAGTTCGCCGAACACCGGGCCACTGGCCACCGCCACCCATTGCCCGGGTGGGTTGATCAGGTGGCGAACCGTTTCTACGGTCAGGCGCATGGCCAGGTCCTTGCTGCCTTTGAGCGTCACGACCAGCACGTCATTGTTGCGAATCGAGCCACCGTTGCCGGTGACCTGATAACGCCCTGGGACCAGGGCGCGGCATTCGGTGAGGGTGTGCTGCGGGTTCATCAGGGTATAGCGGAAATCGTGTTCGACCATGGGTCCTCCAAATATGCGCGGCATGCTAGCACGGACATCCGCCGATCATGCTGTGGGCCTTCGACCTTCGATCCGGTTCAACCGGCATCCACTTGATTTTGCGGGGTTCCGGCCGCCCACGCGGCAATATTCTGCAAGGTAGTGGCGGCAATCGCGCCCAATGCTTCGCGGGTCAGGAAGGCCTGGTGCGCGGTAATGATCACGTTCGGAAAGGTCAGCAGCCGCGCCAGCACGTCATCCTGCAACGGCAGGTCGGAGCGGTCCTCGAAAAACAGTTGCGCCTCCTCTTCATAGACATCCAGGCCCAGGTAACCCAGTTGCCCATCCTTGAGTGCGTCAATCAGTGCCGGCGTATCCACCAGGCCGCCGCGCCCGGTGTTGATCAGCATGGCGCCGGGTTGCATGTGCGCCAGTGATTCACGGTTGATCAGGTGCTTGCTCTGGTCGTTGAGCGGGCAGTGCAGGCTGATGATCTGCGACTCGGCGAGCAATTGCGGCAGGCCCAGGTAGCGAGCGCCGAGGGCTTCGACCTGCGGGTTGGGGTAGGGGTCATACGCCAGCAGCTGGCAGCCAAACCCGTGCATGATTTTCGCCAAAGTCGCACCGATCTGCCCGGTGCCGACGATGCCAACTGTTTTGCCCACCAGATCGAAGCCGGTCAGGCCGTGCAGGCTGAAATCCCCTTCGCGGGTGCGGTTGTAGGCGCGGTGCAGGCGCCGATTGAGCGCCAGGATCAGCGCTACCGCGTGTTCGGCCACGGCATGCGGCGAGTAGGCCGGCACGCGCACGACGGGCAGGCCCAGACGTTTGGCAGCGGCCAGGTCGACGTGGTTGTAGCCGGCCGAGCGCAGCGCGATCAGGCGCGTGCCTCCCGCAGCGAGGCGTTCGAGCACGGGCGCGCTGAGGTCATCATTGATGAAGGCGCAAACCACCTCGTGGTCTTCTGCCAGGGCGACTGTATCGATGCTCAGGCGCGCGGGTTGAAACTGCAGTTCGAGGTCGACGGGGAGCTCGGTGGCGAGAAAACTGTCGCGGTCGTAGGTCTGGCTGCTGAATAAAAGGGTGCGCATCGGATCCTCCGGTTGATCAGCGTTCGGTCAGGCGTTGATGCGGGCCTGTGCCGCCAGGCGATTGATCGCCCGGTCGAGTTCCTCGAGGGCACTGTAGGCGCGCGGGTCTTGCTGCTTGAGCAGGGTTTCGCTGCGTTGGCAGGCGGCGCGCAATTGCGGCACGCCACAGTAGCGGGTCGCACCATGCAGGCGGTGGACCCGCTCGATCAGCGCGTTGTGGTCGTCGATGTCCCGGGCAAACCGGATGGCTTCGCGGTCGGCTTCCAGGGACGCGAGCAACATGGCCAGCATATCCGCCGCCAGGTCTGCCTTGCCGGCAGCCAGACGCAAGCCTTCCTCGTGATCGAGCACCTGCAGTTCCGGGGCGCCGCCGTGTCGATCGCCCGCGCGTTCGGGCCCCTGATTGCGCAGGGCCAGGCCACTCCACTTCAACACCACCTGCGCCAGTTGCCGCTCACTGATCGGCTTGGTCAGGTAGTCATCCATGCCGCTTTGCAGCAGGGCGCGTTTTTCGTTGGCCATGGCATGGGCGGTCAGCGCGACGATCGGCAGCGGCGTGCAGTGGCGCTCACTCTCCCATTGGCGAATCGCTTCTGTGCTCTGGCGCCCATCCATCCCGGGCATTTGCACATCCATGAGCACCAAATCGAAGGTCTCGCTCTGCACCGCCTTGATTGCAGCAAAGCCACTTTCCACCGCCAGCACCTTGGCGCCCATGTCTTCGAGCAGGGTTTGCACCAGCAACAGGTTGGCCGGGTTGTCGTCGACACACAGCACTTTGGGCGCACGACTGGACAACGGCTCGTCCGGCTCGCTGCGGATGTGGCGCGGGTTGACCAGGTCGGACAGCGCCCGTCGCAGTTTGCGGGTGCAGGCCGGTTTGGCCTGGAGCTGACTGTGAGGGTTGGGCACGGACAGGTGGAACAGCGTCTGTTCGGTGGTCGGGCACAGCACCAGCACTTTGCAGCCCAGGTGTTCGAGGTCCCAGATGTGCTGGTTGAGGCGTTCGGGTGGCATGTCTTTGCTGGTAATGCCCAGTACAGCGAGGTCGATCGCCTGCTCGGTCTGGTGCACACCGGTCACGCCATTGGCCAGGCTTTCCAGCGTGTTGAAAGGCGTCACCGCAAGACCGCAGTCTTCCAGCTGATGCTGCAGGGCCTGGCGCGCCAGCTCATGGTTCTCCAATACCGCAACACGGCGCCCCAGCAGCGGCGGGCCGGGCAGGTCCTCGGCGTCGTCGCGGGTCTTGGGCAGGCTCAGGCTGATCCAGAATTCCGAGCCTTCGCCCGGGGTGCTGTCGACGCCGATCTCGCCGCCCATCTGCTCGATCAGGCGCTTGGAGATCACCAGGCCCAGGCCGGTGCCACCGGGTTGCCGTGACAGTGAATTGTCGGCCTGGCTGAAGGCCTGGAACAAAGCGCGTACGTCCTGGCTGGACAGGCCGATGCCGGTGTCCTGAATACTGATGCGCAGTTGCACGCTGTCTTCATGCTCGTCTTCGAGCATGGCGCGGGCGACGATGGTGCCTTCGCGGGTGAACTTGATCGCATTGCTCACCAGGTTGGTGAGGATCTGCTTGAGTCGCAGCGGATCGCCTACCAGCGACAACGGCGTGTCGCGATAAACCAGGCTGACCAGCTCCAGCTGTTTGGCGTGGGCGGCGGGGGCGAGGATGGTCAGGGTGTCCTGCAACAGGTCGCGCAGGTTGAACGGAATATGGTCGAGCACCAGCTTGCCGGCTTCGATCTTGGAGAAGTCGAGAATCTCGTTGATGATGCCCAGCAGGCTGTCGGCGGACTTTTCGATGGTGCCCAGGTAGTCGAGTTGCCGCGGGGTCAATTCGCTTTTTTGCAGCAAGTGCGTGAAACCCAGGATGCCGTTGAGCGGGGTGCGGATTTCATGGCTCATGTTGGCCAGGAACTCGGACTTGATCCGGCTCGCTTCCAGGGCTTCCTTGCGCGCCAGGTCCAGCTCGATGTTCTGGATTTCGATGGTTTCCAGGTTCTGGCGCACGTCTTCGGTGGCCTGGTCGACGCTGTGCTGGAGTTCTTCCTGGGCGTTTTGCAGGGTCCCGGCCATACGGTTGATGCCCGCCGCCAGTTCGTCCAGCTCCTGGCTGCCGAGGGGTGGCAGGCGGGTCTCCAGGTGGCCGTCCTTGAGTTGCGCCACGGCCTGTTTGATCTGGCCGATCGGGCGGTTGATGGTACGGCCCATGCGCAAGGCCAGCAGCGCCGCACCGCCCAGGCCCGCAACAATCAGCAGCAGGCTGGCAAACAGGCTGCGATAACCACGCAGCAGCATGCCATTGTGGGACAGTTCGAGTTCGACCCAGCCGAGCAGGCGATCAGCCTCGTCGGGGATCAGGTCGCCGGCCAGGTTACGATGCTTGCCGAAGACCGGCAGCAGGTAGCGCGTCGCGTCATTGCCGCTGCGGCGCAGCAGTTGCGAGCCGTCGCCCAGGGGGGCCTGATTGAGCATGGTCGGGCCGGCATGAGCCAGCGGCGTGCGGTCGGCGGCGAGGAAGGTGACCGCGCGCACGTCCTGCTGCTCCAGCGACTGGGTGGCGATGCGTTCGAGCAGCTCGTTGTTGTGGTGCCCCATGGCGGGGGCGACCAGTGGCGCCAGTTGCTCGGCGATCATTTCGCCGCGCTGCATCAGCTGGGTTTGCAGGTCGGACTGCTGCATCCAGATGAAATAGCCGCCCAGCACCAGTGCCATCAGGCTGGTCGGCAACAGCGTCAGCAGCAATACACGGCCTTTTATTCCCAGTTTCTTGAGCACGCATCTCTCCTGCATCCAGCGATTTAATGACCTGCGCTTACGTCCGGTACGCGCCACCTGCGCAGTGTAGCGATTTGCTCGCGGCCGATCCCCGTAAAAATTGTGCCGGTCATTCGTCGGCCCGCTCAGCCTATTGAGGTCCGGAGTGAAGCTTGTGTTGCCCCTGGCGAGGCAATCTTGAATAATCTGTCAACTGAGAATTATTTGCAGATACTCATGAATCCCATCTCTAGCGATCATCCGCGCATACTTTCCATCGAAGACGACCTCGTTCTTGGTGCCTATGTGCACGAGCATCTTGGGCGCAGCGGCTTCCAGGTGACCTGGTGCCAAAACGGCCAGGAGGGGCTGGACCTGGCGCGTGAGCAACGCTTCGACGTAGTGCTGATGGATATTCTGCTGCCAGGCCTGGACGGGCTCAAGGCGCTGACCCAGTTGCGCGAGAGCCATTCGACTCCGGTGCTGCTGATGTCGGCGCTGGGGGCGGAAGCCGATCGCATCAGTGGCTTTCGGCTGGGGGCTGATGATTACCTGCCCAAACCGTTCAGCATGGCGGAGTTGCGGGTGCGTATCGAAGCGATATTGCGGCGGGTGGCGCTGGACCGTCGACCGGCGCCGGTCGCCCCTGCGCCTGCGGCCGACTGCCTGCGGTTCGACGACGGCTGCTTTGACGTGGTCTATCGGGATCGGGCCGCAGGCCTGACTCGCAGCGAGTACCGCCTGCTGGAAACCTTGAACCGCAACGGCGATGAAGTATTGAGCAAGGCCTTCCTTTATCAGCAAGTCCTGCAGCGCGGCTATGCCGCCCACGATCGCAGCCTGGACATGCACATCAGCCAGATTCGCCGCAAACTCAAGGCCATCGACTACTTGGAACGCGAAGTGCGCACGGTCTGGGGCAAAGGCTATGTGTTAAGTGCTGCTGATGAAGTGGTCTGACCTGCCGGGGCGGCATTCGCTGTTCTGGAAACTGGCGTTTTTGCTGGTGGCGTTCTGCTTGCTGATGATCTGGCTGAGCTGGTCCTGGGGCCGCTACATGGAAGAGCGCAATCAGTTTCTCTCCGATGACGCCCGAGGCACCTTGACGCGCTACGCCGCCGAGGCCGAGCGCGCCTGGGAGCAGGGGCAGCAGACCGGCGTCGATAGCTGGTTGCAGGGCATGCGCCAGCGTGAAGCGGGGTGGGTCGGCGTCATCAGTGGGGATCTGCAGTCGTTAAGCAGCCAGGAGCTGACGGACAAAGAGATCCAGCACCTGACTTTTCTGCGCGGCCTCGACTGGCCCATCCACAAGAAAGGCCTGCCGTGGCTGCGAGTACCCTTTCCTGGCGACTCGTCCGTGGGCAGCCTGGTGATCGAGTTGCCGCAACGTTTTGTACCTGGCCAGTATCGGCTGTTTTGGCGGGTCATCACCAATGGCGTGATTCCCGGGCTGTTTACTTTGCTGCTGTGCGTCGGGCTGTATCGCCTGCTGGTCGTACCGCTGAATAACCTGCGTGAACAGGCCAATGCCTGGCGTGCCGACCAGTTGGGCGTGCGCCTGTCGAGCCGCACCACTGATCGACAGGATGAATTGGGGGAGCTGGGCCGCGCCTTCGATCACATGTCCGAGCGGTTGCAGGGCACAGTGGCCCTGCAACAACAACTGCTGCGCGATCTGTCCCACGAATTGCGTACGCCCCTGAGCCGCCTGCGGGTGGCCAGCGACAGCGAGCAGGACCTGGCGCAATTGCGCGAGCGAATCGGTCGGGAAGTCGACGGCATGCAGCGGCTGGTCGAGGACACCCTGCAGCTGGCCTGGCTCGACACAGAGCGCGCGCCGTTGCCCGATGAAGCGATCCAGATTCAGGCACTGTGGGAGATGCTCACGGAAAATGCCTGCTACGAGAGTTGCTGGCCGAGCGGGCAATTGGTGTGCACCGTGGATGCCTCCTGTTGGGTGCGTGGCAACCTCAACACCCTGGCCCAGGCGGTGGAAAATATCCTGCGCAACGCCATCCGCCATTCGCCCCAAGGAGCAGTGGTGACCCTGGGAGGCCGGCGCGACGGCAACTTCTGGCATCTGTGGCTGGAGGATCAGGGCGGCGGCGTGGCTGACACCGATCTTGAGCGAATCTTCTCACCCTTCACCCGGCTCGACGGTTCGCGCCCGGGCAACGGCGGATTCGGCCTGGGCCTGAGCATCGCGCGCAATGCCGTGCAGCGCCAGGGCGGAATTATCTGGGCGCAGAATACCGGGACTGGTTTGCGCCTGAATATGCGACTGGTGGCGGATGAAGGCGCTGGCAGCGCAGCCGTCTTCGCGGGCGAGCCCCCTCCCACGGGTATTTGTGTCGTCTAGATGATGTGTGGAGGCAAACTGAATAGCGGCCTTATTCCCACAAGCCATAAGCACTGCACTTTGCGTGATATGGCCTTTGCGGGTTTGCCGGTATGATGGGCGCCCCCGCAGTCTGGATTGCGAATACGCCATGACATTGCAGTACCCAACCATCGCCGATTGCGTCGGCAACACCCCGCTGGTTCGTTTGCAGCGCCTGCCTGGCGCCACCAGCAATACTCTTCTGCTCAAGCTGGAAGGGAACAACCCGGCGGGTTCGGTCAAAGACCGTCCTGCGCTGTCGATGATTACCCGTGCCGAATTGCGCGGGCAGATTCAGCCTGGCGACACGCTGATCGAGGCGACTTCGGGTAATACCGGGATCGCGCTGGCGATGGCGGCCGCGATCAAGGGTTACCAGATGATCCTGATCATGCCGGACAACTCCAGTGCCGAACGCAAGGCCGCCATGACCGCCTACGGTGCCGAACTCATTCTGGTAACCCAGGAAGAAGGCATGGAAGGCGCGCGTGACCTGGCCCAGCGCATGGAAGCCGAAGGTCGGGGCAAGGTGCTGGACCAGTTCGCCAACGGCGACAATCCTGAAGCGCACTACACCACGACCGGCCCGGAAATCTGGCGCCAGACCCAAGGCACCATTACCCATTTCGTCAGCTCCATGGGCACCACCGGCACCATCATGGGCGTTTCGCGCTACCTCAAAGAGCAGAGCGACAGCGTGCAGATCGTCGGTCTGCAACCCATGGAAGGCTCGGCCATTCCAGGTATTCGCCGCTGGCCGCAGGAATACCTGCCAAAAATCTACCAGGCTGATCGCGTGGACCGCATCGTCGACATGGCGCAAGCCGAAGCCGAGGACGTGACCCGTCGTCTGGCTCGTGAAGAAGGCATTTTCTGCGGCGTGTCCTCGGGCGGTGCGGTGGCAGCGATGCTGCGCCTGTCCAAAGAAGTTGAAAACGCGGTGATCGTTGCGATCATCTGCGACCGTGGCGACCGATACCTGTCGACCGGCATTTTCGACGCGGCCAACTGATGGCCAAGCACGAGAGAGGCCTGCGCTTCCAGCCGACAGGCGGCAGCAAGTCACCCCAGATCCCGACGGGCAAGAAGCAGCGTCTGACGATCGAGCGCCTGGCCAATGACGGCCGCGGGATCGCATTTTTCGAAGGTCGCACCTGGTTTGTCCTGGGGGCCTTGGCGGGTGAAGAAGTTGAAGCGCGAGTGCTCGGTACTCACGGCAAGGTGGTGGAGGCGCGAACCGAGCGGGTGTTCCAGGCCAGTGAGCTGCGCCGCCCTGCACCTTGCCCACACTTCGGTCGCTGTGGTGGCTGCAGCGTGCAGCACCTGCCCCATGACGAACAGCTTGCACTGAAACAACGCATGCTGGCCGAGCAATTATCCAAGGTCGCCGGTGTCGAACCTCAGGAGTGGGCAGCGCCGTTGAGCGGTCCGGAATTCGGTTACCGACGTCGCGCCCGAGTGGCGGTGCGTTGGGACATGAAAGCCAGGAAACTCGAAGTCGGTTTCCGTGCTGCTGGCAGTCAGGACATCGTTGCAATCAGCGAATGTCCGGTGCTGGTACAGCCCTTGCAGCCGATCATGACGCGATTGCCGGAAATGTTGCGGCGCTTGAGCAAACCTCAGGCGCTGGGGCATGTCGAACTGTTCAGTGGATCCTCGCTGGCGGTGCTGCTGCGGCATATGGCGCCGTTGTCCGAGGCGGACCTGACCATTCTCAAGGAGTTCTGCGCTTTCCATGGCGCGCAACTGTGGCTGCAGGGTGAAGGCGAACCGCAACCGGTGAATGCCGATCAGTCCCTGGGCTATCGCCTGGAGCGCTGGGATCTGGAACTGGCCTACCGACCCGGCGACTTCGTCCAGGTCAATGCCGGCGTCAACGAGGCCATGGTCGCCCAAGCACTGGATTGGCTCAAGCCGCAGCCGGATGAGCGGGTACTTGACCTGTTCTGTGGCCTGGGCAACTTTGCCCTGCCATTGGCCAAGGTGGTACGCGAAGTGGTGGCGGTGGAGGGTGTGCAGACCATGGTCGAGCGTGCAGCCGCCAACGCAGCTTGCAACAATCTGCATAACACTCATTTTTTTCAGGCCGATTTATCCCAGCCTTTGACTGATGCCGAGTGGGCAGTCGAAGGCTTTTGTGCGGTACTCTTGGACCCACCGCGTGACGGTGCCTACGAGGTCGTGCGCAAGCTCAAGGCGCTGGGCGCCAAGCGTCTGGTGTATGTGTCGTGCAACCCGGCAACGCTGGCGCGTGACACGGTCGAATTGATCAAGCAGGGCTACCGGTTAAAACGTGCCGGGATTCTCGATATGTTTCCTCAGACGGCACATGTCGAGGCCATGGCGTTATTTGAAGCGAGCCAGGACGGCTCGTCTGGTCCGACTGACTCGCCCGTACAGCGCTCGAATTAGCCCCACGAGCGTACCCGGCAATAAAGGTCAGCGATTTGACGCATTGAATCTGCGTCGTAGGGAAGGTAAGCAAGATGGTACAGGTGAGAGCACACCAGCCGATCAACACCGACGGCAGTATCAATCTCGAGGCTTGGCTCGATCATGCGGTCAGTGTCGATCTGGCACTGGATCGCGAAGCCTTGAAGCAAGCGTGCGAGTTCGCCCGCGCGTCCGAGCAACAGGCCAATGCGGCGAAGAACCTGTGGTCCGAAGGCACGTCGAGTTTTCGCACCGGGCTTGAAATCGCCGAAATTCTCGCCGACCTCAAGCTTGATCAGGACTCGTTGGTGGCTGCGGTGCTGTACCGCGGCGTGCGCGAAGGCCAGATCGAGCTGCCGGCAGTCAGCCAGCGGTTTGGGCCGGTGGTCGCCAAGCTCATCGACGGCGTGCTGCGCATGGCGGCGATCAGCGCCAGCCTGAGCCCCCGGCAATCCCTGGTGCTGGGTACCCAGGGCCAGGTGGAAAACCTGCGCAAGATGCTGGTGGCGATGGTCGACGATGTCCGTGTGGCACTGATCAAGCTGGCCGAACGCACCTGCGCGATCCGCGCGGTAAAAACCGCTGACGACGAGAAACGCAACCGGGTCGCCCGCGAGGTGTTCGACATCTACGCGCCGCTGGCCCATCGCCTGGGCATCGGCCATATCAAGTGGGAGCTGGAGGACCTGTCCTTCCGTTACCTGGAACCGGATCAGTACAAGCAGATTGCCAAGTTGCTGCACGAGCGCCGGCTGGATCGCGAGCGGTTCATCGCCGACGTGATGAACCAGCTGAAGGTCGAGCTGCAGGCGACCGGTGTCGATGCCGACATCAGTGGCCGGGCCAAACACATTTATTCGATCTGGCGCAAGATGCAGCGCAAAGGCCTGGAGTTCAGCCAGATCTACGACGTGCGTGCGGTTCGAGTGCTGGTGCCGGAAATGCGCGATTGCTACACCGCGCTGGGCATCGTCCACACCCTGTGGCGGCACATCCCGAAAGAATTCGACGACTACATCGCCAACCCGAAAGAGAACGGCTACCGTTCGCTGCACACTGCGGTGATCGGCCCCGAGGGCAAGGTGCTGGAAGTGCAGATCCGCACCCACGCCATGCACGAAGAAGCCGAGCTGGGCGTGTGTGCGCACTGGAAGTACAAGGGCACCGACGTCAAGTCCGGTTCCAATCACTACGAAGAGAAAATCTCCTGGCTGCGTCAGGTGCTCGAGTGGCATGAGGAGCTGGGCGATATCGGTGGTCTGGCCGAGCAGCTGCGGGTCGACATCGAGCCGGACCGGGTCTACATCTTCACCCCGGACGGTCACGCCATCGACTTGCCCAAGGGCGCGACGCCGCTGGACTTCGCCTACCGCGTGCACACCGAAATCGGTCACAACTGCCGTGGCGCGAAGATCAACGGGCGCATCGTACCGCTTAACTACAGCCTGCAGACCGGCGAACAGGTCGAGATCATTACCAGCAAGCACGGCACGCCGAGCCGCGACTGGCTGAACCCGAACCTGGGTTACGTGACCACTTCGCGGGCGCGGGCGAAAATCGTTCACTGGTTCAAATTGCAGGCGCGCGACCAGAACGTCGCGGCCGGTAAAACCCTGCTCGAACGCGAACTCAATCGCCTCGGTCTGCCAGCGGTGGATTTTGACAAGCTGGCCGACAAGGCCAACATGAAAACCGCCGAGGACATGTACGCTGCCCTGGGTGCCGGCGATTTGCGCCTGGCGCAACTGGTGAACCTGGCGCAGCAACTGGTCGAGCCGGAACGCGGCAACGAGCAGCTGGAACTGATCCCGCGCAAAGCCACCGGCTACAAACCGGGCAAGCGCGGTGACATCCAGATCCAGGGCGTCGGCAACCTGATGACGCAAATGGCCGGTTGCTGCCAGCCGTTGCCGGGGGATGCCATCGTCGGTTACATCACTCAGGGGCGTGGCGTGAGCATTCACCGTCAGGACTGTGCCTCGGTGCTGCAACTGGGCGGGCGCGAGCCGGAGCGCATCATCCAGGTCAGCTGGGGCCCGGTGCCGGTGCTCACCTATCCGGTGGACATCATCATTCGCGCCTACGACCGTTCCGGTCTGCTGCGTGACGTGTCCCAGGTCTTGCTGAACGAGCGGATCAACGTGCTGGCGGTCAATACCCGCTCGAACAAAGAGGACAACACCGCACTGATGTCCCTGACCATCGAGATTCCGGGGCTGGATGCATTGGGTCGGTTGCTGGGGCGGATTTCCCAGTTGCCGAACATCATCGAAACCCGGCGTAACCGTACCCCCTGAGTTGGGGGCTTGACTCTTTACTGTAGGAGCGAGCTTGCTCGCGATGGACGTCAACGATAACGCGTGCTGTCTGGATGAACACGTCGCTCTCATGTTCATCGCGAGCAAGCTCGCTGCTACAAAGAGCGGATAGAGATTGATTGATGTATTCACTTGAAGATCTGCTGCACCTGATGAGCCGCCTGCGCGACCCGCAGTTCGGTTGCCCTTGGGACATCAAGCAAACCTACGCCAGCATCGTCCCGCACACCCTCGAAGAAGCCTACGAAGTGGCTGATGCCATCGAGCGGGGTGACTTCGACCACTTGCAGGGTGAGCTGGGGGATTTGCTGTTCCAGGTGGTTTACTACAGCCAGCTGGCCCGGGAAGAAGGGCGCTTCGAATTCGCCGGCGTCATCGATAGCATCACCCGCAAGCTGATTCGCCGTCATCCCCACGTGTTCCCCACTGGCGATCTGTACGCGCCACTGGATGTTCCGCGCTTGAGCGAGGAACAGGTCAAGCAGCGCTGGGAAGAGATCAAGGCCCAAGAGCGCGCCGAGCAGTGCACGACGCCCCAGCAGCTGTCACTGCTCGATGACGTGCCTGCCGCGTTGCCCGCACTGTCCCGTTCGGCAAAATTGCAGAAGCGCGCAGCGCAGGTCGGTTTCGACTGGCCGGACGCCTTGCCGGTATTGGACAAGGTTCGCGAAGAACTCGATGAAGTGCTCCAGGCCATGGCCGATAACGACCCTGCGGCGGTGGCCGATGAGGTTGGCGACCTGCTGTTTTCCGTGGTTAATCTGGCGCGCCACCTCAAGGTCGATCCGGAAACCGCACTGCGCGGCGCCAACGGCAAATTCGAACGACGCTTCCGATTCATCGAACAGGCATTGCGCGACACCCACCGTCCCATGGAAGATTGCACCCTCGAAGAGTTGGACGCCTTGTGGGGCGAAGCCAAACGCCAGGAAAAGAATATGCCCAACTGCGGTTGAGCAGTTGCCTAAGTGAGTACTAAGCACCATGAGCATTTCCCTTCGCGACCAGTTGCTCAAAGCAGGGCTGGTCAACCAGAAGCAGGCCAAACAGGTCGGCAAAGAAAAGCAGAAGCAGCAGCGTCTGGTCCATAAAGGTCAGGCCGAGCAGGATGATACCCAGCAGCGCCTGGCCCAGGAGGCGCAGGCCGAAAAGGTCAAGCGTGACCAGGAGCTCAATCGTCAGCAGCAAGAGAAAGTAGAGGCCAAGGCCCGTGCCGCACAGGTCAAGCAATTGATCGAAGCCTCGCGCCTGCCCAAGTTGACGACCGAGGACTACTACAACTTCGTTGACGACAAGAAGGTCAAGCGGATCTGCGTCAATACGCTGATGCGCAACAAGCTCAGCAGCGGTTCGCTGGCGATCGTGCACCACGGCGGCGGCTATGAAGTCATACCGCGTGAAGCAGCCCTGAAGATCCAGGAGCGGGATCCGCAACGTATCGTCTACATGAATGTGCAGACCGAAGAAGTCGCTGCCGAGGACGATCCATACGCGGCCTATCAGATCCCTGACGATTTGATGTGGTAAGCCGTTAGGGCGCCCAACGACGACAAACCCCGCTCATGGCGGGGTTTGTCGTTTTCAATGCTGTAGTGACTCAGGCGCAGCGCCTAGGCGGAACGAAGTTCGCGTTGCTGCTCCAGTGTTTCCAGTTCGGCTTTGTAGTTGTGCGCGTCGGTCTCTGAGTGAAACATGCCGACCAGCAGGTCCTGCTGATGCACATCCCAGATCCGGATGCCGGCGGCTACACCTTCATGGGACATGTGTGAATCGTCGCGTTCAGTTACTTTCACAGTCATCTGCTTGCTCCAATTTCAGTTACCTGCACCAATGCATGTGCAGGTCTCTGTTATAAGTTTTGATAGCAGGCTAAGTAAACAGGCCATTTGGGTAACAGTTTTTCATGAAAATCGAGAAAGCCCTGCAGCCCTTTAAATCCGCGACATTCGGTCGCAGGGCGTTTGGTTTCATGACAAAAGCTTCATGTTCAAAGAGGGTTTTGACCCACGATAGCCCGTAGGAGCTGGCGAAGCCTGCGATCTTTTGATCCTGATTTTTCATATCAAAAGATCGCAGGTTTTGCCTGCGCTCGCAGGGAATGGCGGCGCCCAAACCAAAAAAAACGCCCCGAACCAGTCGGGGCGTTTTTTGTGTAGCGCAGCAGCGGTAGGGCGTATTACTTGCCCGACCAGCGCTTCAGTACCAGGGTGGCATTGGTGCCACCGAAACCAAAGCTGTTGCTCATCACGGTATTGATGGTGGCGTCTTCGCGAGTCTTGGTCAGGATCGGCATGTCTGCCACTTCCGGGTCCAGTTCGTCGATGTTGGCCGAGCCCGCCATGAAGTTACCTTCCATCATCAGCATGCAGTAGATCGCTTCGTGAACGCCGGCGGCGCCCAGGGAGTGACCCGACAGGCTCTTGGTGGAGCTGATGGCCGGGGCCTTGTCGCCGAACACTTCACGTACACCTTTCATCTCCATGACGTCGCCGACTGGAGTCGACGTGCCGTGGGTGTTCAGGTAGTCGATCGGGGCGTCAACGGTGGACATGGCCATCTGCATGCAGCGGATGGCGCCTTCGCCGCTCGGAGCGACCATGTCGTAGCCGTCAGAGGTCGCGCCGTAGCCGACGATTTCCGCATAGATCTTCGCGCCGCGCGCCAGAGCGTGCTCGAGCTCCTCGACCACGACCATGCCGCCACCGCCGGCAATGACAAAACCGTCACGCTTGGCGTCGTAGGCACGGGAAGCTTTTTCCGGGGTTTCGTTGTACTGGCTGGACAGTGCGCCCATGGCGTCGAACAGGAACGACTGGCTCCAGTGCTCCTCTTCACCGCCGCCGGCGAACACGATGTCCTGCTTGCCCATCTGGATCTGTTCCATGGCGGTACCGATGCAATGAGCACTGGTAGCACAGGCAGAAGCGATGGAGTAGTTCAGGCCCTTGATCTTGAACGGGGTGGCCAGGCAAGCGGAAACGGTGCTGCTCATGGTCCGCGTGACACGGTACGGGCCGACGCGCTTCACGCCTTTCTCGCGCAGAATGTCCAGCGCTTCCATCTGGTTCAGCGTGGAGGCGCCACCGGAACCGGCGATCAGGCCGGTACGCGGGTTCGAGACCTGCTCATCGGTCAGACCGGAGTCGGCGATGGCGTCTTTCATGGCCAGGTAGGCGTAAGCCGCCGCGTGGCCAACGAAGCGATAGATCTTGCGATCGATCAGTTCTTCGAGAGGAAGGTCAATGGAGCCGGAAACCTGGCTACGCAGACCCATTTCGGCATATTCCGGGTTGAACCGGATGCCCGGGCGACTTGCACGCAGGTTAGCGGAGACGGTCTCTTTGTCATTGCCCAGGCACGAAACGATGCCCAGACCAGTGATAACGACGCGGCGCATGCGGATAACCCTTAGAAGTTGTCAGTGGATGTAAATACGCCGACCCGAAGGCCTTCGGCGGTGTAGATCTCGCGGCCGTCGACGCTGACCGAGCCATCGGCGATGGCCAGGTTCAGCTTGCCTTTGAGCACACGCTTGATCTGAATGTTATACGTAACTTTCTTCGCGGTCGGCAGGACCTGACCAAAGAACTTCACTTCGCCCGAACCCAGTGCGCGACCGCGACCTGGCAGGCCTTGCCAGCCAAGGAAGAAGCCGACCAGTTGCCACATGGCGTCGAGGCCCAGGCAGCCTGGCATCACCGGATCACCTTCGAAGTGACAGGCGAAGAACCACAGGTCCGGAGTGATATCCAGCTCGGCGACCAATTCACCTTTGCCGTACTTGCCACCCTCTTCGCTGATGTGGGTGATTCGATCAACCATCAGCATGTTGGGGGCGGGCAGTTGCGCGTTACCTGGGCCGAACAGCTCACCGCGACTGCAGCGCAGCAGGTCTTCCCGAGTAAAGGCGTTTTGTTTGGTCATGCGAGCTCCTCAATAATCCGATGCGGCAGGTGGGGCGAATCTTCCCGGCCGATCGAAGCGTTTAATGCCTCGAGTCAGCAGCCTACTCATAGACTATTGCGTTGTGGTGAAAGTCACAGCACCAAGGACATGAAAGTACACTTGTGCACTGAAATTATTTTTCAAGCCCCTTTTCGGGCCTGTTCGGGTGCCTAAGACTGCCGCACTTTCGCCTTTCACGCCAGTCGCAGATGGTCAAAAGGCCTGTACTACTGCACCCAACGTTGCAGAATTTGCTGTAGGTCATTGCGTTTGAAGGGCTTGGCCAGGTAATCGTTCATTCCCGCCGTTAAACACGCTTCGCGATCGCCCTGCAAGGCGTTGGCGGTCAGGGCGATGATCGGCACGTTGTCGCAGCCGGGCAGTTTGCGAATTTCCCGGGTGGCCTCGTAGCCGTCCATGACCGGCAGGCGGCAGTCCATCAGGATGGCCTCGAACATCAGGCTTTCCGCGCTGCGTACCGCCTGAGCACCATCGACGGCGACGCTGACAGTAAAGCCCAGACTGCGCAACATTGCTTCGATGACGGTCTGATTGACCGGATTGTCCTCCACCAGCAGCACGTTGCGTCCCATGCCACCGCCCTGGTCCGCGGGCAGGCGCTGCGTGATGACAGGCAGCTTCTGCTTGTACAGCGCCAGGGGAATTTCCAGGGTAAACACTGAACCCAGGCCTTCTTCGCTCCTGGCGCGCAAGGTGCCGCCCATGCGTTCGGCCAGGGTGCGGGCAATCGGCAGGCCCAGCCCGGTGCCGCCGTAGCGCCGGGAAATGGAGCTGTCGGCCTGCTGGAATGCGTTGAACATCAACTCCAGGCTCTCGGCCGAAATACCGATGCCGCTGTCGCGCACGGTGCAGGTGAACCACAACAGCTCATGGTCGAGCGATTGCCATTGCGCTTCGATGCTGACGCGACCGTGCTCGGTAAATTTCAGCGCGTTGCCGACCAGGTTCACCAGAACCTGCCGGATGCGCGTCGGGTCGCCTTGAACCTGCAGCGACTTCATGTCTTCGGGAATCAGCAGCGCCAACTCCAGCCCGCGCTGAGCCGCGCTGTGCTGGAATGCCTGGGCGCAACTGCTGATCAAGTCCGCGAGGTTGAACGGGATGTGCTCAAGTTCCAGCGCCGACCGCTCGATTCGCGAGAAGTCGAGGATGTCGTTGATCACCTTGAGCAGGTGTTCGGTGGACTCCGAAGCAAGCGCTGCATACTCGACCTGTTCCTCGGTCATCTCGGTGGTTTCGAGCAACTGCAGCATGCCCAGCACGCCATTCATCGGGGTGCGCAGTTCGTGGCTCATCATCGCCAGGAAGTCGGATTTGGCGTTGTTGGCCTTTTCCGCTTCTTCGCGCGTCTGGATCAACTGCTCCATTGCCTGGTGCTGTTCGCGACTGGCTTGCTCGAGGCCGCTGGCGAGGTTGTTGATGTGCTGGGACAGTGCGCCCAGCTCGGTGTCATCGACAATCGGCAGGGGCGTCTTGTAGTCACCGTCCTGGATGGCCTTGACCGCGTTGCCGATGTCGCGAATCGGTTGCGACAGGCTGCCTGCCAGGCGCCGGGCGATCAGGAACGTAAACAGCAGCGCAAACAATGCCAGGATCGCGGCCTTGAGCAGGATTTCCTGCTGGCGCTGATTGAATGCGTCGTTCGACAGGCCGACGATTACCCGCCCCAGGTAATCCTCGGTGGGGGCGATGCTGGCGACCCGGCTGTTCTGGAAGAAATCATTGTTGAGCGCGATCCGTTGCAGGCGTACGGGGGCCTGGAACACCTCGACCTGCTGTGAGCGGTTATGGGTTTCCGAAGGTTGCTCGACGTACACCAGGATGCGGTTGGCGCTGTCCTGGACTTCAAGGAAACGCACATTGGGCGTGGCCAGGGTGGCTTTAAGCAGGCCTTCGAGCACCTCGTTGTTGCCGGAAATGACGCCATACTCAGCGGCGGGCGCCAGTTGGTTGGCAATCAGCTGACCGGTGTGATTGAGCTCCTGGCGCAAGTCCTGGATGCGCACGAAGGTGAAAAAGCTGATCAACAGCAGCGTCAGCAACAGGGCAGGGCCGAGGCTGATCAGTTGCGTGCGGGTGTTGATGTCCCAACGACGATGGAAGGTCACGGGCGGCTTACTCCTTCGGCCAACTGTGTTGCGACAGATGCTTCATTGATCTGTTCAATACCTAATGAACGAGCAACCTGCGGGTTGTTCAGGACTTTGAACCGATCGGGATAGTGCGTGCGTGGCCAGGTGGCTGGCGAGCGGTCGAGCAACCGGTCGAGCACGGCCAGCCAGTCGTTCTGGTCGCTGTAGGTGCTGGCGAGGCTGCCCGCCTTGACGAAGGCGGCGTTCGGGCCGACCAGCGCCATTTGCCGTGAATAGCTGCTAAGCAGCAGGTTTTTGACAGTCTTGGGGTTGTACAGGTCCGGATCGTCGAGGCCCAGCAATACGTCGCTGTTTTTCAACAGGCTTTGCAGGGGGCGGCTGTCGTTGATGTCGTCCCAGTGCTCGGCGACGATCTCCATGCGCAGGGGGCCCGCAGCCTGGCGCAGTTCCTTGATCAGGAACTCACTGTGCTGATCGTAGAGCACGCCGATCCGTTTTGCCTGGGGCAACAGAATGCGGATCAGGCGCAATTGGCGTTCAAGGGGCGGATCGCTCCATAGCAGGCTCAGGTGCGGGGGTAGGGCGGACCCCAGGCGCTGTCGTGCCTGCAGACGACTGATGCGCAACACCAGTGTGGGCGGGCCTTGGGCATCCTGCAGGCGCCAGTCGAGGCTTGGCGGGTCGAGCAGTACCAGTCGGGTGTTGCCTGGCAGTTTTCCCGGCGCAGGCAGATTGGCCAGTGGTTCAAAACGCACCCGGTCGCCCGGCCGCCGCTCGCTCAGTGCCGCGGCGAAGGAGCGCATGCCGGGACTGTCGTCGGCGCCGATGAGCAGAATATCGGCGGCATTTGCCGTCAGCAGGTTCAGCAGGCCGCCAATGGCCAGGCACAAACCGGCCAACAGGCGGCCAATGGTCGGCGTCTTTCCTGACAAACGACCTGGCATTCTAAAACTCCAGCTGCGCGCTGAAATACATCACCTGGCGCTGGTCGTACTGGTTGTCGATAAAGGTAGTGGGTTGATGGTCCAGGCGCTGCTGCAGCACGCCGGCCAGTTCCAGGCTGGCCTTGCCCAGCTGGATGCGCTTGGCAATACGTGTGTCGACCCGTTCGAAGCGGTAGCCGTTCAGCGCATCGTCGCCGTAGTAGAACAGGGCGCTGTTCCAGCCGTGCCCCCAGTCTCTCAGCCAACCGGCCGAGCCACTGTTGCGCGCGGTCTGCAGTTCATCTTCCGGATTGCTTGCGTGAGCATCGACGTAGGCATAGGTCAGGCGCAGGCGGTCGGTGCGGTTGATGCTCCAGTCCATTTGCGTTTCGGCCCCGGTAAAGCGGGCCTGGTTGGCGTTACTGGCAATGTACTGATTGTTGCGCAAAGGTTCGCTGATCATCCCGCTGATTTCGTCGTGGAACACTTTGACGTCCAGCGCCAGCCCCAGCTCGATGAAGTAGCCGTTGTAGCCGAGCTCCCGGGAACGCATGTGTTCCTGCTCGAGGTCACCGGGGCCTCGGGTCCTGACGAAATAGCGCGCACTGGATTGTCCGTATGCGCTGGGGCGCAGGTTGGTGACCCGGTAGCTCCAGTCGACGTTGTTCTCGAACATGTCCGGCGAGCGGATCGCTTCGGAGTACACGGCCCGCAGGCCATGGAGCGGGTTGATCAGGTAGTTGATGGCCAGTCGCGGGGTCAGGGAGCTGCCGATCAACCGGGTGTCTTCGAACATGGCGCCGCCCTGCAGCAACCAGTGCTCGGTGGCGCGCCACTCCAGCTGGCCGAACGTGCGCCAGGTGGTGTCATTCAGGGTGCCATTGAAGTAGGTTTCGGAATCTGCCCGGTCGTAACGATAGTTCAGGCCGCTGACCAGGCGCAGGCTATCGGACAGGCTCAGGGTGTCCTGCAATTCCAGGTCGAAGCGTGATTCCCGGGTACTCTGGTCGATATCGCCGCACAGGGTCTGGCGGGCGCCATTGTTCCATTGCCCCAGCACCTGATTGCCCAGCTCCCGTTCCGCAGCCGGGCCCGGCGGCGCACCGGTGGTGGTGAAGCGTGCAATATTACGCGCCAGCGCTTCGGTGTAGTTGGGGTTGAGCTGCCACAGCCGGGTCAGTTCCGGGCTGAATGACACTTCGGCATCGCAGGCACGCCATGTCTGCTGGCGGTCCCAGTGCTGGGCGGTGCCCTGGATATAAAGGCTGTGATCGGGATCGACGTCGAGGTTCCAGCGCAGTGAGCCTGCGTAGGTCTTGGCAACTACGTCGGAATTGTTACCCGCGTCAGTAATCCCCGAGAACACCGGCCTGTAGGTGTACGGCCGTTGGTTGCTGCCGTCCTTGGCGTTGAGCTGCCAGTCAATGCTCTGTCGTTCATCGAGTGTCTGGCTGACGGCGAGGTTAATGCGGTTGAGGCGACGGCTGTCGCGGTAGTCGGCGCCGTTGCGGTCAGAGTCAAAGCCGTCGTCTTGCAGGCCGGACAGCGACAGGCGCAGATCGCCGGAATCCCAGCCCAAGCCCTGGCTGGCGTAGTAATCATTGATGTCACGCTGACCGCGGATGATTTTCATCCGGGAGCCATGGCTGTCGGCGGGGCGGCGGGTAATGATATTGACCACCGCCATCAAGGCATTTGCGCCGTAGCTGACGGTATTCGGACCGCGGAATACCTCGATGCGCTCGATGTCGTCCAGGGGCACCGGAATATCGCTCCAGTCCACTGTGGACAAGCCGGCTCGATAAACCGAGCGACCATCGATCAGCACCTGCATGCGCCGTGCTTCGCTGGCGCTGGTGCCGTGATAATTCACCGCTGCCTGGTTGCCGCTGATGTTGCCGACCATCATCCCCGGCACCAGGCGCAGCAGTTCGCTGATGTCCCGGGCGCCGCTGGCTGTGATCAGTTGGCTGTCGATCACCGTCATGCTGCCCGGTACCGCCGCCGGCGACTGCTTCAGCCGAGTCGCCGTCAGGACTTGCGGCAAGGGTTCGCCGTCGAGGAACAGGTCGTCTGCCAGCAATGGCGAGCTGAAAATCAGCGCCAGAACCAGCGGCGAGCGCGATGACGTGGAACCAAATGACACAACACATCCCTGATCGTGGTGAATGGGCGCGCATGTTAACCGAGCCGGTCGACTTTTCCATGGAGGATGCCGGCATTTCCGAGGATTTGTTGCGCGTGTCGCGGTTCGCGAGGCTAATTGACGTGAGGGCTGGCCGCGACCGGGACGCTCCGTATAATGCCGGCATCGCCATTGGTATGGATTAACGGATTGCATATGACTGAACAGCGCCCAATCGCGGTCCTGGGAGGCGGAAGTTTTGGTACCGCCGTGGCCAATCTCCTGGCTGAAAACGGGCATCAGGTCCGACAGTGGATGCGAGATCCGGAGCAGGCCGAGGCTATCCGGGTCAATCGTGAGAACCCGCGTTACCTCAAGGGCATCAAGATTTTGCCAGCAGTGGAGCCGGTCACCGACCTGCAGGCCACGCTGGACGCCTGCGACCTGTGTTTCGTCGCGCTGCCCTCCAGCGCGTTGCGCGCGGTGCTGATGCCGCATGCCGAACGTTTGAGCGGCAAGTTGCTGGTGAGCCTGACCAAAGGCATCGAAGCCCACACCTTCAAGTTGATGAGCCAGATCCTTGAGGAAATCGCCCCGCAGGCCCGCATTGGCGTGATCTCCGGGCCCAACCTCGCCCGGGAGATTGCCGAGCATGCGCTGACCGCCACAGTGGTCGCCAGTGAAGACGAAGCGCTGTGCCAGCGCGTGCAGGAGGCGTTGCATGGCCGCACCTTCCGCGTTTATGCCAGTGCCGACCGCTACGGCGTGGAATTGGGCGGGGCGTTGAAAAACGTCTATGCGATCATCGCTGGCATGGCGGCGGCACTGGGCATGGGTGAAAACACCAAGAGCATGCTCATCACCCGGGCATTGGCGGAAATGACCCGCTTTGCAGTGAACCAGGGTGCCAACCCGATGACGTTCCTGGGGTTGGCCGGCGTTGGCGACTTGATTGTTACCTGTTCATCGCCCAAAAGCCGAAATTACCAGGTGGGTTTTGCCCTTGGCCAGGGCTTGAGCCTGGAAGACGCGGTGACGCGCCTGGGCGAGGTCGCCGAAGGCGTGAATACGCTCAAGGTGCTCAAGGTCAAGTCTCAGGAAGTGGGTGTATATATGCCGCTGGTCGCCGGACTGCACGCGATACTGTTTGAAGGGCGCACGCTTGAGCAGGTGATCGGGCTGTTGATGCGCGGCGAACCGAAAACCGACGTCGACTTCATTTCTACCAGTGGTTTCAACTGAATTTATCTACGCACGTCCAATCTATTGAATCAGGGAGCGAGAAATGAACGAACCGAAAGAAGAAGCCAAATACGAGTCCATTCTGCTGCGCGTGCTGTGGATGATCGTTTACGTGCTGGTCTGGCAAGTCGCGCAATTCATCCTTGGCGCAGTGGTGCTGGTACAGTTGATCTATCGTTTGATCTACGGTGCCCCGAGCTCCAGCCTGATGAATTTCGGCGACAGCCTGAGCCAGTTCCTGGCGCAGATCGGTCGCTTCGGCAGCTTTCACAGTGACCAGAAGCCCTGGCCTTTCGCCGACTGGCCGACGCCGCGCACACCTGAAGGTGAAGCGCCGCACGCAGTGCCGCCAGCACCGCATCCGGCCCGAGATGAGGAACCGAAACTATGAAACTCTGGGTATTGCGCCATGGTGAGGCTGAGCCGCACGGCACACGTCCTGATTCCGAGCGGGAATTGACGGCCAGTGGCCGCGCCGAAGTGTTGCGCAGTGCTGCTTTACTGATCAGCGAGCCGTTGACGGCGATCTACGCCAGTCCTTTCAAGCGTGCGCAGCAGACGGCAGAACTGGTGCGTGAAGCCTTGGGTTTCAAGCCGGATATTCGCACGGTTGATTGGCTCACTCCCGATTCCCGCCCACAAGCCGTGGCGGAGCAGCTGGTATCTGTCGATTATGCGCTGCTGGTGAGTCATAACCCGCTGGTGGGCAATCTGCTCGGGTATCTGCAGCATGGCCATGTGCAGGATCCGGAACGAGTGTCTACGGCCGGACTGGCGGAGCTGGAGGGCGATTTACCGCTCGCGGGGGCGATGAAGCTCAACAGCATCAAGCATCCTTGATTGTTCAGCGATCGCTGTGGGAGCAAGGCTTGCCCGCGATGAGTTCACCGATGCACAACCGGCCACCGAGGCGACCCCATCGCGTGCAGGCCTTGTTCATACGGCAACAAAATATCCAACCAAGCAATCGCTTGGTTGACTACGCTTGCTCCAGACCAATAAAAGGAGCGAGTCGCATGCATGGCGCTTTTCGATTGCCTCTGGATGTCTTCTACGAGCGTGAAGCCCGCCATCCCCGCCAGCGTTATCTGGTGCAACCCACGGGCGGTGGACAGATCGAAACGCTGACCTGGGCCGACGTTGGTCATCAGGCACGCTGCGCTGCCCACTGGCTGCGAGCGCGGGAATTGCCCCAAGGCAGCCACATCGCCCTGATCTCGAAAAACTGTGCGCACTGGATCATTGCCGACCTGGCGATCTGGATGGCCGGCCATGTGTCTGTTCCGCTCTACCCCAATCTGACTGCCGAATCGGTGAGCCAGGTGCTCGAGCATTCCGAAGCGGCGCTGGCCTTCATTGGCAAGCTCGACGACTGGCCAGGCATGTCCCGGGGCGTTGCCGCCGATCTGCCGACCATCAGCCTGCCACTGCATCCTCCGGGTACTTTCAATTTCAGCTGGGCCGACCTGCAGGCCAGTTCTCCCATACAGGACGATCCCAAACCTGCCGCCGACGAACTGGCGACCATCATCTACACCTCCGGCACCACCGGCATGCCCAAAGGCGTGATGCACAGTTTCGCCAATCTGGGTTTCGCCACGAGCCGCGGCACGCAGTTGTTCGGCCTCAACGAGTCGGACCGCCTGCTGTCCTATTTGCCGCTGTGTCACGTGGCCGAGCGGATGTTCGTTGAACTGGCGTCGATCTACACCGGGCAAACGGTGTTCTTTGCCGAGAGCCTGGACACCTTCCTCACCGACCTGCAACGCGCCCGGCCCACGGCCTTGTTTGGGGTGCCCAGGATCTGGACCAAATTCCAGATGGGCGTCTACAGCAAGATTCCGGCAAAGCGCCTGGATTTCCTGCTTGGCTTGCCAATCATTGGCAAACGCGTGGGGCACAGAGTGCTCGCCGGGCTTGGCCTGGACGCGTTGCGTGTCGCGTTATCCGGCGCAGCTCCGGTGCCGCAGACGTTGCTGCTGTGGTACCGCAAACTCGGGCTGGATGTGCTGGAGGTCTACGGCATGACCGAAAGCTGTGGTTACTCGCATATCTGCCTGCCCGGCCAGCAGAAACCCGGCTGGATCGGCAAACCCTGCCCCGATGTCGAGGTACGTATCGAGCCTTCCGGAGAAGTGCTGGTACGCAGCGGCGCGACCATGCTCGGTTACTTCAAGGAACCGGACAAAACCGCCGACACCCTCACCGCCGACGGCTTTCTGCGTACCGGGGACAAAGGTGAAGAAGACGCCGAGGGCAACCTGCGCCTGACCGGACGCCTGAAGGAAATCTTCAAGACCAGCAAAGGCAAATACGTGGCCCCGGCGCCCATCGAAAATCGCCTGGCGGTGCACTCGCGCATCGAGCAGGTGTGCGTGGTGGGCGATGGCTTGAGCGCGCCGCTGGGCTTGTGCGTGCTGTCCGCCGTTGGCCAGCAGGACGCCGGGGGCACTGGCCGCGCGGGCCTGCATGCGAGCCTGGAAAAACTCCTGGAGGAGGTCAATGGTGCCCTGGATAAACATGAACGCTTGCGCCGCCTGGTGGTGGTCAGGGACAGCTGGGCAGTGGAGAACGGGTTCCTCACGCCGACCCTGAAGATCAAGCGCAATGTGATCGAAGCGGCTTACGGTGGGCGGTTCGAGGAATGGAGCGAGCGCAACGAGACCGTGCTGTGGCAGGATTGAGTGACGAACAAAACCAACAAAGGATGTCAGCGATGAGCCTGTGGCGCACCACCCCGAACATTGAGCAGTTGAACGCTATCCAGAAAAACACCATTGGCGAGGTGCTGGATATTCGCTTCGAAGCGTTCGACGACGAGTCCCTGACCGCGAGCATGGTCATCGACCATCGCACTCACCAGCCCTATGGCCTGCTGCATGGCGGCGCCTCGGTGGTGCTGGCGGAGTCCGTGGGGTCGATGGCCAGTTACCTGTGCATCGACGCCAGCAAGTTCTACTGCGTGGGCCTGGAGATCAATGCCAACCACCTGCGTGGCCTGCGCAGTGGCCGGGTGACGGCAGTGGCCAGGGCGATTCACATCGGCCGTACCACCCACGTCTGGGATATCCGCCTGACCAGTGACGAGGGCAAGGCCAGTTGCGTGTCGCGCCTGACCATGGCCGTGGTGCCGCTGGGCGAGAATCCTCCGGCGCGCTGAGGTTTTAAAGTCAAAAAATCGTTCGAACGCGGCCCGAGCTTTCGGACGATCTTTTAATCTCTGCGATATCTCCTACCACCATTCCTGACCGTTATGGTCATTGCCGTAACCCACCGTCTTACGGACAATCACCCCCATGTTCTCGCTCATGGATTTGCCGGTATGCCGCAACAGATATTCTTCGCCCACGCCAACGGTTTCCCCTCCGGAACCTATGGCAAATTGTTTGCGGCGCTGGCGCCTGAGTTTCAGGTCACGCATCTGGAGCAGCACGCCCACGATCCGCGCTTTCCGGCGGACGACAACTGGTACAACCTCGTGGATGAACTGATCCATCACCTGCAACAGCAGCCGGAGCCGGTGTGGGGCGTCGGCCATTCCTTCGGCGGCGTGCTGCACCTGCATGCCGCGTTGCGCTGCCCGGAGTTGTATCGCGGGGTGGTGATGCTTGATTCGCCGGTGTTGACTCGTGCCGATCAATGGGTGATTCGCGCCGCCAAGCGCTTTGGCTTCATCGATCGCCTGACGCCGGCCGGCCGCACCCTGGGCCGGCGCGAAGAATTCCGCGACATGGACAGCGCCCGCCGCTATTTTGCTGGCAAAAGCCTGTTTCGCAGCTTTGATCCGGAGTGCCTGGATGCCTACCTGCTTCACGGATTGCATCAGGTTGGCGACACCTTGCGATTGCGCTTCGATCCTGCCACGGAAATCAGTATCTATCGGGGCGTGCCCCATACCAGTCCTGGCCGGGCGCGGCAGTTGAAAGTGCCGCTGGCGGTGGTTCGCGGGCACAAGAGCCGGGTGGTCATGCGCCATCACGCCAGTGCCGTGGGTCGCATGCCGCTGGGTGAGTCCCTGACCATGCCCGGCGGCCACATGTTTCCGCTCGAGCGTCCCCAGGATACCGCCACGCTGCTGAAGAACCTGTTCAGCCGCTGGCAAGCTCGTCCCAAGCAGGATTGCGCATGAGCCATGCCGTGGAAGAAATTCGCCTGAACCTGCCGCACATCGAATTGGCGGCACACTTGTTCGGGCCTGAGGACGGGCTGCCCGTGATCGCCTTGCACGGCTGGCTGGACAACGCCAACAGTTTTGCCCGGCTGGCGCCCAGACTCCATGGCCTGCGTATCATTGCCCTGGACATGGCCGGGCACGGTCATTCCGGACACCGGCCCGCCGGTGCCGGCTACGCGATGTGGGACTATGCCCACGATGTACTGCAAGTGGCCGAGCAACTGGGTTTGCAACGCTTTGCGCTGCTGGGCCATTCGATGGGGGCGATTGCTTCATTGATCATCGCCGGTTCACTGCCGGAACGCGTCACGCACCTGGCGCTGATCGACGGCATCATTCCTCCTACGGACGATGCGGAAAATGCCGCGCAGCGGATGGGGATGGCCTTGCAGGCGCAACTGGACCTGCGGGAGAAGCGCAAGCCGGTGTATGCCACGCTCGACCGGGCCATCGAAGCGCGGATGAAAGGCCTGGTAGCGGTAAGTCGCGAAGCCGCCGAGTTGCTGGCTCAGCGCGGGCTGATGCCGGTGCCGGGCGGTTATACCTGGCGCACCGACAACCGCCTGACGCTGCCTTCGCCCCTGCGCCTGACCACGGAACAGGCGATGACCTTTGTGCAGCGGGTCAGCTGCCGAGCCAAACTGGTGGTCGCCGCCGATGGCATGCTCGCCAGACACGAGGCGTTGCTGGAACGTCTACCCTTCAGCCGGGAACAACTGCCAGGTGGCCATCATCTGCACCTGAATGATGAGGCTGGCGCGGATCTTGTCGCAGACTGTTTCAATCGGTTCTTCACCGTTCCTTGACTTGCGCCTGGCAACTGTCGAGGCTGGGCGGCTTGAAATGGGAGACAACCATGAAAGATCTCTACACCGCAGCGACCCCGAATGACCAACAGGTCGTCCCGCGTGCCCAGGGCATGCCGATCCGATGAGTCTTTCCATGCGCTCACTCAGTTTTGTCGCGCTGTGCTGTTTCAGTGCCCAGTCGTTTGCTGCCGACTTGCCCGGTAGCCAGGACCTGCCGATGCTGCCGCGGATGGGCGATGCGCAAATCGTCGACTATCGCCCCGCTGTGGAAATGGAACGGATCTATCCGCTGGGGTCGATCCGCAAGATCAGCGGGCAGTTGCGCTTTGACGGACAGGTCACGGCGCGTGGGCAGATCACTTCCGTCACCTACGAACTGCCCCCGGAACACTCTTCCACTGACGCTTTTACCGCGGCCCGTGAGGCCTTGCAGAAGCAGGGCGCCGAGTTGTTGTTCTGGTGCCAGGCGCGTGACTGCGGGGAGAGCAGCCTGTGGGCCAATGAGGTGTTTGGCAACGCAAAACTGTACGGGGCCGATGATCAACAGGCCTATCTGCTGTTGCGTCTGGCGGCGCCCCGGGACAATACCCTGGTAGCGCTCTACAGCATCACCAGGGGCAATCGTAAAGCGTACCTGCATGCCGAGCAGTTTGACGCCGCCGCGCCACTGGGCGAATTGCTGCCGACCTCCGCCACCTTGCTGCGACAGCTTAAAAGTACGGGCGAACTCGACTTTGCGAAGTTGTCCGGCGCCCCCGACGAGACCTGGTTGCGCTTGCTGTCGCGTGGCTTGAACCTGGATACCGGCCTGCGCGTCAGTGTCTCCGGGGCGAACGCCGAAGCCTGGCGTCAGGCGCTGGTAAAGCAGGGCGTGCGCGCGGCAAGGATGGAAACCGGCAGCAACGAAGGCTCTGGCCTGCACATCGAACTATTGCGATAAGCTTCATCAGGCGAGCGCCGATGCGCGCTCGCCGACTCTTTCCTGACTGACGAGACCTACATGATCAACAATGATCGGCTGTTGGTGCAGATCCTGCTCCTGGTGCTGTTTGGCGCGAGCTTATGGGTGATGGCGCCGTTCTGGTCGGCGTTGTTCTGGGGGGCGGTGCTGGCATTTGCCAGTTGGCCACTGATGCGACTGCTGACTCGCTGGCTGAACGGTCGCGAATCCCTGGCCGCCGCCGTGCTGACTCTGGGCTGGATGTTGCTGGTAGCGGTGCCCCTGGTATGGCTGGGGTTCAACCTGGCCGATCACGTGCGCGATGCCACGGCGTTCATCAAGGACGTGCAGGTCGACGGCCTGCCCGAGGCACCGACCTGGCTTGGTTCGATTCCGCTGATTGGCGAGCGGCTGGTGGGGATCTGGGACAGCATCGACCAGCAGGGCGCAGCGATGATGGTGGCGGTCAAGCCGTACCTGGGGCAGGTCGGCAACTGGCTGCTGGCCCGCAGTGCGCAGATCGGCGGCGGTATCCTCGAACTGACCTTGAGCATCGTCTTTGTATTCTTTTTCTATCGCGACGGCCCGCGCCTGGCGGCCTTCGTCCATGGCTTGCTCGAACGATTGATCGGCGATCGCGCCGGCTATTACATCGAGCTGGTGGCCGGTACGGTACAGCGGGTGGTCAACGGAGTGATCGGCACGGCAGCGGCGCAGGCGTTGCTGGCGTTGGTCGGGTTCCTGATTGCCGGCGTTCCCGGGGCCCTGGTGCTCGGTATCGTGACCTTCCTGCTCAGCCTGATTCCCATGGGCCCGCCACTGGTGTGGATTCCGGCGACGGCGTGGCTGGCGTGGAAAGGTGATTACGGGATGGCGGTGTTCCTGGGGATCTGGGGCACATTCATCATCAGCGGCGTCGACAACGTGCTCAAACCCTACCTGATCAGCCGCGGCGGCAACCTGCCGCTGGTGATTGTGTTGCTGGGCGTATTTGGCGGCCTGATCGCATTCGGCTTCATTGGCTTGTTCATCGGCCCCACGTTGCTGGCCGTGGCCTATAGCTTGTTGACGGACTGGAGCAAGAGTCACGCCCGCATAGAAGAGCGGCGCTGAGGGAAAAGCTGGTATTGCCTGAGCTGTCGGGACGATTTACCGATCATCGGGTCCCGCAGCGCCGCTGGTTCCGCTACAATGCGCGCCGATTTCGTCCTGCCTGAGAGCCCGCCCATGTCCGTCTGCCAGACTCCTATCATCGTCGCCCTGGATTTCCCCACCCGTGACGCCGCACTGAAGCTGGCCGATCAACTGGACCCGACTCTCTGCCGGGTCAAAGTGGGCAAGGAGCTGTTCACCAGCTGTGCGTCGGAAATTGTCGGCACCCTGCGCGACAAGGGTTTCGAAGTATTCCTCGACCTCAAGTTCCATGACATCCCCAACACCACCGCCATGGCGGTGAAAGCCGCTGCGGAAATGGGCGTGTGGATGGTCAACGTGCACTGCTCCGGTGGCCTGCGCATGATGGCTGCGTGTCGCGAAGTGCTCGACCAGCGCACGGGGCCAAAGCCGCTGTTGATCGGCGTGACCGTGCTGACCAGCATGGAGCGTGAGGATCTGGCAGGTATCGGCCTGGACATCGAACCGCAGGAGCAGGTACTGCGCCTGGCTGCATTGGCGCAAAAAGCCGGAATGGATGGCCTGGTGTGCTCGGCGCTGGAAGCCCAGGCCCTGAAATCGGCTCACCCGTCGTTGCAACTGGTGACCCCAGGTATTCGTCCGGCCGGCAGCGCCCAGGACGATCAACGCCGCATCCTGACCCCGCGGCAGGCGCTGGATGCCGGTTCGGATTACCTGGTGATCGGCCGTCCAATCAGCCAGGCGGCTGATCCAGCCAAGGCGTTGGCCGCCGTGGTAGCCGAGCTGGCGTAATCCACCTNCGGCCGTCCAATCAGCCAGGCGGCTGATCCAGCCAAGGCGTTGGCCGCCGTGGTAGCCGAGCTGGCGTAATCCACCTCTGTGGGAGCAAGGCTTGCCCGCGATGAACGATGACGCGGTCGAGCCTATGGGCCGCGGCGCCTCAATCGCGGGCAAGCCTTGCTCCCACAAGCCCGCTCCCACAGGGTTTTGATTCAGTCCGTGACAGCGTTACACCTTCAGCACCAACTTGCCAAAGTTCTCCCCGCTGAACAACTTCATCAGCGTCTCCGGGAACGTCTCCAGCCCTTCGACGATATCTTCCTTGCTCTTGAGTTGTCCCTTGGCCATCCAGCCCGCCATTTCCTGCCCGGCGGCGGCGAACTGCGCCGCGTAGTCCATCACCACAAAGCCTTCCATGCGAGCGCGGTTGACCAATAGCGACAGGTAATTGGCGGGTCCCTTGACCGCCTCCTTGTTGTTGTACTGGCTAATGGCGCCGCAGATAACCACTCGCGCTTTCATCGCCAAGCGGCTCAGCACTGCATCGAGAATATCGCCGCCGACATTATCGAAATAGACGTCGACCCCTTTGGGGCATTCACGCTTCAGGCCGGCGTGCACATCTTCGTTCTTGTAGTCGATAGCGCCGTCGAAACCCAGTTCCTCGATCAGGAACTTGCACTTGTCCGCGCCACCTGCGATGCCGATCACACGACACCCCTTGAGCTTGGCGATCTGCCCGGCAATGCTGCCCACAGCGCCAGCGGCGCCCGACAGCACCACGGTGTCGCCTTCTTTTGGCGCGCCGACGTCGAGCAAGGCGAAGTAAGCGGTCATGCCCGTCATGCCCAGCGCTGACAAGTAGCGTGGCAGCGGGGCCAGTTTCGGATCGACCTTATAAAAACCCCTTGGCTCGCCGAGGAAATAATCCTGCACGCCAAGGGCACCGTTGACGTAGTCGCCGACGGCAAAACCGGGATTGTTCGACGCAACGACTTTGCCCACGCCCAATGCACGCATGACTTCGCCGATACCGACCGGAGGAATGTAGGACTTGCCCTCGTTCATCCAGCCACGCATGGCCGGGTCCAGGGACAGGTATTCGTTTTTGACCAGGATCTGTCCTGCGCCCGGTTCACCAACCGGTACTTGCTGATAGGTGAAGGTTTCGCGGGTCGCCGGGCCCACCGGACGTTTGGCGAGCAGGAACTGGCGATTGGTCTGGGTAGTCATGACAGGCGCTCAAGAGGGATGAAGCCTTGTTGATAGCCCTTCATGACCCAGGCCGCAAGTCTCGCTGATACGGCGAATGCAGTTCGATCCAGAGCAGTGATAGTCGCTTGGGCGGTTTCATCACTGCTACTCATGGGCAGCCAACCGGCCTCTTGATAGTGCTGACGTGCTGCAGGCACCTGTGTCTAGACTGGGTGCACGCACTTTCCCGGCTTTCTTCGAGGACATGACAATGAGCATGACGTTTTCTGGTCAGGTAGCAGTAGTGACGGGCGCCGGTAATGGTATCGGCCGCGCGACTGCCCAGGCATTCGCCGCTGAAGGCTTGAAAGTGGTGGTCGCCGACCTGGACACGGCAAGCGGCGAAGGTACCGTGGCGCTGATTCGTACTCTGGGCGGCGAAGCGACCTTCGTGCGCTGCGACGTCACTCAGGAAAGCGAAGTGAAACACCTGATGGACGAGGTGGTGAATACCTACGGGCGCCTGGACTATGCCTTCAACAACGCCGGCATTGAAATCGAGAAGGGCAAGCTGGCGGACGGCACGCTTGACGAGTTCGACGCCATCATGGGGGTCAACGTCAAAGGCGTATGGCTGTGCATGAAGTATCAGCTGCCTCTGCTGCTGGCCCAGGGCGGTGGCGCCATCGTCAACACGGCTTCGGTGGCGGGCCTGGGCGCTGCGCCGAAGATGAGCATCTATGCGGCGTCCAAGCACGCAGTGATCGGCCTGACCAAGTCGGCTGCGATCGAGTATGCGAAAAAGAAAATCCGGGTCAATGCCGTGTGCCCTGCGGTGATCGACACCGACATGTTCCGCCGCGCTTATGAGGCGGATCCGAAGAAGGGCGAGTTCGCCAACGCGATGCACCCGGTCGGTCGCATCGGCAAAGTGGAGGAGATCGCCAGTGCGGTGTTGTACCTGTGCAGCGACGGCGCCGCTTTCACCACCGGGCACTCCTTGGCAGTGGACGGCGGCGTAACGGCCTTCTAACCCGCCCGCTTCGCACAAGCCTGCGCAGACCCTGCTTAGGACGCTGTGTAGGCGCTGTCGAGTGCAACGAGGCTGCGATCTTTTACTGTGTCACCCAAGTAAGATCCAGCCACTTTCCATGCGTGTGATCCGCAGGCTCGCCGCTTCTTCATGGCGACTTCGCCGGATCGACCTCCAGCGTTCTGAAAACGACGGGTGCGTAGCTTTTTGCCATTATTCCGACGCCAGAGTCTTGTGTTGCCTTGTGCCCGTTGCGAATCTGCTTGAATAGACTCGATCAGGGGACCCAGTGCAATGAAATCGGCCGTGCAAGGACGTTTTGCCAACCTCGGTATGGCAAAAAAAATGGGTGTGGGGTTTGCCTTGGTACTGTTGTTGACGGCGCTTATCGCGGCAATCGGCGTATGGTCATTGCAGGCCATCAGCCAGCGCTTCAATGATCTCAAACAGATGTCCTCGCTTAATAGCGGCCTGCTCAAGGTCCGCTTGCTCGAGCAGGAGTACGCCTTGCGGGGCGACGCTAAAACCGTCGAGGCCTTGCACGCCGGGGTCGACGAGCTGATTGCCCTGGCGACCGGGCTCAAGCAGGCCTCTGCAGCGAATGTGCCGGTCATGAATGACGTGGAGCAATCGCTGGCGGCTTATAGAAAAGCCTTCGACGAGTTCGTCTCGCTCAGCCAGACCAAGGACCTGGCCTTGGAAATGGCCAATTGGTCAGTCTCAAGCGTTGCCAACAACCTCGATGTTTTGCAGGCCGGGCTCGCCGATGATGGGGCTTACACCCTGAAAGAGTCCCAGGGCAAGGATGGCGCGCAATTCATCGAACAGGCCGGTCAGGTCAGTCAGGTCTCGCGGTTGATGCTGCAGGCGATGAACGAGGCACGTGTACGCCTGGACTTGAGTCGCAAGGGTGATGACGGCGCCGGCCAGGGCAAGATCGAGCAGGCTGACCAGGCGCTGGCCCAGGCTGAGCAGCTCAAATCCACGGTCCTGGATGACGGCTACAAGACGGTGCTCAACGAAGTGACTGGCCACATTGCCGGTTTCAGCGAAAAACTCGCGGAGTACACCGGGCTGCTGGCTCAGGAAAAGACCGTCTATGCGCAGTTGCACCAGCGTGCCGCCCACGTGGTGGATCGAGTGGACCAGGCCTATGTCGCCGAAGATCAGTCCATGCAGGCAGAGCTGAAAAAGAATGCATTGCTGATCATCGGTTCCTCTGTGCTGGCACTCCTGGCCGGCCTGATTGCCGCGTGGGTGATCACCCGCCTGATCGTGGCGCCTCTGCGCAGTGTGATCCAGGTCGCCCAGCGAATTGCATCGGGGGATCTGAGTGCGACGGTCGAGGTGACCCGGCGCGACGAAATCGGTCAACTGATGCACGCCATGCAGCAGATGGGGACCGGGCTAAGCACCATCGTCAGTGGCTTGCAGGCCGGCATCGAACAGTTGGCCAGTTCGGCGCAGTCGTTATCGGCAGGCACCGAGCAGACCAATCTTGAGGTCAGTAGCCAGAAGGAGGAAACCGAGCAGGTGGCCACCGCAATGAACCAGATGACCGCCACCGTGCATGACGTCGCGCGTAATGCAGAGGAGGCCGCTCAAGCGGCGCAGACGGCGGACAGCAAGGTCGAAAGCGGACAGCAAGTGGTGCGCCAGAGCATGGCCCGGATCGAGCTGCTGGCGGATTCAGCGACCTCGGCCAGTTCAAGCATTGAAAGCCTGAGCGCCGAGATCCAGAACATCGGCACGGTGCTCGGCGTCATCAAGAGCGTGGCCGAGCAGACCAATCTGCTGGCGCTGAACGCGGCGATTGAAGCCGCGCGCGCCGGAGAGCAGGGCAGGGGCTTCGCAGTGGTTGCAGATGAAGTTCGAGCCCTGGCCAAGCGCACCCAGCAATCGACCGAGGAAATAGAACGCCTGGTAAGCGCCTTGCGTTCTGCGGCGCACTCATCGGTGCAACAGATCCAGAACAGCGGGGAGCTGGTCAAGCTGGCGGTGAGCGATGCACTGCAGACCGAAAGTGCCTTGGGCAGCATCGCGGCTGCCGTGTCATTGATTCAGCAGATGAACCAGCAAATTGCTGCAGCCGCCGAGGAACAGAGCTCGGTGGCCGAGGAAATCAATAGAAGCGTAACGAGCATCCGTGCCAGTGCCGACCAGTCTTCGCTGGCGATGCAGGGCAATGCCGCTTCCAGTATCGAGCTGGCGCAGTTGGGGATTGAACTGAAGGGGATGGTGGGGCATTTCAGGCTCTGACTCTGTAGGAGCGAGCTCGCGATGGTCGTCAACGATGACTCGGGGATTCAGACACCCCGCAGCGCTCAGACGTTTTTAGCGAGCAAGCTCGCCCCTGCACAGGTCGATCAGTCGTAGATGACTTTTTTCTTCCAGTCCGCATCGGCTTCGACGTCCTTGAGGCCTTCGGTCAACTGGTTCACTTCGTCTTCGGCAGGCGCAGTCTTGTCCATCACCTGGGCATTGGCACGAGCCAGGAGTTTCTCCAGATACTGCAGCTGTTCGGCGTAAACCTGCGGTTCCTGCTGTTTGCGAAGGTATTGAACGCCGCGCTCGAAAGCCAGTCGCGCCTGGCCAGGTTGATTTTGCTGCAGCGAGTGCTGGCCCAGATTGTTGAAAAACTCGATGTGCAGCAGCACCAGGATATGGCGAACTTCACGGATCCAGCGCTTGGCTTCGTTGGTGGGCAGGAAACCGTCCTGGGCTGCGCGGGTAATTTGACCGTGCAGGGCCTCAAGCAGGAAACGTACGTCCTTGGCTTTGGCCTCAGTCTGGATCGGCGCCGGCGGGTTATTGACCGGAATCGATTCCCCTTGCGCGACCAGCGCCGTCAGCTCGGCAATCCGGGCCTTGAGCCCGGCATTGGATTTTTCCAGGTTGAGCAGGCGCTGGCAGACATTGAGCTCCAGGCGCGTCAACAGCAGCTTGAGTGCCGGTGTCATCAACTGCCCAGGGAACGTCTCGGTGATCTCACCGCAACGACGCAGGCGGTCGTTGAGCTCAACCTTGGTGCGGGCCTTCTCCAGCTTGTTGTTTTCCACCACATTGTTCATGTAGCCAATGACGATCAATAGCGCGATCCCGGCTACGACGAGCAGGGTGATCATGAGTGGAGTCACCGGTAAGACCTCTTTATGGGATTCGCGAGCGAGTGTAGTGGCTTGGCATTGGAGCGCATAGCGCCGCACGACGGGTTGAATCGGACAGTGTCCAGCCTGTATCGGCCGTCATGCGCCTTATATAAGTAATCTCTGTACTGGGTGCATATGGCCATCATCTGTGGCCCGGATCGACTATAACGTCTTGGCAGGCGTCAGAATATAGGCGTCAGACACCGGGCGGCGGAAAAGCCCGAAACGCGCCTGAATCCAGGTCGAAGTCATTGATTTAAATAAATTTATATCTGGGGGTTGACGACCTCTCAATCCATCCATAGAATGCGCGCCACTTACAGCGTAAAGCACACAGCGAAACGCGGTAGGGAGTGAATGTTGTACGTGTGTCCCCTTCGTCTAGTGGCCTAGGACACCGCCCTTTCACGGCGGTAACAGGGGTTCGAGTCCCCTAGGGGACGCCAATGCGGGAATAGCTCAGTTGGTAGAGCACGACCTTGCCAAGGTCGGGGTCGCGAGTTCGAGTCTCGTTTCCCGCTCCATTTTTAAACAGTGTTGCTTTCGGGCAGCACTGAGTGAAACCAGAACCAAGTCTTCGGATACGGCTCTGGGCACCGAAACACACACCATGTGTTCCGGGCAGCGTGTCCCCTTCGTCTAGTGGCCTAGGACACCGCCCTTTCACGGCGGTAACAGGGGTTCGAGTCCCCTAGGGGACGCCATTTGCGGGAATAGCTCAGTTGGTAGAGCACGACCTTGCCAAGGTCGGGGTCGCGAGTTCGAGTCTCGTTTCCCGCTCCATATTTAACGAAAACGCCGCTCATTGAGCGGCGTTTTTGTTTGTGCAGAATTTGTTCCCGAGAAGTGAAGAGGCCCGCCAGTCAGACTGAGCGGGCCTTTTGCGTGTGTGGCTGTTTAGATCCAAAGGATCAGGTGACCGGCAATACCGCCAGAAGTGAATGGCTGCCCCAGCCTCAGTCCACGCTGTAGTGAACCGATAGCACGCCTTTTTTCGACGAGACGGAGGCGATGGCGACCGTGCCCAACTCCCTCAGGCTGCGTACATGAGTGCCGCCGCAGCCATAGGCAGGGAGCTCGCCAAAGCTGATTTCCCGTGCGCCTTCGCGTAGCGACGTCAGGCGCGGCAGGTCGTCGGCAATCCACTGATCGAGGCCGATCTGGACAGTCTTTACGTCGACCTCTTGGGCGGACTCGGCAGGTTTGAATTGCACCCGGCCTTCACCTGGCCAGTGATGCGCCTTGACTGGCATCCAGCCCATGGCCTGGACGAGGTGGCCGATCAAATGTCCGGCAGAATGCATGCGGGTATTGAATTGGCGACGTTGCTCGTCGATCCGAATCCGGGTCATGCCCGGGGTTATCGGGCGGTCGACAAAATGGATGATGCGGTCGGGATCCTGGACCACACGAAGCACTTGGCTCTCGCCGATCCAGCCGGTATCAAAAGGCTGTCCACCGCCCTGGGGGTGAAAGAGTGTGGCCCGCAGCACGACGGCGAATTCGTTCTCGTGCGGCATGCAGTCCAGTACTTCCACGTTGGCATTGAGGTCATCACTGTGGAAAAAGAGGCGAAGCGTCATGTGCCGAATCCGGATAAATACTGTTTTTTATTATAGGTAGCGGGGAAAAGCGTGATAATCCGGTCAAACATCAAAGGACTGTTGCGCTGTGAGCATAAATCTTCCGTTGCCGCTGCTGGGTGAAATGGCAATTTTCGTCAAGGTTGTCGAGACTGGCAGCTTCTCTGAAGCGGCTCGTCAACTCGGCTCCTCGCCGTCTGCGGTCAGTCGCAGCATTTCGCGCCTGGAAAAAGCGCTGGCCACTCGCTTGCTGCAACGCACCACGCGCAAGTTGCGGCTCAGTGATGGTGGCGAGGAGGTGTTCAAGCGTTGCCAGGAAATGGTCAGCGCCGCCAGGTCGGTCATGGAGATCAGTGGCCAGTTCACGGATGAGGCAGAAGGGCTGATACGGGTGAGCGTGCCCAAGGCGGTGGGGCGGTTTGTGATTCACCCGCACATGCCGGAATTCTTGCGGCGTTTTCCCAAGGTGGACGTTGAGTTGCTGCTGGAGGATCGGCAGGTGGATCTGATCGATGACCATGTCGACCTGGCCATTCGAATCACTGATCGGCCACCTGCCGGGCTGGTGGGGCGCCAGCTGCTGACGATCGATCATATGCTGTGCGCCACTCCTCAGTACCTGGCCGAACACGGCATACCGACGCATCCCCATGATTTGCTCAACCACAGTTGCATCTACCTGGGAGAAACCCCAAGCGATGCGCGCTGGAAATTTAAAAAGGGCACCAAGGCGATCACGGTCGGTGTGCGCGGGCGTTATGCCGCCAATCACACCGGCGTTCGCCTGGGGGCGGTGTTGCAGCATATCGGAATTGGCAGCCTGCCTTATTTCACGGCACGTCACGCGTTGGAGCAGGGGGTGATCGTGCAGGTGTTGCCGGACTGGACCTTTCTGGCGTCCTACCATGGTGGTGCCTGGCTGCTGCATTCACCAACCCGGTACATGCCGCCGAAGTTGCGCGTGTTTATCGATTATCTGGTGGAGTGCCTGGAGAAAGAGCCGACCTTGGGCAAGCCTGGTCGGGGAGCTGAGTTGGCGGCCTATGAGACGCCTGAAAGTGAAGGTTTGCCCTGAGAGGCTCCATCGCGGACGAGCCTTGCTCCCACGGGGTCAAGGTCAGCCCGCCATGGTCCGGTTTTTCCTGTGGGAGCAAGGCTTGCCCGCGATGGCGTCATCGGCTGCCACGAAAAAGGCCCGCATGTTCACCGTGCGGGCCTCTGGTATTGCTGATCGTGGATCAGTGCTTGCTGTCGTCGTTGGACATCGACAGCAGTTGCTTCTCCTGATTCCAGTCGAACGGCTCATCGTTCTGTTCGGCTTCGAAGCGACGTTCTTCCAGCGCCTGGTACAAATCGATTTCGTCGTCAGGCATGTAGTGCAGGCAGTCACCGGCGAAATACCACAGCAGGTCGCGCGGGACCAGGTGGGCGATTTGCGGGTAGCGGGTGATCACCTGGCAGAGGATGTCCTGGCCCAGGTATTGGCTTTCAATCGGGTCCACTGGCAACAATGCCCGCAGTTCGTCGAAACGCTCCAGGAACAAGGCATGGCTTTCTTCGGGAACCTGCTCGGCCTCGCCCACGGCGACCAGGATGCTGCGCAAGTGGTCCAGCAGGACGAGATGATCGGCAACGATGTTGGACACGAGATAAGTCCTCAAGAGCAAAACGGGCGCGGGAGTATAAAGCTCCTGCGCCCGTTTTTACAGGTAGAACGGAATCAGCGGACCTTTCCGTCGGCCAGTGCCAGCTCTTCCTTGTCGAAGTCATCAACATCGATCACCTTGCGTCGTGCCGCCTCGGCATCACGCAAAGTCAGCGCTTCCACTGGCTGCAACACGCCCGCTTCCAGTGCCGCATCAATCGCGTGTTCCCCGGCAGCCGGCTTGACCTGGCCACTCTTGAGCGCCACATGCAGCTTCTTCTGCAAAGGCTGCGCGGCGTTCAACAGGTTGCACGCGTGCTGCAACGCGCCGACCGCGTCATCTGCCGCCTGCGGGCGGTAGCAACCACCGAGCAACTCTTCCAGGGTCGGATCACCTTTGGCGCGACCGATGACAGCAGCGACCTCGGCACCGAGCTTATCCGACGGACCTTTGTGACGGCGACCGAATGGAAACACGATCACCCGCAGCAGGCAGCCCAGTACTTTGTTCGGGAAGTTGGTCAGCAATTCGTCGAGGGCCTTTTCCGACTGACCGAGGCTTTCTTCCATCGCCCAGTTAAACAGCGGCGCCATATGTTCAGGCGAATCGAGATCGTGGTAACGCTTGAGTGCCGCAGAGGCCAGGTACATGTTGCTGAGTACATCACCCAGGCGTGCCGACAGGCGTTCGCGACGTTTAAGTTCGCCACCCAGCAGCATCATGCTGAGGTCGGCGAGCATGGCGAACGCGGCGGCCTGGCGGTTGAGCGCGCGGAAGTACCCTTGACTCAGGGCATTGCCTGGCGCTCGTTCAAAGTGACCAAAGCCGAGGTTCAGCACCAGGGTGCTGGCGGCGTTGCTAACGGCAAATCCGATGTGCTTGAGCAGCAACGCATCGAACTCGACCAGGGCCTGATCCTTGTCCTCGCGCCCCGCCAGGGCCATTTCCTTGAGTACGAACGGATGGCAGCGAATCGCGCCTTGGCCGAAGATCATCAGGTTGCGCGAAAGGATGTTGGCGCCTTCCACGGTGATGAAGATCGGCGCGCCGTTCCAGCTGCGTCCCAGGTAATTGTTCGGGCCCATGATGATGGCCTTGCCGCCGTGTACATCCATGGCGTGGCTGATGCATTCGCGTCCACGTTCGGTCAGGTGGTACTTGAGGATCGCCGACAGCACCGAAGGTTTCTCGCCCAGGTCTACGGCATTGGCGGTAAGCATCCGCGCTGCATCCATCATCCAGGCATTGCCGCCGATACGCGCCATGGCTTCCTGGATACCCTCGAACGCCGAAAGTGGCACGTTGAACTGCTCGCGGACCTGGGCGTACTGGCCGGTCACCAGGCTGGTGAACTTGGCGGCGCCGGTGCCAACTGCCGGCAGGGAAATCGAACGGCCGACGGACAGGCAGTTCATCAACATCATCCAGCCCTTGCCGAGCATCTCCTGGCCGCCTATCAGGTAGTCCAGGGGGATGAACACGTCCCTGCCGGAATTGGGGCCGTTCATGAACGCCGCGCCCAGTGGCAGGTGGCGACGTCCGATCTCGACGCCAGGGGTGTCAGTTGGAATCAGCGCCAGGCTGATGCCCAGGTCTTCCTTGTCACCCAGCAGATGGTCCGGGTCATAGGCCTTGAACGCCAGGCCGAGGAGGGTCGCGACGGGGCCCAGGGTGATGTAGCGTTTTTCCCAGTTCAGGCGCAGGCCAAGGGTTTCCTGGCCTTCCCATTGACCCTTGCAGATGATCCCGGTGTCGGGCATCGCGCCAGCATCGGAGCCGGCAAGCGGGCCGGTCAGGGCGAAGCACGGAATATCGTCACCGCGCGCCAGGCGTGGCAAGTAGTGGTTGCGTTGTTCGTCGGTGCCATAGTGCAGCAGCAGCTCGGCAGGGCCGAGGGAGTTGGGGACCATCACGGTAGAGGCGAGGTCGCCGCTGCGAGTCGCCAGTTTCATCGCCACCTGGGAGTGGGCATAGGCGGAAAAGCCCTTGCCGCCGAATTCCTTGGGGATGATCAGGGCGAAAAAGCCGTTGTCCTTGATGTGGGCCCAGGCTTGCGGTGGCAGGTCCATGTCCTGGCCGATCTGCCAGTCACTGACCATGGCGCAGAGCTCTTCGGTCGGGCCATCGATAAAGGCCTGTTCCTCTTCGCTCAACTGCACTTTCGGGTAGGCCAGCAACTTATCCCAGTCCGGACGGCCACTGAACAATTCACCGTCCCACCACACCGTGCCGGCGTCGATCGCATCGCGCTCGGTCTGCGACATCGGCGGCAGGGTTTTCTGGAACCAGCTGAACAGTGGCGCGCTGAAAAACTTGCGGCGCAGGTCCGGCAGCAACAAGGGCGCCGCCACGGCGGCGATCAACACCCATAGCAGCAGCAACAACCAGCCTGGCGCGTGACTGAAGGCGCCCATTGCCACCACAAAAACGCCAACGATGCACAAGGCGGGGAGTGGGGCGGAGCGGCGATGCGCCAGATAGGCAATGCCGACGATCAGAACCAGTATCCACAACAACAGCATATTTAATCCTCCGTGAACCAGGGCAAAACCAACCCTCAGAGCTTAGACGGCATCCGTAGCAGGGTGATCAGGGCAAGGTGTTGAATTGTGAGAAACCTTGTAAAAGTTTTGCAGGCACGGTTGGCAACAGGCTGCGCAAATCGTTCGCTGCTCGCGCGACAATGCGCCCATGTTTGGCCGAAATGCCGTTATCTCTGTGCTTATCCTGTCGCTAGACTCGGGTCTTCCCCAGGAGATTGATCTCATGCACGAGTATTTGAGCCCCGGCCGCTTCATCGATAGTGACCACCCGACAGTAGTGGAGTTCGCTGAAAAACACCGTGGTGCCAGTCGCGATCCGCTCGAGCAGGCGATCAATCTCTATTACGCCGTGCGCGAAGCTGTGCGTTACAACCCTTATACCTTCAGCCGCGACCCGCAGACCCTGCGCGGCAGTTACGCGCTGGCGGCAGGGGAAAGCTATTGCGTGCCCAAGGCCACATTGCTGGCTGGCGCGGCGCGGCATTGCGCAATCCCGGCACGTATCGGCCTGGCTGATGTGCGCAATCACCTGTCGACCCCGCGGCTGCTCGAACTGCTCAGGAGCGACGTGTTCGCCATGCACGGTTATACCGAGCTGTTCCTGAACGGACGCTGGGTCAAGGCCACGCCGGCATTCAATCAAGGCCTGTGCGAATTGTTCAAAGTCGCGCCATTGGAGTTCGACGGGATCAACGACAGCGTGTTCCACCCTTTCAATCGCGATGGCGAGCCGTTGATGGAGTACCTGGTCGACCATGGCCAGTTCACTGATGTGCCTGAAGCGTTCTTTTTCGAGCACCTGGAAAAATGTTACCCGCACCTGTTTGCCGGGCAGTTGCCGGCGCTGCTGGGGGATATGCAGAACGATTTGAGTCGCGCCTGATCCGGCGTATGCTGCCTGCGCATTCATCCATAAAGAGGCGCTCATGCTGAAGATCTGGGGTCGCAAGAACTCGTCGAATGTCAGGAAACCGTTGTGGGCCGCCGAGGAGCTGGGCCTGGTTTACGAGGCAATAGATGCCGGCGGTGCCTTTGGCGTCGTGGACACCGCGCATTACCGGGCGATGAACCCTAATGGTCGTGTGCCGGTGATTGAAGACGACGGCTTCGTGCTGTGGGAATCCAATGCCATCGTGCGTTATCTCCTGGCCCGCCACGCCAGCAACAGCGCCTGGTACCCGGCGGATCCGCAAGCCCGCGCCAGCGCCGACAAGTGGATGGACTGGACCACTTCGAACTTTGCAGGCCCGTTCCGCACCGTGTTCTGGGGTGTGCTGCGCACCTCGGCCGATCAACAGGACTGGCCGGCCATCCACGCTGCGATCAAGGAGTGCGACGCGCTGCTGGCGGTAGTCGATCAGGCGTTGACGGCCCAACCCTACCTGTCGGGTGACGAGATCGGCATGGGTGACATCCCCCTGGGCAGTTTTATTTATGCCTGGTTTGAAATGCCCATCGAGCGCGCACCCCAGCCCCATCTTGAGGCCTGGTACGCACGGCTCAAGCAGCGTCCGGCGTATCAGAAAGCCGTCATGACCGCGTTGACTTAATACTCACTATCGACACGCTTGACTGTACTTGTGTGGCGGGGACAAGCACCATTGCGCTCATGCGCTGCGGTTGTGTTAGTCACCGCCCGCCCTTATCTATTCCTTCCTTTCCCTTCTTGGTGCGTAATCCGATATGAGTTCCGCTCTGTCCATCCGGCAGCTAACCAAAACCTACGGCAACGGTTTCCAGGCCCTGAGTGGTATCGATCTGGATGTCGCCGAAGGTGATTTTTTCGCCTTGCTCGGCCCTAACGGTGCGGGCAAGTCCACGACCATCGGCATTCTCTCGACCCTGGTGAACAAGACCAGCGGCACGGTGAACATCTTCGGTCATGATTTGGACAAGAACCCGGCGGCGCTCAAGCGCTCCATCGGCGTCGTGCCCCAGGAATTCAACTTCAACCAGTTCGAAAAGACTTTCGACATCGTCGTGACCCAGGCCGGCTACTACGGCATCCCGCCGAAAATCGCCAAGGAGCGCGCCGAGCAGTACCTGACCCAACTGGGGTTGTGGGACAAGCGCGATACGCCATCGCGATCCCTGTCTGGCGGGATGAAGCGCCGGTTGATGATTGCCCGCGCGCTGGTTCACGAACCGCGCTTGCTGATCCTCGACGAGCCGACGGCGGGGGTGGACATCGAGTTGCGGCGTTCGATGTGGACCTTCCTCACCGAGCTGAACCAGAAAGGCATCACCATCATCCTCACCACCCATTATCTGGAAGAGGCTGAGCAGCTGTGCCGCAACATCGGCATCATTGACCACGGCACCATCGTCGAGAACACCAGCATGAAGCAATTGCTGGGGCAGTTGCATGTGGAGACCTTCCTGCTCGATCTCAAGAACACCTTGAGCGTTGCGCCGCAGTTGCTTGGTTACCCGGCCAGACTGGTCGACGGTCATACCCTTGAGGTCCATGTCGACAAGGCCATGGGCATCACCGCGCTGTTCACCCAGCTTGCGCAGCAGAACATCGAAGTGTTGAGCCTGCGCAACAAAACCAATCGCCTTGAGGAGTTGTTCGTGTCCCTGGTGGAGAAAAATCTGTCGAAGGTGGCGGTATGAGTTCCGAGCTGCAACCCAACCTCGTTGCCCTGAACACTATCGTCTACCGCGAGGTCAGGCGCTTCACCCGAATCTGGCCGCAGACCTTGCTGCCGCCAGCGATCACCATGGTGCTGTACTTCGTGATTTTCGGGAACCTGATCGGTCGGCAAATTGGTGACATGGGTGGCTTCACCTATATGGAGTACATCGTGCCGGGCCTGATCATGATGTCGGTGATCACCAACTCCTACGGCAACGTGGTGTCGAGTTTTTTTGGCAGCAAGTTCCAGCGCTCCATCGAGGAATTGATGGTGTCGCCGGTGTCGCCGCACACAATTCTGATCGGCTACACCCTCGGGGGCGTGCTGCGCGGGTTGATGGTGGGGGTGATCGTGACCCTGTTGTCGCTGTTCTTTACCCATTTGCAGGTGCACCACCTGGGCGTGACCATCCTGGTGGTGGTGCTGACGGCAACGATCTTCTCGTTGCTGGGCTTCATCAACGCCGTGTTTGCGCGCAACTTTGATGACATTTCGATCATCCCGACCTTTGTGCTGACGCCGCTGACGTACCTGGGCGGGGTGTTCTACTCGATTTCCCTGTTGCCGCCGTTCTGGCAAACCGTGTCCCTGGCGAACCCGGTGCTGCACATGGTCAATGCGTTCCGTTACGGCATCCTCGGGGTCTCGGACATCCGCATCAGCGTAGCGATTACCTTCATGCTGGTGGCGACTGTGGTGCTGTATATCGGTTGCGCGCGGTTGCTGGTGAGTGGCCGCGGGATGCGTACTTAAAGTAATCCTGGATAGACAAACGGCCTCCCATGCGGAGGCCGTTTTGCATCACGACATCCGGTTTTTCTTGCGCCGCCGCCACTGCCGCGCAACCCACCAGCGCCAGTACAGCATCGTCAGGCAGTAGGCCAAGGCTCCCAGCACCAGTCCCGTGACCACCGAACCCAGCAGGAATGGCTGCCACATCGTGGACAGCTCGCCGCTGATCCATTCCCACGTCAGTTCGTCCGGCAAGTGCCGGGCAGGAATGTCCATCAACCAGGCGCCCGTCTGGTAGGTACAAAAGAACACGACCGGCATGGTGATTGGATTGGTCAGCCAGACCAGGCTGACGGCGATGGGGATATTGCCGCGCACCATGATGGCCAACGCCGCGGCTACCAGCATCTGCAAGGGAATGGGCAGGAAGGCGGCGAACAAACCCACGGCCATCGCCCGGGCAACGGAATGGCGGTTGAGGTGCCACAGGTTCGGGTCATGCAGCAGGGTGCCAAGGAAGCGTAAGGACTTATGTTCCCTGATGCTCGTCGGATCTGGCATGTAGCGTTTGAATAAGCGCCGGGGCATAAGGCTTCTCGGTCGGTTAAGGCGGCAAGTATGTCTCGATTCTGTGAACCGCCCATTCAGACTTTGTGACAATTAATAACGACGGCCGTGCCATTCCCCGACTATGCCTAGTGGGTGGACTCCAAGGACGGGCGAATGCGCACAGGGATGATAGCGCTGGCGCTGGGTTTGCTGACCCTGCGTTTCTTACCGGCATTACCGCCGGTCTGGTCGTTGATACTGATGCCGATAGTGGGCTTGATGGTGCTGCCGTTTCGCGCCTATCCGCTGGCGTTTTTCCTGTTTGGCTTCACTTGGGCCTGTACCCAGGCGCAATGGGCGCTAAACGATCGCTTGCCGATTCAGCTCGAGGGTGAAACCCGTTGGGTGGAGGGGACGGTCACGGGACTGCCGCAGAACGGCGAAGGTGTCGTGCGGTTCGAGCTGTCGGACAGCCATTCCCGCCGTACAAGGCTCCCGCAGCGGATGCGCCTGGCCTGGTACGACGGCCCTGCGGTGAATAGCGGGGAACGCTGGCGCCTGGCGGTCAAGCTGAAACGACCCATCGGGCTGCTCAATCCCCATGCATTCGACTACGACGCCTGGCTGCTGGCGCAACGCATCGGCGCCACCGGCACGGTGAAGGCTGGCGAAATACTCGCAGATGCCCGGGGAGCCTGGCGCGATAGCCTGCGCCAGCGCTTGCTGAGTGTAGATGCGCAGGGCCGCAGCGGCGCGCTGGCGGCCTTGGTGCTGGGCGACGGCAGCGGCCTGAGCCGCGAGGACTGGCAGGTGCTGCAAGACACCGGCACCGTACATTTGCTGGTGATTTCCGGGCAGCACATCGGTTTGCTGGCAGGCGTGATGTACTTGCTGATCGCGGGGCTGGCTCGTTATGGCTTATGGCCGCGCCGTTTGCCCTGGCTGCCTTGGGCGTGCGGATTGGCATTTGCGGCGGCTCTTGGTTATGGCTTGCTTGCCGGCTTCGACGTACCGGTGCGCCGGGCCTGTGTGATGATCGGCCTGGTGCTGCTGTGGCGCCTGCGTTTGCGCCATCTCGGCGCCTGGTGGCCGCTGCTGCTGGCGCTGAACGGGGTCCTGTTGATGGACCCGCTGACGAGCCTGCAACCCGGTTTCTGGCTGTCCTTTGCGGCGGTGGGGGTGTTGATCTTCACTTTCGGCGGTCGGCTTGGCTCATTGCCCTGGTGGCAAACCTGGACTCGCGCCCAGTGGATGATCGCCATTGGTTTGAGTCCGCTTTTACTCATCCTCGGCCTGCCGATCAGCCTCAGTGGGCCGCTGGTCAATTTACTCGCGGTGCCCTGGATCAGTCTGTTGGTCCTGCCGCCTGCATTGCTTGGCACCTTGCTGCTGCCAATGCCTTATGTGGGCGAGGGGTTGCTGTGGCTCGCCGGGGGGCTGCTCGACTGGCTGTTCAAGGGCCTGGCGCAAGCGGCGGGGCAGGTGCCCGCCTGGGACCCTATGGCGATTGCGTTTTGGACCTGGGCGCTGGCCGCCGCCGGCGCCCTGCTGCTGCTAATGCCGGCGGGGGTGCCGCTGCGATGGCTGGGCTGGCCGATGTTGCTGTTACTGGTCTTGCCACCGCGTCCCACAATCGCCGAAGGCATTGCCGAGGTCTGGCTTCTGGACGTCGGCCAGGGCCTGGCGATCCTGGTGCGCACTCGTCATCACAACCTGTTGTATGACGCCGGGCCGCGTTCCGCGGGCATGGACATGGGCGCGCGAGTGGTGCTGCCGACGTTGCGCAAGCTGGGAGTGGAACAGCTTGACCTGATGCTGATCAGCCATGCTCACGCCGATCATGCCGGAGGCGCCAAGGCAGTGGTCGACGCAATACCGGTCCGCAGGATAATGGGCGGCGAACCCTTTCCCCCGGCAGACGGCCTGCTCGCAGATGCCTGCGAGAGTGGCGGGCACTGGAATTGGGACGGGGTGAGCTTCCGGCTCTGGCAGTGGGCGTCGGCGCAGGACAGCAACTCCCGATCCTGCGTGTTGCAAATCGAGGCCTCAGGCGAGCGGTTGCTGCTGACCGGTGATATCGAACGGGCCGCCGAGCAGGCATTGCTCGGCAGCCCGCTGGCCGTCGCCACTGACTGGTTGCAGGCTCCGCACCATGGCAGTCGCACTTCATCCACGATGCCCCTGCTCAGCGTGCTCCAGCCCAAGGCGGTGCTGATCTCCCGCGGCAACGGCAATTCGTTCGGCCATCCGCACCCGACGGTGATTGCACGCTATCGAAAATTGGCAATGGGGATCTACGACAGTGCGCAGCAGGGCGCCGTTCATCTGCAACTGGGGACCTTCTCGGCACCGGCGACGATGCGTCAACAACGGCGCTTCTGGCGTGATCCGGCACCGCTGGCAGAATGACTGGCGGGCAGCGGGCCCCGACCGGTTGCGCCATCGTGGTCTTCGGTGCGAGGAGCCCCTATGGTAGAGTGGCGGACTTTTTCGAGGGGACTGTCACTGTGTGGGAATTGGTCAAATCCGGCGGCTGGATGATGCTGCCGATCATTCTGAGTTCCATCGTGGCCATGGCGATCGTCGTCGAGCGCCTGTGGACCCTGCGTGCCAGTCGTGTGACTCCGGAGCATTTGCTCGGCCAGGTCTGGGTCTGGATCAAAGACAAACAGCTCAATAAGGAAAAGCTCAAGGAATTGCGCGCCAATTCCCCTCTGGGCGAAATACTCGCGGCTGGCCTGGCCAACTCCCGGCATGGTCGCGAAATCATGAAAGAGTGCATCGAGGAAGCCGCGGCGCGAGTCATTCACGAACTCGAACGCTACATCAACGCCCTGGGCACGATTGCCGCCATGGCGCCGTTGCTGGGCTTGCTCGGCACCGTGCTGGGCATGATCGATATCTTCAGTGCGTTCATGGGCACCGGCATGGGCACCAACGCGGCGGTACTCGCCGGTGGTATTTCCAAAGCCCTGATCACCACGGCCGCAGGCCTGATGGTCGGTATCCCGGCGGTGTTCTTCCACCGTTTCCTGCAACGCCGGATCGACGAACTGGTGGTGGGCATGGAACAGGAAGCGATCAAGCTGGTTGAGGTCGTACAGGGCGACCGTGATGTTGACCTGGCCGAGGGCAGAGCGTGAAATTCCGCCGCAAGCCTCGGGAAACGGTCGATATAAACCTCGCTTCGCTGATCGACGTGGTGTTTATCCTGCTGCTGTTTTTTGTCGTGACCACCACTTTCACCCGTGAAACCCAGCTGCGCGTCGACCTGCCGGAAGCCGTCAGCGGAACGCCCGCCGAAGATCAGCAGGTCAAGCACCTGGACGTGGCGATCAATGCTGAAGGCGCGTTTTCGGTGAATAACCAGGTCTTGCCCAAGAACGACCTGGCGACCCTGATGGACGCCCTGCAGAAAGAATCCAACGGCGACACCAGCCTGCCGCTGTCCATCAGCGCCGACGGCAAGACCCAGCATCAGTCGGTCATCATCGCCATGGATGCTGCCGGCAAGCTCGGTTTCAGCCACCTGCGCATGACCACTGTCGAGGCGGCGCCGCCCGCGCCCTGATGGCCATGTCCGATCGCTTGCTCGCCGCGTGGTACCAGGGACATCCGGCCCTGAAGCTCTTGCAGCCGCTGGAGTGGCTCTATCGCCGTGTGGTCACGAACAAGCGCAAGCGTTTCCTGGCGGGCGAGGGCGAGATCTATCAGCCGCCAGTGCCGTTGATCGTCGTCGGTAATATCACCGTTGGCGGCACGGGCAAGACTCCGCTGATTCTCTGGATGATCGAGCACTGCCAGCGTAGCGGGCTGCGCGTCGGGGTGGTCAGTCGGGGTTACGGCGCCAAACCACCGCAACTGCCATGGCGAGTCGCGGCGGATCAGGGCGCCGATACTGCGGGCGACGAGCCTCTGTTGATCGTCCAGCGCACCGGCGTACCCTTGATGATCGACCCGGACCGCAGTCAGGCGGTCAGGGCCTTGCTCGAGAGTGAACCGCTGGACCTGATCCTGTCGGACGACGGCATGCAGCATTATCGCCTGGCCCGTGACCTTGAGCTGGTGCTGATCGACGCCGCCCGTGGCCTGGGTAACCGGCGCTGCCTGCCCGCCGGGCCCCTGCGTGAGCCGGTCGAGCGCCTTGAGAGCGTCGATGCGGTGCTCTACAACGGCGCTGCGGACGATCGCCATGACGGGTTTGCGTTCCAGCTGCAACCTACCGCGCTGGTCAATCTGCGTAGCGGTGAACGGCGGTCGCTCGATCATTTTCCTGCGGGTCAGGCACTGCATGCCGTGGCCGGCATCGGTAATCCACAGCGTTTCTTCACGACCCTCGAAACGCTACACTGGAAGCCTGTACCGCACGCGTTCGCCGACCACGCCGAGTACAGCGTGCAGGCACTGAATTTCGCTCCGTCATTGCCTTTGGTAATGACTGAAAAGGACGCGGTGAAGTGCCGTGCCTTCGCCGCCACCGATTGGTGGTACCTGACGGTCGATGCTGCGCCATCCCCGGCCTTTGTCGCCTGGTTCGATACGCAGCTGATGCGCCTGGTGCCGGACCGTCTTTTGCCTTAACTCCGTTTTATCCAGGGAATGCTCATGGACACCAAATTGCTCGATATCCTCGCTTGCCCGGTCTGCAAAGGCCCGCTCAAGCTCAGCGCTGACAAGACCGAGCTGATCAGCAAGGGCGCCGGCCTCGCTTATCCGATTCGCGACGGCATCCCGGTCATGCTCGAATCCGAAGCGCGCACCCTGACCACCGACGAGCGCCTGGATAAATGACCGCAGCCTTTACTGTCGTCATCCCGTCGCGTTACGCCTCCACCCGTTTGCCAGGCAAGCCGTTGTTGCTGATCGCCGGCAAACCGATGATCCAGCACGTCTGGGAACAGGCGAGCAAAAGCAGCGCCGAGCGCGTGGTGGTGGCCACCGACGACCTGCGCATCGTCGAAGCCTGCAAAGGCTTTGGCGCTGAAGTGGTGCTGACGCGTGAAGATCACAACTCCGGTACCGATCGCCTGGCCGAAGTGGCGACGAAGCTGGGCCTGGCGCCCGACGCCATCGTGGTCAACGTGCAAGGTGACGAACCGCTGATTCCACCTGATGTGATCGATCAGGTCGCGGCCAACCTGGCAGCCCACACCGAAGCGCGCATGGCCACTCTGGCTGAGCCGATCGAAGATGTGGAAACCCTGTTCAACACTAATGTGGTCAAGGTGGTCAGTGACCTCAACGGTCTGGCGCTGACCTTCAGCCGGGCGACCTTGCCGTGGGCCCGCGATGACTTTGCCAGGAGTCGCGAGCAATTGCCGGAAGGCGTACCGTACCGTCGCCACATCGGCATTTATGCTTACCGCGCCGGGTTCCTGCATGACTTCGTCAGCTGGGGCCCTTGCTGGCTGGAAAACACTGAATCCCTGGAACAACTACGGGCCTTGTGGCACGGCGTGCGTATCCACGTGGCTGACGCTTTGATCGCGCCACCGACCGGCGTCGATACCGCTGAAGACCTGGAGCGGGTTCGTCGCCTGTTGGAGGCCTGATGCGGGTTCTGTTCGTCTGCCTGGGCAACATCTGCCGCTCGCCGACCGCCGAAGGCGTGCTGCGCCATAAACTGCGCGAGGCCGGGCTGTTGGGGCAAGTCGAGGTCGCCTCCGCCGGTACGGGCGACTGGCATGTCGGCAAGGCCCCGGATAAACGCAGCCAGGCCGCCGCCCGCCTGCGCGGTTACGATTTGTCTGCCCAGCGCGCGCAGCAAGTCAGTCGTGCCGATTTCTCAATGTATGACCTGATCCTGGCGATGGATAACAGCAACCTGCGCAATCTCAAGGCATTGCAGCCTGCGAAGGGCAAGGCGGAGCTTGACCTGTTCCTGCGCCGCTATCAGTCGGAACTCGATGAAGTTCCAGACCCGTACTACGACGGTGACCAGGGCTTCGAGCAGGTACTGGACCTGATCGAGCGCGCCAGTGACCTGCTGGTGATCGAATTGAAGGGGCGGTTATGAGTCTGCAGGTGCAAGCCCGGGTATCGCTCAAACCGTACAACAGCTTTGGCGTGGATGTGCAGGCCCGCCTGTTTGCCCAGGCCCACAGTGACGACGACGTGCGCGACGCCTTGGCGTATGCCACGCAGCACGAGGTGCCATTGCTGGTAATCGGTGGGGGCAGCAACTTGCTGCTCACCGCCGATATCCAGGCGCTGGTGCTGCGCATGGCCACCCGCGGGATTCGCCTGCTCAGCGACAACGGCCAGCAGGTGGTGATCGAAGCCGAAGCCGGCGAGCCTTGGCATCCGTTTGTGCAACACACCCTGGCCCAGGGTTTGTCTGGCCTGGAAAACCTCAGCCTGATCCCCGGTACGGTTGGCGCGGCACCGATGCAGAACATCGGCGCTTATGGCGTGGAGATCAAGGACGTGTTTGCCGGCCTGACCGCGCTTGATCGCCAGACTGGCGAACTGCGCGACTTCAGCCTGGACGAGTGCAAGTTCGCCTACCGCGACAGCCTGTTCAAGCAGGAGCCGGGGCGCTGGTTGATCTTGCGGGTGCGCTTCAACCTGAACCGCACTGAACACCTGCATCTGGAATACGGCCCGGTGCGTCAGCGCCTGACCGAGCAGGGTATCGACCGTCCGACCGCCAGCGACGTCAGCCAGGCGATCTGCAGCATTCGTAGCGAAAAACTGCCTGACCCTGCGGTGCTGGGCAATGCTGGCAGTTTCTTCAAGAACCCTCTGGTACCGGCAGCGCTGGTGACCCGGCTCAAGGCTGAATTCCCGGATCTGGTGGCCTACGCGCAACCCGACGGGCAGATGAAGCTGGCGGCTGGATGGCTGATCGAGCGCGCAGGCTGGAAGGGCTTTCGCGAAGCCGACGCCGGCGTGCACAAGTTGCAGGCGCTGGTGCTGGTCAACTATGGCGCTGCCACGGGCCTGCAGTTGCTGGACCTGGCGCAACGGATCCAGAAAGACATTTGGCAACGATTCCAGGTCGAGCTGGAAATGGAGCCCAACAGATATTGAGGCTACGCTTTCAGCACTGCCCTGGAGGCCCTGCACATTCGTCGATGTGCAGGGCTTTTTTGTTAATCCTGGGTTAACTTAGCCGCCTAACGATACAAGCCATTTTGCTGCACCAAAGGCCCGATGCAGACGTCGCCGTCGGCATGAGAGAGCCTCCCTAGCCTGAGTCGATCTGCGTGATGCCAACCGCCAGCCTCTGGCGGCAGATTGCTCGACCCCATAACCGTCTTTAGATATGCGGGCGTGCCCATGATTACCCTGAAACTCAACGGTCAAGACCATCAACTCGATGTCACCGAGGACATGCCCCTGCTCTGGGCAATTCGCGACGTGGCCGGTTACAACGGCACCAAGTTTGGCTGCGGCATGGGCCTGTGTGGTGCCTGCACCATTCACATCGACGGCTCCCCGGCACGCAGTTGCATCACGCCGATCGGGTCGGTGATCGGCCAGGACGTCAGCACCATCGACAATTTGCACAGTGACCCGGTTGGGCAAGTCGTCCAGCAAGCCTGGCTCGACACAGCAGTGGCTCAGTGCGGGTTCTGCCAGGGCGGGCAGATCATGTCGGCGACGGCATTGCTCAAGGTCAACCCCAACCCCAGCGACGAGCAAATCGAAGAAGCGATGGTGGGCAACATTTGCCGTTGCGGCACCTACAACCGTATCAAGACCGCCATACGCCAAGCCTCCACCCACCTGAAGGAGGCCAAGGCATGAGCGGGCTACCGAATGATTTTGCGCTGAGCAATCTCAGCCGCCGTGGTTTCCTCAAGGGCGTAGGCGCTACCAGCGCGCTGGTGCTCGCCGCCAGTTGGGGTTGGCAGGACGCACTTGCCGCCGACAAAAAGCAGAAATTCGGCGCAGACGGTATGCCCAATGGCTGGATCGACGATCCAAAAGTGTATGTCAGCATTGCCGCCGATGGCACCGTGACCGTGGTGTGCAACCGCTCGGAAATGGGCCAGGGCGTGCGCACCAGCCTGAGCATGGTGGTGGCGGACGAGCTGGATGCCGACTGGGCGATGGTCAAGGTGCAGCAGGCGCCCGGTGATGAAGTTCGCTATGGCAACCAGGACACTGACGGCTCGCGCAGCATGCGCCATTGGTACGAGCCGATGCGTCGTTGTGGCGCCGCTGCGCGCACGATGCTTGAGCAAGCGGCTGCCGAGCAGTGGAAAGTGCCGGTAGGCGAGTGTCGGGCACAGTTGCACAAAGTCATTCACCAGCCCACCAAGCGTGAACTGGGTTACGGCGCCCTGGCGGCTGCCGCTGCTGCACTGGCAGTGCCGGCCCGCGACAGCCTGCGGCTCAAGGAGCCTGCGCAGTTTCGATACATCGGCAAGGAAGGCATCAAGGCGATTGATGGTGCCGACATCGTCAATGGTCGTGCAGTCTACGGCGCCGATGTGCACATTGAGGGCATGCTCTACGCAACCATTGCGCGCCCGGCGGTTTACGGCGGCAAGGTCAAATCCGTTGACTCGAGTGCGGCGCTGAAAGTGCCTGGCGTGCTCAAGGTCATCAATATCGAAGGGCGGCCAATGCCGTCGGAGTTCCAGCCCCTGGGTGGCGTGGCAGTGATCGCCAGCAATACCTGGGCGGCGATCAAAGGGCGCGAAGCGCTGAAGATCGAGTGGGACGATGGCCCGAATGCCAGCTATGACTCGATCGCCTACCGCAAGGAGCTGCAAGCCGCATCGCTCAAGCCCGGCAAGGTCGTGCGCAACACCGGCAACATCGACGAGGCCATGGGCAACGCCGAAACCACGCTGGAAGCGTCTTACTATCTGCCGCACCTGGCACAGTCCCCGATGGAACCGATGGTTGCCATTGCGCGCTTCAAGGACGGCGTCTGCGAGGCCTGGGCACCGAGCCAGGCACCCCAGGTGACGCGAGAGCGAATTGCCGAACGCCTCGGCGTCCCGTTCGATAACGTCACGGTCAACGTGACCCTGCTCGGCGGCGGCTTCGGGCGCAAGTCCAAGCCGGATTTTGTCATCGAAGCGGCGATCCTCGCCAAGGAATTTCCCGGCAAGGCAGTGCGGGTGCAATGGACGCGTGAAGACGATATCCATTGTTCGTACTTTCATACCGTGTCGGCCGAGTACCTCAAAGCCAGCCTGAACAAGGACGGCCTGCCGTCCGGCTGGCTGCACCGCACAGTCGCGCCCAGTATCACTGCGCTGTTCGCACCGGGCATGAACCATGAAGCGGCTTTCGAGCTGGGCATGGGCTTCACCAACATGGCCTATGCGATCCCCAACGTGCGCCTGGAAAACCCCGAGGCCAAGGTGCATACCCGGGTGGGTTGGTACCGTTCGGTGTCGAACATTCCCCACGGCTTTGCGATCCAGAGTTTCGTCGATGAGTTGGCCCACAAGGCCGGCCGCGATCCGCTGGAGTACCAGATCAAACTGCTCGGTCCGGACCGCCAGATCGATCCGCGCACCTTGAGCGAAGAGTGGAACTATGGCGAGTCACCGGAACGCTATCCGATTGATACCGGCCGTATGCGCAAGGTTCTGGAAACTGCGGCGAAGGCGGCGGGGTGGGGTCGTGACTTGCCCAAGGGGCGTGGCCTGGGCCTGGCAGTGCACTACAGTTTTGTCACCTATGTCGCGGCGGTGATCGAGGTTGAGGTCAAGGATGACGGCACGTTGATCGTGCATAAGGCGGATATCGCAGTGGACTGCGGTCCGCAGATCAACCCCGAGCGCATCCGCTCGCAATTTGAAGGTGCCTGTGTGATGGGCCTGGGTAATGCGGTGCTCGGCGAAATCAGCTTCAAGGACGGCAAGGTCCAACAGGATAACTTCCACATGTACGAAGTAGCACGCATGTCCCTGGCGCCGAAGGAGGTGGCGGTGCACATGGTCACTCCGCCGGGAGACGTGCCGCTTGGGGGCGTCGGCGAACCTGGCGTTCCACCGATTGCGCCGGCGCTATGTAATGCGATTTTTGCTGCCACGGGCCAGCGTATTCGCAACCTGCCGGTGCGCTTCCAGTTACAGGGTTGGCAGAAGGCGCAAGCCTGATGGACAGCGTCGATCTGAATGTCCTGCGCAGCGTGCTGGAATGGCGCAATGCGGGCCAGCGGGTGGTGCTGTACAGCGTGGTCCAGACATGGGGCACTGCGCCCCGGGCACCTGGCGCCATGCTGGCGTTGCGTGAAGATGGCGTGGTGATAGGGTCTGTTTCCGGCGGCTGTGTCGAGGATGATCTGATTGCCCGCCTGCACGATGGGCGCATCCCGGTTGACGGACCGCCCGTGCAGTTGATCACCTACGGCGTGACTCGCGAGGAGGCGGCGCGCTTTGGCTTGCCTTGTGGCGGCACCTTGCGCCTGACTGAGGAGCGCGTCGACGATCCGGCCTGGGTGGCACAATTGCTGGCGCGTTGCGAGGCGCACGAGATTGTGGCGCGCTCGCTGTCGATTGAAACCGGTGAGGTGTTGCTGGAGCCCGCAGACAAGTTGCAAACGCTGACCTTTGACGGCAGGACGCTGCGGGCCATTTATGGTCCGCGCTGGCGTCTGCTGCTGATCGGCGCAGGTCAACTGTCGCGATATGTCGCCGAGATGGCGCGGCTGCTGGATTTCGAGGTGCTGATCTGCGATCCGCGCAGCGAATTCGTCCATGGCTGGGAAGAGCAGCATGGACGCTTCGTCCCGGGCATGCCCGACGAAGCGGTACTGACTATCCAGACCGACGAGCGCACCGCCATTGTTGCGCTCACCCATGACCCGCGCCTGGATGACATGGCGCTGCTGACGGCGCTGGACTCCGATGCATTCTACGTGGGCGCGCTGGGGTCTCGGGTCAACAGCCTGAAGCGCCGGGACAATCTGGCTCAGCTAGGCTTGTCGGCCGCGGCCATTGAACGGCTGCACGGCCCGATCGGCTTGCACATTGGTAGCCATTCGCCAGCGGAAATCGCTTTGTCGCTGATGGCTGAAATTGTCGCAATCAAGAACGGTGTCGAACTCAAACAGAAGAAACCCTTGCAGGAGGCGCCATGAGCGAACCCATCGCCGTCATCGTGCTGGCAGCGGGACAGGGCGAGCGCTTTCGCCAGGTGGCGGGCGCCGACAAGGACAAGTTGCTGGCGGACTGTACCGGGCGCGACGGTGCTGTGCGGTCGGTCATCGAGCATGTCCTTGTGAACCTGCCGGTTAAGGCGGGCAAACGGGTTGTGGTTACCACTGCAGATCGTCCCCAGGTGATTCGCATGGCCCAGGCCTATGGGTTCGAGGTGGTCCTGATTGAGTCCACGGGCATGGGGGACAGCATTGCTGCCGGCGTGGCGTCGTGTCCGCAGCCCGGTGGTTGGTTGATTGTGCTGGGGGATATGCCGTTCATCCTGCCTTCGAGCATTGAGCGGGTGATAGCAGGGAGGGCGGCTGACACTATCAGTGTGCCAGTGCATGACGGCGAGTATGGGCACCCGGTGGCGTTCGCGGATTCTTTCGGACCGGCGTTGATCGCGCTCTCGGGGGACGGCGGGGCCAGGCCGCTGTTTGCTACGGCCAGGGTGGTTGAAGTAGAGGTGGATGATCCTGGGGTGTTGTGGGATGTGGATGTGCCCGGCGCCCTGGTGTTTGTGTAAAAGATCTTTTGATCTTCAAGGTATAAAAAAGCCCCGCTCTGGATCACCAGGCGGGGCTTTTTGTCAGCCGTCGGAATCAGACGAGGGGTTTAGGCTCGTGCTCTTTTTCCTGGGCTTTTTCGTGTTGCTCTACCGCGTCCTGAACGGAGCGTGGTGCTTCATCAATCACTGACGCTACAGGCTCAGCGGCAACTTCAACAGGGGCTTCAGCGACCACCGGTGCAGCCTCGACCACGGCTGGAGCAGCAGCGGCAGCCAATTCAGCTTCCTTCTGCAGACGCTCGGCTTCACGCTTGCGACGACGCACTTCACGCGGGTCGTTTGGCGCGCGGCCATTTTCAGTCAGGGCGCTTGCCGGCGCGGCTTCGACCACAGGTGCAGCCACTTCGGCTACAACCGGGGCTTCAACCGGCGCTTCAACCACTGGAGCAGGCTCTGCAGCCGCAACTACTGGCTCTGGCTCGTAAGCCGGAGTTTCAGCTGCCGGGGCGGGTGTTTCTGCAACAGCTGGCTCGGCAACCCAGTTGAAAGCGGTTTGCTCTTCGCGAACTTCACGAATCGATTCGGTCACGGTTTCGCTGACTGTCTCGGCAGCAGGTTCTGCAATGACTGCTGGAGCTTCGATGAATGCCGCAGGTTGCGGTGCCGCTTCTACTTCAGGCTGCGCTTCACGAACCGGCGCCACTTCGATTTCCGGCGAGGCGGTGGCTTCGACAGGCGAGGTCGCTTCAACCACTGGCGCTTCGACTGGAGCAGTGTCCAGGGTAGCAGCAGTAGCGCGTTCGGCTTGCTCGTTGGCCTGTGCTTCAGCTGGAGCGCTGATCACCGAGCTGGCAACGGCTGCGGTAACAGCCAGGCCAGCGGCCAGGTCGTTAGCGCTTGGTGCGTCGGCAGTGGCCGCCACTTCGCCTTCAGCGGAGTCAGACTCTTCCGAACCTTCGATCACATTGCCGTTGGCATCACGCTGACGCTCGCGACGGTTGCTGCGACGACGCTGGCCGCGGGAGCGACGACGTGGACGATCGCCTTCGGCGCCTTCCTGTCCGTCTTCCTGCAGTTGCTCTTCGTTGGACAGCAGTTCTTCTTCGGCTACTGGAGCTGCTGCTTGCTCGGCACGTGGCTGACGTTCTTCACGCGGTGGGCGTGGAGCACGTTCTTCGCGTGGCTGGCGAGCCGGACGCTCTTCAGTGGTAGCGACAGCGACAGCGGCAGCGGCTGGAGCAACAGCGTCCAGGGGTTCGCGCAATTCGCGTACACGTTCTTCACGCTCGCCACGTGGCTTGCGGTCTTCACGTGGAGCGCGCGGTGCACGTTCCTCACGCGGTGCGCGTGGTGCACGCTCTTCACGTGGCGCGCGTTCTTCGCGGGCTACTGCCGGCGTTTCTTCACGAGCTTCGCGTGGTTCACGAGCTTCCCGTGGCGCGCGTTCTTCACGCGGTGCACGTTCTTCGCGAGGCTTGCGCTCTTCGTCGCGGCGACCGTTACGGTTGCGGCTCTGCTGACGACCGTTGCGACGCTCTTCGTTACGAGCCGGACGCTCGGTGGTCGCAGGCTTTTCAACCACAACCGGTGCGGCGGGCTCTTCCTTGGTTGCAAACAGGCTGACCAGCGACTTCACCAGGCCCTTGAACAGGCTTGGCTCTGGCACGGCGGCCGGTGCAGCCACAGGCGCGGCAGCAACCACTTCGGCAGGAACCGGCGCATTGGCGCGGGCAGGGGCCGTCTTGACTGCAGCTTCCTGGCGGACCAGGGTGCGGGTCGCAGCGGCTGGCTGGACTTCTTCCACTTCGGCAGCGGCAGCAGCGATTTCGTAGCTGGACTGGTTGATGTGGGCTTCCGGGCTGTCATCGCGCAGACGCTGAACTTCGAAGTGCGGCGTTTCGAGATGATCGTTCGGCAGAATGACGATGCGGGCTCGGGTGCGCAGTTCGATCTTGGTGATCGAGTTGCGTTTTTCGTTGAGCAGGAACGCGGCCACCGGGATCGGCACTTGTGCACGAACTTCGGCGGTACGGTCTTTCAGGGCCTCTTCTTCGATCAGGCGCAGGATCGCCAGCGACAGCGATTCAACGTCACGGATGATGCCGGTGCCGTTGCAACGTGGGCAAACGATGCCGCTGCTTTCGCCCAACGATGGACGCAGGCGCTGACGGGACATTTCCAGCAGGCCGAAGCGCGAGATGCGACCGACTTGCACGCGAGCGCGGTCGGCTTCCAGGCATTCGCGGACTTTCTCTTCCACGGCGCGCTGGTTCTTGGCAGGGGTCATGTCGATGAAGTCGATGACGATCAGGCCGCCGATGTCGCGCAAGCGCAACTGACGGGCGATTTCTTCAGCAGCTTCAAGGTTGGTCTGCAGCGCGGTTTCTTCGATGTCGCTGCCTTTGGTGGCGCGCGCCGAGTTGATGTCGATGGACACCAGGGCTTCGGTCGGATCGATGACGATGGAACCGCCGGAAGGCAGTTCGACGACCCGCTGGAAAGCGGTTTCGATCTGGCTTTCGATCTGGAAACGGTTGAACAGCGGAACGCTGTCTTCGTAAAGCTTGATCTTGCTGGCGTACTGCGGCATCACCTGGCGGATGAAGGTCAGGGCTTCGTCCTGGGCTTCAACGCTGTCGATCAGCACTTCGCCGATGTCCTGGCGCAGGTAATCGCGGATGGCGCGGATGATCACGTTGCTTTCCTGGTAGATCAGGAACGGCGCGGAGCGATCGAGCGAGGCTTCTTTGATGGCGGTCCAGAGTTGCAGCAGGTAATCGAGGTCCCACTGCATTTCTTCACTGCTGCGACCAAGGCCGGCAGTGCGCACGATCAGACCCATGTCAGCCGGGGCAACCAGGCCGTTCAGGGCTTCACGCAGTTCGTTGCGCTCTTCGCCTTCGATGCGACGGGAGATGCCGCCAGCACGCGGGTTGTTCGGCATCAGTACCAGGTAACGACCGGCCAGGCTGATGAAGGTGGTCAGGGCGGCGCCCTTGTTGCCACGTTCTTCTTTTTCGACCTGGACAATGACTTCCTGGCCTTCGCTCAGGACGTCCTTGATGTTGACGCGGCCTTCCGGGGCTTTCTTGAAGTATTCGCGGGAGATTTCTTTGAGGGGCAGGAAGCCGTGGCGCTCAGAGCCGAAATCGACAAAGGCAGCCTCAAGGCTTGGTTCGATGCGAGTAATCCGGCCTTTATAGATGTTGGCCTTCTTCTGCTCGCGTGCACCGGATTCGATGTCCAGGTCGTAGAGGCGCTGGCCATCTACCAGTGCAACACGCAACTCTTCGGGTTGAGTTGCGTTAATCAGCATTCTTTTCATGTAGTACCGTCGGTTTCCGGGCTGCCGGAAACGGCGTTCGGCACACACGACTTCTCATGGTCGGTGTCAGGTGCGTCGGGAGTGGTTGGCCATTCCCGTGTCCAGCGATGTCCGGCCAATGTGGGCCTTCGTCGCGACGTACGCGTCCTGCTTGCTGTGGCTACTTAAGCACTCAGTCAGGAGGAGGAATCAACCAGTGGCTGTGGACGAGATGAAGCGTCTTGAAAAAGCCTATTGCTACACAGTCCAGCGGTTGTGCATCTCCACCCTACACGTATCCCTGATAATTCGGGTGCTGCCGCGCGCAGAATCCGCAGCGGGTTGGCATTTACCGTGAGCTCCAAAAGGGGAGGTCACGCATCATGGCTAATTTAGGCGTTGTTTCCGAAACCTTCGCTCGGGGTCATTCGCAACTGACTGCACTTTGTGAACTGGCCATGAATATTGGCTCGCAAAGCGAGTGAAAACTCTGCCCTGCGGCTTGATTCAGGCCTCATGTCACCTGCGCTCGTTACAGCTGCAAACTCCACCGTTAAGTAGCGAAAGCCCCGTAGGACGGCCTCGCGTCCTGGTGAATTGCATTGGTCAGGGCCGGTTTTAGACCGTTGGTCCGCTGTCCAGGCCGCTTTTGGCGGCGTTCGCGACTATAGCAGCAATGATTAAGTGCTTCAATTCCATAAAAAATTGATATCATCTGCGCCATGACGACTACTGCCCCCTCGACCCCAAGCGTACAACTGCTTGAGGTCTCGCCGGAATATGCCGGCCAACGTATTGATAACTTCCTTCTCGCTCGGCTCAAAGGCGTGCCCAAGACCTTGATCTATCGCATTTTGCGTAAAGGCGAAGTGCGAGTGAACAAAGGTCGGATCAAGCCCGAATACAAGCTGCAGGCGGGCGATATCGTGCGCGTGCCGCCTGTGCGCGTGCCCGAGCGCGACGAGCCGGTGCCCCTGGCGCAAGGCCTGCTGCAGCGCCTCGAAGCCTCGATTATCTTCGAGGACAAGGCCCTGATCGTGATCAACAAGCCTTGTGGCATTGCGGTTCACGGCGGTAGCGGTCTGACCTACGGCGTGATCGAAGCCTTCCGTCAGTTGCGCCCCGATTGCAAGGAGCTCGAGCTCGTTCACCGACTGGACCGAGACACCTCTGGCCTGCTGATGATTGCCAAGAAACGCAGCATGCTGCGTCACTTGCACACGGCGTTGCGCGGTGATGGCGTGGACAAGCGCTACATGGCGCTGGTTCGTGGCAACTGGGCCGCCTCGATCAAGCAAGTCCGTGCCTCGCTGGGCAAGAGCAACCTGCGTTCCGGCGAGCGCATGGTCGAGGTCGACGAGGAGGAGGGCAAGGAGTCTGTGACCGTGTTCAAGGTGCTACGGCGCTTCGGAGACTTTGCGACCATGGTCGAAGCCAGGCCAATCACTGGCCGCACCCACCAGATCCGCGTGCACACCCTGCATGCCGGGCACTGCATCGCTGGCGACCCGAAATACGGGGATGAGGGTTTCAGCAAGGAAATCCGCGACCTGGGTGGCAAGCGACTGTTCCTGCACGCTTATCTGCTGACCGTGCCGCTGCCTGATGGTGGCGAGCTGAAGTTGCAGGCGCCGGTGGATGAAATGTGGGCCAAGACTGTGGAGCGCCTGAGTGCACCCCTCTGATTGCAAACTGCTGATATTTGACTGGGACGGGACCCTCGCGGACTCCATCGGGCGGATTGTCGAGGCCATGCATGTGGCCTCAGAGCGCTCCGGATTCGAGCTGCGCGATGATTTTGCCGTCAAGGGCATCATCGGTCTCGGCTTGCCGGAGGCGATTCGTACCCTGTACCCGGACATAAGTGAAGGGCAACTTATCGCCTTTCGCGGGTATTACGCCGATCACTATATCGCCGCCGAAGCCGTGCCTTCGCCGTTGTTCGAGGGTGTGCTCGAGTCAATGGAGGCCTTTCGCGCCGAGGGTTATCATTTGGCCGTTGCGACCGGCAAGGCTCGTCGCGGGCTCGACCGGGTATTGAAGGCCCACGGCTGGGAAAAGTATTTCGATATCACCCGTGCGGCGGATGAAACTGCCAGCAAGCCTCATCCTCTGATGCTGGAGCAGATCCTCGCGTACTGCGAGGTTCGCCCGGAGCAGGCGCTGATGGTTGGCGACTCCTCTTTCGATCTGCAGATGGCCCGCAACGCCGGTATGGCGTCGGTTGCCGTCAGTTACGGCGCGCAATCGATCGAGGCGCTGAAGCTGTTCGAGCCGCGACTGGCGATTGATCGTTTTTCAGAATTGCATGCCTGGCTGAATCAGCAGGCTTAACAGGTTTTTTGGGGTAGATGGCATGACCGACGAATGGAAGGCGCCCGCCAAGGCGGATGCGCAGAGCGGTGACGAGAAAAGCTGGAAATTGCTGGAAAAGACCCTGTTGGCCAGCGTGCAGGAGCAACGCCGGTCCCGTCGCTGGGGGATTTTCTTCAAGCTGCTGACCTTTGTGTATCTGTTTGGCGCCTTGATGCTGTTCACGCCGCTGATGGACATGGAAAAAGCCGCCACTCGCGGTGCCAACTACACCGCGCTGATCGAGGTCACTGGTGTGATCGCCGACAAGGAGCAGGCCAGCGCCGATAACATCGTTGGCAGCCTGCGAGCGGCCTTCGAGGATGACAAGGTCAAGGGCGTGGTCCTGCGGATCAACAGCCCGGGCGGCAGCCCGGTGCAATCAGGCTATGTGTACGACGAGATTGTTCGCCTGCGCGCGCTGCATCCTGATACCAAGGTGTATGCAGTCATCTCCGACCTGGGGGCGTCCGGCGCTTACTACATTGCCAGTGCGGCCGATCAGATCTACGCGGACAAGGCCAGCCTGGTGGGGTCCATCGGGGTTACTGCGGCCGGTTATGGTTTTGTCGGCACCATGGAGAAACTGGGCGTGGAGCGTCGGACCTATACGTCTGGCGAGCACAAGTCCTTCCTCGATCCGTTCCAGCCGCAGAAGCCTGATGAGACTCGGTTCTGGCAGGGCGTGCTCGATACCACCCATCAGCAATTCATCAATAGTGTGAAGAAGGGTCGTGGCGATCGCCTGAAAGACAAGGAGCACCCGGAGCTGTTCTCTGGCTTGGTCTGGTCGGGTGAGCAGGCGCTGCCGCTGGGGTTGATCGATGGTCTGGGCAGTGCCAGCTCGGTAGCCCGCGATGTCATTGGCGAGAAAGAACTGGTGGATTTTACCGTTCAGGAGTCGACGTTCGACCGCTTCTCGAAGAAGCTCGGCGCCAGCGTGGCTGAGCAATTGGCGATGTGGATGGGTTTCAACGGCCCGTCGTTGCGTTAAGCCGTTTAAAAGATCTTTTGCTTTCAAGGGACTTGCACGCCCTCGACCAGCAGCATATCGATCAGCCGAATCAGCGGCAGGCCGATCAGGCTGGTGGCGTCAGGGCCTTCGGTGCGTTGAAACAGGCTCACCCCCAATCCTTCGGCCTTGAAGCTTCCTGCGCAGTCGTAGGGCTGCTCTGCATGCAGGTAACGCTCGATGCTTGCCTGGTCGAGGGTGCGCATGTGCACCGTGAACGGCACGCAATCCACCTGGCAATGCCCGGTCTGGCTGTTGAGCAGGGCCAGGCCCGTGAGGAAGGTCACGCTGGCGCCGCTGGCGGCGAGTAACTGATCCCGCGCCTTCTCGAACGTGTGCGGTTTGCCGATGATGCGCTCGCCGAGCACCGCGACCTGGTCGGAACCAATGATCAGGTGGTCGGGAAAAATGCCAGCCAGCGCCTGGGCTTTTTCCCTGGCCAGGCGCTTGACCAGTTCAATGGCCGGCTCTTGTGGGCGATGACTTTCATCGATATCTGGCGAGCTGCAGACGAACGGCAACCGCAGGCGGGCCAGCAATTCCCGGCGGTAAACCGAGCTTGAAGCGAGTAATAAAGGCAGCATGCGCAACTCCAGAAGTGAGTTGCGAATTCTAGCGAGGCTTCCAAGTGACGCACAGGGCTGAATTTCCTTTGACATGGCTGGGTGCATCCCTATAATGCTGCGCCTATGTTGAATGACCCGATTCCACCTCACGTTGACCCGCGCAAATTGGCTGACCGTGGCACCACCCTTCAAGGTGAACTGCTGCTGGCCGATTTGGAGAGACTCTGCGACCCGCTTTCCGACACTGTCGGTACGGTGCAGGCGAAATTCGTTTTTGAACGAGATGAACGTAAGTCTGTGGTAATCCACAGCTTTATCGACACCGAAGTCAAAATGGTTTGCCAGCGTTGTCTTGAGCTGGTCACCCTGCCGATCCATAGCGAATGCAGTTATGCTGTGGTGAAGGAGGGTGCGAATACCCAGTCGTTGCCGAAAGGTTATGACGTGCTGGAACTGGGCGAAGATCCATTGGATCTGCAGTCACTGATCGAGGAGGAGCTTCTGCTCGCCTTGCCCATTGTGCCTGCTCATCATCCGGAAGAATGCCAGCAGCCGGCGGGTCTCGATGAGCCCGAACCGAGCGAGGACGAGGTAACGCGGTCCAACCCGTTCAGTGTATTGGCGCAGTTAAAGCGTGACCCAAACGTTTAGGAGTTAATCAATTATGGCTGTTCAGCAGAACAAAAAATCCCGCTCTGCCCGTGACATGCGTCGTTCGCACGACGCCCTGACGGCAAGCACTCTGTCTGTAGAAAAAACCACCGGTGAAATTCACCTGCGTCACCACGTATCGCCAGAAGGCGTATACCGTGGCCGTAAAGTGATCGACAAGGGCGCTGACGAGTAATCACTTGTCTGCTCAAGTCATCGCGATTGACGCAATGGGCGGGGACTTCGGTCCCCGCAGCATTGTTCAGGCCAGCCTCGCTTGTCTGAATGCTACACCCTCGCTGCACCTGACCCTCGTTGGTCAACCCTCTCTCCTTGAAGAATTGCTTGCAGGCCAATCGGCTGCGGATCGCGCGCGCCTGTCTATCGTGCCCGCCAGCGAAGTCATTACCATGGACGAGAAACCGGCCCAGGCATTGCGTGGCAAGCCGGATTCGTCGATGCGCGTTGCGCTGGAGCTGTTGCGCGATGGCAAGGTCCAGGCCTGTGTCAGTGCCGGCAATACCGGGGCGTTGATGGCGTTGTCACGATTCGTGCTCAAGACCTTGCCGGGCATTGATCGGCCGGCGATGGTGGCGGCGATTCCGACGCAGACGGGCTATTGCCAGCTGCTCGACCTCGGGGCCAACGTCGATTGCAGCGCCGAACACCTGCTGCAGTTTGCGGTCATGGGCTCGGTGGCGGCCGAGACGCTGGGTATCGTCCGCCCGCGAGTCGCTTTGTTGAACATCGGCACCGAACACATCAAGGGTAATCAGCAGGTCAAGCTGGCCGCCACCTTGTTGCAGGAGGCGCGGGGCATCAACTACATCGGTTTTGTCGAGGGCGATGGCCTGTATCGCGGTGAAGCGGATGTGGTGGTCTGTGACGGCTTCGTCGGCAATATCCTGCTCAAGTCCAGCGAGGGCTTGGCCACCATGATTGCCGGGCGTATTGAAGCGTTGTTCAAGAAGAATCTCGCTTCGCGCATGGTGGGTGCCCTGGCGTTGCCGTTGATGAAGCGCCTGCAGGCCGATCTGGCCCCTGCGCGACACAATGGTGCGAGCTTTCTCGGCCTGCAGGGGATTGTGGTGAAGAGCCACGGCTCGGCCGGGGTGCAGGGATTTCAGAGTGCTATATCCCGCGCGTTGATCGAGATCCAGGAAAACCTGCCGGAACGCATCCGCGGTCGTCTGGAGGATTTGTTGCTTTAGGCGTTTTCGTCGGACAATGCTTAAATGTGACCGCTCAGTTCAATTTGCCATCCAACTGTCAGTTTCTTGCGTCCCCCTGGGGGGACGTCAATTCTCCGACGACAAGATCATTAGGGGCTTGTTACATGTCTGCTTCCCTCGCATTCGTCTTTCCAGGACAGGGTTCGCAGTCCCTCGGCATGCTGGCCGAGTTGGGCGCGCAACATCCGGTTGTCCTTGAAACGTTCAAAGAAGCTTCCGATGCCCTCGGTTACGACCTGTGGGCGCTGACCCAGCAAGGGCCGGAAGAGCAACTCAATCAAACCGACAAGACCCAGCCGGCCATCCTGACCGCCTCGATCGCCCTGTGGCGTCTGTGGCTGGCAGAAGGCGGCGCGCGTCCGGCCTACGTGGCCGGTCACAGCCTGGGTGAGTACAGCGCTCTGGTTGCTGCCGGCAGCCTGAGCCTGGCTGACGCGGTCAAGCTCGTCGAGCGCCGTGGCCAGTTGATGCAGGAAGCGGTTCCGGCCGGGCAGGGCGGCATGGCCGCCATACTCGGTCTCGACGATGCTGACGTGCTGGCAGCCTGCGCTGAAGCAGCGCAAGGTGAAGTGGTCAGTGCCGTCAACTTCAATTCCCCGGGCCAGGTCGTCATCGCCGGTGCCAAGGCGGCGGTTGAGCGCGCCATTGAAGGCTGCAAGGCTCGTGGTGCCAAGCGCGCCATGCCATTGCCGGTGAGCGTGCCGTCCCATTGCGAGCTGATGCGCCCGGCGGCCGAGCGTTTCGCTGAATCGATCGCTGCGATCGACTGGCAGGCCCCGCAGATTCCAGTTGTGCAGAACGTCAGCGCAGCAGTGCCGGCTGATCTGGAAACCCTCAAACGCGATTTGCTCGAGCAGCTCTACAAGCCTGTGCGCTGGGTCGAGTCTGTGCAGGCGCTGGCGGCCAAGGGTGCGACCCAGCTGGTCGAATGCGGTCCTGGCAAAGTGCTGGCCGGTCTGAACAAGCGTTGCGCCGAAGGCGTAGCAACCTCCAACCTCAATACCCCAGACGCTTTCGCTGCCGCCCGTGCAGCGTTGGCCTGAATCAGGAGAAACTTGCATGAGTCTGCAAGGTAAAGTTGCACTGGTCACCGGTGCAAGCCGCGGTATCGGCCAGGCCATCGCCCTGGAACTGGGTCGTCAGGGTGCCATCGTCGTGGGTACTGCGACTTCCGCATCCGGCGCCGAGCGCATTGCCGCGACCCTGAAGGAAAACGGTATCCAGGGCACTGGCCTGGAACTCAATGTGACCAGTGACGAGTCCGTCGCCGCTGTGTTGGCGAGCATCGCCGAGCAGTTCGGTGCGCCGGCGATCCTGGTCAACAATGCCGGTATCACCCGCGATAACCTGATGATGCGGATGAAAGATGACGAATGGCATGACGTCGTCGATACCAACCTGAACAGTCTGTTCCGCCTGTCCAAGGGCGTTTTGCGTGGCATGACCAAGGCGCGTTGGGGACGAATTATCAGTATTGGTTCGGTTGTGGGTGCCATGGGCAACGCAGGCCAAGTAAACTACGCTGCCGCCAAGGCCGGTCTGGAAGGTTTCAGCCGTGCGCTGGCGCGTGAAGTCGGATCGCGTTCGATTACGGTAAACTCGGTGGCCCCAGGGTTCATCGACACCGATATGACTCGTGAACTGCCCGAAGCGCAGCGTCAAAACCTGGTTACACAAATTCCGCTGGGTCGTCTGGGGCAAGCGCAAGAGATCGCGTCTGTGGTCGCTTTTCTTGCATCCGACGGTGCGGCTTACGTTACTGGGGCTACAATCCCGGTGAACGGCGGGATGTACATGAGTTAAATGTGACGGACTGCTTCAAAAAAATGTCATACGAGCTGTCTAAAATCCGTTATAAAGCTGCAATCTATTTATAGGCATCGGGCTGCAGGGTTAGAGGAGTGAAGCTTTCAGTTGAAAAACTGAAAAGTCTTTCTATACACTTACCCACTGGCCAGCTGCCTGAATTTGTCCATTAGGAGTGAAAACAAGGTATGAGCACCATCGAAGAGCGCGTCAAGAAAATCGTTGCCGAGCAACTGGGCGTTAAGGAAGAAGAAGTGACTAACAGCGCTTCCTTCGTTGAAGACCTGGGTGCTGACTCCCTTGACACCGTTGAGCTGGTGATGGCTCTGGAAGAGGAATTCGAGACCGAAATCCCTGACGAAGAAGCTGAGAAGATCACTACTGTACAAGCTGCAATCGACTACGTTACCAGCCACCAGGCGTAATCGTTTGTAGTCGTTGTTTGCTGTCATGGAAAAACCGCACTGCCTCCTGGCGTGCGGTTTTTTCTTTAGGCCTGATGCAAAGTCGTCATTTGAAAAAGGAGAGTGCTGTGTCGCGTAGACGCGTCGTAGTCACCGGTATGGGTATGTTGTCGCCACTGGGCACGGATGTGCCAAGCAGCTGGCAGGGCATTCTGGCCGGCCGCAGTGGCATTGGTCTGATCGAACACACCGACCTTTCTGCCTATTCCACCCGTTTTGGCGGCTCGGTAAAGGGCTTCAATGTCGAGGAATACCTGTCGGTCAAGGAAGCGCGCAAGCTCGACCTGTTCATTCAATACGGTCTGGCCGCAGGGTTTCAGGCAGTAAAAAATGCAGGCCTGGAAGTGACCGATGCCAACCGTGAACGCATCGGCGTCGCCATGGGCTCAGGCATTGGCGGCCTGACCAACATCGAAGAAACCAGCCGTACCCTGCATGATTCCGGCCCACGACGGATTTCGCCGTTTTTCGTGCCCGGCTCGATCATCAATATGATTTCCGGATTCCTGTCCATCCACCTTGGAGCACAGGGGCCCAACTACGCCATCGCCACGGCCTGTACCACGGGTACGCATTGTATTGGCATGGCGGCACGCAACATCATGTACGACGAAGCCGACGTGATGATCGCCGGTGGCGCCGAGATGGCCGCTTGTGGCCTGGGCATGGGCGGCTTCGGTGCCTCCCGGGCGCTGTCGACCCGCAACGACGAGCCTGCCCGTGCCAGTCGTCCATGGGACAAGGGGCGTGACGGCTTTGTACTGTCCGACGGTGCTGGCGCGCTGGTACTTGAAGAACTGGAGCACGCCAAGGCTCGCGGTGCGACCATTTACGCCGAGTTGATCGGTTTTGGCACCAGTGGCGATGCGTTCCACATGACTTCGCCACCTGCCGATGGTGCGGGTGCTGCACGCTGCATCACCAATGCCTTGCGCGATGCGAAGATCAACAGTGACCAGGTCCAGTACATCAACGCCCACGGCACTTCGACTTCGGCCGGTGATCTTGCCGAAGCCTGTGCGATCAGGTCGGTGTTTGGTGATCACGCCTACAAGCTGGCCGTCAGTTCGACCAAGTCCATGACCGGTCACCTCCTGGGTGCCGCGGGTGCGGTTGAAGCGATCTTCAGTGTGCTGGCAATTAACAGCCAGGTGGCGCCACCGACCATCAACCTTGACGAGCCGGACGAAGGCTGTGACCTCGACTTCGTGCCGCACACTGCGCGCAACATGGATATCGACGTGGTGCTGTCCAACTCCTTCGGGTTTGGCGGTACCAACGGCTCCCTGGTGTTCCGCCGGTTCGCTGGCTGATGGACTGCTGGGTCGACGGTCAGCCGGCGCACGCTGTGTCGCTGAAGGATCGCGGCCTGGCCTACGGCGATGGTCTGTTCGAGACCATCGCCGTGCGCAATGGCACACCGGTATTGCTGGATCGTCACCTGGAGCGGTTGCTTGAGGGTTGCCAGCGCCTGGCAATCAACCTTGATGGCGCGGTGGTGCGCACCGAGCTGCTGGCCTATGCCCTCGCGCTCGGTGAAGGCGTACTCAAGCTGATCGTCACCCGGGGCGAAAGTGCTCGCGGCTATGCCCCGGACCCTGTCGTTGCGGCGCGCCGCATCATGCAGGGCAATCCTCCTGCGATTTACCCGCCAGCCCATGCGGAGCAGGGCGTGCGCCTGTTCCCTTGCGTCACCCGGCTGTCCTTGCAACCCTTGTTGGCTGGTCTCAAGCACCTCAATCGCCTGGAGCAGGTCATCGCCCGTTCCGAGTGGCAAGACGCTGAGCACGCCGAAGGCCTGATGCTGGACCAGGCCGGTCGTGTGGTCGAGGGCGTGTTCAGTAATCTGTTCCTGGTGCGTGATGGTGTGTTGATCACCGCCGATCTCGGTCGCTGCGGCGTCGCCGGGGTAATGCGCGCTGAATTATTGTTTCAAGCTGAGTCTTCAGCGATCCCTGTACAAATCATCGATATCACCCTGGAACAGCTGCAATGGGCCGATGAAGTCTTTGTCTGTAATAGTGTTTATGGCATTTGGCCGGTGCGTGCGTATGCTGCACTGAGCTGGCCGGTTGGGCCACTCACCCGTAAACTCCAAACCATTGCCCGTGCGCTATTGGATGCTTGATTCGTGAGACGTAAATTCTTGCTGCTGCTGGAAACCGGATTGGTTCTGGCAGGGCTGTTATTCGGTTTTTCCGCCTGGAAAATTCATTCGGCGCTGGATCAGTCGCTGAACATCACCCAGGAAGAAATGCTCGAAGTACCCAAGGGTACGACACCCACCCGCACTTTCTACCGACTCGAAGCCGATGGCGTCATCAAGGACGCGTTCTGGCTTCGCGTGTACTGGCGCTTCAACCTCGCCGGACAACCCTTGCACAGCGGCGAATACCGCATGCAGCCCGGCATGACCGTCGAAGGCCTGATCGATTCGTGGAAACGCGGGGACGTGGTGCAGTACAGCGTCACGCTGGTCGAAGGCTGGAATTTCCATCAGGTCCGCGCGGCCCTCGCCAGGGACGAAAAACTCCAGCAGACCCTCGCAGGTTTGAGCGACTCCCAGGTGATGGAAAAGCTCGGCCACCCGGGGATTTTTCCGGAGGGGCGTTTTTTCCCCGATACCTATAGTTTCGTTCGCGGCATGAGCGACATCGAATTGCTCAAGACTGCTTACGAGCGCCTCGACGAAGTGCTGGCCAGGGAATGGAATCAGCGAGCGGCTGATCTGCCCTACGCCGATCCGTACCAGGCGCTGATCATGGCCTCCCTGGTGGAGAAGGAAACCGGTGTGCCACAGGAGCGCGGGCAGATTGCCGGCGTGTTCGTGCGACGCATGGCGTTGGGCATGCTCCTGCAGACTGATCCAACCGTGATCTACGGCCTGGGCGATCGCTACAGCGGCAAATTGACTCGCGCCCACCTCAAGGAAGCGACGCCGTATAACACCTACATGATTTCCGGCCTGCCACCGACGCCCATCGCCATGGTCGGGCGCGAAGCGATTCACGCGGCATTAAATCCGGTGGCCGGCAGCAGTCTGTATTTCGTTGCCCGTGGCGACGGCAGTCATGTTTTTTCCGATGACCTGGATGCGCACAACAACGCAGTGCGCGAGTACCAGCTCAAGCGTCGCGCCGATTACCGTTCCAGCCCGGCACCGGCGACTGCACCTGAGGCAACAGCGCCGCAAACACCTGACACCAACAGCCCGGCCCACGAAGCGCCGATTCCTGCCGCGTCGCCCAACCCCGATCCCGAGGCTTTGCCCCAGGTCGCACCGCAGGAGCCGCCAGCGGCGCCTGCAGCCGAACCGGACGCCACCACGCCGCAAAGCCCGCAATGACCCTGACTAAGGACTGCCTGTGACTGGCTTGTTTATTACCCTGGAAGGCCCTGAGGGCGCTGGCAAGAGCACCAATCGCGAATACCTGGCCGAGCGCCTGCGCGCCGCCGGTATCGAAGTGGTGTTGACCCGCGAGCCGGGTGGCACCGCGCTGGCCGAGCGAATTCGTGAGGTGCTGCTGGCGCCGGTCGAAGAAGCCATGAACCCGGACACCGAGCTGCTGCTGGTATTCGCCGCTCGCGCCCAGCACCTGGCCGAAGTCATCCGCCCGGCATTGGCCCGGGGGGCGGTGGTGCTGTGCGACCGGTTCACCGATTCCACTTATGCCTACCAAGGTGGCGGCCGTGGCCTGTCGCTGGAGCGTATTGCCACCCTGGAAACCTTCGTCCAGGGAGATCTGCGTCCGGACCTGACGCTGATTTTCGACCTGCCGGTGGAAGTCGGTCTGGCGCGTGCCAGTGCCCGTGGTCGCCTCGACCGCTTCGAGCTGGAAGGCAGGGCCTTCTTCGACGCGGTGCGCAGCGCCTTCCTCAAGCGCGCTGAAGCCGATCCTGCGCGCTATGTGCTGGTCGATGCCGCACAACCGTTGGCGCAGGTCCAGCAGTCCCTGGACGCGTTGCTCCCGCGTCTGCTGGAGCTGGCCCGTGGCTGAAGCCTATCCCTGGCAGGACTCGCTCTGGCAGCAACTGGCCGGTCGCAAGCAGCATGCCCACGCCTACCTGTTGCATGGCCCGGCCGGGATTGGCAAGCGCGCATTGGCCGAGCGCTTGATGGCCAGCCTGTTGTGCCAGCGCCCGACTGCCCAGGATGCCTGCGGCGAGTGTAAATCCTGCCTGCTGCTCAAGGCCGGCAGCCACCCGGACAACTACGTCCTCGAACCGGAAGAGGCGGACAAGGCGATCAAGGTCGATCAGGTTCGCGAACTGGTCAGCTTCGTGGTGCAGACCGCGCAGATGGGCGGGCGCAAAGTCGTGCTGATCGAGCCTGTCGAAGCGATGAACATCAACGCCGCCAACGCTTTGCTCAAAAGCCTTGAAGAACCTTCCGGCGATACCGTATTGCTGCTGGTCAGCCACCAGACCAGCCGTCTGTTGCCGACCATCAAGAGTCGTTGCGTGCAGCAGGCCTGCCCATTGCCTGGCGAGGCCATGAGCCTGGCCTGGCTGGCGCAGACCTTGCCAGATTGCTCCGACGAGGAGCGCGTGGAACTGTTGACCCTGGCGGCCGGCTCGCCGCTGGCGGCGGTCAAGCTGCAGGCCCAGGGCGTGCGTGAGCAAAGGGCGCTGGTGGTCGAAGGGGTCAAGAAGCTGCTCAAGCAGCAGCAGTCGCCGACACAATTGGCAGAAGGCTGGAACGCGATTCCGCTGTTGCTGCTGTTCGACTGGTTCTGCGACTGGTCGAGCCTTATCCTGCGTTATCAGTTGACCCAGGATGAAGAAGGGCTGGGGCTGGCGGACATGCGCAAAGTGATTCAATACCTGGCGCAGAAGTCGGCCCAGGACAAGGTCCTCGATATCCAGGACTGGATTCTCGCCCAGCGCCAGAAAGTCATGAGCAAAGCCAACCTCAATCGGGTATTACTGCTCGAGGCCTTGTTGGTGCAGTGGGCGTCTTTGCCCGGCCAGAAGTGACTAGACTCTGAACATCAGCCGAGGAGGCCAGCATGAATGAACCCGTCAACTCCGGGCCGCGCAACGGCATTCTGTCCCTGACCATCAAGGACAAGTCGGTGCTTTACGCGGCGTACATGCCCTTCATCAAGAACGGTGGCCTGTTTATTCCGACCAACAAGAGTTACCGGTTGGGTGATGAAGTCTTCATGCTGCTCAACCTGATGGATGAAGCCGAAAAGATTCCGGTCGCCGGCAAGGTCACCTGGATCACGCCCAAAGGCGCCCAGGGCAATCGCGCCGCCGGGGTCGGCGTGCAGTTCAATGACGGCGACAACACGGCCCGCAGTCGAATCGAAACCCATCTGGCCGGAGCCCTTAAGTCCGACCGTCCCACTCATACGATGTAAGTTGCAGCCCTCTTTATGCTCGTAGATTCCCATTGTCACCTTGATCGACTCGACCTTGCCGCGCACAACGGCTCACTGGATGCCGCGCTGGACGCGGCCCGCCAACGGGGCGTCGGTCACTTCCTGTGCATTGGCGTCAGCGTCGACAATGCCGCCGACGTCAAGGCCCTGGCCGAGCGTTACGACGACGTCGACTGCTCGGTGGGCGTGCATCCGCTGGACGTACAGCCCGGTGCTGCGCCAGCACTGGACTGGCTGCTGCAGGAGCTCAACCATCCGCGCGTGGTAGCCATTGGTGAGACGGGCCTGGACTATCACTACGAGCCGGAAGCGGCCGAGTTGCAGCAGGCGTCCTTTCGTCTGCATCTGCAGGCGGCGCAGCAGACCGGCAAACCGGTGATCATTCACACCCGCGGAGCCCGCGCCGATACGCTGGACCTGCTGCGCGAAGCCGCGCTGCCTCAGGCCGGGGTGCTGCATTGCTTCACCGAAGACTGGGACATGGCCAAAGCGGCGCTGGACATGGGTTATTACATTTCCTTATCCGGGATTGTCACTTTCCGCAATGCCGACGCCCTGCGCGACGTTGCCAGCAAGGTCCCGGCCGATCGATTGCTGGTGGAAACCGACTCGCCGTACCTGGCCCCCATTCCTCATCGCGGCAAGCCAAACCTGCCGCAGTATGTGCGCGAGGTAGCGGAATTTCTGGCAATGTTGCGCGGGGAGTCCTACGAGCAATTTGCAGCCCAGACCACTGAGAACTTCAAACGGCTGTTTCCATTGGCCCACGTCAGGGCCTCGGCGTAACGCAGGTACAAAAGATTGCAGCCTTCGGCAGCTCCTACGGGGCTTTGGCCCCTGAATCGCAGGCAAAAAAAACCCGGGTTCTGGGGGGTGAATCCGGGTTAAGACCATTAGGAGTAAAACAAAGATACGCGGTCCGTTGGTACCTTTATCGTCGAGACACTTGGGGGAGATGTCCCGTCGACAGTTGAAGTATTGATCAGTATTGCGCCGAGTCCAGTTTAGCCGGTCAGGTTTTTAAACAATTTTGGAATACGCGCGCTTCGGAAGAGTTCTCATCAACCGGCCAGCATGCATGAAAACCTCATGAAACACAGATATGGTCGGATGATCCGTGCATTTTGGCGCAAGTTAGGCATAATACGCGGCTTCGAATTTTGACCCCTACAGACCTTTTCTTATGCATAAAGAACCTCGTAAGGTCCGTGAGTTTCGTCGCCGCGAGCAGGAAATTCTCGATACCGCGCTAAAGCTGTTCCTCGACCAAGGTGAAGACAGTGTCACCGTCGAGATGATTGCTGATGCCGTCGGTATCGGCAAAGGCACGATCTACAAGCACTTCAAGTCCAAGGCCGAGATCTACCTGCGCCTGATGCTCGACTACGAGCGTGACCTGAACGAGCTGTTGCATTCCGCCGACGTCGACAAGGACAAGGAAGCGCTGTCGCGCGCCTACTTCGAATTCCGCATGCGCGATCCGCAACGCTACCGGTTGTTCGATCGCCTGGAAGAGAAGGTGGTCAAGGGCAACCAGGTGCCGGAGATGGTCGAGGAACTGCACAAGATCCGCGCCTCGAACTTCGAGCGGCTGACCCTGCTGATCAAGGGGCGTATCAGCGAAGGCAAGCTCGAAGATGTCCCGCCTTACTTCCACTACTGCGCATCCTGGGCGTTGGTGCACGGTGCCGTGGCGCTGTATCACTCGCCGTTCTGGAGCAATGTGCTGGAAGACCAGGAAGGCTTCTTCCAGTTCCTGATGGACATCGGCGTGCGCATGGGCAACAAGCGCAAGCGCGACACCGACACCCCAAGCAGCTGAGCCATTCAGCAGCCTGATTGCGCCATGATATTCACCCCATGGTGCATACCGCAGGAATATACTCAGGCATGGGACTTGCTAAAACTTGATTTGTGAGTCAAGTTTTAGCAGTTCCATTTCCTTTCGCCGGAGTGCTCCATGATCGTTGACCGTCAAGGCAGGCGTTTTCGCAATTTGCGGATCAGCCTGACTTCAGCCTGCAATTACGCCTGTACCTACTGCGTGCCTGATGGCAAGCGGCTGGTGGCTGCGCAGGATGAACTGTCGGCCGATGCCATGGCACGTGGCGTGGCCTATCTCATCGAAGCGGCCGGCATCGAGCGTTTGCGCATCACCGGTGGCGAGCCACTGGTCAGCCCGAAACTCGAAGCCTTCATGACCGCCGTCGGTAAGATGGGCCTTCAAGACATCAGCCTGACCACTAATGGCCAGTTGCTGGCGAAGAAGCTGCCGCTGCTGGTCGGTGCCGGCATTCGGCGCATCAACGTGTCCCTCGATACCCTGGATGCCGGCGCTTTCCGTAGTATCGCGCGTGGCGGCGACCTGGCGACCGTGCTCGATGGCATGGACCAGGCCAGCGCGGCAGGCATGAAGATCAAGGTGAACATGGTGCCGTTGCGCGGGCAGAACCTCGATCAGGTGATGCCGCTGCTCGATTATTGCCTGGAGCGCGGCTATGAGCTGCGCTTCATCGAATTAATGCGCATGGGGCATCTGGCCAGTGACTCCAATGCCTTCCTGCAGCAATTCGTCAGCCTCCAGCAATTGCTCGACCTGATCGGCGAGCGCTACGAGTACTTGCAGGCCGATGCGCCCGTCGATGCCACGGCGGTGCGTTACGAAATTCCGGGAATGGGCCACTTCGGGGTCATTGCCAACGAAAGCGTGCCGTTCTGCCGCACCTGCTCGCGGCTGCGGCTGTCGTCCACCGGCTGGCTGCATGGCTGCCTGTCGTCGAGCAACCGCCACTATGTCGGCGATCTGCTGGATAAACCGCGCCACCAGGCGTTGCCAGCCTTGCAACGGCTTCTGGTCAAAGCGCTGGGAGACAAGCAGGAAGTGGCGTTCTCCGGCGGCGCGACCATCATGAAGATCATCGGCGGCTGAAAATCTGCCTTCGCGAGCACGCCCGCTCCCACAGTCGACCTGCATTCACAGGTGCAATGCATTTCCCTGTGGCAGGAGCTTGAGCTTGAGCTGGCGCGGAAGCTGCATCCAATGCCTATTCGCCGGTTTTCCGTCACCGGCCTCTGGAGGACAGGATGCGTAACCCGGTTTTGCTGCTGGCCATTTTGGCGCTCGGTGGCTGCATGAACGTCAGTGACATGGCCGAAGGCACCCGTTATCACATGAGCGATGCCGGCCTGCTCGACCACAGCGACAGTCGTCGGGTCAGTAACCTGCGAATCCAGCCGGACTCCTTCATCTACATCGCCCAAGGCGCATTCGCGCCGCGTGGCGGCACTGCTTATCCGCGCCCCAACGTTATCGCCGAAGTCGCCTTCGATGGATTCATCGAGTATTTCCCCATGGTGCGCCGCGCTCGCGCGCCTGAGGGGCTTGACGAGGCGATGGGGGAGGCCCGCGCCGTGGGCGCTCATTACCTGCTATACACGCGCTTTGCCAAGGCGGATGACCGTATCGGCAACTCCGATGAGTGGCTGGACCAGGAGGCTGTGGACCGGCTGGGCGTCGATACCGGTGTGATTCAGATCATGTTGATCGAGACCAGCACCCAGTATTTGATCGATACTGCACGCATCAAGAGTCGCGGCGGTTTGCTGACGTTCCACGACTCCCGGCCCGAAGACCTGATGGGTCCGCCGCTTGAACAGTACGCGCGCAGCCTGCTGGGCATCAGTGATCAATAATTTTCCAGGAGAACACCATGAGCGGACCGCAAAAAGCCAACGACCTGCTGGGGCAAATCCCCAAGACCAAAGGCCTGCCGCCGGTCCACCTGTGGAACCCCGAGTTCTGTGGTGACATTGATATGCGCATTGCCCGGGACGGTACCTGGTATTACCTGGGCACGCCGATCGGACGCAAGCCGATGGTCAAGCTGTTCTCCACCATCATCCGCCGCGACGCAGATGATTACTTTCTGATCACCCCGGTCGAGAAGGTCGGCATCAAGGTTGATGACGCACCGTTCGTGGCCATTGCCGTGGAAGTGGAGGGCGAGGGTGAGGCCCAGTTGCTGCGGTTTACCACCAACGTTGAGGAGACTGCCGAGGCGGGGGGCGAACACCCCATCCGCGTGGTGATCGACCCGGTCACCCAGGAGCCGGCGCCCTACGTGCACGTGCGAACCAATCTCGAGGCGCTGATTCATCGCAATGTGTTCTACCAGTTGGTGGAGCTGGCGGTCACCCGGGAGATCGACGGGCAGCACTGGCTTGGCGTGTGGAGTGGTGGTGAGTTCTTCCCCATCGGTCTTGAGCCCTGAGTGGTTATTTCTGACGCCATCGCGGGCAAGCCTTGCTCCCACAGGGTTTGCAGGTAACTTGCTGGACTCCCTTCCCTGATGGGGGGCGCACACCACCTGTGGGAGCAAGGCATTGTGGGAGCAACGCTTGCCCGCGATTGACCGCGAAGCGGTCACCTTCCATCTGTCACCTCACTGAAATATTCCTTGCCCGCTCCAGCCCGTTTCGGGTATCTATTTGTACATGATTAGACAGGTACGATTTGACAAGAAAAAACGGGTGGTCGACGAGCTTATCCGACGCATCGAAAGCGGCCTCATGGAAGACGGTTTCCTGTTGCCTGGCGAGCATCAGTTGGCTCAGGAATTCAAAGTCAGCCGAGGCACGCTGCGTGAAGCCCTGGCCGAGTTGAAACGGCGCCATTACATCGCCACGCAAACGGGGGTCGGTTCCATCGTCACATTTGACGGGGTGGTGCTCGACCAGCGCAGCGGTTGGGCCCAGGCCCTGGCCGACAGCGGGGCGCTGGTCAATACCGAAGTGCTGCGCCTGGAGGCAGTGGATCGACCCGATTTGCTGTCGCGCTTTGGCACTGAAAAATTCATCACCCTGGACCGCCGCCGGCGCTCCAACGATGGCACCCTGGTGTCTCTTGAACGCTCTTTGATGCCCGCCAACGGCGGCCTGGAAAGCCTGCCCCGGGTCGGCCTGATCGACAACTCCCTGACCATCACCCTGGCGGCCTATGGTTTTATCGGCGAGCGCGGCGATCAATGGATCGGCGCCGAGCCGCTGAATGCCGAAGACGCACAACTGCTCGGACGTCCGGTGGGCACGGTCTTTCTCAAGGCTATGCGTACCACCTACGACCGGCGAAACCGCTTCATGGAACAGGTCGAAAGCCTGCTTGATCCCGTGCACTTTCGCCTGCACCTGCAATTTGGAACCTCGCAATGACCCCGCTCAATCGTGCCCTCGGCGCGTTCTACGGACTGGCCCTGGGCGATGCATTGGGCATGCCGACGCAATCGCTCAGCCGCGCTGATATCAAGGCGCGTTTCGGTCAGATCAACGACCTGCAAGACGCCGGCCCCGATCAGCCGATCGCGGCCAATATGCCCGCCGGTTCGATCACCGATGACACCGAACAGGCGATTCTGGTCGGTCAGTTACTGATCGAGGGCCAGGGCCGGATCGAGCCTTCGGTGCTCGCCCAGCGCCTGATCGAATGGGAAGCCGAGATGCAGGCCAAGGGCTCGCAGGATCTGCTGGGGCCCTCGACCAAACGAGCAATCGAAATGATCCTTGCCGGGCATTCGCCGGCAGAGGCCGGGCGCTACGGCACCACCAACGGTGCGGCCATGCGCATTACGCCGGTGGGCATCGCGGCGGACATCGCCGACCCCGAACGTTTCATTCAGTCCGTCGTGCAGGCCTGCCAGGTCACCCACAACACCACCTTGGGCATTTCCAGCGCGGCAGCGGTGGCGGCGGTGGTCTCCGCCGGCATCAACGGCATGGACCTGGGCGCTGCACTCAACCTGGGTCAACACATCGCCCAGCAAGCCGAGAGCCATGGACATTGGGTCGCCGGTGGCCGAATCGCTTCGCGCATCAGTTGGGCCCGGACCATCAGTGTCGACAGCGACAAAGCGTTGCTCGCCGACCTGCTATACGACGTGATCGGCACCTCGGTGGCATCCCAGGAATCGGTAGTGGTGTCCTTTGCCCTGGCGCAACAGGTGGCCATTGGCGAAATGAACGCGTTCGAGGCGCTGTGCATGGCCGCGAGCCTGGGTGGCGACACCGACACCATCGCGGCGATCCTCGGTGCCATGCTCGGTGCCTGCCTTGGACTGGAGAGCTGGCCTGTGGCGATGATCGACAGGGTCAAGACGGTTAACGGTCTGGCGCTGGAACCGTTGGTGCAGGGCCTTTTGGCTTTGCGCTGAAGGCGAGAACGCCACACCCTGCAGGCGCGTCGTAATTTCATTGCCGACAATCACAAAAATGGCAACAGGAGCATTTTCATGAGTTCTTCAAATAGCGGGCAGGCCGCCGGGCAACTGGAGACCCGTGGCATCGAACCGGTGCCGGAAGCGGAGTGCAACGGTCATCCGCTGCAACTGTTCTGGGTCTGGTTCGCCGCCAACATTTCCATCCTTGGCCTGCCGCTGGGGGCCACGCTCGTGGCGTTTCGCGGGCTCGCGATCTGGCAGGCGATCATCGTGGCGGTCCTCGGGGCTGCCGGTTCCTTCGCGGTGGTGGGCATCATCTCCATCGCCGGACGACGGGGGCGGGCGCCGAGCCTGACCTTGTCCCGCGCCATCTTCGGTGTGCGCGGCAACATTGGGCCGACGCTTGTTTCGCTGATGTCGCGCCTGGGTTGGGAGACGGTCAACACCACCACCGCCGCGTTCGTGTTGCTGTCGCTGTGCTCGATCCTGTTCGGTTCGCCGGTGGAAGCCAAGAGCGCGCCGGTGCTGACGCTGATCTTCATCGCGATTTTTGTGCTGCTGACGTTGTCGGTCTCCGGCCTCGGCCACGCTACGTTGTTGGTCATCCAAAAATGGGCGACTTACGTATTTGGCGCGCTGAACATTCTGGTAGGCGGTTTTCTCTGCGCCACCATCGACTGGAGCGCCGTGTTTAATGCGACACCGGCGCCGCTGAGCGCAATGATCATCGGGGTCGGCACCATGGCGGCGGGGACCGGAATCGGCTGGGCGAATGCTGGCGCCGACATGTCGCGCTACCAGCATCGCAGCGTCAAGGCCGTGCGCCTGGTTGCCTCAGCGGCCTTTGGCGCGGGTATTCCGCTGGTGTTGCTGATTACCCTGGGCGGCCTGCTATCGGTGGGCAACGATGACCTGGCCTCGGCCACCGACCCGATCGTCGCGATCCGCGACATGCTGCCCACGTGGATGGCGGTGCCCTACCTGATCACGGCATTCGGTGGTCTGCTGCTGTCGAACAACCTGTCGGTGTACTCCGCAGGCCTCACCACATTGACCCTCGGCCTCAAGGTCAAGCGGGTGTATGCCGTGGTGGTCGACATCGTCGCGATCTTCGCCGGGTCGATCTACTTCATGTTGATTGCCGACAGCTTCTACGGTCCCTTCATTACCTTTATTTCGCTGCTGGCAGTGCCAATCACGGCCTGGGTGGGGATTTTTGTGGTGGACCTGCTTCACCGTCACTACTACAGCCCCCGAGACCTGCTGGACGTCAGCCCGAGCAGTGCGTACTGGTATCGCGGCGGCATTGAGTGGCGCGCATTCGGCGCCTGGGCGCTGGCAATCGTTTTGGGTTACAGCTTCACCACCATTGGTACCACCGAGCAGACGCTGTGGTTCCGCGGGTTCCTGTCCGATTCCTGGTTGGGGCATAACGGCCTCGGCTGGATCGTTACCTTCCTCGTGGCGGGCGGTGTTTACGGGCTACTGGGCGGCGCCAGGGATCGTCGCCCGGGACTGATCGAGAATACTCATGCCTAGATTGCTGCACACCGGCCAGGTCATCATCGACCTGGTCATGGCCGTGGCCAAACTGCCTCAATCGGGTGGCGACGTATTGGCGCAGTCGGCCAGTTTCGAGGCCGGGGGTGGCTTCAATGTCATGGCCGCCGCCCAGCGCAATGGTTTACCCGTGGTGTACCTGGGGCGGCACGGCACCGGTCGTTTCGGTGATCTGGCCCGGGAGGCGATGGCGGCCGAGGGCATTCACATCGGCATCGCCCACAGCGCCGGGCAAGATACCGGTTTGTGCGTAGCCGTGACCGAGGCATCGGCCGAGCGGACGTTCATTTCCTATATTGGTGCCGAAGGCGAACTGACTGCCCAGGACCTCGCCGGCGTGAAAGTCGAGGCGGGGGACTATGTCTACGTCAGTGGCTACAGCCTGCTGCATGTCGGCAAGGCCCAGGCGCTGGTGGATTGGGTGCTGGCGCTACCCGGTAGGATCAAGGTGGTGTTCGATCCGGGCCCGCTGGTGGACTCGCCGGATGCGCCGCTGATGCAGGCGCTGTTGCCGCGCATAGACCTGTGGACCAGCAATGGCGTCGAGGCGCTGCACTTTACCGGTGCGACGGATATTGCCCAGGCTCTGGTGACGCTGGCTGATCACCTGCCGGACAAAGTCCTGCTGGTGGTTCGCGATGGGCCGCAAGGCTGCTGGGTCAGCCAGGGTGGTAAACCTCAGCACGTGCCGGGTTTCAAGGTAGAAGCGGTGGACAGCAATGGCGCCGGTGATGCGCATGCCGGAGTATTCATCGCCGGTTTGGCTCAGGGTCTGACGGTGATCGAGGCCGCGCGGCGGGCCAATGCAGCGGCGGCTTTGGCGGTGACTCGCTGGGGGCCGGCGACTTCGCCTGGCTCGAGTGAGGTTGATGCTTTGATCAGCAGGACTGCGGGTGCCTGAGTGGCCGTCATCGAGAGCAGACTCGCACCCACAGGGGGCATGGTGGGTGGCGGGACCGATATGAGCCTGCCCGCGATGGCGGTATTGGCAACAAGGCGAGGCCAGCGACACCAGCCTCGCGTCAAACGGCTTTACACTTCCAGCTTGCGCGCCGCTTCGACCCCGGCAGCACTGAGCTTGATCGGCAAATTCAGCGAATGCTCGCCGGCCTCGTTACAGGTCACATGCCCATGCTGGATCAGGCCGCGATCCTGCAACGTGGCGAGGGTGCTGGCCACGACTTTCTCCCCGCGATAATTATCCAGGACCTCCTTGCCCAAACCACTCGGGTGGGCGTGCAACAGGCGGGTCAGGACTTCTTTCTCAAGGTTTTCATCGACGTTCATGCTTACCTCTTCATGGCGATAGAAGGACGCTCGCGTGGGCGAGCTATTTGCTGGCACCACCTTCGGAACCCGAACCACCCGTAGTGGTTTTCGAGCCGGTGCCGGTTTCTGCGTTATCGGGAGTCTGGGTGTCCGGCGCGTTCATCCCACCCTGACGGCCCATATCGCTGCCTTGGGTCCGTGGGTCGGTACCGGTGGACGGCGGTAAACTGCTGTCGACACCCGTACCATTGGTGTTAATGCCTGGAGCGCTCTGGATGGCGGGAGCTTTGGGCGCTTCGACAGGATTGGTCGGACCGGTGCCGGTGGCTACGGTCGCCGCGAAAGCGCTAGCGGACAGCAAGGTGGCGAGGGACAGGGCAGTCAATCTGGACAGGATCATTTTGTCGTCTCCATTTATTTAAAGTCCTTACCGAATATTGGTCCGCCCCTGTTTTGAATTGGTGCCTGAAGGTCGACGAACGGTTCAGGCGCTTTGCGTCGCCCTGGTGGCAAAGATTCTCCGCCAGAGCAGGCGGCCTGCGGTGATCAGCCAGTTCAGCAGACTGATCATCAGAACTGTGTGCAAAAGTGTCGTCATTCCATATTCGACGATGATCTTGCCGGCCACGAACGGAAAGCCAAACACGCCGATGAAGTACGCCAGGCTGAATAACAGCAGCGCCTGCGAGAGAGTGCCAGCGGGTGCTTCGTTGGCCGCCAGGCCATTGATCACCGAATAGGTCAGGCCGTAGCCGATGCCCAGCATCACTGCAGCCATCAGGTAACTGACGCTGTCGTTCACCCCGTAGCCGAACATCAGGATCGAGCCCAGGGTCAGCCCGGACAGCAGACAGGACGCGCGAAGCGGGTCGCGCTTGACCACCCACCCGGCAATCACCATTCGCCCGGCGATCGCAGCACCCATGAAACCCAGGAAAAACAGCGAGTAGTCGACTGAGCGAGCGGCAGCGTAGCTGGTTTGAAAGCTCGACAAACCGCCAAATATGCTGCCGCCAAGGCCGACCATGATGATCGGGAACACCGCTTTGGATGACAGCACCCGAGCCGTCGCCCGCCAGGATATGCGAGCGCCTGCAATTGACGCTGAAGGCACTTGCCGCAGGTGCACATCGAGCCGCCAGAACAACAGCACGCCGATCAGGCTGGCCAGTGCGGCCAGGTAAAACGCCGCCGTCACGGGATACCCCAGCGCACTGGCCAGGCGCCCCAGCAGGGGCCCGCTGCCAATCCCTGTGAGCATGCTGCCCGACAGCAAGGCGAAATAGCGGGCTCGTTGCGCGGGCGTCACCAGACTTGCCACAATGATCGGCCCCAAGGTGTAGAAGACGCCCCAGCCCAGGCCCAGCAGCAAACCGAACAACAGCAGCAGGTCGCCAAACCCTGGTGCCATGGCAAATCCCAGACTCGCAGCAGCCAGCAAAATGCCGAACAGGGCGATCGAGCGGGCGGCACCGAGCGCATCCGACAAGTGCCCGGACACAATCACTGCCGCAAAGGTGCTGAGCATCGCTGCGGAGATCACGCTGCCGGCATCGTGCTCATTGCCCCCTCGCGAACTGATCAACAGCGACAGCAGGAAGGTCGAACCGTAGGACAACGACAGCAGGTAGCTGGCGAAGCAGAACAAACCGAACAGGCGGTTCGAAACGGCGGGTATTGCGGTGGGCATGAGGCGGGTCCTTGTCCTGATAAAAAATGCACAGGCTGTCTATCTAACACGGGGGACGCCGGCGTTAGGTGCGAGGTTCGCGATTTCAGGGTTAGTGCTGGCCGGAGTGATTGCGCAACGGCAGCGAGCGGAAAAACCGATTTCCCATGTGACGAGCGTCGCGTGGCGTCTTAGTATGTTTTTTTCAATTTTGATGAAGGCCCGTCCATGACGATCGACATCCGCCCGGCGACCCCCAGCGATGCGCCGCAAATCCTCGCGTTCATCACTGAGCTGGCCGACTACGAACGGGCCCGGCACGAAGTCATCGCCAGCGTGGCCGACATCGAGCGCAGCCTGTTCAGCGAAGGCGCCACCGCCCACGGCCTGATCTGCCTGCGCGATGGCCTGCCGATCGGCTTCGCGGTGTTCTTCTTCAGTTACTCCACCTGGCTGGGCAGCAATTGCCTGTACCTCGAAGACCTGTACATCACCCCCGAACAGCGCGGCGGCGGGGCGGGCAAGACCCTGCTGCGGCACCTGGCGAAGATTGCCTGCGCCAATGATTGCGGGCGCTTCGAGTGGAGCGTGCTGGACTGGAACAAGCCGGCGATCGAGTTCTATCAATCCCTGGGTGCGCAGCCGCAGGAAGAGTGGGTGCGCTATCGGATGGATGGGGCTGTGTTGCGGGACTTCGCCGCGGGTAATTGATTACCTCTTGAAAGATCGCAGCCTTCGGCAGCTCCTACAGTTTTGTAATCCCTGTAGTAGCTGCCGAAGGCTGCGATTTTTTCTACTTTGTTTCAATATGTGGGATTGATATTTATATATTGAGATTTATCCCCTCCCGGGTTTATAGTCCAGCGCACTCACTGCCCAACAAACAGAACAGGTGAAGCGATGCTGGCGCAATTGATCGCGCTCGATTGGGGGACAACCTCATTACGTGCTTACAAACTCGCCGAAGGTGGTCAAGTGCTGGAGCAGCGGTCGCTGTCGACCGGCATCATGCAGCTGCCCCGCACCCCCCGAGTGATCGCCGGCCAGCCGTGCGCTGACGGTTTTGAACTGGCCTTTGATGAAGCCTGCGGCGACTGGCTCGATGCACAGCCAGGCTTGCCGGTCATTGCCTGTGGCATGGTCGGCAGCGCCCAGGGCTGGCGCGAAGCGGCCTACCGGGAGACCCCGGCCAACGTCGCCGATCTCGGGAACTCCCTGCAGGCTGTGCGCAGCATTCGCGGAGTCGACGTGCACATCGTGCCCGGCGTCATCCAGCGCTCGCGCCTGCCCAATGTGATGCGCGGCGAAGAAACCCAGGTGCTCGGCGTTCTGCACAATCTTGAAGGCAACAGTGGCGATGATCTGCTGATCGGCTTGCCCGGCAGTCATTCGAAATGGGTGGAAGTGGCCGAAGGCTGCATCGTGCATTTCGATACCTTCATGACCGGTGAAATTTTCGCGGTGCTCAGCGAGCACAGCATTCTCGGCCGTACCCAGCAACGTGGCGGATCCTTTGACGGCGATGCGTTCGACCGTGGCGTACAAGTGGCGCTATCGTCCGATGGCGAGATCGGCCCGCTGTCCACGCTATTCAGTGCCCGCAGCCTCGGCCTGACCGGCGAACTGAGTGCCAGCGCCCAGCCGGACTACCTGTCCGGGCTGTTGATCGGCCACGAAGTTTGCGCGTTGGCACATGCCCAGCGTCATCGACGCAACAGCGTGCATCTGCCCTCAATCATCCTCATTGGCAATTCCCAACTCTGCAGTCGCTACTGCAGGGCCCTGGACGCCTGTGGATTTGCCCGGGTGTCCCTGGCCGAGCAGGCCACCGAGCGCGGGTTGTGGCAACTGGCGCTTGCCGCCGGCCTCATCCCGCCAACCCTTTCCCGTTAACCCCCCCACTGGAGGTCTGACATGCTCAAGCAAGCCCTGGCGCAAAACGGTCTCATCGCGATCCTGCGTGGCCTGCGTCCGCAAGAAGCGGCCGCCATTGGCGAAGTCCTGTATGCCGCCGGATTTCGCGTCATCGAAGTGCCGCTCAATTCCCCCGAGCCGTACGACAGCATTCGCATCCTGCGCAGCACCTTGCCGGCCGATTGCCTGATCGGCGCAGGCACAGTGCTGACGCCGGAACAGGTCGAACAGGTGAAAGTCGCAGGCGGCCAGGTGATCGTCATGCCCCACAGCGATCCCAAGGTGCTGCGTGCGGCCAAAGCGGCCGGCCTGTTCCTGTCGCCCGGTGTCGCCACTCCGACCGAAGCGTTCGCCGCGCTGGCCGAAGGCGCAGACGTACTCAAGATGTTCCCCGCCGAGCAAATGGGCCCCGCCGTGGTGAAAGCCTGGCTCGCCGTGCTGCCGGCAGGGACTGTCCTGGCGCCGGTTGGCGGGATCACGCCCGACAACATGCAGGTGTTTATCGACGCCGGCGCCAAAGGTTTCGGCCTGGGTTCCGGGCTGTTCAAGCCGGGCATGACGCCAGAGCAGGTGGCGAACAACGCCAAGGCCTATGTGGCTGCCTGGAAAGCCCTTCGCTAAGACTTCTTGGCGCTGCTAGCGCTGCATCCAATAAGAGAGAGATACAGATGAAAATCACCAAACTCACCACCTTCATCGTGCCGCCGCGCTGGTGCTTCCTCAAGATCGAAACTGACGAGGGCGTGACCGGTTGGGGCGAACCCGTGGTCGAAGGCCGCGCCCACACCGTCGCCGCAGCCGTCGAAGAACTGTCCGACTACCTGATCGGCAAAGACCCACGCAACATCGAGGACATCTGGACTGTGCTCTATCGCGGCGGCTTCTACCGTGGCGGTGCCATCCACATGAGCGCACTGGCGGGTATCGACCAGGCGCTGTGGGACATCAAGGGCAAGGCGTTGGGCGTGTCTGTCAGCGATTTGCTGGGTGGTCAGGTTCGCGACAAGATTCGAGTGTATTCCTGGATCGGTGGTGACCGCCCGGCGGACACTGCCCGTGCGGCCAAAGAAGCGGTGGGACGTGGTTTCACTGCGGTGAAAATGAACGGCACCGAAGAATTGCAGTTCCTCGACTCCTTCGAGAAAGTCGACCTGGCATTGGCCAACGTTGCTGCCGTGCGTGACGCGGTGGGGCCTAACGTCGGCATCGGGGTGGACTTCCATGGCCGGGTGCACAAGCCCATGGCCAAGGTGTTGATGAAGGAGCTGGATCCGTACAAGTTGATGTTCATCGAAGAACCGGTGCTCAGTGAGAACTACGAAGCGCTCAAAGAGCTCGCGCCGCTGACCAGCACCCCGATTGCCCTCGGCGAGCGGCTGTTTTCGCGCTGGGATTTCAAACGCGTGCTCAGCGAAGGTTATGTCGACATCATCCAGCCGGATGCGTCCCATGCCGGCGGTATCACCGAGACCCGCAAGATCGCCAACATGGCTGAAGCCTACGATGTCGCCCTGGCGCTGCATTGCCCGCTGGGCCCGATCGCACTGGCCGCCTGCCTGCAGCTGGATGCGGTTTGCTACAACGCGTTCATCCAGGAGCAGAGCCTGGGCATCCACTACAACGAGAGCAACGACCTGCTGGATTACGTCAAGGATCCGCGGGTGTTCGACTATGACAAAGGCTTCGTGAAAATCCCCAACGGCCCGGGCCTGGGGATCGAGATCAACGAGGAGTACGTGATCGAGCGCGCAGCCGTCGGCCATCGCTGGCGCAACCCGATCTGGCGCCACGCCGATGGCAGTTTTGCCGAGTGGTGAGTGCTCTCTGATCCCCCGCAAATCCCTGTGGGAGCCAGCCTGCTGGCGATTTGGTCGGCACCCCCGGTATTTTTGGTGACTGACTCACCACTATCGCCAGCAGGCTGGCTCCCACAGTTTGATCTCCATGGACAGGGAGATTTGCGGCAAACCCCGATTTCACATCGACCTCAATAAACATAAAAAGAGGCATCCCCCATGCAACCGCAAACCCTCACCGGGCAGGCGTCGTTGGTGGCACCCAGCCGTAAGCGTTTTTTCATCATGGTGCTGCTGTTCATCACCGTGGTCATCAACTACCTGGACCGCAGCAACCTGTCGATCGCCGCCCCGGCGCTGACCAGCGAGCTGGGCATCGACCCCATTCACGTCGGACTGATTTTCTCCGCCTTCGGCTGGACCTACGCTGCCATGCAGATCCCCGGCGGCTGGCTGGTGGATCGCGTGCCGCCGCGCATTCTCTACAGCGTTGCCCTGTTGTTGTGGTCGATTGCCACTGTGATGCTCGGCTTCGCCGCCAGCTTCATCGCGCTGTTCGTCCTGCGCATGGCCGTTGGTGCGCTTGAGGCGCCGGCCTATCCCATTAACAGCCGCGTGGTTACCACCTGGTTTCCTGAGCGCGAGCGTGCCACGGCCATCGGCTTTTACACCTCTGGACAGTTCGTTGGCCTGGCCTTCCTGACACCGGTACTGGCGTGGTTGCAACACCAGTATGGCTGGCACATGGTGTTCGTCAGCACGGGTGCAGTCGGCATTCTGTGGGCGGTGATCTGGTACGCGGTGTATCGCGAACCACGGGACTTCAAGGGTGCCAACGCCGCCGAGATCGAGCTGATCCGCGAAGGTGGCGGGCTGGTGGACATCCAGGCCGAGCAGGCCAGGGTCAAGGCGAAATTCAGCTGGACTGACCTGGGCATCGTTCTGACCAAACGCAAATTGTGGGGCATCTACCTCGGTCAGTTCTGCCTCAACTCTACCCTGTGGTTTTTCCTGACGTGGTTCCCGACCTACCTGGTGAAATATCGCGGAATGGACTTCATCAAGTCCGGCCTGCTGGCGTCGCTGCCGTTTCTTGCCGCGTTCGTCGGCGTGTTGTGTTCGGGGTTCTTCTCGGACTTGCTGATCCGGCGCGGCTACACCGTCGGGTTCGCGCGCAAGTTGCCGATCATTGGCGGCCTGCTGATTTCCACCTCGATCATTGGCGCCAACTTCGTCGAGTCTACGCCGCTGGTTATCGCCTTCCTCGCGCTGGCATTTTTCGGAAACGGGCTGGCGTCGATCACCTGGTCCCTGGTCTCGACCCTGGCCCCGGCGCGGTTGCTCGGCTTGACCGGTGGCGTGTTCAATTTCATCGGCAACCTGTCGGCGATTACCACGCCGATCGTCATCGGTTTCCTGGCTACCGGAGATTCCTTTGCTCCAGCGATCACCTATATCTCGGTCCTGGCGCTGATCGGCGCACTGTCCTATGTGCTGCTGGTAGGCAAGGTCGAGCGCATCAAGTTGTAGTGACCACCATCGGGCGACCATAATGCCGCCCGTCACTCGCTCAACGGTAAAGGCTGGATATGCAGGAAGACTCCGCAAAAATCGCCAAGGACGCCGCACCGACCGGCACCCAGACGTTGCTTCGCGGCCTGGGTGTGGTCCAGGCCGTGGCCAGTGGCGCCCGGGATCTCAAGGAAATTGCCCGGCTGATCGGGACCACGCGCAGCACGACTCATCGCCTGGCCAGCTGCCTGGTGGACGAGCGTTATCTGCGCGTGGTGCCGCAAGTCGGCTATCTGTTGGGGCCCAAGCTGATCGAGCTGGGTTTCCAGGCGCGTGAAGAGCTGCCGTTGGTGACCCTGGCCGGACCTTATCTGGACGAGTTGTCGGCGTTGACTGGCGACACCATTCACCTGGCGATTCGCGAAGGCGACGAGGTGCTGTACCTGCACAAGAATCCGGGCCGCAATGGTCCGGAAATGCGTTCGCGGGTGGGCCATCGCATGCCGTTGGCGCGCACCGGCATCGGCAAGGCGCTGATGCTCGATGACAGCCAGGAAGAATGGCAACGGCTGTACGAAGTCAGCTTGCCGGTGGGTGGGAAAAATCTGTTCTGGCCGCAGCACCCTGAGCAATCCTGGGAGCAGTTTCAGCAGCGCATGATGGAATACGTGGCAGGCGGTTATGCCTTCGATCTGGAGGACAACGAGCCATCGATCCGCTGTGTCGCGGCGCCGATTCGTGATGCCAGCAAGCGTATCGTTGCCGGCATCAGCATCGCCAGCACCGTGCCGTACATGCCGCTGGAAAAAATGGCCGAGCTGATTCCCCTGATCAAAGGGGTCACAGCCCGGCTGTCGGCCGAGCTGGGTGCCAAGGTCTGATTACACCTTCAGGGTGGCCATGTCGATCACGAAGCGGTACTTCACGTCACCGGCAATCATGCGGGTGTAAGCCTCATTGATCTGGCGGATGTCGAGCATTTCGATGTCGCAGGTGATGTCATGTTCGGCGCAGAAATCCAGCACTTCCTGGGTTTCGGCGATGCCACCAATCAGCGAGCCGGCCAGCACCCGACGACTCATCACCAGCTTGCCGGCGTGGACCGGCGGTTCCACCGGTTCGATCAGGCCCACCAGGATGTGCACGCCGTCGAATCTCAGGGTGTCGAGGTAGGGATTGAGGTCGTGCTGCACCGGAATGGTGTCCAGCAGGAAGTCGAAATGCCCTGCGGCCGCCTTCATCTGTTCGGCATCTGTGGACACGATCACGTGGTCGGCACCCTGGCGACGACCTTCTTCGGCCTTGCTCGCCGAACGGGTGAACAGCGTGACTTCGGCGCCCATGGCCTTGGCGAACTTGATGCCCATATGGCCCAGGCCGCCCATGCCCAGAATCCCGACTTTGTCGCCGGCCTTCACCCCGTAGTGTTTGAGCGGTGAATACGTGGTGATGCCGGCGCAGAGGATCGGCGCAGCGCTGGCAAGGTCGAGTTTTTGCGGGATGCGCACCACAAAGTGCTCGCTGACTACGATACTGTCGGAATAGCCGCCCATGGTATTGCTGCCATCGACCCGGTCAGGGGTGGCGTAGGTCATGGTCGGGCCTTCCAGGCAATACTGCTCCAGATTCGCCCGGCAGGCTTCGCAGCTACGGCAGGAATCGACCATGCAGCCAACGCCGACCAGATCGCCGACTTTATGCCGGGTGACGTTCGCACCGATGGCGGTAACCTTGCCGACAATCTCGTGGCCGGGCATCAACGGGTAAACGGCGATGCCCCATTCGTTGCGGGCCTGATGAATGTCGGAGTGGCAGACGCCACAGTAGAGAATGTCGATGGCCACGTCGTCGGGGCGCGGGCTGCGACGTTCGAATTTCATCGGGGCGAGGGGAGTGGAGGCCGACTGGGCGGCATATCCGATAGCGGTGTACATGAGGAACCTCGCAAAGCAGTGACAAGTGAGGCGACGCATTTTGGCCGCCCAACCTGTCACCGGCCATGGCGATTCCTCCGTGTGTCATGCCTATTCCTCCGATATCAATGGTCGTGTGATCAATTGGCCAACCAGACCTGCGATGATGGTTTCATACCTTTTTTCGCGACTTTTTTGGTGAAGAATGCCCATGCTGTTAACCCGTCATCTCGATGCCAATGCCACGCTGGTTTCGCTGATTGAGCCCCTGACCACTCGCGATGGTTTCGCCCCTACGCCGTTGCCGGGCGTCCAGGTTCTAAGGGCCAGTTGTGACGTCGCGCGCGGTCCGCAGATCTACGAGCCCAGCCTGGTGATCATCGCCCAAGGCAGCAAACTGGCGTACCTGGGGCCGCGTACGCTGGAATACGGTGCCGGGCATTATCTGATCCAGGCATTGCCGGTGCCGTTTGAGTGCGAAACATTTTCGGCGCCGAATGGGCCTATGCTGGGGGTTTCCATCGCCATTGACCGGGTGCTGCTCGGTGAGCTGGTGCTGGCCATGGGGTTGGCGTCGGGGCGGCATATTCCGGCACAGACACCAGAGTCCATGACCTCTGCGGTGCTCGACGATGCCATGCGCGGTTGCGTGGAGCGGCTGTTGCGCTGCCTGCACGATCCGCTGGAATGCCAGATCATGGGCCAGGCGCGGTTGCGTGAGTTGTTGTACGTGGCATTGCGCGGGCCTCAGGCCGATGTGCTGCGGGCGCTGGTTGAACAACAGGGGCAATTCGCGCGAATTGCCGCCTCGCTCAGTCATCTGCATGCGCACTACACCGAACCGCTGAACGTCGAGACCCTGGCCAGTTGCGCGAACATGAGTGCGTCGACCTTCCACGAGCATTTCAAGCGCAGCACGCTGTTGTCCCCGGTGCAGTATCTCAAGCGCTTGCGCTTGCTCAAGGCCCAGGCCTTGCTGATGGCCGAAGGGTTGGGCGTGGCGCAAGTGGCGCATCGCGTGGGTTACCAGAGCACTTCGCAGTTCAGCCGCGAGTACAAGCGCTACTTCGAGCGCAATCCCGGCGAAGAACGCGCCGCTTGACCCCCATAGATCCCCCTACAGGTTGTTGTTGAAAATCGCAGGCAACAAAAAGGCCCCCATTCCGGGAGCCTTGATGTTCAGGCGCGTGACTTACATGTTCGGGTAAGTCGGGCCACCGGCACCTTCCGGCGCCACCCAGGTGATGTTCTGCGCAGGGTCCTTGATGTCGCAGGTCTTGCAGTGCACACAGTTCTGGGCGTTGATCTGGAAGCGCTTCTCGCCGTCTTCCCTGGTCACCACTTCATACACGCCGGCCGGGCAGTAGCGCTGGGCTGGTTCGTCGTACAGGGGCAGGTTCTTGCCGATCGGGATGCTCGGGTCGGTCAGCTTCAGGTGGCAAGGCTGCTCTTCTTCGTGGTTGGTACCGGAGATGAACACCGAGCTGAGCTTGTCGAAGCTGATCTTGCCGTCTGGCTTGGGATAATCGATCTTCTTGCAGTCAGCCGCGAGCTTGAGGCACGCATAGTCCGGCTTGGTGTCGTGCAAGGTGAACGGCAGTTTGCCGCCGAAGATGTTCTGGTCCAGCCAGTTGAAACCACCACCCACGATGGCGCCGAACTTGTGAATCGCCGGACCGAAGTTGCGGCTGGCGAACAGTTCTTCGTGCAGCCAGCTCTGCTTGAAGGCATCGACGTAGCTGGTCAGCTCCTCAGTGCCGTCTTTTTCGGCAAACAGCGCTTCAGCCACGGATTCAGCGGCGAGCATGCCGGACTTCATCGCGGTGTGGCTGCCCTTGATCTTGGCGAAGTTCAGGGTGCCGAGGTCGCAGCCGATCAGCGCGCCGCCCTTGAAGACCATCTTCGGCAGCGAATTCAGGCCGCCTTTGCAAATGGCGCGAGCGCCGTAGCTGATGCGCTTGCCGCCTTCCAGGTACTGCTTCAGCACAGGGTGATGCTTGAGGCGCTGGAACTCGTCGAACGGCGACAGATAGGTGTTGCTGTAGGAGAGATCGACGATCAGGCCGACAACCACCTGGTTGTTTTCCAGGTGATACAGGAACGAGCCACCAGTGTTTTCAGTGCCCATGATGTCCAGCGGCCAACCGGCAGTATGGACCACCAGGCCTGGCTGATGCTTGGCCGGGTCGATTTCCCAGATTTCTTTCAAGCCGATGCCGTAGTGCTGGGCGTCTGCCTCGCTGTCGAGGTTGAAGCGCTTGATCAGTTGCTTGCCGATGTGGCCACGGCAACCTTCGGCGAACAGCGTGTATTTGCCACGCAGCTCCATGCCCGGGGTGTACAGGCCTTCTTTCGGATGACCTTCGCGGTCAACGCCCAGGTCACCAGTGATGATCCCACGAACCACGCCGTTTTCGTCGAACAGCGCTTCCTGTGCGGCGAAGCCCGGGTAGATTTCCACGCCAAGGTTCTCGGCCTGCTGGGCCAACCAGCGGCACAGATTACCCAGGGAGATGATGTAGTTGCCTTCGTTGTGCATGGTCTTGGGCACAAAGAAGTCAGGAATTTTCTGCGCGTTGTCGGCGTTCTTCAGGACAAAAATGTCGTCGCGCGTGACAGGCGTGTTAAGCGGCGCACCCAGTTCTTTCCAGTCCGGGAACAATTCGTTCAGGGCGCGGGGTTCGAAAATCGCGCCAGAGAGAATGTGTGCACCGACCTCGGAGCCTTTTTCGACCACGCAGACGCTGATTTCCTTACCGGCTTCAGCGGCTTTCTGCTTCAACCGGCAGGCGGCGGAAAGACCAGCGGGGCCGGCACCGACGATGACGACGTCGAATTCCATGTATTCGCGTTCCACAGGTTATCTCCTACTCAAGGCTCAACAGTTTTTTTTCTAATTGGAGGTTTGGTGTCGCATCCATGAATTTCTGCGCAATGCGCCGAACAGGACAATCGATTGACCACCTTTCTCTCTGGGTGGCGCATTATATCTACACCACTCTCAGCGTCCAATACAAACGTTTGTTTGAATTGCCTCAAACCCAGAGAAATCAAAGTCACGCGGCTTATGAACGGCCATTTTGCCGTATTGACCGGAATAGGTGTTCCGGTCAAGATACGGTCGGTTTTGCGCTCGCCGTAGGCTGGCTGTTGGTTTCAAGAGCACCTCTAAAGACAGGGCGATGGCAGTAGAAGGTGATGCGCAGCGCGGGTTTGGCGCGCAGTTTACACGCCGCGATAATGAATGACTCGTCGGTCACCCCTGACCAACGGTCATCAACATTATGAGCGATGGTCACTTGACACTTATGCCGGCGTTTTTAGAGGTGCCCTTGCGCCCGATGAGTATCAACCGCCAGGTTCGCCTAGGCGGCTTTCTTTTCACCGGAGAGTAACGAGGAATCCATGAAGGTTCTTGTAGCTGTCAAACGCGTTGTTGATTACAACGTCAAGGTTCGCGTCAAGGCGGACAATTCCGGCGTTGACCTCGCCAACGTCAAGATGTCGATGAACCCATTCTGCGAAATCGCAGTGGAAGAAGCCGTACGCCTGAAAGAAAAGGGTGTTGCGACTGAAATCGTCGTCGTCTCCGTCGGCCCGTCCAC
>NZ_JACBXG010000016.1:0-138069 GCF_020295325.1 Pseudomonas sp. Y24-6 | reverse complement strand
CCGAGGACATTTCCCTGGTGGGCTTTGACGACATCCCGTTTGCGGCGTATTGCGATCCACCGCTGACGACCATCTCGCAGCCGGCCGAAGCCTTCGGCCAGCGCGCCGTCGAGATGCTGATTGCGCTGATCGAGAAAAAACCGCTGGCCGAACGGCACGTGGTGTTGCCGTTTGAGTTGACCTTGCGCGAGAGCACTGCGCGGGTTCGACAACACTGACCCTCAGCGCCACTCCATATGGGTGGTTTGCCACTGCGGGTCGGGGTCCACGGCGATCACCCGAAAATCACGCTTGCGCCAGAAGTCGATGGCACCCGGCAGGAAGGGATGCGTGTGCAGGTAGATCACCTCGACGCCGGCCTGCACCGCCAATGCCTTCAACGCACTGTACAGCTGGCTGGCCAGCCCCGAACGGCGCAACCCTGGCTGCACGAACAGCCGCACCACTTCCACCACCTTGAGGCCGCGGTACTCGAGTTGTTGAAAACGGTGGTCGTAGGGCAGATAACCAATGGAGGCGACGATCCGGCCTTCATCACGGACCAGCAGAAACTGCCCCCCGCCCTTGAGATACACCTCTTCGAAATTCAACAGATCCGCAGGAGTGCCGGTACCACTGAGCTTTGGGAACAGCTCGGCGCGAGCCTGCATGAGGAAGGTTTCGAGCTCGGGAATGTCGGCCCGGGTGGCGGGCTCAATGTTGGCTTGTCGATGCGTGGTCAACTTATGCGCCTTGTCTGGGCATGACGCACCCTGTTTCTGAGCTCAATAAAAATGTCCTGCAGGCATAGGAGGTTCCCGCACTCCGCCCAATGAACGTGCAACCGGTAGAGCGCTCAGATTATCAGCGAAAAAAGCCATTCACACCTGCTTTAGCCACAGCGCGCCTTTTCAAGTCCCCTCAGCCCAACAACCAGCGCATCAACCAACACCCGAACCTTGGGCAGCGCCTCGCGATTTTTGCTCCAGGTCAGGTGGATCTCCATCCCGTCGCAGGCCAATTGCGCAAGCACCTCGACCAAGGTCCCGTCTTTGAGCTGCTGCTCCACCAGCCACCGTGGCAACTGCGCGATGCCGCAGCCGGCCAACGCAGCCATCCTCAAGCCCTCGCCATTGCCCACCACCAGAGGCGGGTTTACCTGGCTCCTGTGCGTTGCGCCCTGTTCGCCCGCAAAGCTCCAGGGATGGATGCTTCCATCCACCCAGCCATAGGCAATGCACTGATGCCTCTCAAGATCGTGTTCGTACAGCGGAGTGCCATGGCGGGCCAGATAGTCGGGGGATGCACAAAAAATATGCCACTCGCGCCCCAGCAGGCGATGCCCGACCGATTCCGGCCAGGTGTTGGCGCCCCCGATGCGCAGCACAACATCCGCGCCTTCCTGCAGCGGATCGATAAAACCATCGCTGAAGGATATGTGCGGCGTCAGCAAAGGATGATCCTTCGCAAACTGCAAGAGGATCGGCAGCACTTGGGTGCGCCCAAATGCACCCGGCAGGTCAAGGCGCACACGGCCGCGAGGCTCGGTGTTTTCGCTCTGGAGTGACAGCTCAGCCTCTTCGAGATCGGCAAGCACGCCCTTGCACGTACGCAGGAATGCGACGCCTGCGTCGGTCAGCGACAGCCGCCTCGTTGTACGGTGGAACAGTTGCACCCCCAGGCGTTTTTCCAGCCGGGCGATGCCTTTGCTGATGGCCGAGGCCGTCAGGTTCATTTTCTCCGCAGCCGCCGTGAAACTGCCGAACTGTGCGACGCACACAAATACATCGATACCTTTCAAGCGTTCGGAGGAAAACATATGCACCTTGTATTCATGAATTCAGTTCATGTGCTTCGATAAAAAGCATCCTAAATCAGAACCCAGGGCAACAGTAAACTGGGAATCAACACATTGATGATGATTCTCGAATGCTGGCCACGCTTAAACGCTATCCCTCCTCCATTAACCTGCTGCTGGGCGCATCACTGGTGTTGACCCTTGCCCGCGCCATCACCTTGCCCTATCTGGTCATTTACTTGTCGGGCCACTTTAGCTTGAGCGTCGCCGATATCGGCCTGGCGATCGGCAGCACGCTGATCATCGGCTCGCTGCTGAGCCTGTATGGCGGCTTCCTGGTGGACAGGATGTCCAGTTACCAGCTCATCCTCATATGCTGCGGTGTGTTCAGCGGCGGATTTCTCGGTGCGTATCTGGCACCCGTCCTCTGGCTGTTCTACCTATGCCTGGTGCTGATCAACCTGGCGTATGCCGTTATCGACATCGCAGTGAAATCCGGATTTGGCAGCCTGCTCCCCATGGACCGCCGCAGCGAAGCGTTTTCCATCAAGTACACACTGACCAATATCGGCTACGCCGTCGGGCCATTTCTGGGAGTCGGGGTGGCGGCCCTGGACATCAGCCTGCCCTTTTTGCTGTCGGCGGGACTGGGCGTCGGTTTTTCTCTGGTCTACTTCGTGTGGGGTGACCGGCGCCTGGCGAGGGCCGGGACGAGCCTGCAGCCGACGCCATTCCTGGCAGTCGGCAAGTTGTTGCTGCGTGACTACCGGCTGGTGTGCTTCACCTTCGGCGGGTTGCTCAGTGCCGTGGTTTTCGGCCAATTCACCGCGTATCTCTCGCAATACCTGGTGGTCACCACCACGCCCCAAGAGACGTACCGGATTATCAGTACGGTGGTGGCGACCAACGCCTTGATGGTGATCAGCCTGCAATACAGCATCGGCAAACGGATCAGCCACCGACACCTGAACCTGTGGCTGGCAGGGGGACTGGGCATGTTCATCCTGGGGCTGGCAGGTTTTGCACTGTCGACCACTTTGCTGCTATGGGTCCTTTCCATGGCCATTTTCACCGTCGGTGAAGTCATCGTCTTCCCGGCGGAGTACATGTTCATCGACACCATCGCACCGAGTCACCTGCGGGGCATGTACTACGCAGCTCAGAACCTGAGCAACGTCGGCGCAGCACTCGGGCCGGTACTTTGCGGAATGGTTCTGGCAATGCAACCTGCGCACTACATTTTCTACATGCTCGCGATGTTCGTGATAGCCGGTGGAATGCTCTACTTGCTGGGGGTATCCATTTCAGCAGGGGTTACGACCGAAGTTGAGAATTAAATGCCCAAAACCTGCACAATCACCGGCTTTTTTCTCGACAGGAAAACCCCCATGCAAAGGATTGTGATTCTGGGCAATGCCGGTAGCGGCAAATCCACTCTGGCCCGCGCTTTAGGCCAACAGTTGAGCTTGCCCGTTGTGCACCTGGACAAGCTGTTCTGGGAACCCGGCTGGGTCGAGCCAGATGCCGGTCAGTTTCGCGAACGGGTACGGGAGGCGATCGCCACGGATGCCTGGGTGTGCGAAGGCAACTATGCGCGGCGTACCTTTGACCTGCGCTTGCCCCGGGCGGATCTGATCATCTGGCTCGACACGCCGCGCCTCATCTGTTTCAACCGGGTGATCCGGCGCAGTGTCATGAACCGTCCTCGTGCCGACATCCCCGCCGGCTGTTCAGAAAAGCTCGACCGGGAGTTCCTGACCTTCCTCAAGTTCGTGTGGAATTTCGATCGTGGCTATCGCCCCGGCATCGAGGCGGTACGCCTGGCCATAGCACCGCAGATTCCTGTCGTGCACTTGCGTGGTGCCGGGCAAATTGAAGCATTCCTTCATACCCTGGCCGCTGCCCCAGGTACCTGCCGCGTTACAACCCGATAGGGCTGCCGCCTGGCAGCTTCAGCGGGCTGGATCGAACCCCTTCCCGCTCCACGGGTCTGCTCTTGTATCACTCCTTTGGAATCACACCCATGTCCGCTCACCAGAGCCTCGTCGTCCTTGCACGGGGCGGTTACGCCGCTCGAGGCGTCATCTATTTGATCATTGGCATCTTCGCCCTGCTCGCCGCCCAGGACTCGACAAAACCCAAGGACAGTCACCGCAGCCTCGAGGCATTGCTGAGTCAGCCATTCGGTTATGTACTGGTCGGCCTGGTGGTGGCCGGACTGCTTGCCTTTGCAGCCTGGCGGGTGCTGCAAGCCGTGCGCGACGTTGATCATCACGGCAGCAACTTCAAGGGGCTGGTGATTCGGGCCGGCTTGCTGGCAGGAGGCCTGGTCAACGGGGCGTTGGCCTTCTTTGCCTTGGGCCTGCTGGTCAGTGGCCTCAAGAGTTCGGGCGGTGATGGCGGTTCGCAAACCAAGGACCTGTTGGCGCAAATGCTGTCCTGGGAACATTCGAACCTGCTGATCTACCTGATCGCCCTCATTCCTTTCGGCGTGGGCATTGCTCACCTGATCAAGGGCTGGAAGGCCACGTTCGAGAAGTACTTTGAAGCCGATGAAGACGTCATGCGTTACGTCCGCCCCGTCTCGCGCTTCGGTTTGATCGCCCGGGGTGTGGTGTTCCTCGAAATTGCTGTTTTGTTGGCGATCAGCGGTTCCAACTACAAGGCCATGGACCCACCGGGCATGAAGGACGCCCTCGATGCCTTGCAGAACTTACCGGCCGGCGCTGTGCTGTTGATGGTGATGGCCCTGGGGTTGATCGCGTTCTCGGTCTACAGCTTTGCCGAAGCTGCATGGCGCAAGATCAACATGGACGTGCCTGGAGTGGCCGGCAGATAGGGTTGGCCATTCGATAATAAGCCTGGGGAACAAGGCTTGCCCGCGATGAGGCCCGGATTTATTGATCCAGCCCTGCCGAAAATTCGGCACAATCGAGCTCTTCCAACAAGAGTCTCCCCCATGCTGATCGATGAAGAGCTAACCCTGAAAAAACTCGAGGTGTTCCTGGCTTTCATGCGCACGGGCAACCTGGCTCGGGCCGCCGCCGAGTTACAGACCAGCAACGTCAGCGTGCACCGCGCCATTCACTCGCTCGAAAGCGCTTTGCGCTGCCCGCTGTTCAAGCATGAGGGCCGCAACCTGACGCCGCTGGAAAGCGCCTATGTGCTGGAAGAGCGCGCGCAGAAGCTGATTCAGGACGTCGTCGAAAGCGTGCGCCTGACCCGTGAAGCGGCAGGCTTTTCCGCCGAACGCTTCAAGTTGGGCTCGCTGTATTCACTGACTGTGAAGACCGTACCGCAGCTGATCATGGGCCTGAAGATTCGCCGCAGCGAACTCAATATAGACCTGATACTGGGCTCCAATTTCGACCTCTTGTACAAGCTCAAAAACATGGAAGTCGACGCGATCCTGGTGTCACTGGATGACAGTGTCAACGATCCGGACTGCGAGCAGATCCCACTGTTCTCGGACGATATCTTCCTGGCCACGCCCGCCGAGTCGACATTCGCTCAGCGCGCAGAGGTCGACCTGGCAGAAGTGCGCGATGAAACGTTCATCACCCTCACCCAGGGCTTCGCTACCCATCAGGACGGCAATCGAGTATTCAAGCAGGCGGGGTTCGAGCCGAAAGTGGCCATGCAGGTCAACGACATTTTCACCCTGCTGAGCATGGTCAGCTCGGGGGTGGGTTATGCGTTGCTGCCGGGGAGGATTGCAGCGGTGTATGAGAACCGGGTGAAGTTGATTCCGTTGCAGGCGCGGTATCGGTTGCAGCAGCACATCGGGGTGGTGTTCCTGAAGGCCAAGGAACGCGACCCGAATTTGCTGGCGTTGTTGGCAGAGTGTCGGATGTATGCCAATCGGCAGGCTTGACACCGGGGTGAATCAATCGCGAGCAAGCTTTGCTCCCACATGAATTGCACTTTGCTTCTGTGGGAGCAAGCCTTGCCCGCGATGGCGTCAGAGCAGGTTAACCGACAATCCCCCGAACAATGAAGTACAGCAACGAAGGCCCAAGCAGGCACCCAAGCCCGGTGTGGAAAGTCGCCGTCAGCGCCCCATAAGGCACCAGCCGCCGATCAGTCGCAGCCAACCCTGCCGTCACACCGCTGACCGTGCCTGCCAACCCGCCGAAGACCATGGCTGAGCGCGGATTATCCAGGCCCATCCAGCGCGCTGCCATGGGGGTGCCGACCATCACCAGGATCGCCTTGATCAGGCCGGTGGCAATCGACAGCGCCACCACATCCGAGCTCGCCCCAATGGCCGCGCCGGTGACCGGCCCGACGATGTAGGTGACCGCACCGGCGCCGATGGTGGTCATGCTCACCGCATCGCGATACCCGAAAGCCCAGGCAATGCTCGCCCCGACGATGAATGGCAGGATCGTGCCCAGCAACAACGCAATCACCCCGATCAGCCCGGCTTTTTTTGCCTCGGTGGCTTGCACTTCAAACGCCGTCGCGACGATTGCAAAGTCACGCAACATCGCGCCGCCCATCAAACCGATACCGGAGAACAATGCAAGATCCGCCAGGCCTTTCTGCCCGCCTGTGAGGGTGCCTCCGACCCACGCCAGTACCAGCCCGATGACGATGGCAATCGCCGAACCATGGATCCGCCCAAACGTCAGGCGCCTGGACAACACCACCGACACCCACATGATCACGCCAACAAACGCAAAGGCGGTGATCAGTCCGTTATGCTCAAGGCCTTTCTCGATGAGGTCCCACATATCAGCGACCTCCCACTGGCGTGCCGACCGGGCTCAGGGCCTCAGGCTCGTCGGGCAAGGGCTCACCTTTATGAGTCCGGCTGATCAAGGCAATGGTTGCGCCGCAGATCACCACCGAACCGATCGCCGCCAGCACCGCCACCGGGCCACCGTGCAGCGCCGCGACGACGTTCTGTTGGGCTGCCATCGCGACCACCACCGGGATGTACATGGCGCCCCAGAAGCCGACGCCCATCTCGCAATCCTTGGTCATGCCGCCGCGTTTTTGCATCCACAAACGTGCGCAGATCAACAGGATCATCGCGATCCCCACACCACCCACGTTGGACTTCACTCCCAGCATTACGCCGAGCATGTCACCCATGATCACCCCTGCCAGCGTACAGATCGCCAGCAACGCCACACCGTAAATAATCATTGTTGTAGTTCCTCAATGTGCATCGTCGAATGTTGTTTTTGTTGTTCGAAGGCCTGAGCGTGGTCTAGGGTTGGCGGCTTCCCTCCTCATGCATCAGCAGCTGCAAGGTGTCGAGGCGCGCACCCTCGAAGGCAATCACCGTGCCCTGTTCAAATACCCGTTTTCCCAGGCCGGTCAGCACCGCACCGGGTGGCATTTCAATCTGCAGGCGCACCCCGCGCTCATAGGCGCTTTGCACGGTGCCGCGCCAATCGACGACGCGGCACATGTTGAAGGCCAGGTCATCACGCAAGGCTTCGGTGTCGATGATTGGCCGTGCGCGGCTGCCACTGAGATAGCTGGTTTTCGGGGCGTTCAATTGCACCTTGGCAAAGGCTTCAGCCAGGGTTGCCGCAGGCCTGTCGAGCAGCGGGCAATGGGAAGGAACGCTGACCGCCAGGCGCCTGACCAGGCCCGCCCCGTGAGCCTTCGCCAGTACAGCGACCGCCTGCATGGCGTCATCGCTGCCGGCAATCACCACCTGGTTATCGGCGTTGATGTTGGCCAGATACACCGGCGAGTCGGCTCCGTGAACCTGGGCTACCAGGGTTTCTACCCGCGCCAGATCGAGCCCGATGATGGCGGTCATGCCGTAACCGGCCGGGTAGGCCTGTTGCATCAGTTCACCGCGCAGGCTGACCAGATGCAGTGCATCGGCAAAGCTCAAGGCACCGGCCACAACTGCAGCGGGATAGGCGCCAATGGACAAACCGGCCACGTAATCGGGCGCTGTCGCCAACTGGCGCGAGGCGGCAACTGCAGTGATCAGCAAGCACAGTTGCACCGCCCGCGTCGACCTCAGGGCCTGCACTGAATCCAGCAGCAGGACATCTTCGCCGAGCACTGCACTCGCTTCGAGTACAGTCTCGCGGGGCAGCCGCTGGAGCATCCCCGGCTGCTGGGCGCCCTGCCCCGGAAACACCAGCAAACTGCTCACGCTGCCTGCTCCCGCAGGTTCCATGGATCTACAGTCAGGCAAGCACCACAGGCCTGCTTGAGCAACACCCGGTCCGAGCGCCCAGCCCATTCACGCAATGCCACCGCGCCCAAGGGGGTCTGCAACTGCATATCCACCGGGCATGCTGCGCTATCCAGAATCTTCAACAGCTCCCGGGCCTGGAGCCGAGGCAAAGGCTCGGGCGTGCGCAGGATCAAGTCCAGGTCACTGTGCGGGTGCAAGGCCAGCGGTGCGCTGGCGAGATGGAACTTGGCGCCGACCAGTTCAAACCCGGCGCTGGCCAGTTCGAACCCGGCGCTGCCGCTCACACCCCAGACCCAACCGCAGTCATCAAGCATTGGCCGCAGGTGCTTCAGGGCATGCAGCGCTGGCAGGTCGCGTTCGCTCGAAACATGACACAGCGATTCGGGCTGCACCCGCTGGCGAACCGAATCAACCCGCATGACCGCGGCAAAGCGGTGTTCACGCAAACGCCCACGCACCCCGACCGGTATTTCACCCGCGGCACCCAGCGCTCGCCGCACCACCACCGGGTGCCCTGCGCGGATCGAATCGAACACCCACTCAGGCGCGTCTGCCGGCAGCTGCTGCACAGTCATGCCCCAGAGCAGATCGTGGGCCAGGTACACGTTCACCACTGAGCCCTCAGCAACTGGCGAACCTTGCTCGAAGCCTCACGGTTAGTCGCACCCAGACGACTGCTCAGGTCGCGACTGCCGCCAGCCACATCGGCCACCGCCAGACCCAGGCATTCCGTCACCCGCGCAACGTCGTTGGCGGTGGGCCGCTCGATCTGCTCCACCGACAGGGTTTCCCACAAAAGACCGAGGCTGGCGTAGCTGTCGATGTCATACGCCATGGGCGGCACACTGGCGGCCAGGGTTTCCAGCTCTTCGACGCTGCGAAGTGTCACCCGGGCGGCCGAAGCCTTGCCCATCGCATGCACCATCACGCCTGGATCACGCAGGGCAATCAAGCGGTTGGCCTGATAGCCGTGGGCCAGAAAAGCCCCGGACATGGCCTTGCCCACCAGCAAGCCAATCACCGCATGACCGGCCAGACGGGCGCGGGCGTAGCTGTCCGCCGCCCCGGCCAATGCCTGGTGAATGCCCAGCGCCTCTTCGCGCCGGCCATAGGCCTGGCTTGGGACATCGACAATGGCGATCACCGCGCGTTTGCAAGGTTTACCCTGATCGGCCGCGATCACTTCATCCACGGCACTCGCCAGGCCCCAACCCTCCAGCAGCCCCACTTCGCCGTTACGGGCCCGGGGAAAGCGGTTGTGCGGATCGGCCACTACTGCGATAAAGCGCGCGGCCTTACCACCCAGCTCCGCGTCTGCAACTCGCAACGATGGCGGCAGACCCTCAAGCATTTTTGCGCCTGCACTCAAGGCTTCGAACCAATGCAGGCCGCGTAGGGAATACGAACTCATGAGCGCTCTCCTCGGTACAGGTCGCGAACCGTTGCCGGCTCGATTTGCGGTTCGGTGTCCAGTTGCGCCAGACGATGCAGGAACAGCGCCGCCTGCTGGCTGCGCCGCCGGGTCGGCAAACCCTGTTGGAGTAGTTCACTGATGTGCTGCTGGATCTGCACCACGTCGTCGGCGACATAGCGGTCCACCAGGCCGCTAGCGAAACGTTGTTCGCCACCGGTGAGGCTCCAGATGAAGGGCCGATCGCGGGAATCGTATTCCTCAAGTCCGGCTTCCTGCTCGATCACTTGCGGGCCGTTCAAGCCCAGACGCGCTTCGCGCGTGACCACCAGATAACTGCACAACCCGGCCGCGATCGACATGCCGCCAAAACAGCCGACACTGCCCGCCACCACGCCCACCACCGGCTGGTACTGCTGAAGATCGACAATCGCCGCGTGGATATCGGCAATCGCCGCCAGGCCCAGGTTGGCTTCCTGAAGCCTCACACCGCCGGTTTCCAGGAGCAACACGGCGCGGGTCGGCACCCCTTTGCGGTTGTCCTCTGCGGCCAGCTCCAGGGCGCCGGCCATTTTTGCGCCGCCGACTTCACCCAGGCTGCCGCCCTGGAAAGCGCCCTCGATGGCGGCAATCACCACTGGCAAACCGTTGAGAAGGCCCTTGGCGATGACCACGCCGTCATCGGCCTGAGGCACCACACCCTGGCGCGCCAGCCACGGCGACATGACTCGCTGGAACGGGTCGAGCAACTCGCGAAACGTGCCGGTATCGAGCAAAGCTTGCGCCCTTTGCCGGGCACCCAGTTCGACCAGGCTGCATGGGTTGGCCAACGTGGTTAAGTCAGTCATGGCCGATCTCCTCGAAGCCCTGTTCCAGGCGCAAGCGCACCACGCCGGGGGTGGCGCCGAAATCATGTATTTCGATGGCCATTGCCGGGTAAGCCTGCCCCTCGAACATCCGGGCAAACAGGTGCTGCCAACGCTGTTCACTGCCATTGACCGAGGTCTGCACGGCGATGGTCAGTTTGCCGGCCTGACCCGGTTCGATCAGCACTTCAAGGTCCCCGGAGCCGACACAGCCCACCAGGGTACGGCCGCGAGGCGGCTGCCCGGCGGGGAATTCAAACGATAAGGTTTGCATCAGAACGCTCCCTGAATCATGCCGTCGCCAGATTCGATACGGTCGAGCAGCAGGCAGGCTGCGAGCAAGTCCGCGGCGCCGCCGGGCGAGGCATTCAATGCGATGAGTTGTTGGTCGAGTGCGTGCAGACGGCGACGCCCGGCAAGACTGGCGCTGCCACCAGCGTCGAGCACCGCCCGAGCGCCCTGCTGCATGGCGTGTAAACCCGGTTCGCCGGCGCGATAGAGCACGCAGGTATCGGCCAGCTGCGCCATGATCGCCAGCAACGCGTCGAGCCGGGCATTCTGCTCACCATGGCCGGCGTCGCGACTGCGTTGCAGCTGCGGCAAAGCCCGCTGGATCACCGCCGGGAAACCCGCCTGTGCCTCTTCCCGCGCACCGCGAGCACCGTAACGTTGCGCCACCTGGGCGCCGTGGCTGAGCACACGCGGTGCATCAGCGTCATCCAGCAGCGCCAGCCGCGCCGCACGTGCCGCCACCGCATGGGCCGCCCGGGATTGCGGTGCGAGTGCTGCGGAGGTGACCAGCAATCCCAAGGCCCAAATGCCGCCTCGATGAGTATTGATTCCGCCTGTGGTGGCGAGCATCGCTCGCTCGCCGTCCCGGCCAATGCGCCCAATCGCTTCGCGCAGGGGCAGGCCCACTTCGCCGAATTCGATGGCGGCTTGGGCCATTTCCTTGAAGGCCGGCCACAGGGTCAGCGCCGAGGCGTGCATCAGCCCCAGGTGCAGGTCGGTGTGGGCGCCGTTACCGCGACGGTCGACCAGAGCGGGTTTGGGCGACAGGTCCGCTTCATCGATCAACGCCTCGACGGCCAGGTCCGCCAGCCGCTCGGCCAGGGTCACGGGTTTGGCTTGCAGGTTGAATGCGTGCATTACCAGCTCCTGAACTTGGCGGGCGGGTTGTAGAGGCCACCGGACCAATCCACCAGGTCCGCGACACTTTTGGCCGCGAGCAGTTGGCGAGTGGCGTCGGTGCGACGGATGCCGAGGTCTTCAGGCAAGGCGATCAGACCGTCACGGCGCATGCGCGCAGTGTCCTTGGGGTTGTGCCGCAGGCCGATGGCAGTCACCCCGGCGACGGCGGCGATCATCGCCTGGCGCTCTTCCAGGGAACGCGCCTTGTACAGATAGGCGATGCCTTCTTCGGTCAGCAGGTGCGTGACGTCGTCGCCGTAGATCATGATCGGCGCCAGCGGCATACCGCTCTTCCTGGCCACTTCCACTGCGTCCAGGGTTTCGACGAACGTGGGTTTGCCGCCCTCCTGGAAGGTTTCAACCATTTGCACCACAAGCTTCTTGCCGCGTTCGAGCATGGCTTCGGGCGCATCGCCGTGACGCATGTCGAGCCAGGCCGGGGTGTCATGACGACGCCCGCGGGGGTCGTGGCCCATGTTCGGCGCGCCACCAAAACCGGCCAGGCGCCCGCGGGTCACGGTCGAGGAATGCCCGTCACCATCCACCTGCAGGGTCGCGCCGATGAACAGGTCCACGGCGTATTGCCCGGCCAGTTGGCAAAACATCCGGTTGGAGCGCAGGGAGCCGTCGCGCCCGGTGAAAAACACATCCGGCCGCGCAGCGATGTAGTTTTCCATGCCCAGTTCGGTGCCGAAGCAGTGCACGCTTTCCACCCAGCCGCTTTCGATCGCAGGGATCAGGGTCGGGTGCGGATTGAGGGTCCAGTTGCGGCAGATCTTGCCCTTGAGGCCAAGGGACTCGCCGTAGGTCGGCAGGATCAATTCAATGGCGGCCGTGTTGAAACCGATGCCGTGATTGAGCGACTGCACGTTGTGTTTTTCGTAGATGCCGCGAATCGCCATCATCGCCATCAGCACGTGCACCGGTTTGATATGCCGCGGGTCACGGGTGAACAGCGGCTCGATATAGAACGGTTTGTCGGCGACTACGACGAAATCGACCCAGGACGCCGGGATGTCGACGCGCGGCAACTCGCTGACGTCGTCCACCAGTTGATTGACCTGGACGATCACAATGCCGTCGCTGAACGCGGCAGGCTCGATCAGGGCGGGCGTGTCTTCAGTGCTGGGCCCGGTGTAGATATTGCCGGCACGGTCGGCCATGAAACCGGCCGAGAGCACGACATTGGGGATCAAGTCCACCACCAGCCGCGCATAGAGTTCGATGTAGGTGTGGATCGCGCCGATTTCCAGCAGGCCGTCTTCCAGCAACTGGCTGATACGCAGGCTCTGGGTGCCGGCAAACGAGAAGTCGAGCTTGCGGGCGATGCCGCGTTCGAAGAGGTCAAGGTGCTCGGACCGCCCCACGCTGGGCATGATCATGTGCAAATCATGCAGTTTTGCCGGATCGACCTGGGCCAGGGAGCGGGAGAGGAAATCCGCCTGCTTTTGGTTATTGCCTTCCAGCACCACGCGATCGCCGGGCAGGATCAACGCTTGCAGGGCTTGGACGATCTTCCCGGTGGGCAGCACCGCGCCGTCGGCTAAATCCTTGACCAGTTCCAGACGCCGCTGCTTCTCGCTGCGCCGCCGCGTCCATCGCGGGTCGGGGGATATTGTTGTTGTCATGACCACTCCAGAGGTTCGCTGTCGTGGTCTCACCTTAGGAGTGTTGCGGGGGTGCATCAATCAAGCACAGCGACGAACCGTTACGGTTAGCGTAACGATTCATCGCTGAAACAGGCACTCAGTTGTGGCGCAGTATCGAAAAGTTCAGCGCACTGGCTACGCACAGCCAGATGAGATACGGAAACAGAATCAAGCCGGTGACCAGGTCAAGGCGCAAGGCCAGCACGACCATCGCCGCGACCACCAGCCACAGCAGCGAGATGATCACCATCCCGGCGAAGATCCGGTGGGCGCCAAAGAACACCGGAGTCCAAAGCGTATTCAGGGCAATTTGCGCCGCCCACAGGGCGAGCACCACCTGGCTTCCGGGCATCAGGCTCAAGCGATACCCCGCCCAGGCGAGCAACAGATAGATAATCGACCAGGCCACAGGAAACAGCCATTTGGGCGGGGTGAAGCTGGGTTTGTTGAGTTCTTCGTACCATTGCCCGGGTTTGAAAATGATCCCGGTGCTCGCCGCAGCACCGCAGGCTATGAGAAATATTAGAAAGGTCATCATCTGTCCTTAGCTGAGGCCAGCTATCTGGTTTGGGAAAGCCGTGACGGCAGTCTCAGGGTTGGACAACCCGGGTAAGCGAAAAAGTCTGCGGGGGGCAATTGTTTTTCACCCGCCTGGCTCACCCCAGCAACGCGATGATCCACCGGGCCTGACGGGCCAGGTCTTGCACCTTCTGCTCCGCGACGCCCTTGCGCGCCATGGCGAAGCTGCCCAGGGTCTTGTGCTTTTGCTGCAGCAGACGCTGCCACTTGGCCAGGAACAACGGGCTGCGGGCCTGCATCTGCAGCGGGCCGAAGTACAGCTCCTGGGCAGAATACCGTACCGGTACATCGCGCTCGGCCACGATGATTTCGTAATAGAAGCGGTTTTCCTGCAGCAGCTCCTCGCAGAGGATGCGGTAACCGTTGTCCATCAGCCATTGGCGCAGTGGCTGCTCGCCGCCGTTGGGTTGCAGGATCAGGCGCTCGTGACCGCCGAGGTGCGCCTTGCCGTCTTCGAGAATGTCGCGAATGGTCTCGCCGCCCATGCCGCAGATGCTGATGGCCGTAATTCCGTCACCCGGTTCGATCGCTGCCAGGCCATTGGCCAGGCGCACGCTGATGTGCTGATCCAGATCACTTTCACGCACCGTGCGCTCAGCCGAGAGGAACGGCGTCAGCGCCACCTCACCCGCGACCGCGGCCGCAATCACGCCACGGCGCATCAAGGCCACCGGCAGGTAGCCGTGATCCGAGCCGATATCCGCCAGGCGCGCCCCGGCCGGCACTTGCGCCGCAACGCGCTCAAGACGCATGGACAGTGTATGTTGGTTCAACTGCGGTTCCTTCTTGCACGGGTATCCGGGCCGTAGCCGGATCAAGAAGAGATTGTGTCGGCCAATGGTATGGATTTCAATAAGCGGCGGTCGTCGGATCAGTGGAACCACTGAAGAGTCAAATTCATCCAACATCGATATGCACAATCGCCACCGGTTTACGCCGTTCGATTTCAATGATGACTTTCAGGGATTGACGCTTTGAGAAGAACCCGAGCTGGCACGGCGAGCGACACAAGTGATAAACCGGTTACGGCCCAACCACGATCGTGGCGGACATTCGCACTGCCAGGCAGCATTTTCCTGACCGGCGTCGTCCTCTCCGTCACCCTTGGGACCCTGGATTCACGAGAAGAATCCCAGGCGGCGAGAGCCCAGTTGATTTCCACGCTGGCCAATATCAGGGCGCACCTTGAGAGCGAAGTGCGCTCAACGTTTGATGTGACTGAAGGCATCGGCCAGCTGGTGAGAGTAGATGGTGAAATTTCATCTGCTCATTTCGACGGAATGGCCCGGCAGGCGATTTCATCCCAGCCGCATATTCGCCACATTGCGCTGGCGCCTGACGACGTCGTGCGCAATATCTTTCCGCTGGAAGGAAACCGCAAAGTCCTGGGGCTGGACTATCGCAAGATTCCTGAGCAATACCGGGCGATCAAACGATCTCGCGAACAAAAAGAAGCGCTTTTGGCTGGGCCCGTGCATTTGGTTCAGGGTGGCCTGGCATTCATCCATCGTCGACCCGTTTTCATCAGCCACTCTGGCGGCGAAGACACTTACTGGGGCAATGCTTCAGTCGTCGCAGACGTGCTTCAACTGCTCACTGCCAGCGGTATCGTTGACAACAAAGACTTGCAACTGGCCCTTCGCGGAGAAGATGCAACAGGTGCAAGCGGCGGGATGATCTACGGTGCGCCTGAAATATTCGAGGGGGACGCAGTCACCACGGTAGTTGATGTTCCAGGTGGCCAATGGGAGCTCGCGGCGCTGCCGCAGCAGGGCTGGCCGGCGAGTTCCCTGTTCAAATCGCCGCTGTTTCTGGTGGCCCTCACCTGCACCGGCTTGTTCACCTTTTTCGCCGCGCAACTGAGCAAGAGCCACCTGCTTGTTCGCCAACGCCATGCTCAATTAGCCCACGAGGTTGAAGAACGGCGGACGCAGAAAGCCCTGTTGCGCGACATCGTCGACAACGCCCCATCACTCATTTACGTCTACGACACGGAGGGCAAACTTCGACTGTGCAACCGCATGTTCGAACAAGCTGCTGGTCTTACTTTCGAGGAAATGGAGGGCAAAACCCGCGAAAGTTATCTGCCCTTCACCGAGGCCAAAACCCTGCGCGAAAACGACCAACACGTGATTTCGAGCGGCGGCAGTTTACGATTTGAGGATCAGGTCAAAAAACAGGGTATGACGCGCACCTACCTGACGACCAAGTGCATTTTGAAAGGGCCAAGTGGGCAGGCTTCAGGGGTGCTGGGGATTTCCACCGACATCACCGAAATCAAACAACGCACCGAGCAGCTGCGTCTTGCGGGAATCGTTCTGGATAACACCGCTGACGGTGTGATCATCACCAATGCACGCGGACACATACTCTCGGTCAACGCAGCCTACATGAAGATTTCAGGCTTCAGTGCCGAGGAGTCCATAGGCTTGAAGCCGAACATACTCATCACTGACAAGCAAGACAACGGCTTTTACCGGCAGATTCTCAAAAGCCTGAAGACCACCGGTTTGTGGCGCGGCGAGCTGTGGAATCGGCGAAAAAACGGCGAGCTTTATCCGGAATGGCTGACCATCAACGCTGTTTACAATGACGATGGCAACGTCAATAACTACGTTGCGGTGTTTTCGGACATTTCAGCGATCAACCAATCGCAATCCGATCTGGAGCGAATGTCCCATTACGACCCGGTGACCGCCCTGCCCAATCGAGCCTTGTTCAATGAACGGCTGCAGCATTCCCTCGATCTGTCGCTGAGCTATAACCAGTTTCTGGCAGTGGTGGTGCTGGATCTTGATGGTTTTAAAACAGTGAATGACAGCCTGGGGCACTCCCTTGGTGACCTGCTTCTGCAACAGGCATCGTCCAGGTTCCTGGCGTGCGTGCGTTCCGAAGATACGGTGTCCCGGCTGGGAGGTGATGAATTTGCGCTGATACTGAACAATCTTGCCCACCCCACCGACGCCATCATCGTTGCGAAAAAACTCCTGGTATCACTTCAGGAACCCTTCGATTTAAAAGGCACTTCCACCTTGGTGACGGCAAGCATCGGCATATCAGTGGCGCCCCACGACGCCGAGACGCCTGAGCAGTTACTCAGGCAAGCGGATACGGCCATGTACGGCGCGAAGGAAGGAGGACGCAACGACTACCGTTTTTACCAGCCTGAAATGACATTGCGTGCCCAGGAAAGACTCAATGGCGAGCGCTTCCTGAGGCGTGCAGTGCTTAACCATGAATTTGAAGTGTGGTATCAACCAAAAATCAACCTGCTGGACAATACAGTTGCAGGCGCCGAGGCGCTCGTTCGCTGGCGCGATCCTTTACAGGGCCTGATTTTCCCGGGCGAATTCATACCTTTGGCGGAAAACACCGGTTTGATCATCCAGATCGGCGAGCAAGTGATCGAAATGGTCTGCAGGGATATCAGGCGCTGGGCTGATCTGCAGATAGTGCACGGTGTTATCGCCATCAATGTGGCGCCTCTGCAAATCGACCGCAGCGATTTCGTCGAAACCCTCAAAAGTGCCTTGCGAGCCTTCGACTTGCCCGCGCATGTGCTGGAGGTAGAAGTCACTGAAAGCCTCATGATGGCAAGCCCCGAACATTCCAGGGAAGTCCTGGCTACGTTGCAAGGCCTTGGCGTAACCACTTCCATCGACGACTTTGGTACAGGCTATTCCTCGCTGGCGTACCTCAAGCTCTTGCCCATTGACCACCTGAAAATCGATCGCAGCTTTATTTCCGATCTACCCAACGACTCGCGCGATGTGGCGATCACCAAAACCATCGTGGAATTGGGGCATGCCCTGGGCTTCAAAATCATTGCCGAAGGCGTGGAAACCGAAGCGCAGCACAGCTTTCTCAAGCAGACAGGCTGCGATCAGGCACAGGGGTACCTGTATGGCCGGCCAATGCCTGCCGCAGATTATGAGGCCTGGCTGAATGGACGACAGTAGTCGGTCCTGAATACGTCAACGACACTTTTGAGCTGAGACGTTTCAGCCGTTGCCCGGATAATCGCAGGCTAACGGATGAAACGTCGAGGTTCAGCATGACAAGCGCCGCCGCAGAGCAGGTCAGCCCGAAGACCCTGAGAAAAGTGATAGTCGCCGCCGCTATCGGCAATTTTGTCGAGTGGTTTGATTTTGCCGTCTACGGCTTTCTGGCGACGACCATCGCCCAGCAATTTTTCCCCAGTGGCGATGCCAGCGTCGCACTGCTGAAAACCTTCGCCGTGTTCGCCGTGGCCTTTGCGTTTCGGCCCTTGGGCGGGATTTTCTTTGGCATGCTGGGGGACCGGATTGGGCGCAAGCGCACCCTGGCGATGACAATCCTGCTGATGGCCGGCGCGACGACCCTGATAGGCTTGTTACCCACGTACGCAGCGATTGGGGTCATGGCCCCGGTGCTGTTGAGCCTGATCCGCTGCGCCCAAGGGTTTTCCGCCGGCGGTGAGTACGCGGGTGCCTGCGCCTATCTGATGGAGCATGCGCCTAATGACAGACGAGCCTGGTATGGCAGTTTCATCCCGGTGTCGACCTTTGCGGCGTTCGCCTCGGCGGCGGTGGTGGCTTACGCGCTCGAAGCGTCTTTGTCCGCTGAAGCCATGGGCAGTTGGGGCTGGCGCCTGCCGTTCCTGATTGCCGCGCCACTGGGGCTGGTGGGCCTGTATCTGCGCTGGAGGCTGGATGAAACGCCGGCTTTCCAGGCCGTGACTCAACAGCATGCGGTGGCACACTCCCCGCTCAGGGACACGTTTCGCGACCACGGCAAAGCCATCTGCTGCCTGGGCGCCTTCATCTCGCTGACGGCCCTGTCGTTCTACATGTTCACCACCTATTTTGCGACGTACCTGCAAGTTGCCGGCGGCCTGAGTCGGGCAACAGCGTTGCTGGTGTCACTGATCGCCCTGATTTTTGCCGCGCTGATTTGCCCGCTGGCCGGGTTGTACTCCGACCGGGTGGGCCGACGGATGACCGTAGCGAGCGCCTGCGTGCTGTTGATTGTGGTGGTGTACCCGTCATTTCTGATGGCCAGTTCCGGGTCGTTTGCAGCGTCTATCCTGGGCGTGTTGCTGCTGGCGATTGGCGCAGTGTTGTGCAACGTGGTCACCGCGGCATTGCTCTCGGAAACCTTCCCGACCCGCACTCGCTACACCGCGTCAGCGATCACCTACAACATGGCCTACACCCTGTTCGGCGGCACCGCGCCGCTGATGGCGACCTGGCTGATCAGCACCACCGGCAGCAATCTCTCGCCAGCGTTCTACCTGATCGCCATTGCCCTGCTCGCGCTCGCCGGCGGCCTGGCCCTGCGCGAGACTTCAAGGGTTTCGCTTCACGATATTCCGACAGGCAACGTCTCCAGCAGCGCCTCCAAACTCATCGGTTTGGCAAAATAATATCCCTGGGCTTGCGTCGCTCCCATTTCGCGCAGCAAGTCCAGCGTCGCCTGGTCCTCCACGCCTTCGGCCACCACGCTCAGGTCCAGTGATTCGGCCATGCGCACAATCGCCCGCACGATCGCCCGGCTGCGCGGGCTGGAGGTAAGTTCGAGGATGAACGACTTATCGATTTTCAAGCCACTGAAGCGGTACTGGTGCACATAGCTCAGGGAGGAGAACCCGGCGCCAAAGTCATCGAGCACCACCGACATGCCGTTGTCGGCCAATTGCTGCATGGTCAGGCGGGCTATGGCCGGTTCCGCCACCAGCGCGCCTTCGGTCAGCTCCAGGCAGATGCGCGAAGGCGCGACCTGGTGGCGGGCCAGCAGGGCCAGGACATCACTGGCGAAATCCGGGCGCGTCATGCTGTAGCTGGAGCAGTTAACGTGCACCGGCGGCCAGTTGGCGTGCTCCGGTTGGGCGAGGATCACCGCGATGCAATTGAGCATGTACAGGTCCAGCCGACCGATCAGGCGCAAGCCCTCGACATCCGGCAGGAACTCGCCCGGCCCGATTACCCGGCCCCCAGGCTGATGCCAGCGAATCAGCGCTTCAAGCGCCAGCAGTTCGCCGGTTGCGACGCTGACGATCGGCTGGAAATACGGCAGCAACTCATCGGTGCGCTTGAGCGCATTGCGCAGTGCCCCTTCGCGCTCGACCTGGTCCGAGACTTCACGGCGCACTTCCTGGTTGAACACCGCAAAGCTGTCGCGCCCGGCACTCTTGACCCGGTACATCGCCGCATCGGCATCGCGCAGCAAGTCCGCCGGCTCGTGATGGAACTGACTGTCGGCGCTGACGATTCCGATGCTGCAGGATGAAAACACCTCAAGGCCGTTGATGAAAAACGGCAGGTCGAACGCCACCAGGATCCGCTCGGCGATGTCGATCACCACTTCCAGCGGCGCGTCCGGTGCCAGCACCGAAAACTCGTCGCCGCCCAGGCGCGCCAGCAGGTCAGTTTCCCGCAGGCAACCCCTCAGGCGTTGCGCGGCTTGCATCAACAGCAGGTCGCCGAAGTGATGGCCGAGGCTGTCATTGACCATCTTGAACCGGTCGAGGTCGATGAACATCACCGCCAGATGCCCGCCTTCGCTGCCGAACCGCGACCAGGCCACGCCAAGACGCTGCTGCAGGCAAGTACGGTTGGGCAGCCCGGTCAGCGCGTCGTGCAGGTTCTCGTGCTGCAGCTTGGCATTGGCGTGATCAAGCTCACGGGTACGGTTCTGTACCCGGGCTTCAAGCTTGAGGTTGGCAGCATGGATCGCCTCGGCTGCCGTGCGACGCGACAACGCTGTGTCGATGTGCCGCGAGACGAACGTCAGCAGCTCCTGATCGCGCAGGGTATAGCGCACCTGCGAGGTATAGCTTTGCACCGCGAGCACACCCCGTACCACATCGCCATCGAACAACGGAATACCGAGCCAGGAGTAGGAACGCATATGCGCCTCGGCCAGTTCGGTTTCATGGGTGGCGGACAAGCGCTCGGCCTCGGCCGAATCCACCAGGCATGGTCGCCGCTGGCGGATCACATACTCGGTCAAGCCCCGGCGCCCACGTCGTGCCAGCGGGCGGGTGGTCTGGCGCTCATCGACATAATAGGGAAAGGTGACTTCGCCGTTGGCGTCGTCGAACAGTGCGATGTAGAAGTTGTGGGCGAACAGCAGTTCACCGACGATGCCATGCAAGGCCTCGAACAGCTCGGTCATGTCCCCCGGCCGGCTCGACAGTTCGGCAATCTGGAACAGCGCGCTCTGCAGGTGTTCGGCGCGTTCGCGCTCCGCCACTTCCTGGCGCAGCGCGTCGTTGAGTGCCGACAGCTCGAGGGTCCGGCGCATCACCGTCGCTTCCAGGTCCTCACGGTGCAGAATACGGTCCAACGCCATGGCCACGTGACGGGCTACCACCAGGAACAGCGCGCGGTCCTCAGCGCTGTAGGTGCGGGACACCTCGTAGACCTGCATGGCGAGCATGCCGAACACTTCATCAGAGGCATTTTTCAGCGGCGCGCCCATCCAGAACTCCGGACGGTCTCCCACGCAGTAGAAGCGACCCTCCTCCTGGGCCGCGAGCATGCCGGCCGCGTCGATCAGCAGCGGCTGGCCACTGGTCAACACTTGCCCGGTCAACGACAGGTGCGCGGGGTCCAGGTACTCGTAGTGTTCGGCCTCCACGGCATCCACGTCGATGATGTCGACGTAGTACGGGTAGTCGATCTTGCCCGTGTGCGGGTCGTATAGCGCGAGATAGAAGTTCTCGGCGTCGATCAGGCTGGCCAGCAGCCGGTGCACCCCCACCAGGAACACAAAACGGTCGCGGGTCGAACTGGCCAGGTAGGTGATTTCATAGAGCACTCGCTGGGTAATCTGCGCGCGCGCCAGGGTGTTGGTCTGCACCTCGATGCCCAGGCGCTGGGCAAACTCGGCCAGCATCGGGTCGGCGGCATCATCCTGGGGCGCCAGTACCCACCCCAGCACGGTTTCACCGCGGCCGGTTGGCCAGCGGTGCAGGCGCCGGGTCAGGCAGAACGCTTCGAAGTCTTCGTTGGCAACAATGGCCGGCCAATGTTCCTGCGGCTCACCCTGCCCGACCAGATGCAGTTGCTCACCGGCGCGGTAAACCGCCCAATGGCCGGTGTGGGCACCGCTGCGCGCCGAATCGAGCAGACGTTCTATCGCGTCATGCCCGCCCGCCGCAGCCCGGCCGAGCGGGTCCGCGTGGCGTGGCGGCTGAGCGGCATCGGCTGCGCGGTCGCTCAATGGCTGCGGGGAGCCCTGCAATGGATCAAAACTCATCAACGCTCCCTGGGCCAGTAAACTGGCGATACCCACCTACCGATTGCGAGCAACGTGCCGGCGAGCATCCCGTTTAAGGCGTTTAGGAGTTTTTTTCAACCGATTTATTCGCTTTGCGCTCAAGTTCGCCATCGCCCGCACCTGGAAGTACTCCAGCGCTTCAACCCTGCGACGGATCTCGCGCCACTATCGCGGCGCAAATACGACTCCCACGCGCTCGGCATACTGCAACCAGGCCGCCTTCAGACGCTGCACCGTCTCGGGTTGGCTGGCCGCCAGGTCCGTGGTTTCGCCGCGATCCTTAGCCACATCGAACAGTTGCCATTGCGGCGGGTACAGGTGGCCGGGTCAAACCCGACCGGCGAATCGACGATGTCCCGTGTCAGCGCCAGGGCCTCACGCACTTTCGGCAGCAGCTCCAGGCCCAGCGCTGTCGGCTCCAGCCGCCGGCCGACCTGCACCAGCAACGGGTCGTTGAAATGTTCGCGCAGGCGCCCCAGCGCTGAACTTGCCGCAGACTGGCCCAGGCACAAGCGCTCCGCCGCCCGGCTCACACTGCATTCGCTGAGCAAGGCGTCCAGGGCCACCAGAAGGTTCAGGTCGAGACGTCGATAACGCATACAGTTCCACTACGGCTGAGAATTGCTGCAGCAACCCTAAACAGACGTTGAGCCGAGGAACAATCGCAAGCTCCGTTACGAGCTATCACGAAAAACACTACATCGCCTGCCAGGGTGCGACTGCGCCGTTACCCCGCCAGGCTCGGCACCTCAAGCCCGACCTTCACCCGGTCCAGTGCCACGATGGTCTTGAACCAGGTCACGTTGGCGTTTTCGGCAAACAATCGCCGGGCCAGGGCCTGGTATTCCTGCATGCTGGCGACGGTCAATATCAGCACAAAATCCACCTCGCCAGTGACGTAATAGCACTGCTGCACCTGCGGCACGGCGAAGTGGGCTTTGATCGCCTCCAGGGCCTCGATACTGGTGCGCTCGACCATCACTTCGACAATGATGGTGATCGGCCGGCCGACGGCAGTGGGGTCAACAATGGCCACGTTGCCGGTGATCACGCCCTTCTCTTCCATGCGCTTTATGCGGCGCTGCACGGCGGCCGTGGACAGGTTGACCTGCTCGGCCATCAGCCGCAACGGCGTGGTGTTGTCGCGCTGGACGAGGTCCAGGATCGCACGGTCAAATTTATCCAGCGATTCAAATGCAGCGTCCTTGTTAGCCATGCGAGCCCCGCGAGAAAATTTCCCGAAAACTAGCAGAAAACCGCGACCCTTTATCTAGCCACGAGAAATATTATCTTGCGTGCAGCCTGCCTTCGCAGCCTGACCGGCCACTCACACAGGATATTCGGCATGCTCGCACTGTTTCATCTTTCCCCCGTCCTGCTGGTCACTGCAATGCTGGTGGTGCTGCGCCGCCCGCCGGTGCACGCCGCCCTCGCCGGCACGTTACTGGTGGTGGTTTTGTGGCTGGCGGGTGCTGCCGACGCGTGGCACCTGGGCAGCCTGCTGGCCGCTGCGCAAGACACCGCCGTGCTGTTTGCCAGCACCGCGTTCGTGATCGTGCCGGGGCTGGCGTTCGTGATTTGCATCGAGCGCCTGGGCGTCAATGTGGCGCTCAGCCAATGGGTGCAATCCCTGGGCCTGCGTCGCGGCGATCAACTGGTGTTCATCGTCCTCGGCCTGGCACCGTTACTGGAAGCCATGACCGGTTTTGGCGTGTCGCTGATCGCAACGGTGCCGCTGCTGCTCAGCCTCTTTGAGCGCCGGGTTGCCCTGCGCATCGCCTTGGCCGGCATGGCGATCATGCCGTGGGGCACCCTGGGCCTGGCCTCGGTGATCGGCGCCTCGCTGGCACATCTGGACGCGCCGGCCCTGGCTGCGACTTCGGCCCTCACCAGCGCCCCGGTGTTTCTTGCCCTGAGTGCCATGGCGTTGTACCTGGCAGGCGTGCGCGAGCTGCGGGAATGGCAGGCGCTGGGCGTTTTCTGGTTGCTGTTCGTGGCCGTGCTCTACGCAGCCAGCCGCTGGTTGGGGCCGGAAGTAGCCGGCGTTGCCGCCGGCCTGTTCACCGCCAGCGCCGTACTGGCTGCCGGGCTGTGGCGGCGGCGCAGCGCAACCACCCGCAGCACGGTGCAATGGCCGCGACAGGCCTGGCCTTATGTGCTGCTGATCGTCTTCATCGTCGGCTTGAAAACGCTGTGGAGCATCACCGGCTGGCAGGATCTCTGGATCGTCCAGGGTGCCCAGGTGACGTGGAAACCCTTGGCTTCACCGGGCGTCGCGCTGATCCTGGTGCTGATCGGCCTGGGCTTCTACACGCGCAACACGCCACGCCAGACGGGGCCGGTCGTTGGTTGGCTGACGGCATTGGCGGTTCGGGCGAAACGCCCCTTGCTGACGATTTTCTTCTTTCTGGCCATGTCGCAGATGATGGTAAAAGCGGGCTTTCTGGCGGGCTTGATGCAACTGTTGGCAGGGTTGTCGCCCACCGCTGCGACTTCGCTGGTGGCCCTGCTCGGCGGGCTGTCCGGCTACATGACCGGATCAAACGTGGGCGGTAACGCGATCTTCATGCCGGCCATCGCGATGTTGCCGGAAACCTCCCGCCTGTTGCTGGCCGCCGTGCAGAACAGCGCGGCAGGACATGCCGCACTGGGTTCGCTGTCGATCGTCATGCTGATCCTGGGGCTGGCGAAGACCCATGCCAGCGAGGAAAGCGCACTGGTGAGGTTTGGCTTCGGGCTGGTTTGCCTGAATACGGCGTTGGTGGCTTTGAGCGCGATGCTGCTGGTGGGGTGGCTTGGGTAACAGCGAGCGATCGCCTCAAACCGCTCTGCCACCCAGATTCCTCGTTCGACGAACGGGGCATGAAAGTCTGGCGATCTGGGCTACATCGATGCCGATGGACATCAGCGCATGCCCGCGTTTTTGGCTGGAGCCCGGCGAGATTAAGTTTCACTTAAGGTCGTTTACTTACTCTCGCGCCCACTTAAACCGCAGCACAAACCAAGCGCAAACAATAACTGGGCATTCAGGTTATGAAGCATCTTTCAAACAACACGAACACTCCCTTTAGCATTGTTCTGGTTAATTACAAAACACTCGACATCACCAAAGCCTGCCTCGACCTTTTATACAAACACGTGGGGCACCGGAATATCCCGGTCTGGGTCGTTGACAACGACTCCGCGGATGAGAGCGTCCAATACCTGCGCTCGCTGAACTGGATCAACCTGATCGAACGCAAGTCAGCCGGCCCGGAAGCGGGCCATATGGCGCACGGCAGAGCACTCGACATGGCGCTGGCGCGCGTCACAACCGACTACCTGTTCCTGCTGCACACCGACACCTTCATCTACGATGAATCCGTGTTCGACATGATGTTGAGCAAATGCATCAACGATCCGCAGGTCGCGGCTGTAGGCTGTGTCGAGCAACTGGATCGCGGGGTGATCAGGTCTGCCTGGCGTTATGCTTCGCGGCTGTACAAACACCATTACCGCCGCCTGAAACAAACCTTGGGGCTGCGCTCCAAAGACCCGAAGCCCTGGCGCGAAGTCCACCTGAAGAGTTTTTGCACCCTGTGGAACTGTGGGTTGATGAAGCAGCATGATCTGCATTTCCAGCTGGATGATCGTGTGCCCGGGTACACGCTGCAAGACCGCATGGTCGAGATGGGATACACCGTCGAATTCATTTCGCCCGGAACGATATTCAAGTACCTAGACCACATCCAGGCCGGCACAGTCGCTGCCGCCGGCGGCTACAGCACTGCCCACCGTCGCAGCAAGATGTACAACGAGATGCTCAAACGCATCGGCAAAACCGGCTTTGCGCAATAAGCGCAGACCTCAGCAGCGCCTGCCCACGTTTCGGCTGGCACTTTTTTGTTGATGCTGGGCGTTGTAGTAGTGGTCTGCGCGATTTGGTATGGCATGGTCGCAATCGCCCTTTCGCAACCCATGATTGCTCGCGCGTACCAAGGCAGGAAAAAAGCGACCGATCGGCTGTGTGGCGGGTTGATCTTGTCTTTGGGAGTTCGCCAGTTGGTGTAGCCGTTGTGTTCAAATGACAAGCAATAGTCAGGTAACAGTTGCAGGCGATGCGATGACAACAACCGATGTGAAATCCCGCTTCGAAGCAAAGCTGCTTCGTCCGGCAAAGCCTGGTGATGATAAGTCGTGGACATTTTTGGTACTGCCCAAAGATGCGAGCGAACAACTGCCGAGGCGAGGAAGGACGACGGTTGAAGGCACGCTCAATGGGCACCCATTCCAGGCAACGCTCGAGCCCGATGGTCAGCTGAGCCATTGGCTGCGGGTCAGTAAAGAGTTAAGCGAGGCCGCAGGCGCGGACGCTGGGGATATGGTGAAGATAGAGCTAAGCCCAGCCAAGAAGGAGCCTGAGCCTGACGTCCCGGCAGATTTCCAGGAGGCACTGGCAGCCACTCCAGAGGCGCGCGAAGTCTGGAACAGTACGACGACCATCGCACGGGTGGACTGGATACACTGGATTACTTCAGCCAAGCAACTCAAGACACGCGCAAAACGAATGGGTGATGCCTGCGAAATGCTTGCATCCGGCAAGAAACACGTGTGCTGTTTTGATCAGTCTGGTTACTACAGTAAGGCCTTCAGTGCGCCTGAGGCCGAAAATTCTTAAAGACTAGTTGTAAGCCCCTCTGGAGATGTCCTCCTTTTCCACTCCTTATCTTTCGCTGAATTCGGCTGTCGAGCGATCAGACAAATGCGTCCAACCGGTCCCTGTAGGAGCTGTCGAGTGCAACGAGGCTGCGATCTTTTGATCCGACAAAAATTCTGNTATCTTTCGCTGAATTCGGCTGTCGAGCGATCAGACAAATGCGTCCAACCGGTCCCTGTAGGAGCTGTCGAGTGCAACGAGGCTGCGATCTTTTGATCCGACAAAAATTCTGGCGGATCAATCTGCTCCAACACGCGATTCGCCGTGACCTCCGCCAGCATGATGCTGTTGGAAATCCCCAGCAGCGCATTGCGGTCTCTCCTCCAGATAGATATATGCTTCATCGCCGATAAGGACATCACCCTGTCACCGAACAAGGCTTGCCCCGTCATCCTCTCCGGTATTCCTGGCGCGCACATCCTTCTGTTCCGCCATCCAATTGCAGGCGTACAACTGGTCAAAGGGACAATCGAGAAAGATGAAACTCCCGCTCAGGCCGCTCTGCGTGAACTAAGCGAAGAATCGGGCATAGCAGCCGCCTCGGTTGTTAGCGATATGGGCTCCTGGGACGCCGGGCATCGTTAGAATCTCATACACCTATTGCACTCACAGCCGAGGAACAGCAATGACGCAGTTTTACGATGCACGTGGCAACATTTATGGGGTCGTCAGCCCGCAGGCGCTGCGTGCCCAGGGTGTTGATCTGCCCCTTGACGCTGAGGCGGCGGCGATGAGACGCCTGGATTGGGCCTCCCAGGCGATCAGCGTCTCATGCACCTGGCCTGAAGGGCAGCAACCTGCAGGGACCAAGGAATATCGTTCGGACGGCCTACTGATCGGACCGTTCCAGCACACGGCGCCTTTTGATCTACTCATCGTGAATACAGACGGCACCCTGGCTGAACGCAGTGGCAATGGGCTGACCATTTTTGCCCAATCCCTTGCCGACAGAGGGCTAGTGCCACACCAAACGACGTTCACGATGCGCGTGCATCACGACAAACATCACTCTCCGACGGCGGTAATGGTCGAGCGAGCTAATTACGATGATATTGCAGGTTTTTGGCTGGATCTGGGTAAACCGGAATTCGGGCCGCACGCTGTCGATGCCAACGCCTCCAACATCGATGCTGCTGAGTTAAATGGTCGTGTAGTCAGCTCGGTGAAGCGCTTAAAGCAAATCGACGGAAAATGGGCACACAGTGTGTTCATCAGGATTGGTAATCCACACTGCGTAACGTTGGTATCGGATCGACAAGCGCTGCCCGGTTTCGACTCGCTGAATCGGGAACCCTTGAATAATGCACTGAGAAAAATCGCGTTCGCGGAGGGCGAATTTGGCGTTGGAGAACCATGCGCTGCGGGCATCAATCTTCAATGGGCTTACGTGGTGAACGAAGGCCAAATCGAAGCGAGGATTTTTGAGCGAGGAGAAGGGCCGACAGCATCTTCAGGCACCAGTGCGAGTGCCGTGGCTTGTGCGGCGTGGATGGCCGGTTGGGTCAATGCCGGGCATGTGCGAGTAATAATGCCGGGCGGAACTGCCCCGGTGCGGTTGGTTGAACGAGACGGAATTTTGCAACAGGTGTTTCTGTTCGGTACGACGTATCAAATAGGAAGCGTTTGAGGGAGCGAGATCGAGCATTTCCCGATAGGGCCGGCCGTCTTTTTTGTGGCGATTGGAGCGCTTCGCTACAGGCAGCAATCGGCCATGAGCGGCCACTCGAATACATCACCTGGATCAGCTGTTTTGTAGGACGAAGCGGTCACCGATGTTCCGCTGCCAACATTGACCTGAACTGAGAAATGATCTCTGAAGATAGCCCGGCACCTTCGAACACTGCGCAGGTGAAGCTAACGGGTGCAGGGCCTGGAGCAGTTATGATGCGGTCTGCAACCACAGCTACCGGACTGTTTCGATAAAGCGTGCGCCCTTCATAACCTACGGCATTCTGTTTTAAGAAGTCAGCGCTGTTCGAGGTATGAGGAACCGTGTCGAGAAGCCCGGCCCTAGCAAGTGCCAGCGTTCCCCCACAGATACCGGCAATTGTCGCTCCATTTGAACGACTAGCATGAAGAAAGCCTCGAATATCCGGTGCTTCTGCACTTTCCCAGACCATTCCTCCAATGACGACAACAACGTCCGGTTTCCAGTCCAGACATTGTTGCAAACTGCTATCGACAGTTACAGCCAATCCACCCTGCGAGCGGAACTGACCCGTAGCAGGAGCGAAAAACCTGACGTCGATCCCGTAAAACGGGGACGCAGTTCCAGCAATGAAAGCATATTCCCAGTCCGCAAAACCGGGTGTCAGTATCAATCCCACACGTGCCATCAGTCAGAATCCTCCATGAATGCCAATAACATTTTGTGACAATAAACATACATCAAGGGTTGCTTTGGGTCGATTGAAGCCCCTTGCGACAGGCAGCGATCGGCCAGAAGCGGACGTTCGGTTCCAGCATCCATCAGCAGGATTCAAACAACCACTCCTCTTTCACATCGCGAGCGTATGCTCTAACACAACCTCCAACGGATGGCGCAATTGCATGTTGGCGAAGCGCTTCACCTGACTGCGGCAGGAGTATCCCGTTGCCAGCGCCTCGCTCTTTTCATTCAGCTTGCCGGCCCAGGACTGCTCAAAAATGGTCCGCGATTGGACTTGGTTGCGCACTTCATGGCCGAAGGTTCCGGACATGCCGCAGCAGCCCGTCGCTTCAGTCGTCAAATTCAGTCCGAGCCGGGCAAAAACTGCTTCCCATTGCGAAGTGCTGGCCGGGGCATTGGTTTTCTCGGTGCAGTGCGCCAACAAACGGAATGTCCCAGTCGCGGGATGCGGGTTTTTCGGCAACACATCGCAGAGCCACTCCTGAGGCAGCAAGACTTTCGGGCAATCATTCAGCCCCGATACTTTCTGATATTCCTGCCGGTAGACCAGCGTCATCGCCGGATCCAGACCCACCAGCGGTACTCCAACGTCGGCAAGCGCCTTGAGCTGATTGCCGTTACGGATTGCCGCCTTGGCGAAGGCACCGAGAAAGCCCTGTACGTGCAACGGCTTGCCGTTGGCGCTATAAGGCGCCAGGAACACTCGAAAGCCCAGCCGGTGCGCCAGCTGAATAAAGCTCGCCAGCAACGGGGTCTCGAAGTATCGGGTGAAGGCGTCCTGCACCAACACCACGCTACGCTCACGCTGCGCCACGGTGAGTTCGCGCAGGGCTGGCACGCTGGCGACAGCGACATTGCAGAGGGTCAGCGTAGCCTGCAAGTCATGACGATTGATCAACGGACTGTCGAGCATGCCGACCTGTCGCTCAAGCAACTGGCTCACCCATTTCGAGCTCATCACCGCGTTGTACAAACCTGGCGCGTAGGCCATGTAAGGAATGGTGAACTCCAGCGAGCCAATCAAATAATCGCGCAGCGGGCGTTGATAGCGACCGTGGTACAGTTCGAGAAAACGCGAACGAAAGTCCGGCACGTTAACCTTGACCGGGCATTGCCCCGCGCAGGATTTACAGGCCAGGCAACCGGCCATCGCATCGTAGACTTCGTGGGAGAAATCCGCCTCGCCCCGCGAGCGCGCCAGGTTATTGAACAACCGCGTTGGCAACCCGCTTAACCACGCCATCCTGCCCCGCGCCGCGTGCAACACATCGATATTGGCCGCGCCTTGCAAGCGCAGCCACTCGCGGATTAATGAAGCCCTGCCCTTCGGTGAATGCTGGCGTTCACGGGTGGCTTTCCACGAGGGGCACATCGCGTCGTTGGGGTCGTAGTTGTAGCATGCGCCGTTCCCGTTGCAGTGCATGGCAGTGCCGAAACTTTGCCAGACGCGTTCGTCGATCTGCCGGTCCAGATCTCCGCGCAGCGTCACTTCGTTGACCTTGAGCAAGCGGTGAGCGGGATCCGGCGGAGTGCATATCTTTCCGGGATTGAGCTGATTGTGCGGGTCGAACGCGCCCTTGAGCGTTTGCAACGCCGGATACAACTCGCCAAAAAACTCTGGCACATACTCAGAACGCAAACCCTTGCCATGCTCGCCCCATAGCAATCCACCGTATCGCCGGGTCAGCTCGGCCACGGCATCGGAAATCGGCTTGACCAGCGCGGCCTGGACCGGGTCTTTCATGTCCAGCGCCGGCCGCACGTGCAACACACCGGCATCGACGTGCCCGAACATGCCGTAGGCCAGGTTGTAGCTGTCCAGCAACGCACGAAACTCGGCGATGTAGTCGGCTAGTTTTTCCGGCGGCACCGCGGTGTCTTCGACGAAAGGCTGAGGACGAATCTCACCGTCGACGTTACCCAACAGCCCGACCGAGCGTTTGCGCATGGTGTAGACCCGGCTAACGGCTTCGGCACCTTCGGCCAGCGTGTGCCCCAAGCGCTCGATGGTTTTGTCCTGCTGCAGATGCGCCACGAACGCCGCCACGCGAGCCCTCACCTGCGATGCGTCATCGCCGCTGAACTCCACCAGATTGATGCCCAGCGTCGGGCGCCCGGCGTCGCTTGGGAAATACTCGGCGACGCTGTGCCAGACGATGTCCTTCATCGCCAGCAGCAGTACCTTGGAGTCCACGGTTTCGATGGACAATGGCTTTTGTACCAGCAACGCATTGGCGTCGCGCAGCGCATCCATGAAGCTGCCGTAGCGCACGTTCACCAGCACAGAATAATTGGGAATCGGCAGCACGTTGAGCTTGGCTTCGACGATGTAGCCCAACGAACCTTCCGCACCGCACAGCACGCTGTTGAGGTTGAAACGCCCGTGCTCGTCGCGCAGGTGCGCCAGGTCGTACCCGGTCAGGCAGCGGTTGAGTTTGGGGAAGACCGCCTCGATCAGCTCGGCCTGGGTTTCCTGAATGTGCCGCGCCACCCGGTACACTTCGCCGATTCGGCCGGGCTGCGCGCAGGCCACTTCCAGCTCGGCGTCGGACAAGGGCTGGCTGTGAAGGCGCTCGCCGCCGAGCAATACGCTGTGCAGCTCCAGCACATGATCACGGGTCTTGCCATAGGTGCAACTGCCCTGCCCGCTGGCATCGGTGTTGATCATGCCGCCGACGGTGGCGCGGTTGGACGTCGACAGCTCCGGAGCGAAGAACAGTCCATGGGGCTTGAGCGCGGCATTAAGCTGATCCTTGACCACACCCGCCTGCACGCGCACCCAACGTTCGCCGACGTTGATTTCGAGGATTGTGTTCATGTGCCGAGACAGGTCGACCACAATGCCGTCGGTCAATGACTGGCCATTGGTGCCGGTGCCACCGCCCTTGGGGGTCAGCTTAATCTGGCGAAAGCGCGGTTCGCCCATCAAGGCGGCGATGCGCGTGATGTCGTCCGCATCCAAGGGAAATACCGCCGCTTGCGGCAGGCGTTGGTAAATGGAGTTGTCGGTCGCAAGCACGGTCCGGGTGGCGTAGTCGGCGCTGAGCTGACCACGAAAGCCGCTGGCGCGCAGTGCCTGAAGGAATTCCGGGTAGTATGCCGAAAGTGCAACGGTGGGCAACTGAGCGATCATCGCAGGTGGTTCTCTTATTGGTCGAATCACGGGAAAATTCAAAACACTTGTCGCCTGAGAATTAATACGGCAACCTCAAGTCCTCGGTTGCGCCAATGATCCTGTAGGTTCTGGCGTGGGACAAACGGATAATAGTGCCGCTATCGATGACTTTTACGAATGAATTACCGCCACCTCACCCCTTCGATGTCGTTGCTGCTGGCCTTTGAAGCCGCTGCCCGCCATGAAAGCTACACCCGCGCAGCGATGGAACTGTCGCTGACCCAAAGCGCGGTGAGCCGGCAAGTCCAGGCGCTGGAACAGCAACTGGGCGTGACTCTGTTTCGCCGTGAAGGCCGGCAAGTGCAATTGACCGATGTCGGCCGTCTCTATCAGCGGGAAATGAGCGAAGCGCTCGGCCGCATCCGCAGCGCCACGTTGCAAGCCATGGCCTATCAATCCGGCAGCGGCACCTTACGCCTTGCCACCTTGCCGACCTTCGGCTCGAAGTGGTTGTTGCCGCGCCTGCATGACTTCTATAAAACCCATCCCGGCATGCTGGTGCACATCAATTCGCGGATCGACGCCATCGACTTCGAAACCAGTGGCATCGATGCGGCGATCGTTGTTGGCAGTGCCGACTTGCCGGGGCTGATCAGCCATCGCCTTCACACCGAAGAACTGATGGTGATCATTTCTCCAGAAGCGGCCGAGGTCCCTGACGAGTGGACCCCCGAGCGTATTGGCGGCCAGACGCTGCTCAATGTCGCGAGTAATGCCAATGTCTGGGGCGAGTGGTTCAGCCACCACGGCCTGCCCCATCGAATGATGCGGCTGGGGCCCAGTTTCGAGCTTACCTCGCACTTGATCCAGGCCGTCCGGGCCAGCATCGGCATCGGTCTGGTGCCTCGCATTCTGGTGGCCGACGAGTTGGCCAACGCCGAGCTGATCAGCCTCGACCAACCCTTCGCCAGCCAGCGCAGCTACTACCTGGCCTACCCGCCTCGCAACGAAATGCTGCCGTCGCTCGTGGCCTTCCGAACCTGGTTGCTGGAACAGATCTGAACAATCAACGCCCGAGGAACGCGTAGCCGAAACCAACCACCTTAGCGTCCTCGCCGTAGCCACCGAGGAACGAAACACCGACCGGCAGGTTGCCCTTGATGGTGCCTGCCGGAACGGTGATCTCGGGGAATCCTGTTGCGGAGGCAATGTACGACGATGCGTAGGTATCGCTGGAGGCGCACACATAACTGTCATCAATCACGCCATGCACCACCGACGCAGGGCAGTTGATGGTGGTGAAGAAAAGGCTGTCGACTTTATTCTGCTTCATGATGCCCATCAGCTGTGCGCGCAACTGCGGAATTTTCCGCGAGAGGATCGAGATGTACTGCGGCGAATCGGTGCTGGTGGCATCCGATACCGTTTCCAGCCCGGCCAGACGTGCCGGGTTCATGCCATGCGGCCCGTTTTCAGCCTGATTTTTTTTGGCGAGCTCGAGAAATTGCGCAAGCGTTCGGGGCTGACTCGGGTTGAGGGTCGCGAGGTAGCGTTCGAATTGTGGCTTGAATTCGCTGTCTCCCACCGGGCCGAGCACGTCGCCCCAAAGGTTTTCAAAGGCTTTTGGCAGTTCGATGGAGACGACATGCGCACCGCGCTTGCCGAGGGTTTCCTGGGCTGCTTTGAAGACCGCATCCACCTCAGGGTTCGCGCCTTTGAAATTGGTGATCACGCCAATGATTTTGCCTTGCAGCGAGGAACGATTCAGCGCAGGTTCGAACTGTATTTTATCGGCGGCCAGCTCCAGGGTCGCCGGGTCCGTTGTGTCCTGGCCCTTGATCGCGTCCAGCACAATCGCCTGATCCAGCACGCTGTTGGTGATCACGCCACCGGTATCGAACGCCAGCGACAGCGGGATAATGCCGCTACGGCTGATCAGCCCCAGCGACGGTCGAAAACCCACGGTGCCCGTGACGCTGGCCGGCGCGCGGATCGAGCCGCTGGTGTCCGAACCCAGCGCAAACGGTGCAAACGCCGCCGCAACCGCGGCGGCAGAACCGCTGCTGGAGCCAGACGCATCACGCTTGGTGTTTCTTGGATTCAACGTTTGGCCACCAAACGAACTGTAGCCAAACCAGCCAAAAGACGCGGCAAGTTCCGACAGGTTGGCCTTGCCGAGAAGAATCGCCTGCCCGTCGATCAGCTTCTTGACGGTGAACGCATCCTGGCTCGGCACCGACGAACGCAGCACATAGGAGCCGCCGGAAGTGACCATCCCGGCGGTGTCAAAATTGTCCTTCACCACGAAGGGAATGCCGGCCAGTGGCGCGTACTTCGCATTGGGGTTTTTTGCCCGCTCGGCATCCCACTGACGGGCCTGATCGAGCGCCTGCTCATTGAGGGTCACCAGCGCATTGATATTCTGGCCCTGATGATTGTTCGCCTGAATGTTATCCAGATAGTGCTGGACCAGTCGTTCGGAACTGAGGGTGCCGTTGTTCAACGCATGTCGCATGTCGGCGAGGGACATGCGGTCGATACCGTCATCCGCCTGAGCACTTGCCGCCACTAGCAACAACGAAACCGCCACGAACCTTTTATTCAACTGCATGAGTAATTCTCCTAATGAACAGGCGAACGCAATGAGCTCATGCCCCACAATCGGGGTGAGCGCGACAAACAAGAAGGATAAAAACAGGCCAGCGAGAATTAGCCGGCCCGGACAATGACGTTGAGACCGAGCGGTTTCAACGTCAGCGAGGCGTCATTGAAGCAACTGGTTCTTTTGCAGGAATTCCTTGGAAACGCTCTCGATGGACTCACGGCCGACATCGACCCGAGAGTTGAGACCGGCAATGGTGTTGTCGTCCAGTTTCGAAGACAGGGCGTTAAGCAATTCGCCGATTTTCGGGTTCTCTTTAAAGATTTCGGTGCGGATGACGGGCGTCAGCGCGTAGCTGGGGAAGAAGCCTTTATCGTCCTTCAGCACCACAAAACCGAAGGCCGGAATTCGTCCATCGGTCGACAAGACCAACGCCAGGTCGACTTGACCGTCCCTCAGCGCCTGGTAGGTCAACCCGCCGTCCATGCGAACGATATTCTTGCGTTCGAATTCAAACTTGTACGTTTCTTGAAGAGGACGCAGGCCATCGGGACGGGAGAAGAATTCCGCGTTCGAGGCGAATTTGTAGGATTTGCCCGCTTCAATGTTTTTTGCGAGATCGCTGATCGAGGCAACGCCATCCTTTTCGGCTTCGTCCTTGCGCATGGCAAAGGCGTAGGTGTTGTTGGCCTTGGAAGGGTTCAGCCAGGTGATGCCCTTCTCGGCATCCAGCTGACTGATCCGTTTATACGTTTCGTCAGCGTCGAGTTTGTCGGTGACTTTGTTGTAGGTAATCAGCGACGTGCCGGTGTATTCCCAGTACACATCGACCTGACCGTTTTCTTGAGCCGCACGCAATACCGACGAACCGAGGTCCGGTCGTTTATCAACGCTGTAGCCATTGGCGCGTAGCAGTTGAGCGGTCATCTCGGCCACCAGTTGCTGCTCGGTAAACTTCTTGCCACCGACCACAATCGTGCTGTTGGCAGAAGCGTTGCCGACGACACCTGAAATAAGGCTAAGGCTAAAGATCACACTGGCGAGCATTCGATAAATCATCATTCACCTCATATTATTTTATTGGTTTAGGTCGATGGTCTTCAGATTCAGTCGCGCCCGGCCAACCTCAGGCCTCGTGACACTGCAAGGGTTTGAATCACGCCGCAGCCCAGATCGACTGCAATCGCCAGCAGCGCGGTCGAGGCGGCGCCAGCCAGCATCATGCCAAAGTCATTCAGGTCGATCCCGGTAAAGATCAACTCGCCCAGCCCGCCGCCACCGACCAGAAAGGCCAGAGGCGCGGTACCGACGTTGATCGCCAGCGCGGTACGGATGCCCGCGAAAATCACGTTCATCGCATTCGGAATTTCGACTTTCCACAGCGTTTCTCGTGGCGTCATGCCCATGGCCTCGGCCGCTTCGACCAAGTGCTGCGGCACCGCGCGCAAACCTTCATAGGTATTGACCGCGACGGGCAGCAAGGTGGCGACGAACAAACCGATGATGGCCGCCCCGCTGCCCACGCCGATCACACTCATGGCCAAGGCTAGCAACGCGAGCTTGGGGATCGCCTGCCCGACGTTAAGAAACTGCATGCTGGCCATGGCGTACCGTTGGTTCGCCGGACGGCTCATCCACACGCCCAACGGCAGCGCGACGGCCAGGGCCAGCGCCCCGCTGACGGCCACGATCTGCAGATGCTGGACCGTCAGGTAGCTGATGTCGCCCCAGTAAAACTGCAACCCTTGCCAGAATCTGCTCAGTAAGTCAGGCATCTTCAGTGCACCGCCGGAGTTATGTTTTCAACAAGCCGCGCCAGGATGTCAGCCTGGTGGACGTAGCCGATGAAGCGTCCTTCGCTGTCGTTGCACAACGCCCAGTCCTGCCCGCGACCCAGCAGTTGCGAGAGCACCTGACGTAGGTCATCCGAAGGTCGTACGATCAGCTGCGAGCGCGAAGCGATGCTGTTGTTGCCACCCACAACCTGCATGTGTTCCCGCGGCGGGACCTTGCTGGCGACATCGGCGGCGCGCAGCAGACACAGGCGCTTCATGATCCGGTCGCTGCCCATGAAGTTTGCGACGAACTCGCTGTTGGGCCGGGCCAGCAAGTCATCCGAGCTGCCGAATTGCTGAATTTTTCCGTTGTGGAACAGCGCGACACAGTCAGCCATCTTCACCGCTTCATCGATGTCGTGGCTGACAAACAGCACAGTCTTGTTGACCTGACGTTGGATGCGCATGAACTCGTCCTGGATCACTTCCCGATTGATTGGGTCGATCGCGCCGAATGGCTCATCCATCAACATCACGGGCGGATCTGCCGCCAACGCCCGGGCCACGCCTATGCGCTGCTGCTGGCCACCCGACAGTTCGCACGGGTAGCGCTTGAGGAATTTGGACGGTTCCAGTGCGACCACTTCCAGCAATTCCGCGGCGCGCTTGCGGCTTTTGGCCTTGTCCCATCCCAACAGATTCGGGACGACGCAAATGTTTTCCTCGACGGTCATGTTGGGGAACAGGCCGACTTGCTGAATCACGTAGCCGATGGAGCGTTTAAGGGTGACGCTGTCCAGTTCGGACGTGTCGCGACCACCGATGCGGATCGTGCCTGAGGTGGGCGTGATCAGTCGGTTGATCATTTTCAGCGTCGTAGTTTTGCCGCAGCCCGATGGTCCAAGCAGTACGCAGATCTGCCCCTCCTCAACATTGAAAGAGACGTCTTCTACCGCAGTGACTGAGCCGAATTTCTTGTTTAAATTTTCGATCTGGATCACGTCGTAGCTTCCTTCATTCGGCCAGTGGCCACTTTGTTCTTGTTCAGGCCTTTTGGAGTCAGGACGCGTTGCAGGCCGTAAAGCGCGTAATCGGCCGCAATGGCGATCACGCTGATGACGATCGCGCCGGCTAACAGCTGTCGGGTATCCGATTGAGCGATGCCACGAATGATCAGACTGCCCAGGCCACCAGCGCCGATGTAAGCCGCGATGGCCGCGATACCGATGTTGATGACGGTCGCCATCCTGACGCCCGCCATGATCAGCGGGACCGCGATCGGCAGCTCAACCTTACGCAGTCGTTGCCAGGTGGACATGCCCATCCCGATCGCCGCTTCGCGCAACGCGGGATCGATGTTGGAGATGGCGGTGGTGGTGTTTCGAATAATGGGTAGCTGGGAATAGAGAAACAGCGCAATGACCGCCGGCACGACGCCGATTCCATAACCAATCAGGGACAGAGCCGGAATCATCAGCCCGAACAGCGCGGCAGAGGGAATGGTCATCAGGACAGCGGCGAACGCCAGCACCCAACGGCGCGTTCTGGGGTGCTGGGATATTGCGATCCCGACAGGCACGCCCGTAAGAATCGCCAACCCCACCGCTACCGCCACGATGAGAAGGTGCTGCCCCAGTAGCAAGCTGATCAGCCCGCCGTTTTCCAGAATGAAACTCAAGGTTTCCATGGTTGATATGCCTTCTGTACGTCATTGTTGTTTTTGTCGGTCGTGCATCTGGAAGTGAACGCCGCATCTGTAGGAAACATTACCGCGCTACCGCAGGCAGCCTGAGCTTTGAGCCCGACGATTTCTATCAAAAAACCGACGTCACGTGTCACCCCTGCGTGCAATGCAAGGTGACGGGTTGATGAAGAGGGAAGTATGCAGGATGGCCCAATTCCCGAAGCTTGCCGGAGCTCACCGCCTGTCGGACCGAGTCATTAGCTTGCTATGCGGTTTTGCAGAGCAGATCAACCCTGTGGCTTTTGAGGGGATCAGCGTTCATTGACCAGCCGGCTCAACGACTGCAATCAGGAATGAGCATCATCAAATTTCCGCCGCTCTTCACCCGGCGTACACTTCCATATCCGACGGTAAGCAGCGCCCAGATGTGAAGCCGAGACAAATCCGCAGCTGTAGGCGATGGAAGCAATGGGCTGGGTGCTTTCACGCAGCAAGCGCCGCGCTTCGTTCAGCCTGAGCTGCAGATAAAATTTCTTCGGCGTCATTCCGAAGTGCAGATGCCACAGCCGCTCCAGTTGACGATGGGACAGATTGCAGCGGTCGGCGATTTCTTCGATACCGACAATGTTCTCCAGATTGTCTTCCATGAAGGCGATGGCGGCCGTCAGCCTGCGATCGTGAATCCCGAACCGCCACTGAATCGACATTCGCTGATGTTCTTCCGGGGCTCTTATCCTGGCGTGGAGAAATTGCTCGGCGATGTTCGCTGCCAGCTGATTGCCGAAATCAAGCGCGATTTGCGCCAGCATTAGGTCGATGGCCGCGGTCCCCCCGGCACACGTCCAGCGGTTGCCGTGATTCACGTACAGCTCTTTGGTAACTTCGATCGTGGGGAATTCCTCCGAAAATTGACCGATGGACTCCCAGTGCAAAGTGCAGCGCTTTCCTTCCAGTAACCCTGCGCGTGCGAGGATGAACGTACCGGTGCTCAGTGCGCCGACGGTTATTCCGCGAGCCGCTGCGCGCTGCAGGAAGCGCAGCATTTTCGGTGGTTTCTGATGTTCGATATCCAGGCTTGCAAGGACGAAAACGCGATCCAACTCCGGGGCCTGATCAACCGGCACCGTCTGGATTTCGATACCGCTGCTGGAGCTGACCGGACCACCGGATTCCGTGAGCAGGGTCCACTCATACAGTGTTTTGCCGAACAGCCTGTTCGCCGCCCGCAAAGGCTCGCTGGCACCGGCCAGGGCCATCATGGAGAACTGAGGGAGGATGAGCAGCCCGATGCGCTTGGTTGTGTGGCTATTCACAGACGCTGCCGATTCACCGGGAGCTGCCATCGCAAGATCCTTTTCATGGGGGGTTCCAGCCGTTCAAGTGAACAGCTTAGGCCAGTCCGAAGGAGTGGCTTTGGACACGCTATGTTAGGGCCTGGGCACGCATTCAGCCAGATTGATCTTTGGGGCAGCGAAGGGCAAATCCGGCGCATTGCGACGGATCGAAGTGACCGGGGAACGTCGCTTGGAGAATGTACCGCGACGCTGAAAAATCGCTGTGAGACCTCGGTGTTCGTGGTCTCACAGGAATTTGTCGAGAGGATCAGCCGCGCGCGCGGATGGCCTCATCGATGCTCTGGATCATTGACTTGAACACAGGGCTGTCGACCTGATTCTGCTGACCATGTTGCATATGGGAAATGATCAGCGCGCTCGGGCCAGCATCACCCGGATAGTTCTGGTGCAGACGCACAGACTCCGACGGCATGTGCAACGTATTGTCGGCGCCGTGGATGATCAGTGCAGGCGGGAAACCTTTTGCACCTTCGATGGACTGCTCCGGGTCATACGCCACATAAGACTTGTAGGACTTCGCCGTCACGTGGGTGCAGCCAGGCCAACGGTCCGCGCCACCCGCTTCGGTGTAGCCGCCTAACTGCTGATCAACGTAGGCCTGAGTCCCGGGATCCAGCGGATAGTAGCCGAGGCGGGTCGCGTCAGTCCCTGTATCGAACGGAGGAATCGGCGAGTCATCGGCGAGTTGGTTAATGGCGGCATCAGCCGCGTCTTTGTCTGCACGCAAAGTTTGCAGCTTACGGATGTTGGTGTAGCTCATCGGTACCCAGAAGCGGATCTGTTCTGCGCCGGCGGCGGCCAGCTCAGCCACTGCACCGAGGCTCGCCACCGAACCCATTGCCCAGGACGCAACTACCGGCATCTCGCCAAAATTCTCGCGCGCCCATTCAATGGCACCAAGGACTTCATCTTTCTGGTCTTCGAGGATGACATTGGTGATCTCAATGTCTCCGGCCTGAATCGTGTTGCGGATGTGTTTGTTGGAAAAAAACCCCGCCACGTCGTAGGTCATGACGCGATAACCGAGGGCTGCCAGGGCGCGACCAAACAGCTGGCCGTACATCGTGACCCCGCCAGTGAACCCGGAGTTAAAGATGACGGGGGGAATTGACGCGTCGATTAGTTCTGGCTGAAACACCATTCCTTTGAGGTTCAGGGTTTCGTCACCATAATTAACGGCAAACTCGATTTCTTTTGTAGTAATGTTCGTCATCGCTAGATATCTCGAAGTTAGAGCGTGGGCGTAGATCAACTTACCAATTGGCCAGATGCTCCTCGGAGAAGTTGGCCAACAGGAATTCGGGTTTCTGTAGAAACATGCTGTGCAACGGCATCAACAAAGTTAAAAGCGTTGGTCAGACTAAAGAGGTCGGAATACGGAACACCCTGGTTGTCAGTTCCAACATGAGGTGCATCGGTTGCTTCCAGAAGAATCTTGTCCGCGCCGACTGCGCAAACAATTTGCGTCACGAAGCGAGCGGTTTCCTCGGGTAAAACGGAAGTGCGATAGCCTGGGCCTTTGAACCACACGTTGCCTCGTTCTCTCGCTTCAGCGAGTAGCGCGATGTAAGCCGGCTCAGTAATGTCACGCTCTCTGTGACAAGTGCCAAGGTGATCGATAATGACCCGCACATCGCGAGGAATCTGGCGCAGTACACGCAGATTCGTCTCGGCTTCTTTCGCGTAAATATGCAGATGCTGGTGCGGTTGCAGGCGGCCATAAAATACCGACCACTGCCCATCACTGAACTGCGTATCAGAAACCGTTTCAGGCTTTGCATCGTGTAGAACGATTCGGGCGCCAACCACCTGCGGGTGCGAGAGACGTTCCTGGGTGGCGTAAGCAGGCTCAGCCTTAATCGTCCCCACCAATTTTACGTCCCCATAGCGAAGAGGGTTGGTTGCCTGGAGATTCTTGAGTTCGTCAAATGAAGCAAATACGTTTTCTGAATCGGGCAGGATGCTTAAATGGACGTTATTGAGGAGCGTCGGAGCAATTCCGGCATCCATCAATGTATCCAGATAAGCAGTCAGCGGATGCGGCTCAGGTAACGTATAGGGCAGCGAACCGGCCACTCTGCGGAGGTCTTGCGACGTATAAAAATGAACGTGACTATCTATCTTTTTAATCAACGGCAGCATGAGTATTGTTTCCCGCTTTTGTGCGAAAACAATAATCGTCGACAGTGCTTCGTCGCTCCCGCCAACTCGACGTGTAGTATCAAAATTTCGCCATCCGCGATTTTTTGCACAAGGAGGCTTTGGCTATCACCGCGCCAAATTTCCATCTCAATGGCCACCAGTCACGGGATAGATGCGCCTGCACCAAGCAAAAAACCTCAAATCAACCCAATAACAGAGCGGCAAAGGTCATCGAAGGGCCGAAAAACCACTCAATGTGGTTAGTAGTTTCTCCGGTGGTGGTCGTGGCTGAGTTCAGGCGATCTGAAAATCCGACTTTTTCAACAGAGTCGGCCATAAGCAGCCCTTCATGCTAGCGAACAGGGCCGCCTCTCACTACGATCAAGTAATGGAAGGAACTGTTTGAATGGATTGCCAAATTAGGAACGCAATGGATGCGGATGCCCCAACCATCAGTCGGATCATCATTGGCACCCTGCGAGAGTCTAATGCTCAGGACTATTCGCCCGAAATCATCAATCAAGTGGGGCAAAGCTTTTCTCCACAGGCGATTCTTCGTATGTTGACGCAACGCCAGGTGTTCGTAGCAACATTTGGAAGTCATGTCGTTGCAACAGCCAGTCTTGACCATGACGTTGTCCGAAGTGTGTTTGTCGAGCCTGCCTATCAAGGGAGGGGTATCGGAAGGCAGCTGATGACAAGAATTCAAGCAATCGCCATAGCCGGAGGACTCAACGAGCTGCGTGTCCCCTCTTCTATCACTGCTGAAGACTTTTATGCTTCGCTTGGCTTTAAAAAAATCCGAGACGTATTTCACGAGTCCGAGCGCACCATCATCATGTCGAAGACACTGGTTCGGTAGCTTAACTATCTGGGTCTTACCCCTTCACTGCATGGCGATCACTCATTTGTACAGCACCGACCTGAACGGCCGCCAAGCGTCGTTTTCTGTCCGTCGTGACAGGTAGAAATCGGCCAAAAGCGGACCCTCGAGCAAGATTCAAGGACACCATAAATCAGAACAAAGAGTGGCGACCATGAAAAAGGAATTTACCCTTCGGGCAGCACTGCCAGGAGATGGTCAAGCTATTTTCCATGTCACTCGGCAGTCAATAGCCGAGCTGTCGAACGGACTGTATACCCCAGAGCAACTCAATGGCTGGATGGGCGAAAGAACCCCTGAGTTTTATGAGCAACTGATAAAACAAGGACAATTGGTCGTGGCCCTACAGCTGGGAAAGATCGTTGGCTTTGTGGATTCAGAGCCAGGAGAAGTGACACGGCTTTTTCTTCTTCTCGAGGCTTCCGGTAAGGGGCTTGGTGCTCATTTGCTCAAGACAGGTATTGATAATGCGCGTGGGCCTGGGATCCGCTTTATAAAGGTAGAGTCGACTTTGAATGCGGAAGGTTTCTATAAAAAACATGGTTTTGTGACACAAAGGCACGGCTTTTTCAGCCACGGTGTGGGTGGGCAACCCATAGAAATCATTCACATGGAACTTGAGTTGGAGTGATTTATTCTGCCTACCGCCCTAGGCGCTTGGAAGAACTAGATTAACTGACGAGAGTCAGCTTTGGGTCGATTCCAGCCTGTTCCGACAGACGAAAGTCAGCCGTTAGCTACCCGGCGAAATAGCCAGTTCTTGCGCCCGAGAGCCCACGGTCGGATCCGGTTTTCGAGCTAAATGCCCATCCCCCTCGCCAGTTTCCAGAAGGGCTGTTTTGTTCACAGGTTATCTCGCGCCCGCATGATTACAGACCGCTCGCTTGAAGTTGTCCTCAGAAAACAGCACACGCTGCAGAGCGGTGCGATGGAACGCGTCCTGGACGTGTAAGCGGATTAACGTCCGGCATCAAAGTCCACAAAAAACGGGCACCTTCAAGGTGCCCGTTTTGATTTACGCCGACGCCTGCGCCCGTAATCGTTTACCGATCACTTCCAGCAGGTCACAACCATCACGCAGCGGAATGGCCAGCAGTTTGGAAAAGTCCGCCAGCACGACAGTGTCGCAACCAATCTCGGCGCGGAAGGCGATGTTTTCCAGCACCTGAGTGACCGTGCGGATGCGGTAATCGGCCATGGCCAGGAGGACGTCGAGTGGGGCTTGAGTGTCGATGAGCAGCGCGGCCGGAATCTCGTCGAGTCCGGAAAGGGGGGTGTATCTGTCCATAGGTATAACTCCGATCAAGCAAAGGTTGACCCGATCGATCAAGTCGCCAAACTTGAATCGCCATTGTGGGCGACGGTGCGGACTATAAGCTTCATCGGAACAGCGGGCAAGGTCAGGTCCAATCAAGGGGTCCTCAACCAGGCCCTTTCACGCAAAAACAACGCCTGCGCCGCATTAAACTCTTGGGTCAGCACGGCATTCACCGTTTGTTCTACGAGGCATTCCGGATGGTCAGTAGACGAGCCAGTGGCGAAAAGCGGGGACGAACCCAGAGCCTGATGGATGTCCAGGGAGACTGAACCATGGTTCAGGTGTTGGAGCACCAGACTTCTGAACACCTGGCGGCTCACGCAATGGATAAGGTCGTAAAATGCGTGCTTCAGTGCGATAAGGAAATCACCATGTCACCGAACAAAGCTTGCCCCGTCATCCTCTCCAGTATTCCTGGTACACACATCCTTCTATTCCGCCATCCAAGTGCAGGCGTACAACTGGTCAAAGGGACAATCGAGAAAGGTGAAACGCCAGCTCAGGCCGCTCTGCGTGAATTAAGCGAAGAATCGGGCATAGCAGCGGCCTCGGTTGTTAGCGATATGGGCTGCTGGGACGCCGGTCATCTCGATCAGATATGGTCATTTCAACTGTGTTTCACGCCGGCACCTTTGCCCAGGCAATGGACTCATCATACGCTCGATGACCATTGCCATACCTTCAGCTTTTTTTGGGCTCCGCTCGACAATTTGCCGTTTGCCGACTGTCATCCGGTCTTCCGTCGAGCATTAAGGTTCCTGACTGCAAGGCTGACAGCGCAAGGTTATGCATTGGCTCATGATCAAAGCAAAAACCACCTTGGATGAATCGCTACATAGGCAGCCCTGCTGAAGTATCATTCCCCTATCGTGACGCCGCGAGCCATGGGTGACCTCCTTCTGATCAGGGCGGCACTCCACATTTCAAAATTTCAGGGAAGATTTACATCCAATGCGTGAGCGAAAGTCCGCACGATTACTGGTCATAAGCCCCTCTCGAGATGTCCTCCTTTTCAAGTTTCTTCATAAAGAGGGGGCTTTAGCCGGAAGAAATTACTGGGCCACCCCTGGCGGTGGTCTTGAGGAAGGAGAAACATTCCACGCCGCTGCAATACGTGAACTGCGTGAGGAAACCGGTATTCAGGTCAACGCGGTTATAGGGCCTGTGGCAGATCGGCGCTTTTCAATGCTCCTGCCCAGCGGCGAGACAGTGTTCGCAGTTGAGCAGTATTTCATTGTGCACGCGCAAAACCAGATCGTTTCCAACTCTGAATGGACCTTACACGAGACTCAGGTCATGGCAGATCATCACTGGTGGTCCGCTCACGAGCTGATATCTACTAAAGAAACGGTATGGCCAGAGGCGTTAGTGGAGATGCTGGTGGATGCAGGTGTCTTCAAACCGACTGCGTAACCGCCACCACGAAGTTATATGTGCGGACGAATACATAAGGAGCGTGTCAGATGCTGCGAGTGGATTGGCTGGATAGTCAAATGGACAAATGCGACGTGATGGCCGAATGGATTTATCGGGAATTCACTTACGAGTTTGCGCAGCAATCTCTTTCGAGTTGGCAACACGAATTCTCTGATGGACAGCGTGATGGCAGTTGGAAGTGCCTGATCGCAACGGAACGAGGCCAGTTGCTAGGTGGCGCTACGCTTGCCAGTAGCGACCTGTCTGACCGGCCAGAGCTAGGTCCATGGCTTGCGTGTGTTTTCATCGCACCTGAAGCTCGATGCAGAGGACTCGCAGCGCAGTTAATCGAAGGCATCTGCGGTCATGCAAGGGATGCTGGATTCACTACCTTGTATTTGCACACCCACAGCCAGAGTAGTTATTACACTAAGCTCGGCTGGGAAGTGCTGGAGCGCTTTGAGGTTTGGGGGAAAGAGCACTGCCTCATGTCACGGAGCTTATAGTTTCAAGCCGACTTCAACTCTGCCGCTGTTTTTTCATTACTGGCAAAACCCTGGCGTGACACTAACGTCCGGTGTCGAAGTCCTAAAAACCGGCACCTTCAAGGTGCCCGTTTTGATTTACGCCGACGCCTGCGCCCGTAACCGTTTACCGATCACTTCCAGCAGGTCACAACCATCACGTCACTCAGTCGTCGCCAAACCTGAATCGCCATTAAAGGCGACGGTGCGGATATAAGCTTCATCGGAACAGCGGGCAAGGTCAGGCCCAATCAAGGGGTGCTCAACCAAGCCCTTTCACTCGTTCGGGAAACGCTCAAATTACGTAAGGCTCGAACAGGCATCGCACATTCACCCTCGCCTTCAGTTTCGCAGCCAGCATATACAACCCACCGACCTTGCGATGCAGAAACAGGACATCCACCGGTGGCGTGTGCCAGAAATCGCGATCGGCACCCAGTTGCCACCCTGCATCGCGCAAGCGTCCTGCGAGGTCGGACATCGCAAAGTCATAGGTGCCTTGATGCCGCAGTGGCTCGCAGGCCTGGCAGATGAGGTCAGTCAGCAATAACCGATGCCTGGGCAGGGTTTCACGCTGAAAGTAGCCGACAGCCAGCGCTGCCTCGGCGATGGCGGCGCGGTCTTCACGCAAGCCTGCAACCAGCAGTTTGCGAAATGCCTCGGTGCTGTTGCGGCTATAAAGGCGCGTGGCACCGAAGTCGAGCAACACTAACTGCCCGGTTTCTGGCTGGTAACGGTAGTTGGCAAAGTTGGGGTCGGTCTGGACGCACTGAAACTCAAACACCTCGCGCAGAAGCAGGCCGAACAGCAGTGTAATGATCCTGTCGCGCTCTGCCTGTGGCGCGTGTTCAAGGGTCTCCAACGGGTCGCCCTCGGCGAAGGACATCACCAGAATGTTCGGCGTACTGAACTCGGCATACTGGCGAGGAACCAGAAAATCCGGACTGTCGGCTAACAGTTGATGAAAGCGCCGTAAGTGCATGCCTTCTTTCAGGTAATCCGCTTCATTTTGCAGTTGAAGCTTGGCCTCTTGCAGCAGCGGTGCGACGTCCATGCCGTGAGGCAGCAGCCCGGACATGCGCAGCAAAGTAGCGACGTTATCCACATCGCTGGAAATACTTTCGCGCACACCTGGATATTGCACTTTGATCGCCAGTCGCTGGCTGTCTTTGCCTTGCGCAGCATGAACCTGGCCGATGGATGCTGCCGCAAATGGCGTGAAGGAAAACCGTTCGAAGCGCCCTTCCCAGCCCTTACCCCAGCTCTCGTTAAGGACCTTTACCAACTGACTCATGGGCATCGGATGCGCGTCGGAACGCAGGCGAGAAAGAATGTCGCTAAGCTCGCTCGGTAACAAATCACCCGCATCCATTGATAACAACTGTCCGACTTTCATGGCCGCACCACGCAATTGCGACAGTTGCTCGGCCACCCGTTGCGCATTGCCCGGCGTCAGCAGCAGGTCACTGAACGCCGGACGTTTACCTTGAGCCAACTGCCGCGCCCCTTCGGCCAGCATGCCGCCCACCACGCCCGAAGCCAAACTGCCAAAACGCATCAGGCGCGACAAGCGACTGCCCGGCACTGCAGACGATTCGGGCAGGCGCGGTTTCACGAATAAACAACTAAAGCGATTGCGCCAACAAGCAGGCAAACGCTAGCCACAACAGTCAGGCGCAATCGCAATGGCAGGTACCAGGCTTGCAAGCTCACCACTCGAACCAACTGTCTGTCTTGCCAGAAGTGGACGACAAATCCGACGATCAACAGCAAGCAACCCAATGGCACCGGCAGTAACGTGCTGAGCCAACCGATAAGAGCCGGGATGACGCTCCATATAAGCCGGTCGCGGCGCAGTTCGGCACTCATGTTTTGCACTGACATACCGAAGCCCCAATGCAAGGCGCCGATGAAGCTCAGGATGACAGCGCCATAGTTGACCAGCGCCTCCGCCCAAAAAGGTCGAAATTCTTGAGAAGTGAGGATGAGTAGTGCGAGACCCAAAAACGGTAGCAAACCGCCATAGCCCAGCAGCACGATATGCCTTGGCGGCGAGATCGAAGACGACAGGTTCATTTCAGTTTTTTCCAGTGCCGGATATACAAGACTGTAGACCCAAAAGCTGCGGCCTGATGCCAATGCTTTGCACTAGTACAGTGGTTTAATCCTTTCCTTGATTGACCGGCCGTTTTGGGTCGATTGCAGCGCTTTGCGCCAGGCAGCGAACTGCCAAAAGCAGGTGTTTAAAGTGCCTACCCCCAGAAAAGGCTTGCACCTGTTTCACTGTAGCACCGGCGCATGCTCGGCCATCAATTCCATCACCCAGTCGATAAATGCCCGCACCTTGGCGCTGACGTGGCGATTCGGCGGAAATGCCAGATACATCGGCATTGGCGGCATGTGCCAGTCCTCAAACAGCGGCAACAACTCGCCGCTGGCCAGGTGCGGTTTGGCCATGTACTGCGGTAGCCAGAGCATGCCCAGCCCAGCCAGCCCAGCAGCGAGGTAGGCATTGCCGTCGTCGACCGTCAACTGCGGGCGGCCTCGGGCCTCAATGCGCTCCTCACCCCGCTGCATCGCGTAAGGTAAGGTTTTGCCTGTACGAAACCAGAGGAAGCCGACGGTACTGTGCCTGCCCTCCTCCAGCTCACGGGGATGCTCCGGCGTACCGAAGCGCTGCAGATAGTCGGGCGCGGCGTAGATGCCCAGTTTCAAATCGCCCACATGCCTTGCCACGAGGAACTGATCGGTGATCTCACCGCCACGCAACACGCAGTCGACGTTTTCGCCAATGATGTCGACGATGCGATCGCTCACGCCCAGGGTCAGCTGGATTTCCGGGTAGCGTGCAAAGAACCCCGGCAAGGCGGGTATCAGCAGCATTCGCGCCAGTGGACTGGGTACATCCACACGCAGCCGCCCGCGCGGTGTCATCGATGCGCTGGACAGGCTGGTCTCGGCGTCGTCCATATCGACCAGTAGCCGGACGACGCGCTCGTAGTAGGCCGCGCCGTCGGCGGTGACATTGACCTTGCGTGTGGTGCGGTTGAGCAGGCGCACGCGTAGCCTCGCTTCCAGCTGCTGAACGAGCTGCGTCACGGTGGTCTTGCTCATGTGCAGGGTGGCTGCCGCCTTGGTGAAGCTGCCGGTTTCCACTACTCGGGCAAAGGCCTGCATTGCATCGAAACGGTCCATTTCACGCCTCTCTCGGGTCTGGATAATTTGGATTCTACAAACAGTCATGACCAGAGTTGCCCGTTTATCCAGGCCTGCCTTCTTTTTACAGTGGCTCCATCGTAAACAGCGGGCCGCGATGGCCCCGAAGGAGCTATGCAATGACCAGCAAACGTGATGTCGTTTTCCCGCCTGACCGCCATGCATTGTACGAATTGCACCGCTACTCGCCGGCGATTCGCTCCAACGGCTTTTTGTTCGTGTCCGGTCAGGTCGGCAGCCGCAAGGATGGCTCGACCGAGTCGGACCTCGCGGCACAGGTTCGCCTGGCCTTCACCAATTTGAATGCGATCCTGGCCGAGGCCGGCAGTAGTTTCGAGGATGTGGTCGACACGACCATCTTCATCGTAGACCCCGACTCGAAATTCGAAACTATCTGGGAAGTTGCGGCCGAGTACTGGGGCGACGCTCCCTACCCCACGGCGACCGTTATCGGCGTGACCTGGTTGTCCGGCTTTGACTTCGAGATCAAGGTGATCGCTAAACTACACTAGTCTTCGCGCAACAGGTCTTACAGTTCGGCACAGAGCGGCCTGGCAGAAAAATGCGCTGATGCGCGCTCTTTCTGTGTGACCGATTGGCACCCAGCTCGTGGCAAACAACAGGGCTGCGAAAATGCGCGGGAGCTGGCCCGCAACCTCCCGCGCATCCTTCGTGAGCCATCGCGGGCAGGTCTTGCGGGCGTTCGATGTGCACTAGTCTTCGCGCAACAGATCTTCCAGTTCGGTGCTGAGCGGCATGGCAGAAAATGCGCTGATGCGCGCTCTTCCCGTGTTGCCGACTGGGACCCAGATCGTGGAAAACACCAGGGCTGCAACAATGCGCGGGAGCTGGCCCGCAACCTCCCGCCAATCCTTCGTGAGCCACCCCAGTTTCAGCATGAGCCAATGAGATTTCGCGTGAGCCAGCGGGATGCGTTGGGTAAGGATGTGCGCCCGCTCCAACCAGCCGTAGGCCGCCTGAAAGTCCCTGTGCCTCACAGCCAGGCCAGCCTCGCGGAAGGCTTCAGTTATGGCGCTACGCAACGTTTCCTTCATGCCGACCTCGCTCTATTTCTTTAGCAGGCGTAACCCATTGATCCCTTGCTTGTAGATGACGCACATATACGGGCGCGTGGGCCAATCGCCGGAAGTGAGTAGAATGAAGGTTCTAGCGGCTATAAGGTCAAGGGAAATGAATAGGGGCCACTTACACGGTCGCCGCCTGGCGAAAGCTACCCAAACCAAAGCGGTCACTATCCGCTACTACGAAGCCGTGGGGCTAATACCCCCTGTCGGTAGATCGCCATCGGGCTACCGCTACTACGCCGATCAGGAGCGTGAGCGTCTGCTGTTCATCCGTGTGAACCCCTGTGTTTTACCGAGGTAGACATCCGCATGAACCAACTCCTGGCGCTGCGCGCCTTTGTCCGGGTCATCGAAACCGGCTCTTTCAGTCGGGCATCCGAACAGCTGGCGCTCCCACGCTCCACGGTCAGCAAACTGATTACCGACCTGGAAAAGCACCTGGGCATCAGGCTGATTCAGCGCACCACGCGTGCGCTTACACCCACGCTCGAAGGCCTGGATTACCACCTGCATGCCGTGCGCCTGGTGGCCGAACTGGACGAGGTGGACAACGCTGTGCGCGGGCGAAAGCTCAAGGCCCACGGTCACTTGCGAGTGGATGCGCCGGCATCGTTCGCCAATGGCCTGTTGATCCCGGCGCTGGTGGATTTTCACCGCGAGTTCCCGGACATCACCATTGCCCTGGGGATCAGTGATCGGCCGGTCAACATCGTGGGTGAAGGGGTGGACTGCGTAATTCGTGCGGGCAAGCCCGAGGACATGGCCATGATCAGTCGCAAAATCGCCGAGCTCGAATACGTCACCTGCGCGGCCCCCAGCTATCTGGCGCGCATGGGCACGCCACAGTCCCCTGATGACCTGGAGAACAACCATCTGAGGGTGGGTTACTTTTTTCCATCGAACACCGCAGAGCCGTTGATTTTCGAGCGAGGGACGACCCGGCATGAGGTGGGCAATTGCGCGTTTACGACTAACGAAGGCAATGGCCTCAAGGAAATGCTGCTCGCGGGCTTTGGCGTCGGGCAGCATTTTCGCTCGATTGTTCAGCATTACTTCGATACGGGCCAGTTAGTGCCGGTACTGGAAAGCTGGTCGCGACCGGCCATGCCGTTCCAGGTCATGTACCCACCCAATCGTCATCAGAATGCTCGCCTCAAAGTGTTTATCGATTGGGTGATTGAAAGGTTCGGCATCAAGCAATGATTGCCGTGACACGGATCTCGATGCGCATGGTCGGCAACCCGAGGGACTCGACCCCGACCTGCGTCCAGATCGGCGCATGGTTGGGCATGTAGTGGCGGTACCACTTGCCCATCGCCTCGTTCACTTCGGGAGGAAAACCACCTACATGGTAGGAGTTGACGTGAATCACGTGCTCCCAGCCAGCCCCCGCCGCAGCCAAGGTTCTTGTCAGGTTGGCAAACGCCTGGCCGATCTCGTCAGCGAGCAATGGGGGAATGTTGAACTCGTCATCCCAACCGCCCTGGCCTGACGTTTCAATGCGGTTGCCAACTTTGACGGCCTGGGAGTAATGCAGGTTTTCGCGCAGGTAGTCGCCATAACCTGGGGTGACGAAAAATTCGGGCTTGCTCATGGTGTTCTCCGGGTCCAGTTGATTGCCAACGATGCTAGTGGACTGCTCGAAGAAAAATAATCCCTGGTTTTTGACATCACTGTTCACGCACATGGACAGTGAAAATGGGTGCAGGGGCTGCGAGCATTCACGCAACCCCTGCCCCTTTGCCTAACCTCGCAGGAAAGCGAGCAAGTCGGCGTTGATGGTGTCGGCGTTGGTCGTCGGCATTCCGTGGGGGAAGCCCGAATAGGTTTTCAGTGTGCTGTTTTGCAGGAGCTTTGCCGACAAAGGTCCAGAGTCTTCGTACGGCACGATCTGGTCATCATCACCGTGCATCACCAGCACTGGAATGGTGATGCGCTTCAGATCTTCGGTGAAGTCGGTCTGGGAAAAGGCCACGATCCCGTCATAGTGCGCCTTGGCACAGCCCATCATGCCTTGCCGCCACCAATTCAGGATGATCCCCTCGGACGGTTTTGCCCCAGGGCGGTTGTACCCGTAGAAAGGTCCCGCCGGAACGTCATGGTAGAACTGCGCGCGGTTGGCCTTGAGCTGTGCCTGCAGGTCATCGAAAACCGATTTTGGCAAGCCGCCGGGATTGCTCGGGGTCTGCACCATCAAGGGCGGCACGGCGCTGATGATGGCGGCCTTCGACACTCGGTCTTCGCCATGGCGAGCAATGTAATGGATGACCTCGCCGCCTCCGGTGGAATGCCCCACATGGGCTGCGCCTTGTACGCCCAGATGGTCGACGACGGCCGCGGCATCGTCAGCGTAGTGATCCATGTCGTGTCCGTCCCAGACCTGGCTGGATCGCCCGTGGCCACGCCGGTCGTGCGCAATGACCCGATAACCGTTCGCCAGAAAAAACAGCATCTGCGCATCCCAGTCGTCCGCGCTGAGAGGCCATCCGTGATGAAAGCAGATCACCGGGGCATCGCGTGGCCCCCAGTCTTTGTAAAAGATCTCAACACCGTCCTGCGTAGTGACGTAGCCCATGCTCGCATCTCCAGAATGAAATGACGGGCCTCTGCGCGCTGCCTGGCCACCCGGCCTCTTCAGGTTTGCAGTCACTTCAAGGCCAATGGTTTTCCCGGGTGGACCATGAGAATAGGCGAACTGACGACAATCAGCGGACTGCGGTTCTGACTACCCATCGAGCGGCCTGATCACGGCCACGGGCGCGAAGGCACGAAAACCCTAACGATCGGTGATCAGCGTGCCGTCAATGCTCTCGGCAAATCCACCACCGAAGACCTGCGCCGGGGTGGCAAAGCCCGACCGGCGGTCCCCTTGCAGCACTCGGCGGGCGGCTTCGACCGCCGCCAACGGCGTGTACGAGTAACCGTTTACCGTCTCGATCATCGATCTTGCGATCAGGCCATCAGCCCCGGTAATTTCCACCACGGCCCGTGCCCGATGCGCATCCCTCTCCTGGGCCGTCGGCCCATCCGGCAGTTGCGCCAGGTCTCCTTCAGGAAACGCATCGCCGGCGATATGCACGAACATCGCAACGTTGGGGATACCGGTCGAATGCCAAGCGGTCACCAGATCGCCGAACGACAGCGGCACACACAGGACCGGGCCGTCACCAAAATCAAAGTGGCGTGGCTGCGCATCAGGAGTGGCAACCAGCTCGCCATCAACCCTGGCGAGGACGCCCGCGCCGGTGATTTCGCTGACGCTCATGGCCGATCCCCGGGACATCGATCCAGGAACCTGAAGCGCGATATTCAAAGCGCGAGGCTGCTCCACACGTCGGGCGACATGCACTGCCAGCGAGTCTGTCGGGACGACATCCCATCCGACGCCCGGCAACAGCATCACGCCCGCCTGCACCGCTTCAGCGCCCAGCCGCTCGGCCAGCCGGTAGACGTTGATCTCGGCAGTGATGTCCAGGTAGTCGGCCCCGACCTGGAGACAGGCATGCATCAGGGCGTCTGCGGTTTGTGCGAATGGCCCCGCGAAGTTCAGCAATACATTTATCCCAGACAAAAATGTCTCCGCCCCCGGCCCTGCATCAAATACGCGAAACGGTACCTGCAGTTGCGCGGCAAGGGCGGCGAGCCGGGGCTGATGACGCCCGGCAATTTCAAACTGCAGACCCAAAGCCTTGGCGCGCTCGGCGGCCATGCGCCCGGTGTAGCCTGTGGCACCGTAGATCAGTAGCGTTTTCATTGGGCGTGCTGCCAGTTTTTGTAGACGAATTCCAGGCTGTACCCGTCCAGGTCCAGCACATTGGCGGCGTAGTAGTTCGGGTCATAATGCAGGCGTGCGCCAGGCGCGCCGTTATCGACCGCGCCACTGTCAATGGCAGCCGCATAGGCGGCTTCGACCTCAGCCTGGCTGTTGGCCACAAACCCCACGTGCACCGCTGCGCCCTCGACTACCCCTTCGCGCAACCAGAAAAATATCCGGCCATTGGCGCCGAAGCCTTTGAGATCGGGATGACCCGGCGGCCCGTCTTTTCCGTCGTAGTCCAGCCGCACGGTGATACCCAGTGGTGCCAACGTCGCTTCGTAGAAACCGATGGAGCGCTTGATGTCGCTCACTGAAAGAAAAATGTGATCCAGCATGCTGTAGCCCTCGCGTGTTCAGATGTTGTAGCCGCCGGCGACTTCGATGGTCTGGGCATTGATCCAGGCGCCGTCCTCGGACAGCAGCATGGCAATGACCCGTGCCACATCCTCCGGCTCGCCGACCCTGCCGAGCGCTGTTTGCGCTGCCAGCATGGCTTCGAACTCATCATTGAGCCCACCGCCCAGTTCGGTACGAATAGCACCAGGCGATACGGCGTTGGCACGGATGCCGCGCTCGCCAAACTCCTTGGCCATGTACCGGGTGAGCACCTCCAGCCCGCCTTTGAACGCCGCGTAGGGCGCCACGCCAGAGGTGGCCACGCGGGTCGTGGCGCTGGTCAGGTTGACGATACTGGCGTTGTCCGCCAGCAGTGGCAGCAGCGTCTGGGTGAGGAAAAAAGGGCCTTTGAGGTGGACATTGCACAGGCCATCGAACTGCGCTTCGCTGACGCTGGCCAGGGGATTGAACAGGCCGTACCCGGCGTTGTTGACCAAGCCCGCCAGGGTGGTCGCCTGCCAGGATTCGCGCAAGGCCAGTGCCACCGACTCGCGAAACGCCGGGAAGCTGGCTACGTCAGCGACATCAAGCTTGAGCGCGACGGCCTTGCCACCGGCTTGCTCGATGCGCCCTTTGACTGCAGCCGCAGCCTGTGGGTTGGTGTTGTAGGTGAGGATCACCCCCAGGCCTGACCGGGCAATGTGTTCGGCGGCACTTGCGCCGATCCCGCGGCTGCCGCCAGTGATTACGATCACGCTCATTTCATGTTCCTCTGTGGTTCAAACGTGCCTCCACAGTACTGATCGCAGCCACCGGGGTCGTACCCGTTCCTGCTCGAAACCTGCCTGTTTCTGCTTTTCGCTTGCACGCCAACCTGCTCTGCCCTCAGCATGCCCGGCATGGATAATCGATTGAATGAGCTGCGATCGCTCGCGGCCGGCGCTGAAAATCGCCGAACCGAGACGGGCATTCCGCGCGTGGCCATGGTGCAGGGTAAAATTCCCGAGCACCTGCTGGCGGCGGTCTACGACCCGATGATCAACCTGATCCTGCAGGGCAGCAAAAGCATGACCGTGGGCGACCGCACGCTGCGGTATGACCCGGCGACCTATTTCGTCATGTCCATAGACCTGCCGGCAGTAGGCTCGGTGCATCCGGCCGAGTCCGGAGAGCCTTATCTGGCCGTGAGCCTGACGCTGGACCCCAGCGTGCTGTCGGCACTCTTCGCCGACCTGCCCAAACCTGGCGCACGCTACGACTACAACCCCGGCTTCAGTGTGGCGTCAGTGACCACCGAATTGATGGATGCCTGGGTGCGCATGCTGCGACTGATGGGCGACCCCCAGGCCATCGCCGCCCTGGCCCCGGTGTATGAGCGTGAGATTCTGTTCCGTGTGCTGCAGGGTCCCCACGGCTGGATGCTGCGCGAGATCGCCGCCCCGGATACCGCCATGGCCCGCGTCAGCATGGCTATCCAATGGATTCGCCGAGACTTTGCCCAGCCGATCAGGGTGGAAAGCCTGGCACACCGTGCGTCAATGAGCGTCTCGGCGTTTCATCGGCACTTCAAGGCGGTGACCAATTTGAGCCCGTTGCAGTATCAAAAACGCGTACGCCTGCTCCAGGCGCGGACGCTGATGGTGGCCAATGCCAGGAGCGTGATGGCCGCCGCCTTTGAAGTCGGATACGAGAGCGCAACGCAATTCAGCCGGGATTACGCGCGGGTGTTCGGCCTTCCTCCGGCGCAGGACGCCTCGAGGATTCTGGGCGAGACGAGAGCTCGATAAGCGCGCGTCTCGTCCAGTAAAATCAGGCGGCCGCCCCTCGCTCGACGTTGCTACTGACCTCGAATTGGCCGACGAGTTTTTGCAGTTTGTTGGCATTGAGCCTCACTGTTTCCGCACTGTTTTGCAGCACCACTACGGTCTGGCGCATTTCCAATGAGGACTGGTCGACCTTCTTGATCGTCTTGCCACAGTCGAGGCTGTGCTTGTTGAGTTGTTGAATAATCGCAAACATGCTCTCCACGGCCTGGTGCAATTGTACGTTTTCCGAGGATGCATCTTCGGCCAGGCGCAGGCTGTTATCGACGTCCTTGACGCCCTCCTCCATGAAGCTGACGGCTTTTTGCGTTTCATTCTGCAAACCTTCGACCATCTGCCTGATATCGTCCGCCGCCCTTGAAGTTCGTGAGGCGAGGCTGCGTACCTCGTCGGCGACCACCGCGAAGCCTCGCCCATGCTCGCCCGCACGTGCTGCCTCGATGGCTGCATTGAGTGCCAGCAGATTCGTCTGGTTGGTGATGTCGCTGATCAGGCCGGTGATGTTGCCGATCTGGGTCATGTTGCTGTCGAGCAACTGCACGCTGGAAGAAGAGCGCTGTACCACATCCCGAATGGACTGCGTGCCTTCCTGTACGGCGAGAAATTGTTCACGGGCACGGGAGACCACCTCATCCATCGCCTGCTTCATTTGTTCTGCGCTGGCCGAGGCCTGCTGGATCTCGCCCAGTTGGTCTTCAACGATGATCATCAGGCGATGAACCGCATGCGCGACCTCCGAGGACGTGACGCCGGCCTCCTGGCTGCGCCCGAGCATCATCTGATTGGTGGTGCCGACATTGTTGCTGGCCTTCACCACCTGGCCTACCACCGAGTCCAGGTGGTCAATGAAACTGTTGATCAACCGCCCCATGTCCCCGGTTTCATCGTTGGCCATGCGCGTGGTGTCCAGACGCTGTCGCAGGTTGCCCTCACCCTCGGCGATGGTCCTGATCACTCCGGTCATCTCGTTGAGCCTGGCCGCAAGCCGCTTGGGGCCCCACTGGCTGAACAGGACCGTGGCACACAGCATGCTCAGGAGCTCGATGGCATCGATCATGTCCTGGGCCAGGCCGCTGTAATGCTGGACCAGGAAGTTGGACGCCAGCAACGCGGTCATTGTCGCGAGGAAAGGTTTCATCAAGCCATAGCTGAGTGAACGCCGCCGGTAGACCTCCTCCAGATCGGCTTCGCACATCATGCCCCAGCGATCATGGGAGCCTGGCAACTGGAAAGTAATGCCCTTGCCGACGACCGGAATGTGCCGATAGTCCGAGTAGCCAGGATAGGTAACGAACAGGTTGGAACCCATGCGGATGGTTTCGCGTACGCCCGGGTGCAGCTGTTGCGTTGCCGGGTCGGTAAAGCGCAGCTCCAGCTCAGTGTGGCGCTGAATCTGCACGGTCTTCCACGGCGTATTCACCCCGCTTTTCAGATTTTCGCCGTGGGTGAACGTGCCGTCTTCGAAACGTGAGCGTGACAGGGCGGTGCCCGGCTTGATGGCCGGATCAAACCGCGACTGCGCCATGAACAGATAATTATCGCCAGACTCGGCGTACAGGTGCCCGGCCTCACGCTGGATGAGATCCCCCAGCACGTCATTGGGCACGCGACCGCAGAGGCAGCCGAGGACTTTCCCATCGACCTGCACGGGCTGGTAGAACATCAGCGTCACTTCATCGTGAAAGCGCGAGGACGATGGACCGATCTGCAGGGTCAATGGATCAATATAAGGGCCATGGAGAAACGGCGCCTTGAGGCCTTCGACCAATGCCCGGGGATAGGCGAAAGGGGTTTTGCCGCGCCTATTCCATGTCGAGGCAATGAGGTTGCCGCTTGGGTCAACGACAAACAGCTCGGAAAAATCTTCTGCCTGGGCGAGCTTGTCCGTTAACGAAGTGCTGTCGATATGGGCGAAATCCCGACCGATATTATCGGCCAGCTCGGCCAGATGGTCCCACTGCTCGCGCGTCCAGTTTTGCAGGAGTTGAACCCGTGTTTCAGTGATCGCCTCGAAAGTCTGTTCAAGCACCGGGGCGGCAGAGCGATTGAGCCAGCATGACCAGCCCATCTTGATTTTTCCGGTCTTGCCAAACCAGGGGAGCCAGCGCTTTTCGTTAGGGGACAACTGCATTGAATGACTTGATAGCGACATTTGCTTCACCAACTGCGACTTTCAGATGGCAAATTGATAGCAAAGTCCAAGCCAATTCGTGAGCAGGCTAACAATCTTGGCAGATTGCGTCACTCAGCCCTTGCTCATTAGACCCGCAACTTGCTTCAACCCAGTGCACCGGGCAGAACGCGCTCCATAAGAGCGCCTTCACTCGACGGCGCCACAATCAAGCTGCGGTCGAAGTCAGCTCAGCCTGGATCTGTTGCCGACATACCCGCGCTCCAGACGGGCGCGGCAGTGCTGCATACCCTTGGCGATCTGCTTTTCGACGGTGCTTTCATTGATGTTCAGTTGTGCGGCGATCTCGCGCTGGGTGAACCCTTCGCAGCGGGCCAGCAGGAACACGGCCCGATATTTCTCCGGGAGATCTCCTAGCGCCAGGGCCAGTAGCTCCAGTTCCTGACGAGTGCCGGCGGCCTTCTCGGGGGGCGCGAGGGGGCACTCGGCCTCCTCGGCCCATTCGCTGTCCCCAAAGTACCGGCAATGGGTCGAATCCTGTCGCTGCTTGTCCAGCAACAGGTTGGTCGCCGTGCGGTAGAGATAGGCCAGGGGCTTGTCCGGCTGCCTGGCGCAATGCCTGGCCGCACGCAGCCAGGTTTCCTGGACAACGTCCGATGCGATGGCCGCAGAGCCGGCCCTGCGCTGGATATAACCCTTGATGTCCTCGTAATGGATCTCAACCAACTGGGTCAGGGTGAGGCGTTCAGGTAGGGCCATAAATCAGCAAACGGTCCAGTTCAGGAGTTAAGACGCTATCACAACTGATAAATGTTCCCAAATAAGTAAAAACCTCATTTCACATATAATTACATTTGCGTATGATAAGGATTCTCAATAACAGCAAACCGAATGAGAATTCGCATGATCGCCCCCATTTCCTCGCGTTCAAAAAACTCCGCCACCCTGCGCTCGCCATCTCAGCTGCGCCCCCTGGCCCTGGCAGTGCACGTTCTTGCTGCCGGTATCGCCCTGACTGCACCCTCGGTGCAGGCGGCGGAACAGACTGAACAAAAAGAGAATGGAAACTCTTTGAACCTGGCTCCGATCGCGATCACCGAGACTGCCGCCCGCGAACGCAGTGCCGTGACCGAAGACACGAACTCCTACACGACAGATGCAGCTCGCACTGCAACGCCTTTGAGCATGTCGCTGCGCGAGACCCCGCAGTCGGTCAGCGTGGTTACCCAGCAGCGCATCCAGGATCAGGATTTGAAGACCATCGTCGACGTGGTCAACAACACCACGGGTGTGTCGGTGAACCGCTACGAGACCAGCCGCGCGCAGTTCAACGCCCGCGGGTTCGAGCTCAACTCGTTGATGATCGATGGCGTGCCCACCATCTACGAGCAGCCGTGGAGTTCGGGGGAGATTTTCAGCAGCCTGGCCATGTATGACCGTGTTGAAGTGGTGCGCGGTGCCAACGGTTTGATGACGGGTGCAGGCGACCCGTCGGCGTCGATCAACATGGTGCGCAAGCGCGCCAGCAGCACCGCCCTGAAAGGTTCGGTGGAACTAAGCGCCGGTACTTGGGACACTTATGGCGTCGAGGCCGATGTGGCCACTGCGCTGAACGAGGAAGGCACGGTTCGCGCGCGTCTGGTTGGCGAGACCAACGAGGGCGACACCTGGATCGACATGAACTCCGACAAGCGCCAGACCCTCTACGGCACCATGGACATCGACCTGACGCCAGACACGACCCTCTGGTTTGGTTTGAGCCACCAGGAAAACAAGACGGACTCGCCAATGTGGGGCGGCCTGCCGGTCTGGTACGCGGACGGCGGCCGGACCAACTGGAGCCGCTCCAAGACTACCTCGGCCAAATGGAGCAAGTGGGACACCACTTACGACACCTACTTCGTCAATCTCGATCACAAATTTGCCAACGACTGGCAGATGAACCTCAGCTACAACCGTGGCGAGCGCACCGGTGACTCTTCCCTGCTTTACCTCTCGGGCAATCCAGGCCGCAACGGCAGCGCGCCCATGTCTTCATTCCCGGCAACCTACAAGACCGAGACCACTCAGGACGACTACGCCATTCGCTTCAATGGGCCGTTCTCGCTGCTGGGCCGCGAGCATGAGCTGGCCTTCGGTTACGTGGACAGCAAGCAGAAATTCGACGCCGACTCACTGGATGCGCAAACCGGTTTTGAGGGCGTGGCCGACTTTGATGCCTACGACGGCAACTTTGCCGAGCCGGTCTGGGGGCCGCGCACCGATTATGGCTACAGCGAGACTCGCCAGAAGGGTCTTTACGCCGCCACCCGCCTGAACGTGACCGACGACTTGAAGGTGATTCTGGGTGCGCGCGAAAGCTGGTACGAAAAGACCAGTGACGACGTGTTCTCGGAAGTCAGCAAGGTGGATGTTGACCACGAATTGACCCCCTATGCCGGCGTGGTCTATGACCTCACCGACAACATCTCGGCCTATGCCAGCTACACCGAAATCTTCCTGCCGCAATCGGTGCGCGACAGCAGTGGCCAGACACTGGAGCCCATCGTCGGCGAGAGCACCGAAATGGGTCTGAAGGGCGAGTTCTTCGGCGGCCGCTTGAACACCTCCGCAGCGATCTTCCAGATCAAACAGGACAACCTGGGCCAAAGCACCGGCGTGCTGATCGATCCTTCGAACCCAGTCGGCGGTTTTGCATACGAAGCCAGCGAAGGCGCAACCAGCAAGGGCTTCGAGCTGGAAGTGTCCGGCGAACTCGCCACCGACTGGAATGCTTCGGTGGGCTACACCCAGTTCACCGCTGAAGATGCCAACGGCGACGACGTGAACACGCTGTACCCAACCAAATTGCTGCGTACCTTCACCACCTACCGCCTGCCCGGCGCGTTCAACAAGCTGACCATTGGCGGCGGCGTCAACTGGCAGGACTCGATCTACACCTACGCCACCAACCCGGCCGGCAACTCCGAGAAGATCCAGCAGGACGCCTATGCATTGGTCAACCTGATGGCGCGCTACGAGATCACCGACAACCTCTCGGCACAGGTCAACGCGAACAACGTCACCGACGAGAAGTACTTCGACATCTTCGATGCGTACGGTGCCCTGACCTACGGCGCCCCGCGCAGCATCACGGCTTCGGCGAAGTACCGCTTCTAACAACCTTGTAGGAGCGAGCTTGCTCGCGATGGAGGAAAACGATAACGCGGGGCATCAGGCGCCCCGCAGCGTCCTCAGGTTTTTCGCGAGCAAGCTCGCTCCTGCAAACCAATGGTGCCCTCACCCCACGGCGCCGAGCAGCAACACGGCTTCGGCGCAGTACCGTTTCTAACAACCTTGTAGGAGCGAGCTTGCTCGCGATGGAGGAAAACGATAACGCGGGGCATCAGGCGCCCCGCAGTGTCCTCAGGTTTTTCGCGAGCAAGCTCGCTCCTGCAAACCAATGGTGCCCTCACCCCACGGCGCCGAGCAGCAACACGGCTTCGGCGCAGTACCGTTTCTAACAACCTTGTAGGAGCGAGCTTGCTCGCGATGGAGGAAAACGATAACGCGGGGCATCAGGCGCCCCGCAGCGTCCTCAGGTTTTTCGCGAGCAAGCTCGCTCCTACAAACCAATGGTGCCCTCACCCTACGGCGCCGAGCAGCAACACGGCTTCGGCGCAGTACCGTTTCTAACAACCTTGTAGGAGCGAGCTTGCTCGCGATGGAGGAAAACGATAACGCGGGGCATCAGGCGCCCCGCAGTGTCCTCAGGTTTTTCGCGAGCAAGCTCGCTCCTGCAAACCAATGGTGCCCTCACCCCACGGCGCCGAGCAGCAACACGGCTTCGGCGCAGTACCGTTTCTAACAACCTTGTAGGAGCGAGCTTGCTCGCGATGGAGGAAAACGATAACGCGGGGCATCAAGCGCCCCGCAGCGTCCTCAGGTTTTTCGCGAGCAAGCTCGCTCCTGCAAACCAATGGCACAACTCAAGAATATCGTTATAGAATAACATTACTATCCTATCACTGCCTGCGATTTCCCCATGACAATCCCTGTCCAGCTACCCGCCGCCACACGCCTGAACCAGCGCCTGCTTTCCATCGATGCCCTCAGGGGATTAGTCATCCTGTTCATGCTGCTCGATCACGTGCGCGAGACGTTCTTCCTGCACCGCCAGGTAGCCGACCCCATGGGCATCGACACCACTGAACCGGCCCTGTTCTTCAGCCGCACCCTCGCCCACCTGTGTGCCCCGGTATTTGTCCTGTTAACCGGGTTGTCCGCCTACCTCTACGGCGAAAAACATCAGGGTAAAAGCGACGTCTCCACCTTCCTGTTCAAGCGCGGCCTGTTCCTGGTGGTGCTGGAATTCACCCTGGTGAATTTCGCCTGGACCTTCCAGCTCCCGCCAAGCGTGATCTACATGCAAGTGATCTGGGCCATCGGCATCAGCATGATTGCCCTTGCCATCCTGGTGTGGCTGCCAAGGCCCGCCCTGTTTGTCGTGGGGGCGCTCATCGTCGCCGGGCACAATCTGCTCGACGGCCTGCACTTCCCGGTCGGCTCAAGCCTGCACGTACCTTGGGCGATCCTGCATGATCGCGGCTGGATCGAAGTGTCCGAGCAGCTGAGGTTGCGCACGTCCTATCCGGTCCTACCTTGGATAGGCGTGATCGCTCTCGGTTACTGCATCGGCCCCTGGTTTGCTGGCTCGGCAAGCGTCAACTCACGCCAACGCAAGCTGCTGGTGGCAGGTTCAGGGGTGTTGCTGGGGTTCTTTGCATTGCGCCTTGTCAATGGATACGGCGAAGCGCAATGGCTCGCCTATGAAGGCACCACTCAAACGTTGATGAGCTTCTTCAACATCACCAAGTACCCGCCTTCCCTGCTGTTTCTTGCCCTGACACTCGGGGTGGGCCTGCTGTTGCTACTGGGCTTCGAGCGCGCCCAGCAACGCAAGTGGATCAGCACCCTGGCGGTTTTTGGTGCCGCGCCGATGTTCTTCTACTTGCTGCACCTTTATGTGCTCAAGGTGCTGTACCTGATCAGCGTCGCGGTGTTTGGCTTGAACCAGGGCAACTACTTCAGCTTCGACAGCATTTGGGCGGTGTGGGTGACGGCGCTAATACTGGCCGCATCGCTCTATCTGCCAGTGCGCTGGTTTGCGGCATTGAAGGCGCGGCGTCGGGATATTGGCTGGCTGAAGTATTTCTGAGCGGCGGCGATTCAGGTCGGCTTGCCGACCTGATTTACGCAGGGTTGAACGGGTCACCCTGATGACCCCACTGGGCCACTAAACAATCGCAGGATAAACGTCACTGCTATCCGGCCAAACCGACAACACTTCAAAGCCATCGTCAGTCACCGCCACCATGTGCTCCCACTGCGCCGAAAGGGACTCATCCTTGGTCACAACGGTCCAGCCATCCGCCAGGGTCTTCACGTGCCGCTTACCGGCATTAAGCATCGGCTCAATGGTGAAAATCATCCCGGCTTTCAACTTCAGGCCCTGCCCCGGATAGCCGTAATGCAGGATCTGCGGCTCATCGTGATAGACCTTGCCGATGCCGTGCCCGCAGTATTCGCGCACTACACTGAAGCCTTCGCGCTCGGCGACCGTTTGAATGGCATAACCAATGTCGCCCAGGGTCGCACCCGGCCGTACAGCCCGAATGCCGGCGCACATGGCGTCATAGGTGGTCTTGACCAGGCGTCGCGCCTCGGGGGCCGGCTCGCCGACAAAGTACATGCGGCTGGTGTCGCCGTACCAGCCGTCCTTGATCACGGCGATGTCGATATTGAGGATGTCGCCGTCTTTCAAAGGCTCATCTGTTGGAATGCCATGGCAGACCACTTGGTTGACGGAAGTGCACACGGTTTTCGGAAAGCCGTGATAGCCGATATTGCCGGCTATGGCTTTCTGCACGTTGACGATGTGGTCGTGGCAGAGTCGATCAAGTTCGTTGGTAGTGACACCCGCTTTCACATAGGGAGTAATCATGGCCAGCACTTCGGCTGCCAGTTGTGCAGCTGTGCGCGACTGGGCTATTTGCGCCGCCGTGTTGATAGGGACGATGGCCTTCATTTGCCTGCTCCGCTGGCTGCAGCAAGCGGCAGGCCTGCAGCGTCTTGCGCCAGGTCACACAGTTGATGCAGGTCCAGGCCTCCCGCCAGTTCGGCGCGCACCAGCAAGCGGCAGATGTCGCTGTGGTCCAGGTTCGGGTGCAGCTCGGCGAGCATGCCAATGCGCATCCAGTGCTCAGCCTGGGCGTTGATCGAGCGACTCAGCGCGTCGCTGGCGACGCGCAGATTTTCGTGCATGCCTTCGGAGATCTTCACAATGCCCATGACTTCAACCATACGAAATATATATGAATCGTATATTAACCGTTTTGCGAATGAAGTCAAAGGTCCGGGGCCCGGCCCCGGCGTCAGTCAGTCCACACCCAGTTCAACCATGCCACTGTTCAAGCGCACCGGCCAAACCCGCAACCGCTGCTGCGCCGACTCCAGGCAGTGGCCATCCTCCAGGCGAAAATGCTGCTTGTAGATGGGCGACGCCACCACCATGTCCCCCTTGATGTTGCCGATCAAACCGCGACCGATCACGTTCGCCCCGGATTGCGGGTCGTGATTGTCGATCGCATAAAGCGAACGGCCCTGGGCCTCAGGCAGATAGAACAACGCTACCTGCGCGCCCTCGAACCAGACGACGACCCCGGAGTTGCTTACCAGGTCTTGTTCACTGCAAACCGCTTTCCAGGCTGCAAGGTTTGGCTGAGTGTTGGACTGGCTCATCAGGCAATCTCCTCGATGACAGGAATGAGGTTGAGTTCGGTGGCCATGATCGGACGACGCTGACCGCGCTCCTGGACGAAATGAATATCCGGATCCGGACGCGTGTCGTTGACGAAGGTGCGGAAGCGCTTGAGTTTTTCCGGGTCCTTGAGGGCGTTGGCCCACTCACACTCGTAGCGATCGACCACCAGCTGCATCTGCGATTCGAGTTCGGCGCCCAGGCCCAGGCTGTCGTGGATGATCACATCCTTGAGGTAATCCAGCCCGCCCTCCAGGCTTTCGCGCCAGACCGAGGTGCGCTGCAATTTATCGGCGGTGCGGATGTAGAACATCAGGAAGCGGTCGATATAGCGGATCAGGGTTTCATCGTCCAGGTCCGTCGCAAAGAGTTCAGCGTGGCGCGGCCGCATACCGCCGTTACCGGCGATGAACAGGTTCCAGCCTTTCTCGGTAGCGATCACGCCCACGTCCTTGCTTTGCGCCTCGGCGCACTCCCGGGTGCATCCGGACACGGCGAACTTGAGCTTGTGTGGCGAACGCAGGCCCTTGTAGCGGTCCTCGATCGCCAGGGCCATTTTCACGCTGTCCTGCACGCCATAACGGCACCAGGTGCTGCCCACGCACGACTTCACGGTGCGCGTCGATTTGCCGTAGGCATGCCCGGTTTCGAAACCCGCCTCGATCAACTCGGCCCAGATGTCCGGCAACTCGTGCAACTGCGCGCCGAACAGGTCGATGCGCTGACCGCCAGTGATCTTGGTGTAGAGATCGTATTTCTTCGCCACCACGCCGATCGCGATCAGTTTGTCGGCGGTGATTTCGCCGCCCGGAATGCGCGGCACCACCGAGTAGGTACCGTTCTTCTGCATGTTGGCCATGAACGTGTCATTGGTGTCCTGCAACGGCACCAGGGAGGCGTCCATGATCGGCTGGTTCCAGCACGACGCGAGAATCGACCCCACGGCCGGTTTGCAGATACCGCACCCCGTGTGCCCACGGCCATGTTTGGCCAGCAGCTCTTCAAACGTAATCACACCTTCCACCCGCACCAGGGCATACAGTTCCTGGCGGGTGTAGGCGAAGTGTTCGCACAGGCTGGTGTCGACGCTGACGCCACGGGCGATCAACTCGTGCTCGAATACCTGCTTGAGCAAACCTGCACAGCCACCGCAACCGGTGCCCGCCTTGGTCTGCGATTTCAGCAGCCCGAGGTCGGTGCAGCCGCCTTCGATCGCCGAGCAGATGGAGCCCTTGGTGACGTTGTGGCACGAGCAAACAGTGGCGGCCGCAGGCAACGCGCCCGGGCCGAGCACCGGAGCGCCTGCAGACGACGGCAAGATCAGGCTGGCAGGTTCCTTGGGCAGCACAATGCTGTTCTGCATGTATTGCAGCAGGGTGTCGTAGTAGCTGTTGTCGCCCACCAGCACGGCGCCCAACACGTGCTTGCCGGTCGCGTCCACCACCAGGCGACGATAGCTGGCCGTCGCCTCGTCGATGAACTGATAGCTGCGCGAACCCGGCGTGTGGGCATGGGCGTCGCCGATAGAACCAACGTCCACGCCGAGCAGTTTCAGCTTGGTCGACATGTCAGCCCCCATGAACGGCTCGGCGGCCTGCTCGCACAACAGCGCGGCGACGCCCCGGGCCATTTGGTAGCCCGGCGCAACCAGGCCGAACAGGCTGCCGTTCCAGGACGCGCACTCGCCGATCGCGTAGATGTTCGGGTCGATGCTCAGGCACTCGTCGTTAATCACCACGCCCCCACGCGGGCCAATCTCCAGACCGGACTGGCGGGCCAATGCGTCCTGGGCGCGGATACCGGCGGAGAACACGATCAGGTCGGTCTCGAGGAATTCGTCATTGGCAAAATTCATCCGATAACGGTAGTCCGCGCCCGCGCTGATCGATTGAGTGGCACGGGACAAGTGCACGCCCACCCCTAGCCGTTCGATTTGCGTCTTGAGCGCCAGGCCACCCAGGTCGTCCAGTTGCACCGGCATCAGGCGCGGGGCGAATTCCACCACGTGAGCTTCAAGGCCCAGGCTTTTCAGCGCGTTGGCGGCTTCAAGCCCCAGCAGCCCTCCGCCCACCACCACGCCCCTTCGTGCGTTAACGGCAGCAGCCCGGATGGCGTCGAGGTCTTCAAGGGTGCGATAGACCAGGCGCGAGTCGCCTTCAGCGCCCTCGATCGGCGGCACGAAGGGGTAAGACCCGGTGGCCAACACCAACTTGTCGTAGGCGATGCCACCTTGCGCGGTGACCACCTCACGACGGGCGCGGTCGATTTCCAGCACCGGCACCCCGAGGTGCAGCGTGACACCTGGCGTCTGGTACAGCGACGCATCGGACAACGCCAGGGATTCGGCATCGCGGCCGGTGAAGTATTCGGAGAGGTGCACACGATCGTAGGCACGCATCGGCTCCTCACTGAACACATGCAGCCGATAGTGCTCCAGGGCACCGCGTTCGATCAGTTGCTCGACACAATGATGTCCGACCATGCCATTACCGACCACGATCAGTGTTTTCAACTTGTTCAACGCGGCAACATTGGCATTCATATCAAGCACCCGACAAAGCTCATCACGGTTTAAAAAAGCAAAAAAAAACGCCTGAAACCTTACGGTTCCAGGCGTCTTTGCCTGTTCTTATGCGGGATCAACCGGGCGACTTCGCCTGATCCTCCGCTGTTGCCCATGACCTGTCTGGCCGATCGATCGTCGTTGATCGAGGGGGCAGCCTACCCGGATGGTTCCCGGGAGAGCTAATGGGGGACTTGCAGCCTTTGTGCCAGACATTCCTTGAGCAGCGTAATCTGCTCTGGAGAAAGAACCGTCGCACCACCGGGTAGTCGTGCGAAGACCTCTGCGTCGGGCCTCCGGGGCGTGGCCGATGCGGTATCTGCTGAATGCCGAGGACAGCTGTCCTACTACCAGCAAACAAAAAGGAGCACTCGTTTTTCGCTTCCAACTGGTGCGCGCCACCCTTCACCCCGCTTTATAAAAGTGCATCCAACGGTGAATTTCAGCGCCTCTTTGCCCTCAACATGCACAGTGTTCGCTCCCGGCAGATACCTGTAATCTCACGGCTGATCGACGTTAAGCGGTCGATGCCTTTGGTCAAATGACCGCTTCGCAGCCACGACCGGCGCACTCCTCTCAGTTATCGACAAATCATGAGGTTTATCCGATGAGTAAAGCTCCCTACGTCCCGCCGCAGGTCTGGGTGAACAACGCCCCGTCCGGCGGACAGTTCGCCAGCATCAACCGCCCCATCGCCGGCCCGACTCACGAAAAAACCTTGCCGGTGGGCGAGCACCCATTGCAGCTCTATTCGCTGGCGACGCCCAATGGCGTGAAAGTCACGATCCTGCTCGAGGAGTTGCTGGCGTTGGGACACAGCGACGCTGAGTACGATGCCTGGTTGATCCGTATCGGTGAGGGTGACCAGTTTTCCAGTGGCTTTGTCCAGATCAATCCAAACTCGAAGATTCCCGCGCTGCTGGATCGCAGTGTGCAACCACCGGTTCGTGTATTCGAGTCCGGCGCGATCCTGCTGTACCTGGCCGAGAAGTTCGGCGAGTTTCTGCCGTCCGATTTAGCCGGACGTACCGAAACACTGAACTGGCTGTTCTGGCAGATGGGCGCAGCGCCCTACCTGGGCGGCGGTTTCGGACACTTTTACGCGTATGCGCCGGAGAAGTTCGAATACCCGATCAATCGCTTTACCATGGAAGCCAAGCGTCAGCTGGATGTGCTGGATCGCCGCCTCGCTGAAAGCCCGTACCTCGCTGGCGACCGCTACTCCATCGCGGATATCGCGGTGTGGCCCTGGTATGGCCAACTGGTGCGAAACAACGTGTATTCGGCCGCCGAATTCCTGTCGGCCGACCAGTACACCCATCTGCAGCGCTGGGCAGAGGAAATCGCCAACCGGCCTGCGGTCATCCGTGGCCAGCGGGTCAACCGGACCTGGGGCGATGAGGCGAGCCAGGTCGCCGAACGGCATCAGGCTGAAGATCTGGGTTGAGCGGCTGATTGCCTGAGGAAATCCCGCCGATGTCGGCGGGATATCACATCGCCGGCGCTGGTTGATCTAAAGCTATCGCCAGCAAGCCGCCGACTAAGAGTCCGCTACAACGACTCTTACCCGGTGGCAATCCGAAGGCCCAAGCCTCTGTCCACTTGCCGAACGAACCTCAATCGGCATCAGGGGCTCCCCGGATGCCTTGTCCAGCAACACGGACCGCGTCTCCCCCGCCTCGAACAAAAACCGCTCGCCCCACTGCCTCATGCTGACCACCAGCGGAAAAATCTCCCGGCCTTTGTCAGTCAACACGTACTCCTTGTACGCGCTGCCATCCGATGCCGGGCACACCTCGAATACCCCGACCTGAACCAGCGTCTTCAAGCGCGACGCGAGGATATTCTTCGCCACGCCCAGGCTCTTCTGAAACTCGCTGAACCGGCGAATATCGTCGAAGGCATCGCGGATGATCATCAGCGACCAGCGATCGCCGATGGCTTCCAGCGTCCTTGCGACCGGGCACTCGTTGCCTGTTGGTGAATTGTCATCGAGCATCGTCCTGCCTCTGTGCAATGTGGTTGCAATTTAAAACCCGATAACGCCACAATTAAAACCAGTTTTTAATTGCAACCAGCTTAACGCCACGGAGGCGCACATGCCAGTCGATGCCGAATCAGCCACCCTATCCACGGCCAAGGGAATGCCATGCCAGTCTCCAGGTCTTTCTCCAGCGCTTGCCTTACTGTTCTCCGTCACCTGCGCCCTTGCAGTGGCCAACGTCTACTTCGCGCAACCGCTGCTGGACTCGATGGCACAGAGCCTGGGTGTTGCGTCATCGATGATCGGCATCGTGGTCACTGCGACTCAGGTGGGGTATGCCGTGGGGCTGCTGTTAATCGTGCCGCTGGGGGATCTGGTCAACCGCAAGCGGCTGATCCTGACCCAGGTGCTGTTGTCGGCACTCGCGCTGGCGGCAGTCGGCGCCGCACAGCAATGGCTGGCGCTGTTGAGTGCGATGGTCGCGGTTGGTCTGCTGGCTGTGGTGGTGCAAATACTCGTGGCCTACGCCGCCGTGCTCGCCACACCGTCACAACGCGGGCGGGCCGTGGGCACGGTCACCAGCGGCATTGTGCTGGGCATCCTGCTGGCGCGCTTCACCTCGGGCCTGATTGCCGACATCGCGGGATGGCGCGCGGTCTACTTCATGTCTTCGGGATTGATGCTGAGCATCGCGCTGGTGCTGTGGAAAGTGGTGCCGGTCACCGCGTCGGCGGCGCATCGTGAGTCCTACCTGGGGCTAATCGGTTCGCTGTTCAAATTGTTTGTCACCGAGCCCACCCTTCGTGCCAGGGGCTTGCTCGCCTTGTTGATTTTCGCGGCTTTTTCGGCGCTGTGGACCTCCATGGTGTTGCCCCTGAGCGCCCCGCCACTCGCGCTTTCGCACACGGCCATCGGCCTGTTTGGCCTGGCGGGGGTTGCCGGCGCACTGGCGGCCAGGAGGGCTGGCCGTTGGGCGGATCGAGGCTTGGGCCAACGGGTGACCGGCATTTCCCTGGGGCTACTGACACTGTCCTGGCTGCCTATCGGTTTTGCCGAGACGTCCCTGATGGCGCTGGTTTTTGGTGTGATCCTGCTTGATTTCGCCGTGCAGGCCGTACACGTCACCAACCAGAGCCTCATTTTCGCCGCACGACCCGACGCCCAAAGCCGCATGGTCGGCGCTTACATGTGCTTTTACTCGGTGGGCAGCGCGCTGGGCGCCGCGGCGGCTACCCAGGTTTATGCGCTGTGGGGCTGGCCGGCGGTTAGCCTGCTGGGCGCCTTGATCAGCGCGACGGCGTTGGCGGTGTGGTTGCTCACTGCTGTCTCACGGCCTCACTCAGGGCAGTCGCAAAAGACCCGGCACCTGCGGCACGGTTCAGGGTCTACTCCATCACATCGTGTGGAGTGAAACATGCCTTTTGCCAAAATTGCCCCCGCTGAAGTGGCGCAGATGCGCCAGTTCAACAAAAAGCTCGCCTGGATGCCACGCTTCAAAATACGCAATCGCGTCACACCGCGAGTGATTCAAGCACTGTTGCGCATGAGCCAACTCGGGGGCGACAAGCAATTGGCCAGGCATGGGCTTACGGCCGAAACACGCGTGATCAAGGTGGATGGCGTCGCTGTGCCTCTGCGGATCATTCGACCCCTGGGGGAGATTAAGGGCCTCGTGCTGGACTTCCATGGCGGCGGATGGGTCATCGGCAATGCGCAGATGGATGATGCCTTTAACCTGGCGATGGTCAAGGCGTGCAATGTCGCCACCGTCTCGGTCGATTACCGCCTGGCAGTGTCGACACCCATTGCACAGCTGATGAATGATTGCCTGGGCGCCGCTCGCTGGTTGCTTGGCAACGAGTGTGAGGAATTTGCCGGGCTGCCCGTGATCGTGGTCGGCGAATCAGCAGGCGCGCATCTCGCTGCGGCCACCCTGTTGGCGCTCAAGGCCTGGCCGACAATGCTCCGGCGAGTGAGCGGCGCGGTGCTTTATTACGGAGTCTACGACCTGACGGGAACGCCAAGCGTGCGCACGGCAGGCCCGGAAACCTTGTTACTGGACGGTCCGGGCATGGTCGAAGCGCTGCGCAGGCTCACCCCGGGCTTGAGCGATGCACAACGCCGCCAGCCGCCCCTGTCTCCACTCTATGGCGACTTTAGCGGTCTTCCACCAGCGCTGATGTTCGTGGGCGAACTGGACCCTCTTCGGGACGACACCCGGGCTATCGCTGAGCGATGGGACGAAGTTGCGCAGGTAGGATACCCAGGCGTTCGATCAAACGATTGACCTGGATCGATTTGACCAGCGCTGGCGGCTGGCGCCCACCGAACCCCTGGGAGCTCAACGCCAGGCGCCTGGCCTGCAGCAAGGAAAAATACGAGGAGGTAGACATTCAAAGGCTCATGCAGAGGTCTGTGTCCACCTTAGCGGCCCACGCATGAAACGCCAATGGCGTGACCTCATCGCCTGTTCAGCAGGTGCCCGCCCGGCTCCAGCGAACTAATACGACCGCCTGTTGCCGCCCATGAAAAACCCCATGACCCGGGCTTGCGCCACGCGTGATGGGGTTGTGACCAGGCATGTGCCATCGGTGTTTCCAACCTTATTTGCCGCCGCCCAGTGGGTCTTGCCAGAAGTGACGCTCCGCTTCCTGCGCCACATCCGCGCGAGTCAGGCCGATGTCCTTCAAGGCCTCATCGCTCATGCCCGCCAACATTTCCCGTTCGCGGTGCAGTTCATACCAGCGGGTCAGCTTGTGCAGCAGATCCGAGACGACGTGAATGGAGTGTTTTTCTACTGCGCTGACATCGTGTTGACCTTTCATCTTGTTGCCCTCCGTTTGGGATGGCTCAAGTGTCGCGCCGGGGCTAAGATCAATCCAACGAATGTTTCTTATGCAATACATCTCGGAGATTGATGTATGTCTGCCTACCCCAGTATCGACACTGAAGTGCTGCGCACCTTCGTCGCCATCGCTGACCAGGGTGGCTTCACTCGCGCAGGCGAACTGGTCAACCGCACCCAGTCTGCGGTCAGCATGCAGATGAAGCGGCTTGAAGAGGACGTGCTGCAGCGCCAGTTGTTTCAACGTGACGGGCGCCAGGTGCGGCTGACAGCCGAGGGCCAGGTACTGCTTGGTTATGCCAGGCGCATCCTCAAGCTGCACAGCGAAGTATTCAATACCCTGCGCGAGCCGCATATGGTCGGCATGGTCCGGATCGGTACGCCGGACGACTACGTGATGCGTTTTCTACCCGGGATTCTGCGGCGTTTTGCGCAATCCTATCCGCTGATCCAGATTGAGGTGCATTGCGAGTCATCAAAACAATTGCTGCTGCGCCAGGACCTTGACCTGTCCATCGTCACCCGCGAACCCGGCAACGAGATCGGCCAACTGCTGCGCAAAGAACGATTTGTCTGGGCCGAAGCGCAATGTTTCAGCGCCCACGAGCAGACGCCTTTGCCGCTGGCGATGTTCAACAGCGATTGTTTCTGCCGCCTGTGGGCGTGCAATGCACTGGATGCCATGGGGCGTGATTATCGGGTGGCGTATAACAGTTCCAGCCTGTCGGCGATCATGGCGGTGGTCAGCGCCGGCCTTGCAGTGACTGCGCAACTGGAAAGCCTGATCACCCCCGACATGCGCATCCTGGGTGAGGCCGAGGGTCTGCCGGTGTTGCCCGAGGCCAGCATCATGCTGGTGCGTAACTTACACAACCCCTCGCCTATCACTGAGTGCCTGGCGGAACACATCGTCGATGGTTTCAAACTTTAAAGGCGAGCATCACCGCGCACATCACCAGAAAGCCGCAAAACAGCCCGCGCAGGAGGCGCTCCGGCATCGCGTGGGCGATTTTAACGCCCCAGCTGATGCTCAGCAGGCCGCCGATGGCCAATGGCACGCCGATCATCCAGTCGACTTGATGGTGCACGGCGTAGGTCACCAGTGTCACACCGGTGCTGGGCAGCGCCAGGGCCAGGGACAACCCTTGGGCAACGACCTGGGTGGTGCCGAACAGGCTGGTCAACACCGGTGTTGCCACCACTGCCCCGCCGACGCCGAACAGCCCCCCCATGGTCCCGGACGCGGCGCCGAGCACGCCCAGCCATGGCCATGAATAGCGCATTTGCGCCGTTGCCGGCGGGTTGGTGGTGAACATCCGCACAAGGTTGTAGGCAGACAAGGCCACCAGGAATGCAACGAATCCGGCGCGCATGGATTGCGCATCAATGCCCACCGCCCAGATCGAGCCGATCCAGGCAAAACTGAAGCCCATCACGGCCAGCGGCAACGCGTGGCGCAATTCAATGCGATTGCGCTGGTGATAACGCCACAAGGCGAGCATTACGTTCGGCACCACCATGACCAGCGCCGTGCCTTGGGCAATTTGCTGGTCGAGCCCGAAAAATACACCCAGCAACGGAATAGCGATCAATCCGCCGCCAATGCCAAATAATCCGCCCAAGGTGCCCAGGGCGGCGCCGAAAACCAGATACACCAAAAACTCAATCACAGTGACATTCCTATCCAAATCATGGGCCCATGCTACGCATTCGGGATTGGCAGTGAAACGCATAGCAACGCACAATGGCTGTGCCAACTTCGCACAAGCGCATCGCCATGAACCCCAATCAGTTAACCGAGCAGCTTGCGCTGTTCCTCGACGTACTGGAAACCGGCAGTTTTTCTGCCGCTTCGCGTCGTTATCCGCTGACACCCTCCGCTGTCGCCCGGCGTATCGACAGCCTGGAAAACGCCGTGGGCAGCCAGCTGTTCATCCGCAGCACCCACGCGGTGCGGGCGACACCGGCAGGCCTGGCGTTCGCCGAGCGCGCGCGGCGGATCGTCGCCGAACTGCGCCTGGCCCGAGCCGAGGCGGTTTCCCTGAGCAGCGCACCGGAAGGCCTGATTCGTATTGACGCGCCTGCCGCGTTCGGGCGCCGACACCTGGCGCCAGTGATTGCCGACTTCCTGATGCTCTACCCGGGCCTCGATGTGCAACTGCACCTGATCGACAGTTTCGTCGACATGCAGGGCCTTAACCTGGGCAAGGTCGACCTCGTGCTGCGCGCCGGACAAATGGCCGACACCCGCCTCGTCGCCACACCTCTGGCGCGGATGGTTCGAATTGCGTGCGCGAGCCCAGCCTACCTGAAGCTCCGTGGCGTGCCGGCGGAACCGGCGCAGTTGATCGAGCATGATGGCCTGGACTGGGACGGCCTGGCGCCGCCCTTCGCCTGGCGCTTTGAACAGCACGGACAGATGCAACTGCACCGCCCGGCGCGCATCCGCATGAGCGCCAACAATGCCGAAGCACTGGTGTGCGGTGCGCTGGCGGGGCTGGGCATTGCCCATCTACCCACCTGGCTTGCCAGCGAATACCTGCTGCGCGGCGAACTGCAACCGTTGTTTTGTGACAACGGACTGCCGCCGCCGGAAAGCACCGGGATCTACGCATTGCGCCTGGAGCAGCAACCCAACCCACGCAGTCGCCTGCTGCTTGAGTACCTGAAGACCCGTTTCAGCCCGATCCCGCCTTGGGATCTGGTGCTGCAAAACACCTTGGGTCGTCACTGACCGCGAATTATCTGGCGCATTAAAGATTCGCCCACTAGATTGATGACGATGACTGATCAAGGCTTTGAAATGACTGACAAACGAAACACTCCGGAGAACTGTGACCACCTGCTGCTGGACAATCAAGTGTGTTTCGCCCTGCACTCCACGTCACTGATGATGACCAAGGTCTATAAACCGCTCCTGCAGGCGTTGGGCCTCACCTATCCGCAGTACCTGGCGATGCTGGTGTTGTGGGAGCGCGACGGCTTGACCGTGAGTGAAATCAGCGCCCGTCTGTTGACCGATCCCGGGTCACTGACGCCGCTGCTCAAGCGCCTCGAAGTCGAGGGTTTGCTCAGTCGTACCCGCAGCCGTGAGGATGAGCGGGTAGTGATTGTCGAGTTGACCGGGCCAGGCCGCGCATTGCGGGACAAGGCCCGCGATATTCCACAGTGCATCCTGGGGGCGAGTGGCCAGACCTTGCAGCAGTTGCAGAGGCTGCAGGCCGAGTTGCAAGCGCTGCGTAGTCATCTGCAGGACAGCCTCTGAAGGTGAGAGCGAACGCCTCTGAAGGTGAAGCCCATTGTGGGAGCAAAGCTTGCCCGCGATAGCGGTATAACATCCAACATTGATGTCGACGGGTACTGCGCTATCAGGCGCTTTAAAATTTGTCTTGCGCGCAAACTATTAGCGCGATACATTCATCTCGCACTTACTTGGCGCGCAAACATTTAGCGCGAAACATATCTGATCTGGCGAGGCCTACATCATGCAAACGCTCTACACCGCAATCGCAACTTCCACTGGCGGCCGTGATGGTCGTGCGGTTTCCAGCGACAACGTCCTCGACGTCAAGCTCGCCACGCCTAAAGAGCTGGGCGGTGCGGGTGGCGCAGCAACCAACCCCGAGCAGCTGTTCGCGGCCGGCTACTCCGCCTGCTTCATCGGCGCACTGAAATTCGTTGCCAGCCAGACCAAGCGCAGCATCCCCAACGATGCCTCGATCACGGCCCATGTCGGCATCGGCCAGATCCCCGGCGGTTTTGGCCTGGACATCGACCTGCACATCAGCCTGCCGGGTCTTGAACAAGCCGACGCGCAATCGCTGGTAGAGGCGGCTCACCAGGTGTGCCCTTACTCGAACGCCACCCGCGGCAACGTTGAAGTGCGCTTGCACGTCACGGTTTAAAAGCAAAAGATCGCAGCCTCGTTCCACTCGACAGCGCCTACAGGAAGAACCAGGAAGAACGTGATTCCCTTGTAGGAGCTGTCGAGTTAAACGAGGCTGCGATCCTGTGATTTTGCAGGCACAAAAAAGCCCGACTCAATGGTCGGGCTTTTTCATTCCTGAAGCTGTGCTTATTTAGCACGGCCTTTGTAGGAACCGCCTTCGCGGGTGTCGATCTCGATGCGGTCACCGATTTCGATGAAGTCAGCCACTTGCAGCTCGGTACCGTTGCTCAGCTTGGCAGGCTTCATCACCTTGCCGGAAGTGTCGCCACGAGCCGAACCTTCGGTGTAGTCAACTACGCGCACGATAGTGGTCGGCAGCTCTACGGAAACCAGACGCTCTTCGAAGAAGATCGCTTCGCAAACATCGGTCATGCCTTCTTCAACGAAAGGCAGAACGGCTTCGATGTCTTCAGCGTTCAGCTCGTACATGGTGTAGTCGGTGGTGTCCATGAACGTGTAGGTGTCGCCGCTGATGAAGGACAGGGTCGCTTCTTTGCGGTCGAGGATTACGTCGTCCAGTTTGTCGTCGGCGCTGTAAACGATCTCGGTCTTGTAACCGGTCAGCAGGTTTTTCAGCTTGGTCTTCATGATCGCGCTGTTACGACCGGATTTGGTGAATTCAGCTTTCTGAACCAGCCAAGGATCGTTTTCGAGACGGATCACGGTACCGGGTTTCAGTTCTTTACCAGTTTTCATTGCGAATATCCGAATTTGGATGGGATTTACAAAAATCTAGGCCGCGTATCATATCCAATTTACATAAAACTGTACCAGCGCCGCGGCAAGATCATCCTGCAAGGCCTGTTCCAGACACCACGCCTCGGCGTGTTGCTGCAGTTCTGGCGAGTGTTTACGGGTGGCCAGCCAGTGATCGGTCATTGTTACACCGGTATTCCAGGCTCGCCATAGACCGCTGATCGCCTCGCTGGCCGGCCGCGTCAGGCCTTTGGTGTACAGCGTGAGGAAGGCTTCGAGCTTGTCCAGGTGAATATCTTCGTCCTGCCGATAGATGTGCCACAGCAGCGGGCGCCCGGCCCATTGGGCACGCACGAACGAGTCCTCGCCGCGCACCGCATTAAAATCGCAGCTCCACAGCAACAGGTCGTATTGATCCTGTCGGACGAATGGCAGCACCTGCACGGTCAAACCGTCGCGAACGTGCACGTCCCCCGCCGCGAGCCCCTCGACCCCAAGCCAGCGCTCGACGTCGCCGAGGATCCGCCCTTCCGGCACCAGCATGTGCGAAGGCGTGGAATCGCTCGCCAGGCAATCAAGCCAGCTGGCCAACCCGGCATTCTCATAGGCGAACAGCGAAATCAACTGGCTGCCAGGGACGCGATCGACGCCCAGGCCCTGGAGGAATTCGCGCTGCGCTGAAGCATCCTGCTGGAACTTGCGCCGTCGCTCGAGCAAGCCACGCTCGCGCAGCAAGCCGCCCGTGTCCTGGCGGAAACCGGGGAAGAAAAAGTACTTCTGTACGTGTCGGTATTTGACCGACGGCAAGCCGTGACAACCCACCACCCAGTCTTCGGCGCTCAGGTAATCCAGGTTCAGCCACAGCGGTGGTTGTGCCCGCGCGGCCATGGCGTCCATATAGGACGCCGGCAATTGGCAGGCAAATGCGGCGATGACCACATCAGCGGCATCAACCGGCAGCCATTCCACCAGCCATTGTCGCACCTCGACGCCCTGCTGCCATTGCTGCGCCAGCTGAGTGTCGATCTCCGGGCACAGGCGCTCGAAGGCGCGCAGGTCGTCGACCCACAGGCGCACTCGCACCGAGCGCTCGGCCACCAGTTGCCGGGCCAGCCGCCAGGTCACCCCGATGTCGCCAAAATTGTCGACCACGGTACAGAAAATATCCCAGCGGGGGTTCGTTTCAGGCATTCCAGGCTCCCGTTGGCAAAGGTAGCGATTGTCCGCATAAATTACCCCGCGCAGAAGAGCCGACGGCGATTAATCTTCATGCGACAATCGCCCTTCGCTTGCAACCACCCGCCAGGAGGCCGCCATGCCCTACCGCCCCAACCCGCGCCGCCCACTTGCCGTACGACTCAATGTGCTGCAACTGAGTGCCAGCATCGCCCTGGGCCTGTGGCTTGGGTTCATGGCGATTGCCCTGACTTGCTGGCTCGCCTCACGCCTTTTGTTCAGCGAGCAGTTGGCGCCCGTGGCCACGGCGGTGGAGCAACTGGCCAGGCCGCCCGTTCCAGCCCAGGCGCAACCACGACCTGACATTGCGCCGCAGAGTCCACTGTTCGAACAATACGAAGAAAACCTGCGCAAGAACGAGCAGCAGCAGCGACTGGATCAGGCCCGAGGCAGCAGCCGCAACCTGGCCAATCCGAAGTGCCAGTTCTGGCTGCAACAGGACCAGAACGCACCGAGTGAAAAGAGTCGCGCCAACGTCCAGCAATTTTGCGATTGATGAAGCCAGCCATGCACAAGAAGACCGTCCACCAACTCATACTCGACAAGCTGCGCATTGATCTCGACATCGCCGAGCGCGCGGCGCAGACCGCCTATGAGACCGCGACTCACGAAGAGAACATCGCCGAGAACAAGTACGACACCCTGGGCCTGGAAGCGTCCTACCTGGCAGCCGGCCAGGCCAGGCGTGTGGAGGAGATCAGACAGTCACTGACTCTTTGCCAGAACCTGGCCCTGCGCCCCTACGACGAGCAACGCGGCATCGAAGTCGGTGCGCTGCTGGGGCTGGAAGACGAAAAGGGTCGCGAACAATGGCTGTTCCTCGCACCCGACGCGGCGGGGTTGAAGATCGATATGGTGGGGCAGATCATCACCGTCATCACCCCCCGCTCGCCCCTGGGCAAAAGTCTGCTGGGCAAGTTCGAAGGGGACGAGGTAGACATTCTGGTGGCGGGAACCCGGCAACAGTTTGCTGTTACCGAGGTGATCTAGACCGGGATCAATGCACCGGCAATTCGACTCCGTCGAACAGCTCTTCGAGCTCCTGCTTGTTATGGCACTGGATGGCCTTGGCCATGACTTCGCGGGTCAGGTGCGGCGCGAATTTCTCGATGAAGTCGCACATGAAACCGCGCAGGAAAGTACCGCGACGGAAGCCGATCTTGGTGATGCTGGACTCGAACAAATCGCTGGCATCGAGCATCACCAGGTCACTGTCGAGCTTGGCGTCAACGGCCATCTTCGCCACGATGCCCACGCCCAGGCCAAGCCGCACGTAGGTCTTGATCACATCAGCATCGGCGGCGGTGAACACCACTTTAGGTGTCAGGCCACGGTGACTGAAGGCCTCGTCGAGCTTGGAGCGACCGGTGAAACCGAACACATAAGTCACGATCGGGTATTCGGCCAGCGCTTCGAGGGTCAGCTTCGACAGCTTGGTCAACGGGTGGCCCTGGGGCACTACAACGCAGCGATTCCAGCGGTAGCATGGCATCATTACCAGGTCGCCGAAAAGCTCCAGCGCTTCGGTGGCAATGGCAAAATCCACTGTGCCGTCGGCGGCCATTTCGGCGATCTGCATCGGCGAACCCTGATGCATGTGCAGGGCCACATCGGGGTATTGCTTGATGAAGTTGCTGATCACCGGCGGCAATGCGTAGCGCGCCTGGGTGTGGGTGGTGGCGATCGACAGGGTGCCCTTTTTCTCGTTGGAGAATTCCTGGGCGATCTGCTTGATGCTTTCGACCTTGCGCAGAATTTCGCCTGCGGTGGTGATGATGCGCTCGCCTGCCGGGGTAACGCGGGTCAGGTGCTTGCCGCTGCGGGCGAAGACCTCGACGCCCAATTCGTCCTCCAGCAGTCGGATCTGCTTACTGATGCCCGGTTGCGAGGTGTAAAGGCTTTGGGCTGTAGCTGAAACGTTGAGGTCGTGGTGCGCCACTTCCCAGATGTAGCGCAATTGTTGAAGCTTCATATGAATCCCTCAAAGCAGGTAGACGCCACGGGCATCAGCGACGGTATATAACTATATTAATGGTTTGAAGAATAAATCTAGAACTTTTTATCAGTTCGCCACTATTCGTGTTCTAGCGATCTCCCAGGCGCCGACGCTCAACCAGCGGTACCAGGTAGACCGGCACCCTCGCCAGTTGCAACACCCGTGCAGCGGTGCGGCCCAAAGGTGTTTCCGCGCCGGCCCCGTGGCTGTGACTACCTACGATCAGCAAATCCACAGAGAGTTTCTGCGCCTGGTCAAGAATCACCTGTGAGGGATCTCCCTGGATCACCCGCACCGCCTGGATCCGCGCCAGGTCCTGGTCCCCCTCCTCACCCAGCTCCTCGCGAAAGCTGTCGAGCACCCGCTGCTCGATGTTGGCAATCACCGTATTCAGGCCCTGGCTGTGGAAATCGTTCAACGCCTGCTCATCAAGGTAGCTCTGCAATACCGACTCGGCGAACAGCCCCATCGGCTCCACCGCATGCACCACATACAACTGCGCATCAAATGTCCGGGCCAGCGCCAGGGCATGCTGCATCACCAACGGTGCGTAAAGGCCGAGGTCAGTGGCATACAGCATCGAACGAATCATATGACCTCCTCGTGTGCCAACATGGCGGAGATGGGTTGAGCTTAGCAGTGCCTTGGCGAGTACGGCGGCCGGTGTAACGCATTGAACGGCGGGCTTAAACCTTTTGCTCGTTGCTTATGCCATGGGGCACATGACCGGTCGCAACCACTTCACGGGCCAACTCGCAGTGCCCGGCCTGATCGTCGAAAAATACATCGGCAGCGAACGCTTCGAGAAAAGCCGACTTGGTCAGGCCGCCAAGGAACAGCGACTCATCGAGACGGATATCCCATTCGCGCAATGTGCGGATCACCCGTTCATGGGCCGGCGCCGAACGTGCCGTCACCAGGGCGGTGCGGATCGGACAGGCGTCGTCTGGAAATTCACGCTGCAACAAATTGAGTGCCGCGAGGAAGCCCTTGAACGGTCCACCCCGCAACGGTTCCCGGGCCGACTCCCGCTCGCTGGCCTGAAAGGCTTCCAGGCCACCGGCCTGGTAAACCCGCTCGGATTCATCGGAAAACAGCACCGCGTCACCGTCGAAGGCAATCCGCAATTCTTCGCTGGCCGCCCGGCTGGCACCACCGGAGAGGATGGTCGCCGCAGCGAAACCGGCGTCCAGGGCACTGCGCACGTCTTCGGCATGGGTCGACAGGAACAGGTCACAGCCGAAGGCCTTGAGGTAGGGGTACGGACTGCGCCCGCCGACAAATGCTGCGCGCGAGATCGCCAGGCCGTAGTGGTGGATGGAGTTGAACACCCGCAGCCCGGTGTCGGCACTGTTGCGCGACACCAGGATCACCTCGACCCGGGCACGGCCCAGGCTGTTGTTGAGGTTGAGCAGTTTCTGCACCAAGGGAAATGCATCGCCCGGTTCGAGGATTTCGTCCTCGTGCTCGATCTGATATTGGCGGTAGGCCTCAACGCCACTGGACAGGTACACCTTGTGGCTTTCGCTCAGGTCGAACAGCGCTCGCGAGGAAATCGCCAGCACCAGCTTGTCATCGATAGTCTTTGCCATACCTTCCCTCACTGAATGACCGACTCAGGCAGGACGTCGATCGATGAAAGCCAAGCTGCGGAACAGGGCTTCGATTCGCGGCATTTCGCATCCCGCGGCTTTCGCGGCTGCCAGGGGCCGGGCGTAGATCGCCTCCAGCTCCAGTGGCCGCCCGTGCAGATGATCGTGATACATGCTCGGCCAGTAATCGGGCATCTTTTCGGTCATCATGAACAGATGCTCGGCGTATCCGGCGGGCACCTGATAACCGCAGGCGGTGGCGCCCTGCACCACTTCGGCCATCAACGCCTTGATCAGTTCCCGGCTATTGGTATCGGCCATCAAGGGCACAGTGCTCGCGCGCAACAGCACCGAGAGTCCGTTGTAGGGGATATTCCAGACCAGTTTCTGCCAGCGTGCCTGATGCAGATTTGCCATGGCCTGGGAGTCGATGCCGGCGAAGTGGAACAGTCCGGCGCCTTCTTCGACTATTGCCTGGCGCGCCGGCAGGTCGGCGGCAGGACCGCTGTGGTAACCGACATGCACTGCGCCAAGGGCCTGATGAGTAATAACCCCGGGCGCCTCGCGATGAACACAGATGTAACAGAGACCTGCGAGCACGTGCAGCGAATCAGGCAGCGATTCGCGCAGACTGTCTTCGACGCCCAGGCCATTTTGCAACAGCAGCACCTTGGCGTCAGGCGCGCCAGCGCGAACGATGGTGGAAGCCAGCTCGGCGTTACTGGTGGTTTTCGTCCCCACCAGCAACCAGTCGCAGGGCGGCATGTCGTCGACCGAGGAACAGGCTTGCACCGGGAAAACGTTTACTGTCCCATGCTGCGCACTGTCCACTTGCAGGCCACGTTCGGCAACGGCGTGGAACTCGCTGCGCACCAGGAAATGCACATCGAAGCCGGCATGCGCCAGCATCGCCCCGTAAAATCCACCGATCGCCCCGGTGCCGATAATGCCGATTGTCGGCTTCGCTGCCGCCCCCATCATGGCAATTCCTCTGCTGTTCGTGTCAGCGCCTTAGTCAGCGCCTCATTGAGTTCAGTAGTCTCAAGGCGCGAATTCAGTGCCCCGAAGAATTCACCGTCACGCACGACAAACAGTGCTGGCAAGTGAAAGACCTGGTAACGCTCGACCACGCCACCGTTGCTGCCGGCATCAATCCAGCACAGTCGTTCGACCGCCAGCGCCTGCCCCGGCAAGCGTGCCCTGGCATATCGGCAACTGGCGCAGCCGACACTGGTGAAAACCACCAGCGAAACGCCTCTCAGCGCCAGCAGCCGTTGGTCGGCATCGAAATCGGTCAATTCTAATTCGACCACTATACTGGGGGAAACGCTGTCAGATGACCGACACATGGAGTCTGTGTTCATGGGACGTTTTCTTCCTCACCCTGACGATGTGCCCGTTGAATTAACGTTGCTCAAACATGAATGCATATCGCGACAACGGCTGCACACTATCAGCCTCGGCGGCATGGCTTGCAATTATCACCGCGCCTGGCGCCACGGCACGGCGCTTGAAGTGCGCATGCCGACCCTCAACCCGGACCTGCGCTACCTGGGCTATGTAGCCTGGTGCCTGCGCCGCAAGCGCGGGTATCTGGTAGGCATAGCCTTTGTCGACGAGCAGATGCTCTTCAGCGCGAGAATGGGCGAGCAGATTTGCCAGATCGAACGCTATTGCCGCCTGCATGAACCGCACAGCGAGCGCCAGGACAATCAGGCGCTGGCGCTTGAATGGGTGCAGCAGCATGCCGATGAGTTCTCCCACGACACGGTGAGCAAGGCTTTTGCGCAGCCTGTGCTGGATTAAACCCACTTCTGCCCATTGTCGAGCCACGGTGTAACGCGCTAAGGTTCCGCTCCCCGACGCGCTTAATTTGCTGTGCTCCGCCGCGCGGGTTCGCTGGCGGCCGGCACCCGTGACCTGACGAGTAAACGATGGCTGATTTACCGATCAACGACCTAAACGTCGCCTCCAACGAGACGCTGATCACTCCTGACCAGCTCAAGCGTGATATTCCCCTGAGCGACGCTGCCTTGCGCACCGTCACCAAGGGTCGCGAAGTCATTCGCAACATTCTTGATGGCACCGATCACCGCCTGTTCGTCGTTATCGGGCCTTGCTCGATCCACGATATCAAGGCCGCCCACGAATACGCCGAGCGCCTCAAGGTACTGGCCGCCGAAGTGTCCGATACCTTGTATCTGGTCATGCGAGTGTATTTCGAGAAGCCACGTACCACCGTTGGCTGGAAGGGCCTGATCAACGATCCGTATCTGGATGACTCCTTCAAGATTCAGGACGGTCTGCATATCGGTCGTCAATTGCTGCTGGACCTGGCCGAGATGGGCCTGCCCACCGCCACCGAAGCCCTTGACCCGATCTCCCCGCAGTATCTGCAGGACCTGATCAGCTGGTCGGCCATCGGAGCGCGCACCACCGAATCCCAGACTCACCGTGAAATGGCTTCCGGCCTGTCCTCGGCTGTCGGCTTCAAGAACGGCACCGACGGCGGCCTGACCGTTGCGATCAACGCCCTGCAGTCGGTTTCCAGCCCGCACCGTTTCCTGGGCATCAATCAGGAAGGTGGCGTGTCGATCGTCACCACCAAGGGCAATGCCTACGGTCACGTGGTACTGCGCGGCGGCAACGGCAAACCGAACTACGATTCGGTTAGCGTCGCGCTCTGTGAGCAGGCACTGAACAAGGCGAAGATCAAGCCGAACATCATGGTCGACTGCAGCCACGCCAACTCCAACAAGGACCCGGCCCTGCAACCGCTGGTGATGGAGAACGTCGCCAACCAGATCCTCGAAGGCAACCAGTCGATCATCGGCCTGATGGTCGAGAGTCACCTGAACTGGGGTTGCCAGTCCATTCCGAAGGATCTGGCCGACCTGCAATACGGCGTGTCGATCACCGACGCCTGCATCGACTGGTCTGCCACCGAGACCACCTTGCGCAGCATGCATGCCAAGCTCAAGGACGTACTGCCGAAACGCGCTCGCAACTGAGCACGGCCAGGCGGGTCAGTAAAAGCCACGCATAAAAAAACGCCGGGTCAGCCCGGCGTTTTTTTGCGTTGCGTTTACTGGCTCAGCTTGGCGGCATGGCGCTGGTGACGCTCCATGTAGCGCTCCACATAGGAGCACGATGGAATGACCGTGTAGCCCATTTCCTCGGCGTACTGCAGCGCCTGCTCGGTCAACGCGGCGGCAATACCGCGACCACGCAACGCGTTGGGTACGAAGGTACGATATATATCCAGGGTCTGTTTACCCAGGTCCATATAGGTCAGGTAGGCACGATGACCGTCCACATTGGTCTCGAACTGATGACCAGCCTGGTCATGGTGGATGGACAACGCCTCGCTCATCACTACTCCTCGCGGGTCTTGAATTTTGACCCCTACCTTACCGATGTTTTTCCGGCGAAGGAACATCTACGCCACCCCGTGCCTGAACGGACACCGAGAAGAGCTGCACCAATCTCGCGCAACCGGGCACGTACAAATAGTAGGCACCATTGGCAAAAATGCTCAAGGTACGCTCGTCATTACGCAGATTGGCGGGTGCTGCTCCGGAGGAGACGCAGGGACTTGAAGACCGGGGATTCCCGCAGCCGATTACCTGAACATTGCCGGATGTTGAGACTTAAGACGAGCGCCCGTTGTTAAAGTCACCTCAACTAGCAGAAAGATAAGCGAAGCACTGCACAAATCCCGAACAAAAGTGTAGACGAAATCATTTAGACAGACTTTACCCTAGACCGCAAAAACAGCGCTGCGGATCGGGAACTTTTTCCGGGGGGCTCGCTCAGATCGGGGCTTGCAGCTGGATATTTTTTATACAACGCAGTTAAAAGTTGCTCGAAAAAGAATCAACGCCTACAATTTTTTTTGCTTCTTGCTACACGTCAGTTTACTTACTACAAGTAATGGGTAGTATGTACGCCGGCTATTTCCTCACTCTGAGGAGACAGCTACTTAATAGAAAGTCCTTGAAGGGGAACACGATGAACAACGTTCTGAAATTCTCTGCTCTGGCCCTGGCCGCAGTTCTGGCTACCGGTTGCAGCAGCGCATCGAAAGAAACCGAAGCACGTCTGACTGCTACCGAAGACGCAGCAGCTCGCTCCCAGGCTCGTGCAGACGAAGCTTACCGTAAAGCTGATGAAGCTCTGGCTGCTGCTCAAAAAGCACAACAGACTGCTGACGAAGCTAACGAGCGCGCTCTGCGCATGCTCGACAAAGCTAGCCGCAAGTAATAATCCCTCGGGATTGTTATCAAGCCGACCCATTTTTGGGTCGGCTTTTTTATTGCCCGGATTTCTGCGGGCAATAAAAAACCCGTCGACGCGATTCACGTCGACGGGCTTTTGCACAGGCCTACTGCTGCAGGTCGACAGGTGAGCTGGTCACCATCGGCGCCGCACCGTTGGGTATGGCAATCTCCACTGGCAAGCCATCTTCGGCTGCGACCACATCACGCACCACATCCCAGTTCATACGCAGGTTGTTGGTGATGTCCTCACGCTTGAGCATCGCGTTGATCACCGCCGTGTGCTTGTCGACCACCGACGGGTTGCCATTGTCGTCGAGCGGCGTGTGCGCCTCAAGGTAGACCTTGCCGCCACTCACGCCGAACTTGTACGGGTCGTTGATGATACGCACCGAGGTACCCACCGGGACCATGCTCGCCATTTCCAGCACGTTATTGTTAAACATGCGGAAACAGCCATGGCTGGTGCGCATGCCGATACCGAATTTCTTGTTCGAGCCATGGATCAGGTAGCCCGGGGTACCCAGGTTGAACTTGAACGGCCCCAGCGGGTTGTCCGGACCGGCCGGTACGACGTTGGGCAGCGGATCGCCATCGGCGAGGTGTTCGGCCTTGATCGACGCAGGCGGCGTCCAGGTCGGATTGTGTGTCTTGGCGGTGATGGTGGTATGCGCAATCGGCGAGCCCCAGCCTTCACGGCCAATGCCCAGCGGGAAGGTGTACACCACGTCCCGGCCTTTGGGGTAGTAATAAAGGCGGTACTCGGCGAGGTTGATCACGATGCCTTCACGCGGCCCCGGGGGCAGGATGAAGCGCGTTGGCAGAATGATTTCGGTGCCCACGCCAGGCAGCCAGGCGTCGACGCCCGGGTTGGCGGCGACCATTTCCGAATAGCCCAGGTCGTAGGTAGTGCCAAGGTCGGCGAAGGTATCTTCGTACTTGGCCTTGATCACTTGCACCTGGCCAATGATGTCTTCACCGGGTGGCGGAAGAGGCAACTCCAAGGCTGCCACGGGGCCTGCGGCACAGAGCGCGGCAAGAGTCAGGCAGCGGGTGACGGCGGGAAAACGCGGCAACATCCGGAAAATCCTTCGCATGATCGACAAGGTATAAGAACGCGATTGTACACTGGCGCTTCGGTATTCGGGGAGACGCACCGATAGAGCGCGCATTGGCTGGGGGGCTTGGCGGGTGGGGGGTTCGGTTTATCTCGAAACCCCTGCTAACGAATTCGGCCTGAGGTCAGGGTGTCCTTGAGGTCCGGTGGAGCTGGGCAGTTGAGGGAGCTGTAGGAGCTGTCGAGTGAAACGAGGCAGCTCCTACAGCTCAAACCGCAACTCCGGCCAGATCGGCGAAGTCCCGCGTTTCTGCGATTCCAGAATCGCACGACACAACGAACACAAGCGCTGGTCCTGAAACACCCGACGATCCACACTCGACCAGCGTGGCTGCGCCGGCAGGAGGCTGCCGCAGAGGGTCCGGTCTGCCGAGCCGCCCAGTTCAAGCTGTCGGGTCACCAGATGCACACGCACTTCCTGGCAGGCGAACAGATCCAGCTGCTCGTCAGGCTCGATCAGTTGATAGGCGAAAAGTGACCAGGCGGGACGCGGCATCGGGGGCTCCAAATCGGGGGCGCCACCTTAGCCGAAACGCAGCCAGTAGAAAAGCGTCAAAGCAGCGGTTTCAGTGTCGGCCAGACATTTTCCAGCAACTTGCCCTGAGCCCCTGCAGCCGGGTGCAGGCCGTCGCTTTGCATCAGGTCCGGATGCCCACCCACCCCCTCCAGAAAAAAGGGTACCAGCGGGATTTTTTTCTCGTCGGCCACGGTGCTGTAGACCTCGGCAAAAGCCTTGGTGTAGCGAGCACCATAATTGGGCGGCAATTGCATACCCAGCAGCAACACTTTTGCTCCGCTGGCGCGCGAGCTGTCGATCATCGACGCAAGATTTTGTTGCAATTGAGTTGGGAGCATCCCGCGCAAGCCATCATTGCCACCCAACTCGAGGATCACCAACTCCGGCTTATGCTCTGCAAGCAGCGCCGGCAGGCGCGCCTGGCCCCCGGCACTGGTGTCGCCACTGATGGACGCGTTGACCACCTTATCGTCGAAACCTTCGCGCTTGAGCCGCTGCTCAAGCAAAGACACCCAGCCTAAGCGGGTATCCAGGCCGAAACCCGCGCTGATACTATCGCCAACGATCAGGACTGTACCCGCCGCTGCGTTCTGGGCCATGCACATCAAGGCCAGGCCAGCACTCAAAAACCACACTCGCATCGGATTCTCCATGGGCGCAAGCATTCTCACCGCGAAGAACCTCAGCAAAGTGGTACCCAGCGCGGAAGGTGAACTGACTATCCTGCACGAACTCAGCCTGGAACTGAACAAGGGTGATAGCCTGGCTATCGTCGGCGCCTCCGGATCAGGCAAATCCACCCTCCTCGGTTTGCTCGCCGGCCTCGACCTGCCCAGCAGCGGCGAAGTCACACTGGCCGGCCAGGCCCTGAGTAATCTTGACGAAGACCAGCGCGCGCGCATCCGGGCCGAGCACGTCGGTTTCGTGTTCCAGTCGTTCCAGCTGCTCGACAGTCTCAACGCCCTGGAAAACGTCATGCTGCCGCTGGAGCTGGACGGTCGCAAGGACGCCCGCGAACGGGCCACGCAGTTGTTGCAGCGGGTAGGCCTGGGCCAGCGCCTGACCCATTCTCCGCGCCAGCTCTCTGGTGGCGAACAGCAACGCGTGGCAATTGCCCGCGCGTTCGCAGCCGAGCCCGACGTGCTGTTTGCCGACGAGCCCACGGGCAACCTCGACAGCCACACGGGCGAGCGCATCAGCGACCTGCTGTTCGAACTCAACAAAGAGCGCGGCACCACGCTGGTGCTGGTGACTCACGACGAACGCCTGGCACACCGGTGCCGGCGCCTGATCCGCCTTGAAGCCGGCCTGCTGGTCGCCCCTCTGGAGCCTTGATGGCACGCCTGCCGCTATTGCGCCTGTTCAGCCTTGCCCTGCGCCAACTGCTGCGCGACGCCCGCGCCGGTGAGCTGCGGGTGTTGTTCTTCGCCTTGCTGGTCGCCGTGGCGGCGAGCACGGCCATTGGTTACTTCGGCGCCCGCCTGAACGGCGCCATGTTGCTGCGGGCCACCGAGTTCCTCGGCGCCGACCTGCTGCTCGAAGGCAGCTCGCCAGCGCGACCGGAACAGATCACCAGCGGCGTCGAGCTGGGACTCGAACACGCCCAGGTGGTCGAGTTCTCCAGCGTGATCGCCACCGACAACGGGATCCAGCTGTCGAGCATCAAGGCGGCAGATGACGTCTACCCATTACGCGGCGAACTGAAAAGCGCGGCAGCGCCCTTTGCCCCGGAGGAGCCAGGTGGTGGTCCGAAACCCGGCGAAGCCTGGGTCGAAGCGCGGCTGCTGACGGCCCTGGACCTGAAAATGGGCGACAGCATCGACGTCGGCATGAAGACGCTGAAGCTCGCCAGGGTGCTGACCTATGAACCCGATCGGGCGGGGAATTTCTACAGCCTGACGCCACGGGTCTTGATCAACCTCAGCGACCTGGCGGCCACGGGCGTGGTCCAGCCCGGCAGCCGGGTCAGTTATCGGGAACTCTGGCGCGGCAAGGCCGAGGCACTGGAAAGCTATCGACAAGCGATCAAGCCCGGCCTGGCGCCGAATCAGAGGCTGCAGGATGCCCGCGATGGCAATCGGCAAATCGGTGGTGCGCTGGGCAAGGCCGAGCGCTACCTGAACATGGCCAGCCTGGTCGCCGTGCTGTTGTCCGGAGTCGCAGTGGCCCTGTCGGCCACGCGCTTCGCCACTCGCCGCTTCGATGCCAGCGCACTGCTGCGCTGCCTGGGCCTGTCACGCCGGGAAACCCTGCTGCTGTTCAGCGTGCAGCTGACTGTGCTGGGTTTGCTGGCGAGTATCAGCGGCGCGGTGATCGGTTGGGCGGCGCAGCTCGGGTTGTTTGCGTTACTGCATGACCTGCTGCCCACCGATGTCCCGCCTGGCGGCCTGTTCCCGGCCATCGCCGGGATCGGCACCGGGCTGGTGGCGTTGGCCGGCTTTGCCCTGCCGCCCCTGGCGGCGTTGGGGCGGGTGCCGCCGCTGCGCGTGTTGCGTCGAGACATGCTGCCCATACCGTCCAGCACCTGGATGGTCTATGGCGCGGCCTTGGGGGCACTGGGGCTGATCATGTGGCGCCTGAGCCTGGACCTGGTGCTGACCTTCGCCCTGCTCGGCGGCGGCGTCATTGCCGCGCTGGTCCTGGGCGGCTTGCTGTTGCTGCTGCTCAAAAGCCTGCGGCGCATGCTGGCACGCGCTTCCCTGCCCTGGCGCCTGGGGTTGGGCCAGTTGCTGCGCCACCCCCTGGCCGCTGCGGGGCAGTCCCTGGCGTTCGGTCTGATCTTGCTGTCCATGGCGTTGATCGCCCTGTTGCGCGGCGAGTTACTCGATACCTGGCAGAACCAGCTGCCGAAAAATGCCCCCAACTATTTTGCGCTGAACATTTTGCCGGCAGACAAGCAGGCATTCACCGACCGCCTGATCGAACTCTCGGCACAGGCAGCGCCCTTGTACCCAGTGGTGCCCGGAAGGCTGATCAGTATCAATGGCGAACCGGTGCAGCAAATCGTCAGCAAGGATTCAGCCGGAGATCGGGCCATCCAGCGCGACCTGAGCCTGACCTGGGCGGCCGACCTGCCAGCGGGCAACAAGCTCACCGCCGGCAACTGGTGGACTGAACAGACACCCGACGAGATTCCCGGAGTGTCGGTGGAGGGCAAGGTTGCCGACAGCCTGAAGCTCAAGCTGGGCGATCACATGGTTTTCACCGTTGGCGGGGTCAATCGCGAAGCGAAAGTCACCAGCTTGCGTGACATCAACTGGGACAACTTCCAGCCCAATTTCTTCATGATCTTCCAGCCCGGCACCCTGAAGGACCTGCCGGCCACCTACCTGACCAGCTTCTACCTGGCCGCCGGGCATGATCAGCAGATCGTCGATCTGTCCCGAAGCTTTCCGGCAGTGACCATCCTGCAAGTCGAAGCCCTGCTGGAACAACTGCGCAGCATCCTCGCCCAGGTCACCCTGGCAGTGGAGTACGTCCTGCTGTTCGTCCTGGCGGCTGGCATGGCGGTGCTGTTTTCCGGATTGCAGGCAACGCTGGATGAACGCATTCGCCAGGGCGCCCTGCTACGTGCGCTGGGCGCGGAACGGAAGCTGTTGGTCAAGGCCCGGCGGATCGAGTTCGGTCTGCTGGGGGCCGTGAGTGGCCTGCTCGCGGCACTGGGCTCGGAACTGGTCAGCCTGGTGCTGTACCGCTATGCATTCGACCTGCCGTGGCAGCCGCATCCATGGCTGCTGGTAATGCCATTGATCGGTGCCGTGCTGATTGGCGGCGCGGGCGTATTCGGGACCCGTCGGGCCCTGAACGCCAGCCCGCTGACCGTGTTGCGCGAGGGTTGATCGACGCCTGGGCGGTCGCCCTACCCTGGGCGATCGTTTGGCGTTTGCCCGTAGGAGATGGCGTTGATCCACCACAACGTTTCGCCCCCCGGGGTCTGCACCACCGCCTCGTCACCCACTTCCTTTTTCAGCAATGCGCGCGCCATCGGTGAATCGATCGAGATGTAATCGTTGCGCCCGTAGATTTCGTCATACCCCACCACGCGAAATTTCTTGATGTCCCCGGCCTCGTTTTCAATCTCGACCCAGGCACCGAAAAACACCCTTCCCTCCTGCTCCGGCGAGTACTCGACCACCCGCACATCCTCCAGCCGCTTGCGCAGGTAGCGCACCCTGCGATCAATTTCGCGCAGCAGCTTCTTGTTGTACTGGTAATCGGCATTCTCACTGCGGTCGCCCAGGGAGGCGGCCCAGGTGACCTTGCGAGTCGTGTCCGGACGCTTCTCCCGCCACAGGTAATCGAGCTCCTGTTTCAGGGCGTCATGCCCTTCCTTTGTGATGATGTTGGTACTCAAGTCGAGGGCCTCCTTGGGGCAAGTTGCGAATGGATGTCACTGAAAAAAATTTTCCCCACTATCCAGGCTGGCGGGAAATGAACGTCTGACAACTCAGATAGTTAGCTGCGAGTACTCAACTGACTCTACGGAACGTCTGTCGGATATCGCTAGTTTTATGACGCTTTGCCGGGCAAACGCAAAATACCTTGCTAACATCCTGTTACAAAGGCCAATAAATTGGCAGTTGGAAGTCACGCAAATTCCCTTTCATAAACAAGATCCATTGGGAGGACGGCATGATCGTGCAGCAGCTGCTTGAGAAAAGCCAAACGAAGATTCGAAAGATCGGGTTGTCCAGCGCGAGTCATCAGCTCTTTTTGAAGACGGTCAACGCCTTCATGCTGTTCAAGATACTGCGCGGGGTCACGCTGCAGAAAGTCGACCCGGCGTTCCTCGACTACCCATCGCACTTCAAGCCGATGTTCCTCAGTGAACAGATGATGCGCCACTACGCGCGCGATCCAGTCAATGAGATGCCCGAGAGCTTTATCGAAGAATCCCTGGCCAAGGGCGATCAATGCTTCGGCATCTTCGATGGCGCGGTATTGGCTTCTTATGGCTGGTATTCGCGCAAACCGACGCACATCGACCCGCCAGAACTGTTCCTGCACTTCAGCCCCTCTTACATCTACATGTACAAGGGCTTCACCCATCACGACTATCGAGGCCAGCGCCTGCACGCCATAGGCATGAACCTTGCGCTCAGGCACTACCTGGAGGAGGGTTACAAAGGACTGGTCTCTTATGTGGAGTCGAGCAACTTCGATTCGTTGAAGTCCATTTACCGCCTGGGCTACCTGAACGTCGGCTCGATCTACCTGATCCGTCTGTTCGGTAACTACCAGAGCTTTGCCAGCAAAGGCTGTGAAGCTTTTGAGTTGGCCCTTAAGACGCTCGTCTGATTGATTCGCGCGAATACCGACGCCAGCGCCAGCCGCTGGCACGCGCCGTCAATCGACAAAATGGTGACATTCAGCGTCGTGTAATCAGGCCCTGGCGGGCCACGCGGATCAATTGGCTGATCATTTCGCTGGCCCCTTCAACAGTCGGTGACTGAATCACCGCCAAGTCGAAGCTGTCGCTGGCGAAACGCGCCAGGGACTCACCGTCTTCGACGAACTGGATAAGGAAGGCCGCAGGACCACCCGTGCGGCGAGGCCAGCCATCGAGATAACGCAGGAGCGTTGGCTGATGTTTGCCGCCAAGCAGGATTTTGGGATTGCGCTGGGTGAGGTGTGCCGTGATCGGCGCGGGGCGTACAACGGGGCTTAGTGCATTCATCGTATCGTGTCTCTGCCTCAAAGGTCTGCATGGCAGGTGAGAGGCAACACCGAACCAGCGCTTTAGCGGAATTTCGAAGCCTGTTTCCGAGCTTCTGTCGGTAACTGATCGAGTCACCTGGCGCCCCGCAAGTAGCTGTTTAAATCGGCGCATGAGCAGCATCCTAGAGAAGCCGACACGGCAGTGTCAAGAATTGCGAGCAACAAAAAAGGCCCGCTTGATGCGGGCCTTTTTATTGATCCAGAGCGGTTAGCCGGCGATGGCGCGGTCTGCCGACAGCTTGCCGGCGCCTTCGATCAACACCGCGATGGAGCCACCGAGCAGGGCCAGGGCAAATTCGTAACCGTTGTTGGCCATGAACAGGCCGTTGCTGATGTGCACGCTGAAGATGGCAACCAGCGACAGAAACGTCAGGCCCAATGCCGCCGGGCGCACCAACAGGCCGATGATCAATGCCAGGCCGCCAAAAAACTCGGTGCCTCCGGCCAGCGTCGCCATCACATAGCCAGGCGTCAGGCCCAGGCTTTCCATGTACTGCGCAGTGCCGGCCAAACCGTAACCGCCAAACGCACCAAAAAGCTTCTGCGCGCCATGGGCGGCAAAGATGATGCCGACGAAAATCCGCAGGACAGTCAAGCCGTAGCCGGCGCGGGTAAACAGGACCTTGTTGATCAGTGTGCTCATGCTGTGTCATCCATTCTTGGTTTGAGTGTTGGTTGGCCGCTATATTAATCGGTTATTCTTATGTTAAAAGCGTAAATAACTCACCATAACAATCAGTTTAGTAGATCATTTCCGTGTGACAACCTGTTGCCCCTGAGCCTCCAGCGACTCTCGCTCCCGATCGAACGCCAGGTAATACTTGTTCACGCTATTAACATAGCCGACCGGCCCCATTCCAACCTGCTCCATGGCAATGCGCTCAACCTGGAAAAACCACTGATTGGGGTTCAAGCCTCGACGTCGTGCCTCGGCGCGCATGCCCTGGACCCGCTCCGGCCCAATGTTGTAAGCGGCCAGCACAAACGCCATGCGCTCACGCTCATTGAGCTTGGGGCTGGCAAAGAAATTGCGGCGAATCATCGCCAGGTACTTGGCCCCGGCCTGAACATTGGCATCCAGTTCCTGAATGTTATTGACGCCTACCCGTTGCGCCGCCGCAGGGGTGATCTGCATCAGCCCGGTCGGGGCACCGCCGCTGCGGGCACTGGGTTGCAGCCCGGATTCCTTGAATGCCAGCGCCGCCAGATTCAGCCAGTCCATGCCTTGGGCCGCCGCGTGCTTCTGCAGCACCGGACGCAGCTTTTCCAGGCGCTGACGATTGGCCTTGGCCAAGGGATAGTGCACTTGATACAGGCGACGGTAGATGCGCAGGAAGGCCACATCCTGGTCCGAGGGTTTCTTATAGGTGAGTAGAAAGCGGTCGATGCTGGCCCGCAGCATTGAAGCATCGCGCCGCACGAACCAGAACTCTTCTCCTGGCTCACTGATCAGCACCTTCCGGTCGAGGCGCAACTTGGGCAGAATCTTGCCCCAGCGCTCGGCAATCGGTTGTTCGACTATCGTCAGGTGGAAAATGCCGCCCTGGACCATTTCCAGTACATCCTCGACCGCGAGGCTGGGGTCGACCCACTCGACGTTCACCGGCGGCAATTTATGCAGCGCCAGTCTCTGATTGATCTGGCTGACCGCATCCCCGGCAGCGCTGCCCGTTGGCAGGGCCAGGGTCTTGCCGGACAACTGCTCCAGGCGGGTGTAACTCCGCTCGCCCTTGATCCCGACCAACACCAACGGAATATTGCTGGCAATGGGTTGACTGGTGCTGATGGCGTGGCCGGGCTGCAGGTCGAGCAGTTCCCCTGGCGCCACCAAGTCACCCTCCCCGCGCTGCAATGCGCCGATGAGCTGGTCTTTGCCTTTAGGGATTATCTTGAGGGTGATTTCCTGACCGTCACGGGCGTGACCGTTGAGGTATTGCTCAAAGGCGCGCAGGCGGTGGTATTCGACGCCGATCGCCTGGCCTTCGACTTCCCCGGAGCTGTTGCGACTTTGGTTGACCAGCACCCGCAGCACACGGCTGCTGCGGATTTCCACCAGGTCACGGACCTTCGCGGCGGGTACGGCTTGCAGCGGGCCGGCCAGACGCGCAAGCGCCGGCATCGGCAGTAGCAACGATAAACACAGCAACAGCAACACCGAGGGACGGGTCATCCACTCTCCGGAAAGAATACTGGGCCGATTTCAAGGAGTGAGTGAAATCGAACGTCAGAAACAGCGCTGACAAGGCGCGAGAAACTGGCTTCATGCGGGTCAACTGACCAGCACGACCTGCCTCGCGGGATCAAGAGACAGCTACAACTGATTGTAGTTCTTGGCTTTTCTTATAAATCTGCAGCTCTGATATGCTTTCCGGCCTTTGGTCCGAGGTAGCACCATGCAACTCATCGATATCGGCGTCAACCTGACCAACCCCAGTTTTGCCGACAAGCACCAGGCGGTACTCGACCGTGCGTACGCCGCCGGCGTGTGCCAACTGGTCCTTACCGGCACCAGTGTCGAAGGCAGCGAACAGGCCTTGGAGCTGTGCCAGCAGCTGGACGACAGCAATCAGCGACTGTTTGCCACTGCCGGCATCCACCCGCATTCCGCCAGCGACTGGAACGCCGATAGCGCCCGGCGCCTGCGCAGTTTGCTCAAGGAACCCAACGTGGTCGCCGTGGGCGAATGCGGGCTGGACTTCAATCGCGACTTCTCGCCGCGCCCGCAACAGGAGAAGGTGCTGGAGGAGCACCTGGCAATGGCGGTCGAACTGCAATTGCCGGTGTTCCTGCACGAGCGCGATGCCAGCCAGCGCCTGCTGGACATCTTGCGCGACTATCGGGATCAGTTGCCGGCTGCCGTGGTGCATTGTTTTACCGGAGAGAAAAAGGCCCTGTTCAGCTACCTCGACCTGGACTTGCACATCGGCATTACCGGATGGATCTGCGACGAGCGCCGGGGCACGCACCTGCACCCACTGGTAAAGGAGATCAAACGCGGTCGATTGATGCTGGAGAGCGATGCGCCGTACCTGTTGCCCCGCAGCTTGCGGCCCAAGCCGAAAAATGGCCGTAACGAACCGGCGTATCTGACGGAGGTGTTGCGTGAGGTGGCATTGCATCGGGGGGAAAGCGAGGAAGACCTGGCAGCACACACCACCGCGTGCGCCCGGACGTTCTACGGGCTGCCCGAGGTGGATACTCACTGAACTCGCCCTCTGTAGGAGCGAGCTTGATCGCGATGAACTCAGAGGCGCCGCGTTAATCCAGCATTAACGCGTCATCGTTGACGATCATCGCGAGCAAGCTCGCTCGTACAGTGAATCTCGTGGGTCGGTGCTACACGTTTGTTCAGTGACCGCTGCGCAGCATTTCCTTCGGCACATACTTGCCGATCTCGAACTTGCCAATGGCGGCGCGGTGCACTTCGTCCGGGCCATCGGCCAGGCGCAAGGTGCGTTGCATCGCGTACATGTAGGCCAGCGGGAAATCGTTGGAAACCCCGGCGCCGCCGTGAATCTGAATCGCGCGGTCGATCACGCGCAAGGCCACGTTGGGTGCAACGACCTTGATCTGCGCGATCTCGCTCCTGGCCACCTTGTTACCGACAGTGTCCATCATGTACGCGGCCTTCAAGGTCAGCAGACGCGCCATGTCGATTTCCATACGCGAGTCGGCGATCTTGTCGATGTTACCGCCCAGGCGCGCCAGTGGCTTGCCGAACGCGGTACGGCTCACTGAACGTTTGCACATCAATTCCAGCGCACGTTCGGCCATGCCGATAGAACGCATGCAGTGGTGAATCCGCCCCGGGCCAAGTCGACCCTGGGCGATTTCAAACCCGCGGCCCTCGCCCAACAGGACGTTTTCAAACGGCACCCGGACATTTTCAAACAGCACTTCGGCGTGACCATGCGGTGCATCGTCGTAACCAAACACCGGCAGCGGACGCAGGATCTTCACGCCAGGGGTATCCACCGGTACCAGGATCATCGAGTGCTGGGCATGCCGCGGTGCGTCTGGATTGCTCAGGCCCATGAAGATCAGGATTTTGCAGCGCGGATCACAGGCGCCGGAGGTCCACCACTTTTTGCCATTGATGACCCACTCATCGCCGTCACGCACGGCGCGGGCGGCCATATTGGTAGCGTCGGAGGACGCCACGTCGGGTTCGGTCATGGCGAAGGCTGACCGAATTTCGCCACGCAACAGGGGCTCGAGCCAGCGCTGCTTCTGCTCTTCGTTGGCGTAACGCACCAGCACTTCCATGTTGCCGGTGTCTGGAGCCGAGCAGTTGAAGGGCTCAGGGCCTAGCAAGGAGCGACCCATGATTTCCGCTAGCGGCGCGTATTCCAGGTTGGTCAGGCCGGCCCCCAGCTCGGACTCGGGTAGAAACAGATTCCACAAGCCCTCGGCCTTGGCCTTGAGTTTGAGTTCTTCCATGATCGCGGTCGGCTGCCAGCGATCGCCTTCGGCGACCTGACGCTCGAACACGGCTTCAGCGGGATAAACGTAGGTGTCCATGAACGCGGTCACGCGCTCACGCAGTTCTTGCACCTTGGGCGAATAAGCGAAATCCATGGGCAGCTCTACCTTTTAACGGGGGTTTTAATGAGTTGTTCAGGTCATGGATTTGATGCTAGAACAGTGACGAAAATTTACCTAGCCTATTCTCGGCGTGTATTAACATTCATCACCGATATATGATCCACTGATCGCCAAGGCCACCGAGCCCACACAATAAGAGTGCAGCGCCATGAATCTGAGCAAGGTCGACCTCAACCTTTTCATCGTCTTTGACGCGATCTACACCGAAGCCAACCTGACTCGCGCCGGACAGATCGTTGGCATCACCCAGCCGGCGGTGTCGAACGCCCTCGCCCGCCTGCGCGAGACATTCAACGACCCGTTGTTCGTGCGCACCGCCCAGGGCATGGTTCCGACGCCCATGGCGCAGAACATCATCGGGCCGGTGCGCAATGCGCTCTCGCTGCTGCGTGTATCCGTTCAGGAAAGCCGCATATTCAACCCGCTGCAGGCAGTCAAGACGTATCGCATCAGCATGACCGACCTCACCGAGGCGGTGATCCTGCCCCCGCTGTTTCAGCGCCTGCGTCGCCTGGCGCCGACCGTGATCATCGAGAGCTTTCTGTCCAAGCGTCGCGAGACCACCAAGGAACTGGCGGCCGGGCGTCTCGACTTCGCCGTCGATGCCCCGCTCAATACCGATCCCCAGGTACGCCATGTCAAGTTGATGGAGGACCGCTACGTGTGCGCCATGCGCAAGGGGCATCCGCTGGCGAACAAGGAAAAATTCAGCCTCGATGACTACTTGTCGCTGACCCACATTCATATCTCCAGCCGCCGCAGTGGCCTGGGCCATGTCGACCTGGCGCTGGGCAAGATGGGCATCCAGCGCAAGATCGCCCTGCGCTCGCAGCATTACCTGATGGCGTCGCAAGTGCTGCAGCAGACGGACATGGTCATGACCGTGCCCGAGCGCTTTGCCCGTCGCAACGATCTGCATGCCTTCAGTTTGCCGGTCAACGATGTGCCCCCGGTGGAGACCCACCTTTACTGGCACGAAAGCACTGACCAGGACCCGGCCAACCGCTGGATGCGCGAGCAGATGATCGAGTTGTGCCAGCAGGTGACGGCACATGAGAAGAAACTGGATAAGGTGTAGGGCGCTGGCCCTTGACGTAAACGTCAACCTGCCTTTAGCTTAGCGCCATGATCCTTTTTCGAGCGCGCCCATGAGCAGCCTGACCTACAGCATCTCCGACCTCGCCCGCGAGCTGGACATTACCACCCGGGCGATCCGCTTCTATGAGGAGCAAGGCCTGCTCAGCCCCGAGCGACGCGGCCAGGAACGCATCTACTCGCCCCGGGACAAGGTCAGCCTGAAGCTGATCTTGCGCGGCAAGCGCATCGGTTTTTCACTGGCCGAATGCCGCGAACTGATCGAACTCTACGACCCTGCCGGCGGCAACCAGAAACAGTTGCAGACCATGTTGAACAAGATTGCCGAGCGTCGTGATCAACTGGAACAGCAGATGCTCGACATCGAGCAGATGAAGCTGGAACTGGACACGGCGCAGGAGCGCTGCACCCAGGCCCTGGAACAGACGATCAAGAGCCAGCAAACTCAATAATCCCACCCATCTCCCCCTGCAGGAGCAAGCTTGCTCGCGATGGAATCAAGGTCAACGCGTTTAATCAGGAAACCCGCGTTATCGTTAACGACCATCTCGAGCAAGCTCGCTCTTGCAGGGCTATCAGCACAGGTCAATTCCCATGTCCCTCCCAACTCACGTGCGCCTGATCGAAGTGGGTCCCCGCGACGGTTTGCAAAATGAAGCTCAGCCCATCAGCGTCGCCGACAAGGTGCAACTGGTCGACGCACTGAGCGCCGCTGGCCTTGGTTACATCGAAGTTGGCAGTTTCGTTTCGCCCAAATGGGTGCCGCAGATGGCAGGTTCGGCAGAAGTCTTTGCGCAGATCCAGCGCAAACCAGGCGTCACCTACGGCGCACTCGCCCCCAATCTGCGTGGGTTCGAAGACGCCATTGCTGCCGGGGTCAAGGAAGTGGCGGTGTTCGCCGCCGCCTCCGAAGCCTTCTCCCGGCGCAACATCAATTGCTCGATCAGCGAAAGCCTGGAGCGCTTCGTTCCCATCATGGACGCAGCCCGACAACACGGGATAACGGTGCGCGGTTACGTGTCCTGTGTGCTGGGCTGCCCCTACGAAGGAGATGTAGCACCCGAGCAAGTCGCATGGGTTGCTCGCGAGCTGCACGCGATGGGCTGTTACGAGGTCTCCCTGGGCGACACCATTGGTACCGGCACCGCAGGCGCCACTCGCAGAATGTTCGAAGTGGTCTCGGCCGATGTCCCTCGAGACAAACTCGCCGGGCATTTCCACGACACCTACGGGCAGGCCATGGCCAATATCTACGCCAGCCTGCTGGAAGGCATCTCGACCTTCGACAGCTCCATCGCCGGCCTCGGCGGCTGCCCCTATGCCAAAGGCGCCAGCGGTAACGTGGCCAGCGAGGATGTGGTCTACCTGCTCAACGGCCTGGGCATACACACCGGTATTGACCTGGACGCCTTGATTTTGGCAGGCCAGCATATCTGTACCGTGTTAGGCCGCCCTACCGGATCGCGGGTGGCCAAGGCACGCAGTGCACAGTGAGCGAGCGGTTGTGTCGGGGTGTTACCGCCAGCCGTGAAATGTGGGCGCAATCGAGTAACACGGAAACAGATTATGAGAGTCAGAGCCTTTGCCAAAAAGAAGCTAAATCATAAGTATCTGTTTTTAAAGCTTTTTTAAAAGTTGGCACGGCTCCTGCTATCTCTATGGCATAACAAGAATAAAAAGCAGCAAACCAATAAAAATAAGACGTAACGACTCTGACATAACAAGAACAACACGGCAGAGACGCAGCTAACAGATTTTTTTGGAGAAGGTGTGCTTTTCAGGGTGCTTTTCGGAGTAACCCGCAACCGGGCAGAGAACAATAAAACTACCTTCAGGTAGCTCCCGAACTGGTTGGATCGCTTGGCGAAAAAGCAGATCAGCGCTCAAAAAAATACGTTTGCTCTTGATCCCGGATGGGGATCGACAAAAACAGCGGTAAAGGGTCACGGTTACCAAAAACAACAACAGACCGCCCCTCAATAATAAAAAAAGAGCACGCGCAACGACAAATTAAAGGGGAGCTTCGGCTCCCCTTTGTGCTGTCTGGGATTCGGGTTTTCGACATCACCAGCACCGACACTGCATTACCCTGTGGGAGCGGCCTTGCTCGCGAAAGCGGTGGGCCAGTCGACATTCAAATTGAATGGAACACCGCCATCGCTGACCTGCCAGCTCCTACAGTACCGCTTTGAGCTCCACGATACTGATCTCGCGCATGCGGAATTTCTGGATCTTGCCCGTTACCGTCATTGGGAACTCTTCTACGAACTTGAAGTGACGCGGCGTCTTGAAGTGGGCGATGCGCTCCTTGCACCAGAGCTGCAGCTCCTGTTCGGTGGCGCTGTAGCCGGGATGGAACTTGATCCAGGCGACGATTTCCTCGCCATAGCGTGAACAGGGAATCCCGATCACCTGCACGTCGGCAACGGCTGGATGAGTGAAGAAAAACTCCTCCAGCTCACGCGGATAGATATTCTCGCCGCCACGGATGATCATGTCCTTGTTCCGGCCGGCGATGCACACGTAGCCGTCATCATTCATGCTGGCCAGGTCACCGGTGTGCATCCAGCCTGCCTGGTCGATGGCTTGCGCCGTGCCTTGCGGGTTGTTCCAGTAACCGAGCATCACGCTGTAACCGCGGGTACAGAGCTCGCCGATGGTACCGCGCGGCACCAGATTGCCCGCCTCGTCGATGATCTTGCTTTCCAGCTGCGGCTGGGTGCGACCGACAGTGGTCACTCGCAGTTCCAGTTCGTCCGAAGGCCCGGTTTGCAAGGAAACCGGGCTGGTTTCCGTCATGCCGTAGGCAATCTGCACCTCGCTCATGTGCATCTCGCTGATCACTCGTCGCATCACCTCGATCGGACAGGTTGCGCCAGCCATGATGCCGGTGCGCAAGCTCGACAAATCAAATTCCTGACGCCCTGGCTGGTCAAGCAGGGCGATGAACATGGTGGGCACACCGTAAAGCGCGGTGGCTTTTTCTTCGGCGACGGTGGTCAGGGTCAGCAGCGGGTCGAATCCATCATTGGGGTAGATCATGGTGGTGCCGTGGGTGATGCACCCCAGATTGCCCATGACCATGCCGAAACAATGATAGAGAGGCACCGGGATCACCAGCCGATCATCGGCAGTCAGCCCCAGGCTTTCGCCAACCATGTAACCGTTGTTGAGAATGTTGTAATGACTGAGGGTCGCGCCCTTGGGGAAACCGGTGGTGCCAGAGGTGTACTGAATGTTCACGGCCTGATCGAAATTCAGGCTGTCCTGGCGTTGCAGCAATTGTTGCGCCGGTATGCTGGCCGCCAGATCAGCCAGTTGCGACCAAGGCAGGAAACCTGACGGCGGCTGCGCGTCGAGGCTGATTACCCCGCGTAAATCCGGCAGGCGTTCGCTGTGCAATTTACCAATGGACTGCTCGACCAGTTCAGGCAGCAGTCCCTGGAGCATTTCGTGATAGTTGGATGTCTTGAAGGCACCGGCACAGACCAGCCACTGGCAACCGGATTGCTTGAGCACATATTCCAGTTCGGAGCTGCGATACGCCGGGTTGATGTTGACCAGAATCACGCCGATCTTCGCGCTGGCGAACTGGCTGATGCACCACTGGGCGCAGTTGGGCGCCCAGATACCGAGCCGGTCCCCGGCCTGCAAACCCAGCGCCATAAGGGCCCGGGCATGCACCTCGACAGCCGCGGATAATTGCTGCCAGGTGTAGCGCAGCTGTTGATGGCGCACTACCAGCGCCTCGCCGTTCGGGTAGCGGGCGACCGTGTCATCGAACGCCTGGCCGACAGTCATCGCCAGCAAGGCTTTGTCCTGGGAACCGCGGGTATAGCTGCGCTGCGGGCTTGCACTGGGTTGATCCATGACGACCCCTATTGTCTTTATTAGTGGGTGTTACCGCAGCCCTACTGTCGCTCAAGTTGACGTTAACGTAAAGGGCGATTGACAGCGCTTCGTCACAGGCTTACGTTAACGTAAAGGTGAGAGCTGCAGCACTGCCCTCCCCACCCAACAAAAAAGCCAAAAGGTGCCCCATGAGCTACCCATCCCTGAACTTTGCCCTCGGTGAAACCATCGACATGCTGCGTGATTCGGTTCAGTCCTTTGTTGCCAGCGAGATCGCCCCGCGCGCCGCCCAGATCGACATCGACAACCTGTTTCCAGCAGACCTGTGGCGCAAGTTCGGCGACATGGGCCTTTTGGGCATCACTGTCAGCGAAGAATACGGTGGCGCTGGCCTGGGTTACCTGGCGCACGTGGTGGCCATGGAAGAAATCAGCCGCGGCTCGGCTTCAGTTGCGCTGTCCTACGGCGCGCACTCCAACCTCTGCGTCAACCAGATCAACCGCAACGGCAATCATGAGCAGAAGACCAGGTACCTGCCCAAGCTGATCAGCGGCGAGCACATCGGCGCCCTCGCCATGAGCGAACCGAACGCCGGGTCCGACGTGGTATCGATGAAACTGCGCGCCGACAAACGTGGTGATCGCTACGTGCTCAATGGCAGCAAGACCTGGATTACCAACGGCCCTGACGCCAACACCTACGTGATCTACGCCAAGACCGACCTGGAAAAAGGCCCCCACGGCATTACGGCTTTCATCGTCGAACGCGACTCGAAAGGCTTCAGCCGCAGCAACAAGTTCGACAAGCTCGGCATGCGGGGCTCGAACACCTGCGAGCTGTTCTTTGATGACGTCGAGGTACCGGAGGAAAACATCCTGGGCGTACTCAACGGCGGCGTGAAAGTACTGATGAGCGGTCTCGACTACGAGCGCGTAGTACTGTCCGGCGGCCCGACCGGCATCATGCAGGCCTGCATGGACCTGATCGTTCCCTACATCCATGACCGCAAGCAATTTGGCCAGAGCATCGGCGAATTCCAGCTGATCCAGGGCAAGGTCGCCGACATGTACACCCAACTCAACGCCAGCCGAGCCTATTTGTATGCAGTGGCCCAGGCCTGCGAGCGCGGCGAGACCACGCGCAAGGACGCTGCCGGCGTCATCCTGTACAGCGCCGAACGTGCCACGCAAATGGCCCTCGACGCGATTCAGATTCTTGGTGGCAACGGCTACATCAATGAATTCCCCGCGGGCCGTCTGTTGCGCGACGCCAAGCTCTACGAAATCGGCGCGGGTACCAGCGAGATTCGTCGCATGCTCATCGGTCGTGAACTGTTTAACGAAACCCGATAACCGGAGTTGTCCATGGCTATCCTGCATACCCTGCTCAACCCCCGCTCGGCGGAGTTCGCGGCCAACAGCGCGGCGATGCGCAAACAGGTCGACGCCCTGCATACCCTGCTCGCGCAGGTGCAGCAAGGTGGCGGCCCCAAAGCGCAAGAGCGCCACACATCAAGGGGCAAGTTACTGCCTCGTGAGCGCATCAACCGGCTGCTCGATCCCGGCTCGCCCTTCCTGGAAATCAGCCAGCTGGCAGCCTACGAGGTGTACGGTGAGGATGTTCCGGCGGCTGGCGTGATCGCCGGAATTGGCCGCGTGGAAGGCGTCGAATGTATGATCGTCGCCAACGATGCCACGGTAAAAGGTGGCTCGTACTATCCACTGACCGTGAAAAAACACCTGCGCGCCCAGACCATCGCCCAGCAAAATCGCCTGCCCTGCATTTACCTGGTGGACTCCGGTGGCGCGAACTTGCCGCGCCAGGATGAAGTGTTCCCGGACCGCGAGCACTTTGGTCGAATCTTCTTCAACCAGGCCAACATGAGTGCCATGGGCATTCCGCAGATCGCCGTGGTCATGGGCTCCTGCACCGCTGGCGGTGCCTATGTTCCGGCCATGGCCGACGAGGCGATCATGGTGCGCAACCAGGCGACCATCTTCCTTGCCGGCCCGCCTTTGGTGAAAGCCGCGACGGGTGAAGTGGTCAGCGCCGAAGACCTTGGTGGCGCCGATGTGCACTGCAAGGTTTCCGGTGTCGCCGATCATTACGCCGAGAGCGACGAGCACGCCTTGGCCATTGCCCGGCGCAGCATTGCCAACCTTAACTGGCGCAAGCTCGGCGAAGTGCAGCAACGCACCCCGATCGCCCCGCTGTATGCCAGCGACGAGCTTTACGGCGTGGTATCGGCTGACGCCAAGCAACCTTTTGATGTGCGTGAAGTCATCGCACGGCTGGTGGACGGCTCGGTGTTCGACGAGTTCAAGGCGTTGTTCGGCACGACACTGGTGTGCGGTTTTGCCTACCTGCACGGTTATCCGATCGCGATTCTCGCCAACAACGGCATTCTGTTCGCCGAAGCCGCGCAAAAAGGCGCGCACTTCATCGAACTGGCCTGTCAACGCGGCATTCCATTGCTATTCCTGCAGAACATCACCGGCTTCATGGTGGGCCAGAAATACGAAGCCGGCGGCATCGCCAAGCACGGTGCCAAACTGGTGACCGCCGTAGCGTGCGCCAAGGTGCCAAAGTTCACCGTGATCATTGGCGGCAGCTTCGGCGCCGGCAACTACGGCATGTGCGGACGCGCATACGACCCACGCTTCCTGTGGATGTGGCCAAATGCGCGGATTGGCGTGATGGGTGCCGAGCAGGCTGCCGGCGTGCTGGTCCAAGTCAAGCGCGAGCAGGCCGAGCGAGGTGGCCAGGCCTTCAGCGCCCAGCAGGAAGCCGAGATCAAGCAACCTATCCTCGATCAGTACGAACAGCAGGGACATCCCTACTACTCCAGCGCCCGGCTGTGGGATGACGGCGTCATCGACCCCGCGCAGACCCGCGATGTGTTGGCCCTGGCCTTGTCGGCCGCGCTGAACGCGCCAGTAGAACAGAGCCGTTTCGGCGTATTCCGGATGTGATTTTCTGTGTGAGCGGGCTTGCTGGCGAAGGATTCACCGCGGTCTTCCATGTACCGCGTTAGCGTTCTTCGCCAGCAGCCCCCTCACACATGAGTTGTGGAGACAGACAAAATGAGCGACTTCAACACCCTCCAATTGCACACCGACCCCCGGGGTTTCGCAACCTTGTGGCTCGCTCGCGAAGACAAGAACAACGCCTTTAACGCGCAGATGATCCGCGAGTTGATCATCGCCCTGGATAAGGTCTCGGCCGATACCAGCCTCAGGTTCCTGCTGTTGCGCGGCCGCGGCAAGCATTTCAGCGCCGGCGCCGACCTGGCCTGGATGCAGCAGTCCGCCGAACTGGATTACCACACCAATCTCGACGATGCCCGCGAGTTGGCCGAGTTGATGTACAACCTCGCCAAACTGAAAATCCCCACCCTGGCCGTGGTGCAAGGGGCGGCGTTTGGGGGAGCACTGGGTTTGATCAGCTGCTGTGATATGGCCATCGGTGCCGATGACGCGCAATTTTGCCTGTCGGAGGTCCGCATCGGCCTGGCGCCTGCCGTAATCAGTCCGTTCGTGGTGCAGGCCATCGGCGAACGCGCAGCGCGTCGCTACGCCCTGACAGCCGAGCGCTTCAGCGGCCAGCAGGCACGGGAGATCGGTTTGCTGTCAGAAAGCTACCCCCTGGCAGAGCTGGAATCGAAGGTCGAGCAGTGGATCGACAACTTGCTGCTCAACAGCCCCGCCGCCATGCGCGCCAGCAAGGATCTACTGCGCGAGGTGGGGAACGGCGCGCTGACACCGGCGCTGCGGCGCTACACCGAGAATGCCATTGCGCGGATCCGCGTCAGCCCTGAAGGCCAGGAAGGCTTGCGTGCCTTTCTGCAAAAACGCCCGGCGAACTGGATCGCTACCCCAAACACGAAGGAGCCGCGTTGATGAGCACGCCCGTCATTACCACTTTACTGGTGGCCAACCGCGGCGAAATCGCCTGCCGGGTGATGCGCACCGCCAAGGCCCTGGGCCTGACCACCGTGGCCGTGCACAGCGCCACTGATCGTGACGCCCGGCACAGCCGCGAGGCCGATATCCGGGTGGACCTGGGTGGCAGCAAAGCCGCCGACAGCTACCTGCAGATCGACAAACTGATTGCTGCTGCACTGGCCAGTGGTGCCCAGGCGATTCATCCGGGGTATGGTTTCCTGTCGGAGAACGCCGGATTTGCCCGGGCCATCGAGAATGCCGGCTTGATCTTCCTCGGCCCTCCCGCCTCGGCGATCGATGCGATGGGCAGCAAGTCCGCCGCCAAGGCGCTGATGGAAACCGCCGGCGTGCCACTGGTGCCTGGTTATCACGGCGAAGCCCAGGACCTGGAAACCTTCCGCACAGCCTGTGAACGCATCGGTTATCCGGTGCTGCTCAAAGCCACGGCAGGCGGCGGCGGTAAAGGCATGAAAGTGGTCGAAGATGTCAGCCAACTGGCCGAAGCCCTGGCCTCGGCGCAGCGTGAAGCCCAATCGTCGTTTGGCGACTCACGCATGCTGGTAGAAAAATACCTGCTCAAACCGCGGCACGTGGAGATCCAGGTCTTTGCCGATCAGCAGGGCAATTGCCTGTACCTCAATGAGCGCGACTGCTCGATCCAGCGTCGCCACCAGAAGGTTGTCGAAGAAGCCCCTGCTCCAGGCCTGAGCGCGCAATTGCGCCGCGCCATGGGCGAAGCCGCCGTACGCTCGGCACAGGCCATTGGCTACGTCGGGGCCGGTACGGTGGAGTTCCTGCTGGACTCGCGAGGCGAGTTCTTCTTCATGGAGATGAATACCCGTCTGCAGGTCGAGCACCCGGTGACCGAAGCCATTACCGGGCTCGACCTGGTCGCCTGGCAAATCCGCGTGGCCCGGGGTGAAACCCTGCCGATGACCCAGGAGCAGGTGCCCCTGATCGGACACGCCATTGAAGTCAGGTTGTACGCCGAAGACCCGGGTAATGACTTCCTGCCAGCGACCGGCCGCCTGGAGTTGTATCGCGAGTCGGCGCCCGGCGCCGGACGTCGAGTCGACAGCGGCGTGGAAGAAGGTGATGAGATCTCGCCGTTCTACGACCCGATGCTGGGCAAGCTGATTGCCTGGGGCGAAGACCGCGAACAGGCGCGGCTACGCCTGCTGGGCATGCTCGACGAATTCGCGATTGGCGGGCTCAGGACCAACATCAACTTCCTGCGCCGGATCATCGGCCATCCAGCTTTTGCCGCCGCAGAACTGGATACCGGGTTCATCCCGCGATACCAGGAGCAGTTGCTGCCGAAACCGGCAGCGCTGGGTGAGGATTTCTGGCAAGCCGCTGGCCAGGCATTTGCCCAAAGTCAAACCACCGCGCCGCGCACTGACGACCTGGCGTCGCCTTGGGCGAGCGGCAACGGTTTTCGTACCGGACTGCCAACGCAGATCAGCCTGCACCTGAGCTGCGAAGGCCAGGACCGTGCTCTTACGCTGGGCGCAGTCGATGCCAGCACAGCACAGCTCAAGGGCGAGCAACTGCTGATCAAGGAAGAAGGCCTGCGCCGGCAGCACCGGGTCATTCGCCGCGACGGCGTGGTCTATCTGCAATGGGATGGGGAGCTTCGCCGCATCGAATCCTACGACCCGATCAGTGCCGTGGAAGCCAGTCATAGTCATCAGGGCGGCCTGACCGCACCCATGAACGGCAGTATCGTGCGGGTCCTGGTAGAGGTCGGGCAATCGATTGAAGCCGGCGCGCAACTGGTGGTCCTGGAAGCCATGAAAATGGAACACAGCATTCGTGCGCCGCACGCTGGAGTGATCAAGGCGCTGTACTGCCAGGAAGGCGAAATGGTCAGTGAAGGCAGCGCGCTGGTCGAGCTGCAAGAGGCTTGAAACAAGGAACGGCCCTACCCACTGGCAGGGTCGATCTGATCAGAACTTGGCGGTGGCCTGTACGACCACGCCGATGATTCGGCAGTCGGCAGTGTACAAAGCCTTCGGATAAGTCGGGTTGAGCGGCACCAGGTAAAGTTGGCCGCCCTCCTCGATCAATTGGCGGAAAGTGGCTGCGGCGCTGCCGGGCCATTGGGCAATCACCAGCTTGCCGGGCAGCACCTCAACCTCCGGATCGACCAGGATCAGCATGTTGTGGGCAATGCTCGGCCCACTGGGCGCGTTCATCGCATCACCCTCTACCTTGAGCCAGAACGCGCCGCCGCGAGCGTGGTAGTCGGACAGCTCGAAATGCGTCGCACCGTACACCGGCAACTCCCCATCGCGCAGCAGCTGTGCGTCTTGCCAGTCAGTGATCGGGTAGCGAAATGAAGGGTTATAGCGCTGCGCCAGGGGAGGATTATCTTCCTCGCAAGCCTCGACCTCCCGGAGCACCATTGCCACTTCGAGGAAATCCAGGCCCAAGGCTTGCAGTACACGGTTCATGTCGTCGACAGCGGGCTGACGTCGTTTATTCAGCCAGTGTCCAACACCACCCTGCGACATCCCAAGACGGTCTGCGAGTATCTCCTGAGTGATATTGAGCTCACTCATCTTGGCCTTGACCAGTTCAATCCATTTATCCATGTCGGGCACGATACGCGGGCTCCTGCCTGCGCTCAAAACACAATCTGTATTATTTCACTGGTCGAAACAAATACGTTTTGTACTAATCTGCTTTCACGGATTTGACCATAAAAAAGGAGTTTACGTCACCATGGCAATCACCAGCACTGACCTGCCCGACGAGCCAATGGATACCGCCCTCAACTCGCCACAGGGCTTCGCTGCCGCACAGCGCGCGCTCGATCACTACTTGAAACCAGCCGTGTCAGCAGAGCCCGAACAACCGCGCTTTTTTGCTGTAAACAAGAACGTCAGCAGCGAGGAGGCACTTGTACATGCCTCTGACCTGATGCGGTGCGCGGCCTCCATTGCCTATGAGTCGGCCAGTAACCTTCAAGGCGCCAGCCGGGACCTGACGCTGTCGACGGTGCACCTGATCGATATGGCCAGGGCCTTGGTGAATCAGTCGCTTGACGAGGGTAATAAGGGTTGAAACCAAAGGCACCAGGAAAGAATTTCCCTGGCGAACAGCGAAAAGCGTTTGACTTGCAAACGAGAATGATTATTATTGCATCAGCTGGTCGCGAGATCAGTCGATGGACCAAGAGACCTTAGGTCGGTCTCCTGGACTATCTCCTCATCAGGCTAATCACGGTTTTTGACCCGGCTTTTTGCCGGGTCTTTTTTTGCCAGTTAGTCTGGCTTTGGCTTCAGGCTAATGAAGTCTTCAGGCACTGCACATTCGATGGCGCGGATGATATCAAAAGAATGTTCCTTGGCAAGAGAGGCCCGGTAACATTGGGCCAAACTATTGATAAATAGCACTTGAGAATCAATCGCACAGTCTCTAAGCTGCGTCGGCGTCAAGGAGGACGCCCCCCAAATTCCTGGCAATTTCCCCGATTTTTCCCTTCCCTGCGTGTAAAGTAACAGCCATAAAAATCATATTCAGGAATCGACTATGACCGTGGCTAAATCCTCTTTCGACATCAGCGCAAATTTCGACAGCGGCAATATTGAAGTGATCGATATCAGCAATCCGCTGCAAGCGTTGCTGGCCATTCGACCCGATACCCGCAGCCCGCACTTCCAGTGGTTCCACTTCAAGGCCAGCGGCCTGCACGTGGGCCAGGAGCACTGGTTTCGCCTGAGTAACGCCAGCAAGTCCTCCTATAACAAAGCCTGGGACGGTTACCAGGCCGTTGCCTCGTATGACCACGTGAATTGGTTCCGGGTACCCACCATCTTCGAAGGCGACTGCCTGCGCTTCAGCCTGGAAGCCACTGCTACCCATGCCTGGTTCGCCTACTTCGAACCCTACAGTCGCGGGCGGCACGACTGGCTGATCGAGCAGGCGCTGACCAAGGCCGGCACCGAGCTGCTGGCTACCGGTAAAAGCGTCGAAGGCCGGGACATCCAGCTTCTGCGCAAAGGCACCGGAGCCGAGGGTCGACGCAAGGTGTGGATGATTGCCCAGCAGCACCCGGGCGAACACATGGCCGAATGGTTTATGGAAGGTGTGATTGAGCGCCTGGAAAAACACGACGACCCGGTCCTGAACAAACTACTGGCCAGTGCCGATCTGTACCTGGTGCCGAACATGAATCCGGACGGCGCCTTCCATGGTCACCTGCGCACCAATGCCATGGGCCAGGACCTGAACCGCGCCTGGCAGAGCGCCAGCCAGGACATCAGCCCTGAAGTGCTGTTCGTGCAACAACAGATGGAACGCTACGGCGTTGACCTGTTCCTCGACATTCATGGCGACGAAGAGATTCCCTACGTGTTCACCGCCGGCTGCGAGGGCAACCCTGGTTACACCCCGCGGCTCGCCAAACTCGAAGAGCAATTTCGCAGTCATTTGAAGCACCTTACCAAGGACTTCCAGACCAAGCACGGCTACACCCGCGATGAGCCGGGCAAAGCCAACATGACCCTGGCGTGCAACAGCGTCGGCGAGAAATTCGACTGCCTGTCGCTGACCCTGGAAATGCCCTTCAAGGACAACGACGATGCGCCGAACCCGCTGACGGGCTGGTCGGGCAAGCGCTCCAAACAGTTGGGCAAGGACGTGCTGACGACTGTTGCCGACATAGTTGACGTGTTGCGCTGATTGGCCGTGGCCGCAGCTGCAGCTGCGGCCATCGAAGTCAGGCGCGGTCCTTGCCACGCAGCATGCTGTCGAGCACCTCGTCACGGCGCACCCAGCCATGGAACAGCGCCGCCGCCAGGTGCAGCAACACGGTCAGGAACAGCAGGTAGGCCAGGTAACCGTGGGCCTTGCGCAGAAAGGCGAATACCTGCGCGTTGGCCGGCACAATCGAAGGCAGCTGCAACGAACTGCTGAGCATTACCGGATCGCCCGCCGCCGAAATCATTGCCCACCCCAGTAGAGGCAGTACCAGCATCAATGCGTATAGCAGCAGGTGCGAGCCTTTGGCCGCGAGCACTTGCCATCCCGGCAAATCGGCAGGCAGTGGCGGCTGTCGAGTGGAAAAACGCACGACGATGCGCACGATCACCAACACCAGAATGGCGATGCCCAAGGGTTTGTGCAGGTGGATCAGCCACTCATGACGCTCGGACACCGAGGCAACCATGCCTGCCCCGATAAACAGCATGGCAATAACCATCAGTGCCATCAGCCAGTGCAGCAACCGCGCCAATGGCGCGAAGTGGTTCGGTTGAGTGCTCATTGGCGAGCCTCCTGTTTGGCGGCGGGCAACTGGCTGACTTCACTGGTACGACGCAAGTAGGAACTGGCATAACCGGCTGAACGAGCGGCGAGCAGTGGATCGCCCGAGCCCTCGATGCCGGCAGGTAGTACCAGCGGGTCATAGTTGATGTCCCGGCACTCGCCACTGAGTTGCGGCTGGACGTTTTCGAGCACCAGAGTCCCGGCATTTACCACCTTGCGCCCTTCGGGCCAGGCCTTGCTGGCATCGTCTACCGGATCACCGGGGTTGGCCAGGGTGATGTTCAGCTGCCAGCGCAACGGCCCGGCGCCCATTCGCTGGGCCAGGTCCTGCTCGAGAAAATCGGTGCCTTGCGGCGCCGTCGCACCGGGTGAGTCCTGGGCAACCGGCACCATGCTCCAGCGCACCGCCTGGCGCTGACCGGCGGCGTTGACCAGGTAAAACGCGTTCACGCTGTTGTAGGTTTCAGTCACGTAGCTGGCCGACGGCTTGGCGGTTTTGATCCACGCCAGAAACGGCGCAGCTTCCGGATGCGCGCCGAAGAATGCTGGTACCGCCGCAGGGTCGGGTTTCCCAGTGGCGGGTACGGGTGACTGGGCCTGCTGCAATTGATAGAAGGCTTCGGGGGTGCCTACCGGGAACACCGGCATGCTGTTCATCCCGGTGCGCCATTGTTGACCATTGGCCTGGGTAAAGCGCAACGCCATGCTGCGGATCGGCACGCTGCTGTCCGGTGCGTAGGGATTGCCAGCCGGCAGCGCGAACCGCCCGACCACCGGGGTGCGTGCTTCATTGAATACCTGGGCGCTGGAGTAGCTGCGCGCCTCGCCGCTGCTCTCGAAATGCCCGATCACGCAAACACCTTTAGAGTGGTTGCGCCGGTACCCCGGGTGCACGCCGTTGTTGGTTTCCAGCACGTTGATCAGTTTTTTCGGCGTGAGCCGCTGTGGGTCAAATGTGCCGTTGACGTAGGCAAAGGCCCCGGCAACAGCGGCGACCACCAAAGCGATACAGCCAAGGCGCAACACCAGGCTGGTGGCGCTCAGCGGTGGCCGGATGGGCGGTGATGAGCGATCTACCATGAAAGACTCCAGGGCCTGTGGCCGCAAGTGAGAAGAATCAAGCAGACGAACCCCCGGACGGTTTATTCCATCACCGGTGTTTATTTGTTCGCGCGTGGAATAACCTCGAACGCCGAGCGTCTTCCTGGTCCACAGCGTAGTGACTAGTCAGAACTTCATGAACGATATCGACGAACAACTGAGTGAAATCATTCCCAGGTTGAGGCGATTTGCGCTGTCCCTGACGCGTAATCCCAGCAGCGCCGATGATCTGGTGCAGACCTGCCTGGAGCGCGCACTCTCACGCTGGAGCGACAAACGCCCGGAGGGAGACTTGCGCGCCTGGTTGTTCTCGATTCTCTATCGACAGTTCCTTGACGCCCACCGGCGCTCCCGGCGTTATGCGCGAATGCTCGAATTTTTTACCGGCCGTGAAGAAGCCGAGCCGTCTGCAGAGCGCACGGTGATCGCGCAATCGACGCTCAAGGCCTTCGACCAGCTCACCACCGAGCAACGCGCACTGTTGCTGTGGGTATCAGTCGAAGGTTTGAGCTACAAAGCGGTGACCGAGATTCTCGAAGTGCCCATTGGCACCGTGATGTCCCGCCTGTCTCGCGCCCGCCAGGCGTTGCGCCAGCTCAGCGAAGGTGAAATCACCCGCCCTGCCCTGCGGAGACTCAAATGATCAGCATGCCCCCTGACGAGCGTGATCTGCACGCCTACATCGACTGCCAGCTCAGCGCGGCGGACCGACTTCTGGTTGAAACTTATCTGACAAACAATCCGCCCGTGGCCGCCACCGTGCGCGCCTGGCAGCAGGATGCCCAACAGTTGCGAGCTGACCTGAGCGGCGCGCTGCAGCAACCGGCCAATCCGCAGCTGCAGCCGGCGCTCATTCGCCAAGGGCTCAAGCGCCAATCCCGCCGTCACCTGGCCAGCGCCGCCGTACTGCTGCTGGCCGTCGGTGTTGGCGGTTTCAGCGGCTGGCAGGCCCGGGAAATGACCCTGCTCAGCGCTGCGGCACCAATGGCCGATGCCATGCAGGCATATCGCCTGATCGCACAGCAAAGCCTGTTGCCGGCGGACTTCAAAGTCGGCGAACAGGGCGACATGCAGGCCTGGCTGGACCGTTATTTCACCCAGGCCAACCGTCTTCCCGACCTCGCTCACGCCGGCTTCAAACCGGTCAGCGGGCGCCTGCTCAGCACCGAGCAAGGGCCGGCGGCGATGGTGGTCTACGAGAACCGGAACGGACAGAAGATCAGCTTCTACGTGCGCCCGCCAGGGCCGAAGAACTTCCTGCTACCCCGAGGCAGTCGCAGCGATGGTGAGCTGCAGGCCGAGTACTGGTCAGGCGCCGGGTATAACTATGCAATGGTCAGCCCCAGCGATACGCCGGCGGCGCAGTTGCTCAGGCAAACGAAAACGTTTTGACCCACAGCGCTGGAAGCAAAACTACCCATTTGGTTAAACTGTGCCGCCGCCGCGCGGGGCGCCGGCGAAAAAATCACGGGGTGACATTCCAGTGGCTGTTCGACCACCCAAGCGTTTGCGACTCACACCACGTTGGCCGGCACTGCGTCGCCTGTTTGCCAAGGCATCGACTACCCCGGTGGCCAGCGCAAGGGTGATCCACGACTACTTTCGCCACAAGGCGCATGCCCAAGGCTATACACTCAGCCACAGTCAGCAGCGCGTGATCGATTGCATGGCGCACTACGCCCCCTTGCTGGCAGGCTCAGCGCAGCAAAAACTTCCCGGGCTGTATCTGCACGGCGCCGTGGGGCGGGGCAAGAGCTGGTTGTTGGACGGGTTTTTCCAGGCCATCCCGATCGCCGAAAAAAAGCGGCTGCACTTCCATCAGTTTTTTGCCCAACTGCATCAGGAAATGTTCACTCATCGCGAGCAGACCGATGCCATGGAGCTCAGCCTTGACCACCTGCTGGACGGTTGTCGGGTGTTGTGTTTTGACGAGTTTCACGTCCACGATATCGGCGACGCGATGCTCATCACCCGCTTGTTCCAGGCGCTGTTTCGCCGAAGCATCCTGCTGCTGGTCACCTCAAACTATCCGCCGGAAGGCTTGCTGCCAAACCCGCTGTACCACGCACGTTTCAAACCGGTCATCGACCTGATCAACTCGAGAATGCAGGTCATGGAAGTCGGCGGGCCCCACGACTACCGCAGTCAGGCGCGGCACTACGCCCAGCAAGTCTTCACCCATGGACATTACCTCTGGCCGGACACACTGCAGATCAGACGCCGGTTGAATTTCCCCGAGGCTGATGCTGCGCCCCTGCAACTGTCTGTCGGCACCCGTCAAGTGCAGGCCCGCTTCAGCGATCGGCGCACGATCGGATTCACTTTCGCCGACCTGTGTGAACACCCCACGGCCGTCATGGACTACCTGGAACTGTGCCGACAGTTCGACCACTGGATCATCGTCGACCTGCCTCTGCTCGCCGACACCACCATCGCCGCGCAGCAGCGGTTCATCAACCTGGTCGACGTGCTTTACGATCAGGACAAACACCTGACGTTGGTCAGCCAGCATTCGCTGAGTGCGAGCCTGGGTGGTGATGCAATCGACCTGGCGCGAACCCGCAGTCGGCTGGGGCAGTTGATGGAAATCAATGAGTTGAATTGATCATTCTTCGCCTTGAATGCCAATCGCGAGCAGGCTCGCTCCCACAGGTGCTCGGAAATCATTGTGGGAGCGAGCCTGCTCGCGATTGGTACAGTCACCACATGTCTCGCTATCATGCGGGCGCCCCTCTCCAAATGAATAGCGAATCGATTTCATGGACACCCTTGACCAACTGCGCGCCGGCCAACTGGCGGGCAGCACCCGCCTTGATCTCGCCTGCGGCCTGAGTGACTTCCCCCGGGAAATATTCGACCTGGCGGACTCCCTTGAAATCCTCAACCTCAGTGGCAACGCGCTCAGCCAACTACCAGACGACCTGCATCGACTGACCCGCCTGCGGGTGTTGTTCTGCTCGGACAACCTGTTCACCGAACTGCCCGCATGCCTGGGCCAGTGCAGTTCATTGACCATGGTCGGTTTCAAGGCCAACCGCATTACGCAGGTCCCGGGCAGCGCACTCCCGCCATTGCTGCGCTGGCTGATCCTGACTGACAACTGCATCAGCGAACTGCCCAGCGAACTGGGCGCGCGCCCGCACCTGCAAAAACTCATGCTCGCCGGTAATCAGCTCAAGCGCTTGCCTGACAGCCTGCAACACTGTCATCGACTGGAACTGATCCGGGTCGCCGCCAACCAGCTAACCGAACTCCCCGAATGGCTGCTCACCCTGCCAAGCCTGACCTGGCTGGCGTACGCCGGTAACCCGCTGGAAACCGAGGCCGATGCTGCGCTGCTTGAATCGACTGCCGTCATCCCCTGGCCGGCATTGCGCCTTGAGCAGCAACTGGGCGAAGGTGCTTCCGGGGTGATCCATCGAGCGACCTGGACCCGACCAGGCGCTGGGGAGCTGCCAGTGGCGGTCAAACTCTACAAAGGTGAAATGACCAGCGACGGTTCGCCCTTGCATGAAATGAACGCGTGCATCACTGCAGGCGAGCACCCCAACCTCATCCGGGTCGAGGGACGAATCGTCGACCATCCACAGGCTCAGGCCGGACTGGTCATGGAGCTGATAGAGCCGAGCTTCCGCAACCTGGCGGGTCTGCCGAGCCTGGATTCCTGCAGCCGCGACGTCTACGCCGATCACACCCGCTTCAGCGCCAGTGTGGCCTTGCGCATCGCTGGCGCCATCGCTTCGGTGGCCGAACATCTGCACCGCCAGGGGATCACCCACGGCGACCTCTACGGCCACAATATTCTCTTTAACGAGCGCGGTGATTGCCTGCTGGGAGACTTTGGCGCGGCGTCTTTCCACGCGAAGTCAGACAGTGTCCAAAGCCGTGCCTTGCAGCGACTTGAAGTACGTGCCTTTGGGGTACTGCTGGGGGAATTGCTGGAGCGGATCGATTCGGACTTGACCGCGCAGGGCCGTGAACGACTGGAGCAATTGCAACAGCGTTGCTGTCAGGCGCAGGTGATGGAGCGGCCCGGGTTTGGCGAGGTGGTACGGGCGCTGCAGGATCTGTGACCGGCACAGAGCCTGCAGAACCAAACTTGCTCCCACGACCCGGGGGAGCAAGCCTGCCCGCGATAGCGGTATTACGAAAGAAACCGATTAACCCGCCAAGCCGACAAACATGTCCTGCACATCATCATGGTTGTCCAGGCCTTCAAGGAACGCCTCGACTTCAGCCATCTGTTCGTCGCTCAAGCCACTCACCGGGTTTTTCGGCTGGTAGCCCAGCTTCGCCGACAGCACGGTAAAACCTTGCTCAGGCAAGGCTTTCTGGACCGCATCGAGGTCCGCAGGCTCGGTCAGGAACAGGGTCGTGCCCTCTTCTTCACCCGGCTCGAAATCCTGTGCACCGGCTTCGATTGCGGCCATTTCCGGATCAGCATCCGGGCTGTCCGGGGACGCCTCGATCATGCCGACATGGTTGAAATCCCAGGAGACCGAACCCGAAGCGCCCAACTGGCCCTTGCGAAACGCAACACGAATCTCGGCAACGGTACGGTTGATGTTGTCGGTCACGCACTCAACGATCAGCGGCACCTGATGGGGGGCAAAGCCTTCGTACGTCACACGATGGTACTGCACGGTTTCGCCGAGCTGGCCCGAACCTTTCTTGATCGCACGCTCCAGGGTTTCGCGAGGCATGGACGCCTTCTTCGCCTGCTCCACCACCAGGCGCAAATGCGCGTTGGTCGCGACATCGGCACCATTGCGCGCGGCAATGGTGATTTCCTTCACCAGTTTGCCGAAGATCTTGCCCTTGGCATTGGATGCCGCTTCTTTGTGTTTAACCTTCCACTGTGCGCCCATTAATCACTCTCTTGTCTGTGGCGCCGAAACATCTATTGGCCGACGCTTTGCGCAAGTTTATACGGCCTAAAGTCGGCAATCGACCAAAAATTCCACCGGTTTGATCACCATGAGGGTCAGGCTTTTTCAATGATGATTGGCTCCGACAAGGAAATGCGCTAACCGGCAGTGGGAGCAAGGCTGGCCCGTGATAGCCGCGCTGCGGTCTAGCGGCCCGACGCCAATTCAAAGAATGCCTGGATCAAGCGCAAATCCCGCCGCCGCTCCATGCATCCCATCATGTGCCGATTCACCAACCCCTCGCCCATGATCGGCAGCGCAGTCACCCGCGGGTCATGGCTGACTTCCACCGACGACACCACACCAACGCCCAGCTCAGCCGCCACGGCTTCGGTCACTGCCTCGCGGCTGTCCAGCTCCAGTAATACCCGCGGACCGACACTGGCCTGGAGACAGGCATCATCAAAGGTTCGACGGGTGATCGAACCCGGCTCGCGCAACACCATGATCACCTCGTCCAGCTCCTTGAGCGACACCTTCAAACGTTGCGCCCAGGGATGATTGTGCGGCACCAACGCGCACAGCCGTGATTCGCTCAACGCTTGCAAATGCAGGCCTTTGCGTGGCTCGACCTCAGTGAGTACGGCGATGTCCGCATGCTCGGACAACAACGCAGCCAAGGTCTCCTGGGCGTTACCCAGGCGCAGGTTCACCGTGATGCCGGGGTAACGGGCGCGCAAACTGGCAAGCATCGGCATGACCAGGTGCGGCCCGTCCGCCGCCACCTCCAGGCGCCCGGTGAGCAACTGCCGGTTAGCCTCCAGCATCACCTGCGCTTCCTCGGCCAGGCCAAACATCGCCCGGGTGATCGCCGCCAGTTTGGTGCCTTCCTCCGTCAGTTCTACCCGTCGCGCAGTACGGCGCAACAAGGTGATCTGGTAATGCTCTTCCAAAGCCTTGATGTGCCCGGTGACTGCCGGCTGGCTGATGAACAGCCGTGCGGCGGCCCTTGTGAAGCTGCCTTCGCGCGCCACCGCATCGAAGGCGCGCAGCTGGAACAGATTCATGAATAACCCTCACTGATGGCTGGCATAACAACAAACAATTTGATTGATAGCACGGCAAATTGCAATTTAAGTCCCGTAGCTTCATGCCATCGATTGCGAGGACACGAGAATGAGTACTGCCGAACCCATCCTGCTCACCCCCGGCCCGTTGACCACTTCGGCGCGCACCCGTCAGGCGATGATGGTCGACTGGGGTTCATGGGATGACCGCTTCAACCACCTGACCGCCAGCGTCTGCGAGCAATTGCTGGTAATCATCAACGGCGGCGACAGCCACCACTGCGTGCCACTGCAAGGCAGCGGCACCTTTGCGGTAGAAGCGGCCATCGGCACTTTGGTGCCCCGTGACGGCAAGGTGCTGGTGCTGATCAACGGCGCCTATGGCAAACGGCTGGCTAAAATCTGCGAGGTCCTCGGTCGCTCTTTCAGCACTTTCGAGACCGCCGAAGACGAGCCCACCACGGCGGCCGATGTCGACTGTCTGTTACGGGCGGACGCCAGCATTACCCACGTCGCGTTGATTCACTGCGAAACCAGCACCGGCATCCTCAACCCGCTGCCGGAAATCGCCCAGGTCATCGCGCAACAGGGAAAACGCCTGATCATCGACGCCATGAGTTCCTTCGCAGCCTTGCCGATCGACGCACAGCAGGTCCCGTTCGATGCGCTGATCGCCGCCTCGGGCAAATGCCTCGAAGGCGTACCGGGCATGGGTTTTGTTTTCGCCCGCAAGGAAGCCCTGGCCAATGCCGCCGGCAACTCCCATTCGCTGGCCATGGACCTGTTCGACCAGCACACCTACATGGCCAAGACCGGCCAATGGCGCTTCACCCCGCCGACCCACGTGGTCGCGGCGCTGCATGAAGCCCTGCTGCAATACAACGAAGAAGGCGGCTTGCCGGCCCGGCACCAGCGCTACGCCAACAACTGCCAGGTATTGCTCGACGACATGGCCAAACTGGGCGTGCGCAGCTTTTTGCCCGCTGCGATCCAGGCGCCGATCATCGTCACTTTCCATGCGCCCAAGGACCCGCGCTATCAGTTCAAGGAGTTCTACGAACGGGTCAAGGCCAAGGGTTTCATTCTCTACCCCGGCAAACTGACCCAGGTCGAAACCTTCCGCGTCGGCTGCATCGGCCACGTCAACCAGGCTGAGATGCACGCGGCTGTGGCGGCGGTGGCTGAAGTGCTGCGGGAGATGGAAGTGCTCGAAATCTAGTGCCCCTGCTCGCGATGACGCCCGCTCAGTCAACACACCTGAATGAAAGACCGCTTTCGCGAGCAGGCTCACCCCTACATAAGTCAACCCTTTGAACATTGTGCCCACACAGGAATTCGTCACCATGAACTACAACAACCCAACCAAACTCCAGGCCGCCATCCTCGACTGGGCCGGTACCGTCGTCGACTTCGGCTCTTTCGCGCCGACCCAGATCTTTGTCGAAGCGTTCGCCGAGTTCGACGTCCAGGTGTCCATCGAAGAAGCTCGCGGGCCGATGGGCATGGGCAAGTGGGATCACATCCGCACCCTGTGCGATCAGCCACAAGTCGCCGAGCGTTATCGCGCGGTGTTCGGACGCACCCCCACCGACGACGACGTCACCGCCATCTACAAACGCTTCATGCCCCTGCAGATCGAGAAAATCGCCGAGCATTCGGCGCTGATCCCGGGCGCACTGGATACCATCGCCAACCTGCGCCAACAAGGCATCAAGATCGGTTCCTGCTCCGGTTACCCGAAGCAGGTCATGGACAAAGTGGTCGAGTTGGCGGCCACCAACGGTTACGTCGCCGACCACGTGGTCGCCACCGATGAAGTTCCAAACGGTCGCCCATGGCCGGCCCAGGCGCTGGCCAACGTGATAGCCCTGGGCATCGACGACGTCGCCGCGTGCGTGAAGATCGACGACACCGTGCCGGGCATTCTCGAAGGACGTCGCGCGGGAATGTGGACGGTTGCCCTGATCTGTTCGGGTAACGCGCTGGGCCTGGACTACAAAGGCTATCGCGCCCTTGGCAGCGAACAGCTCGACAGCGAGCGCCAGCGCATTCACGCCATGTTCGAAGGCTCGCGCCCGAACTACATGATCGACACGATTTCAGACCTGCCCGAAGTCATCGCCGACATCAACAAACGCCTGGCCAACGGCGAAATGCCACAGACCCGTTGATCACGCAGTCGTGATCCTGCAAGGCGCCAGCCCCCGTCGGGCCTGGCGCCTTTTTGTTGACTGTTGGTTGACCCAGGGCATTGAAAGAAGGGTCGCGACAGGCGCACGGGACGAAACGGGCTTACAGTTAAGGCACACCGTCGAAAGAGCGGTGAACCTGCAAACCGCCCGTGAGGAATACCTGTATGCCGTGGAAGAGTTCTGGATCACGTTACAGCACCGTATCCATCACCTTGCATTGGTTGATGCTGGTCCTGCTGGCGCTGGTGTATGCCTGTATCGAGTTTCGTGGAGCGTTCCCCAAAGGCAGTGGCGGGCGGACGTTGATCACCGAATCGCATTTCATGCTTGGCCTAACGGTCTTCGTCCTGGTCTGGCTGCGCCTGTTGGCGCGCAGTGTCGGCCCCGCCCCCAGAATATTCCCGGCCTCACCGCGCTGGCAGAACGCACTCGCCAAGGCGATGCACTGGGCGTTGTATCTGTTCATGATTGCCATGCCGATGCTGGGTTGGCTGACCACCAGCGCCAAGGGGCATCAAGTGATGTTCTACGGCTTCGACCTGCCGCTACTGATCCCGGAAGACAAGGCGCTGGCGAAACAGATCGAGGGCTGGCATGAGCTGGGTGGCACGATTGGCTACTGGCTGATCGGGCTGCATGCACTGGCGGGGCTTTATCACCATTACGTGGTGCGTGATAACACCTTGTTGCGGATGATGCCTAAACGGGGCTGAGGCGAACGCGGGGCTCAGGGACTTGGCGCCGCCAGAAATCCTCGCCGGCCTTGCAAGCCGCCCGTATGGATGAAAATCAGGCGCGACCCTGGCTTGAGTTTGCCGGCGTCGATGTGCTGTTTTAGCGCGAGCAGTGCCTTGCCAGTGTAGAGCGGTTCCAGTGCAATACCGCTGGCCTGCTCGGTCTGCTCGATGAATTCAAGTAACGGCGCATCGACCTTTGCGAACCCGCCGCGACTGGCGTCGAGCAATTGATAAGCGCTGTGGGGCGAACCGGCCTGCTGCATGATTGCTTCGACCTGCTGCGCCACGCCATGGTCATCCGGCACCGCCAGCGCGCCGTGGACCGGATGCGCACCCGCCTCCGCGAGCACCAGGCCGGCCAGGGTGGTACCGGTGCCACAGGCCAGCCACCAGCCGTCGTAACCACTCCAGCCGAGGCCATGCAATTGCCGGGCGACCATCGACCTGAGTTGCATGCAGCCTTTGGCCCCGAGCAAACCGCCGCCGCCTTCCGGCACCGCCAGCAAGTCTGGATACAGGGCGCGCCAGGGCTCCCAAAACCCTGCCTCATGCCGCGCACGATATCCGCCATAACCCAGCCAGTGCAATTGCATGCCGTACGCTTGCAGGTCCAGAACTGTCGGCGTGTCCTGGGGATGACCGCGCAACAGCCCTACAGTGCCGAAGCCGAAGCGCTTGCCTGCCGCCGCTAATGCGTGGAGATGATTGGAGTGCGCGCCGCCGAGGCTGATGATGCCCCTGGCACCGACGAGGTCTGCGGCCTTGAGATGCTCAATGAGCTTGAACCATTTGTTGCCGCTGATCAGTGGGTCGATCTGGTCGAGGCGCAGGACGGCGACTTCGATACTGGATCGTGTGAGCCAATCGAGCTGAAGGCGTTCGAGGGGGGCGTGGGGGAGCCAACTGGAAGGAGGAAAAAGCATTCGCGTCTGGTACCTGGAAAGACCCCCTATTCTAGTCGTTCGAAGGACGCCATCGCGAGCAGGCTCGCTCCCACACTGAATCTGTGGAAGCGAGCCTGCTCGCGATGGCCACTGGCAAGCTGGACCTGCTGTTACAACTGCGCAGCCAGTCGCGATCCCTGGTTGATGGCGCGCTTGGCGTCCAGTTCGGCCGCCACATCCGCGCCGCCGATCAGGTGCACGTTCTGTCCCGCCGCGACCAGGCCATCGTGCAACTCGCGCAACGGGTCCTGCCCGGCGCAGATCACGATATTGTCCACCGCCAGCACCTGCGGCTCGCCGGTTTCGCCAATGCGGATATGCAAACCCTCATCATCGATCTTCAGGTACTCGACACTGTTGAGCATCTGCACCTGTTTGTTTTTCAAGCCGGTGCGGTGGATCCAGCCGGTGGTCTTGCCCAGACCGTCACCGACCTTGGATTTCTTGCGTTGCAGCAAGAACACTTCACGGGCCGGAGCATGGGGCTCTGCCTTGATTCCGGCTACGCCGCCGCGGGCCTGCAGAGCAGTATCGATGCCCCATTCTTTCCAGAACGCGGTCCGATCCAGGCTGGTCGATACGCCTTGATGCACCAGGAATTCCGAGACGTCGAAGCCGATACCCCCCGCACCGATCACCGCCACGCGCTTGCCCACCGGTTTACGCTCGAGGATCACGTCCAGGTAACTCAACACCTTGGCATTTTCCACCCCCGGAATCGCTGGCGTTCTCGGCGCGATACCGGTGGCGAGAATGATCTCGTCGAAACCGCCCTCGACCAGTTGCGCGACGTCTACACGGGTGTTCAGGCACAGTTCCACGTGGGTGGTCTGCAGCTTGCGCCCGAAATAGCGCAAGGTTTCAAAGAACTCTTCCTTGCCCGGCACGCGCTTGGCGATATTGAACTGGCCGCCGATCTCACTCGCCGAATCGAACAGCGTCACCTGATGGCCGCGCTCTGCGGCCACGGTGGCCGCCGACAAACCGGCAGGACCGGCGCCGACGACGGCAATTTTCTTGATCTGCTGCACCGGCAGGTAGTTGAGCTCGGTTTCATGACAGGCCCGCGGATTCACCAGGCAGCTGGTGAGTTTGCCGCCAAAGGTGTGGTCCAGGCACGCCTGGTTACAGCCGATGCAGGTATTGATTTCATCGGCGCGGCCAGCGGCGGCCTTATTGACGAAGTCGGCGTCGGCGAGGAATGGTCGCGCCATCGACACCATGTCGGCGTCGCCTTCGGCCAGAATCTGTTCGGCGATTTCCGGTGTATTGATGCGGTTGGTGGTGATCAGGGGAATGCTCACCGAGCCGCGCAGCTTGGCCGTGACTTTGCTGAACGCGGCTCGCGGTACCTTGGTGGCGATGGTCGGGATGCGCGCTTCGTGCCAGCCGATACCGGTGTTGATGATAGTCGCGCCAGCCTGTTCGATGGCCTTGGCCAGGGTGACGATTTCTTCCCATGAGCTGCCGCCTTCCACCAGGTCGAGCATCGACAGGCGGAAGATGATGATGAAGTTCGGGCCTACCGCTTCGCGCACTCGCCGGACGATTTCCACCGGCAGGCGCATGCGGTTTTCGTAGCTGCCACCCCAGCGGTCGGTGCGATGGTTGGTGTGAGCCGCGAGGAACTGGTTAATGAAGTAACCTTCGGACCCCATGATTTCCACGCCGTCGTACTCGGCTTTCTGTGCCAGGGTCGAGCAGGTGACAAAATCGCTGATCTGCTTCTCGATGCCTTCCTCGTCCAGCTCTTTAGGCTTGAACGGGTTGATCGGCGCCTGGATCGCACTCGGTGCCACCTGCTTGGGGCTATAGGCATAGCGGCCAGCGTGCAGGATCTGCATGCAGATCTTGCCACCGGCCTCGTGCACGGCGCGGGTGACGATCTGGTGTTTGAGTGCCTCTTCCTCGGTGGTCAGCTTGGCCGCGCCGGAGTAAACCCCGCCCTCGTCGTTCGGGCCGATGCCCCCGGTGACCATCAGGCCGACACCGCCACGAGCGCGTTCGGCAAAATACGCCGCCATGCGCTCGAATCCACCCGGCTTCTCTTCAAGGCCGGTGTGCATCGAGCCCATCAGGGTACGGTTGCGCAGCGTGGTAAAACCCAGGTCCAGCGGGGCCAACAGGTGCGGGTAATAAGCGGCGGCCATCGGTAACTCCACAACGAGCGATCACGGAAAAAGTGCAGGAGCTCTACGGCCCCGTCATTCATACTGAACAGACTAAGAGCCGCGCCGCCATCGCTCAATGACCGAAACTGACAACTTATTGATCCAAATGCGCAGCGCCCCTTGGCAAGCGCCGGCATGGGCCCTACCCTAGTCGCGAACCCTGCACACGGCCGTTGACTGTTTTCCCATGCGCAAACTTCTGTACCTGACCTTATCCATGGCATTGATTGCCGCCCTGACGACCTACGCGATGTGGGCCGCAGATCGTCCCGTGGGACATTACCTCTCCGACCTGCGCATCGATCTCGCGGTCGACCAGGGTGTTCCGGGCACTCATGGCAACCTGCTGGGTATCCAACCCGAGCTGTTCCCCACCGATTATCAAAGCCCGGCGCGCCTGCATCGCAAACTGGCGGCTTACCTGCAAAAAGCCGAACAACAGGGCCTGCTCAACGAAAAAACCATCGTCGTGCTGCCGGAACACGTCGGCACCTGGCTGATGGTGAGCGGCGAAAAAGACGAGTTGTACCAGGCCACCACGCTGAAGGAAGCCATGAACTGGCTGGCCGCGAGCAACCCCTTGAAGTTCGCCCGGGCCTGGATCGGCGCCGAAGGCGACAATCGCCTGGACGACGCGCATTTGCGGATGAAGGCCAAGGGCATGGCCAAGGACTACCAGGCCCTGTTCGGTGGCCTGGCAAAAGAATTCAACGTGACCCTGGTCGCAGGGTCCATCGTGCTACCCGAACCGAGCATCATCGACGGAAGGCTGAAAATCGGCCGTGGTGCGCTGTTCAACAGCAGCGTGGTGTTTGGTCGTGACGGGTTGCCAATCGGCCAGCCACAACGGCAGATCCATCCGGTGTTCGATCAAACTGACGTGATCGCTGCCAACGGCGAGCACGCCATGAATGTCGTCGACACGCCGGCCGGACGCCTGGGCGTATTGATCGGCAGTGACAGCTGGTATCCGGACAACTACCGCAAACTCAACGAACAGGGTGCGCAACTGGTAGCAGTACCGGCCTATGTCATGGGACGCGGCGCCTGGGGTCAACCATGGCGCGGCTACAAAGGGCTGGCCACTCCGAGCTCGGTCAGCCTCAAGGCCGGTGAGCTTAGTGAAGGCCAGGCCTGGCAACGCCTGACCCTGACTGCGCAACCACCGAGCAGCCAGGCCATCGGCGGCATGAGTGTGTTCCTGCGTGGCCAGTTCTGGGACAAGGGCAGCGCCGGGCATAGTTTTCTCAGCAGCAACGGCCAGCATTTTGCCGACGGCGATGCCCGTGGCGCACGTCTGCTGAACCTCTGGTTGTAGGCCATGAAACCGCTGCCAATGCGCCTCGGGGACCTGTCGGTGGGCTTCGTCCACAGCCTGGCCGATGCGGTGCGCAGCCACGATCTGGACCCGCAACCCTTGCTCGAGCAATATGGGCTCGACGCCGCGCGCTTGAGCGAAGCCGGTGCGCGGTTATCGATCCCTCGCTACATGCGCCTGGGCCACAGCGCAATCCAACTGACCGGCAATCCCGCATTGGGTCTGCGCATGGGCCAGCTCAGTCGCCTGAGTCAGGCCGGCCTGGCGGGCATCACCGCCGCCCAGGCGCCGACAGTACGCGAAGGGGCCCGCTGCCTGATTCGCTTTGAAGCCTTGTACGGGTCCAATTACCGCGGCCAATCGAGCTTTCACGAAGACGCCCAGGGTGCCTGGTTGCGGTTCTATTCCATCAGCCCGTACAACAGCTACAACCGCTTTGTGGTGGATTCGATCATCTCGGGCTGGTTGCATCAACTGTCCAGCCTGTGCCCTGCCCCGTTGCGCGCCGAACGCATCGAAGTCGAGTTCCAGACCCCGGACTACGCGCAAGCTTACGAAGGCCTGGGCGACTGCCCGATTCAGTTTGGCAGCGAGCACAACCAACTGCGCTTGAGCGTTGCCAGCCTCGGCCAGCGTAACCCGGAGCACTGCCCCAGCACTTGGCGCCACCTGTTGCAGCTGTGTGAGCGGGAACTGGAACAATTGACCCGCACGCGCAGCCTGCGTGAACGCATCACTCAGCTGCTGGGGCCGTTATTGAATGGCGGCCGGGAACCCGACCTGGAAGAAGTGGCGGCACGCCTGAAGCTGCCCACCTGGACCTTGCGTCGCAAGCTTGCTGAAGAAGGCACGCAGTTTCGTGCAATCCTCAACGATACCCGTCGCGACCTGGCCATGACCTACATCCGTGACACCGAACTGGCATTCGGAGAAATCGCCTATTTGCTGGGCTTCGCTTCAGCCGAAGCCTTTCAAAGGGCGTTCAAGCGCTGGAGCGGCCAGACCCCCGGCGAATTTCGCCGAAGCCATCGCCAATCAGCTTGACGCCTAGAGCTCGGTAGCGTCTTCGGCAGGTTCCAGCGGATCGAGTTCGAATGCCTGGTACTCGAGCAGTTCTTCTTGATAATCGTCCATTGTTACATCCCTCACTGCTCGTTAAAAAATCTGCCTGAATAAATGACCAGCGCCTTGAGCATAAAGTGCCCGCATGAAAGAAAAATGACGCAGGTGCGCCGCTCGGCGGCTACTGATTAAAACGTAGCAGGCGTCAGGGAATTTATCGCGGGGTTTTTTCTAGACAGGCCGTAGAGCTACGGCCTGGGTGACATGGATCAATGACCGAATATTACTGACCTGAAGCGGGCATGGCCGGGATCGGTTCGGTGGGAGGCGGCAGGCTCGATTCGGGCGGTGGCATGACTGTTTCAGTCGATGGCGCAGGCTCGCTGACTTCGGCTGGCGTAATCGGTGCCGCTTCAGCCGGTGGCGTAACCGGCTCGGAAGCCGCAGGAGCCGTTTCGATCGGCGCCGGGGCAGGTTCCGTTATCGGTGCGGCTGGCGCTGGCTCGGCTGCTGGTGCTGGTGCTGGTGCTGGTGTTGCAGCGGGTACCAGCGCAGCCGGTGCGGCCTTGGTTTCAGGCATGCCCAGATCGGTTTTCGGCTTTTCCGGAATGTGTGCAGCTTTTTTTGCTTCCGGGGGCAGGAACAGCTCGACCAGGGCAAAAAAGCGTTCGTAGAACTTGGCGGACGATACCGTTTCGCTGGCCACCTTCACCATCGAATCATCCGATGAACCGATCGGCATCGATACCGAGCCCAACACACCGACACCCAGGCTTGCGGAATTGTTGGTCTTTTTCAACGCATAGCGGTCTTGCAAGGCGTTGGCGAACATAGTCGCGTGGTGCCCTTCGCTGCCGTCATCGGCGCACACCACACTGAAACTGATTTCCATGTGGGTTTCGCCAGTCTGCTGAAAGCTCTTGTGGCCACTCACCAGTTTTGGATCGCTGCTGGTGATGATATAGCCCTGGCTCAACAGAGCCCGACGAGCGGCTTCACAGGTTTGTGCGTCGGTCACCGGGTAATTGCGTGAAAACGTACCGGAGTCATCGAAATTCTCATGCTCGTAGATCGCGGCTTTTTTCGACGAACAGCCGGCAGCAGCGCCCAGCACCAATGCCAGCCCGACAACACGCATGGGAAATGATTTAAACATTGAACATCCTGGAGAAAACGATTCGGGGCGTATTGTGCAACAGATCGATGCTTAGCGTCGCATCGATTGCGTCTTGTAACAATTACAGGTGGTTGACCATCATTTCACCCTCCCATTCCATCTGGCGTATCAGCAATGTCACTTAACCGAATGCGAGCTCAAAAAAAAACCCCAGCCGGCTGGCTGGGGTTTTCGTCTAGCGTGTAGCGTGCCAAGGCATCAGAAACGCTTGATGTCTGCAGCACTTTCCAGCTGTTTACGGTACGCGGCGAAGTCCTGCTGGCCAATGCGCGAGGCAAGGAAGCGACGGTATTGAGCCTTCTCTTCGTCGGTCGGTGCAGCGGCTTCGTTGACCGAATTCAGTCGCACGATTACCAGGCTGCCATCTGCCAGGGTCACGCTGCTGTAGGTCGGTTGGTCTTTGGCAGCCGGCTTCGGCATGCGGAACAACGCCTGCAGCACAGCCGGGTCAACCCCTTCCTGAGCGCGAGTGGCGGCTTCGATGACTTTCCAGCCTTGACCGTCAATCGCCTTGTCCGCTGGGGCCTTGCCCTCGCGCAGGCTGGCGATCAACTCGTCGGCCTTGGTCTTGGCGGCAGCACTGGCGTGCTCCTTGGCCAACTGCGAACGAATGCTGGCATTCACGCTTTCCAGCGGCAGTTGAGCTGGCTTGAGGTGTTCCTTTGCGCGCAACACGATCACAGTTTCAGGGTCCAGCTCGATGGCGGTGCTGTTGGCACCTTCATCCAGTACTTCCGGGCTGAACGCTGCAGTGACCACGGCACGATTGGCCGTAACACCTTCGCCACCCTCGCGGCCGAACGGCTTGGAGGTGTGCACGGTCAGGTTCAAGTCCTGGGCCGGCTGGGCCAGGTCGGAGGCTTCGAACGAGGAGTCTTCGAGCTGCTTGGTAGCCTCGACGAAACGCTGTTCAACCTGCTGGGCTTTCAGTTCGCGGGTCAGCTTGTCTTTCAGGCTGGCCAGCGTCGGCACTTCAGGTGCTTCCACGCCCAGCAGCTTGATCAGGTGGAAACCGTAGTCGGTGCGAACCGGTGCGGAAACCTGATCCTTGGCCAGGGTGTACAAGGCCGTTTCGAAGGCAGGGTCATACACACCCGGACCTGCGTAGCCGAGGTCACCACCGTTGTTCGCCGAACCCGGATCCTGGGAAAATTCCTTGGCCAGCGCCTCGAACTTCTCGCCCTTGGCCAAGCGCGCCTGAATGTCTTCGATCTTCGCCTTGGCTTGCGCCTCGGTGACCTTGTCATTCACTTCGATCAGGATGTGCGCCGCCCGACGCTGCTCGGACAGGTTCGCGATCTCTTTCTGATAAGCCGCCTGCAGGTCCTCGTCCTTGACGCTGACCTGATCGAAGAAGGAGGACTTCTTCATTTCGATGTAATCGATGACCACCTGGTCCGGCGTCATGAACTCCTTGGCGTGCTCGTCGTAGTAAGCCTTGACCTCATCGTCAGTCAGCTTCACAGCCGCCGGATCGGCCTTGACATTCAAGGTGGCGAAATCACGGGTCTGTTTTTCCAGGCGAGCAAACGCAAGCACTTGGGCGTCGGTGACAAAACCGCTGCCTGCCAGGCCTGCACGCAACTGGCCGATCAGCATTTCCTGAGCCAGCATCTGACGGAATTGCATCCGGCTGTAGCCCAGTTGACGAATAACCTGATCAAAGCGCTCGGCGCTGAACTTGCCGTCCACCTGGAACTCAGGCGTCTGCAGGATCACTTGATCCAGAGCAGCCTCGGAAAATGCGAACTTGGAGTCCTGCGCACCTTGCAGCAGCAGCTTGCGGTCGATCAGGCCCTTGAGGGCAGATTCGCGCAGCATTTTCTCGTCGAGCAGCGAGGCATCGAAATCCTTGCCCAGCTGTTGCATCAGCTGACGGCGTTGCATATCAACCGCCTGGCTGAGCTCGCTCTGACTGATTTCTTCACCATTGACCTTGGCCGCGTCCTGGCTGTTGCTAGTCGCCTGGAATATGGCTTCGACACCGGTGAAAGCCATCAGTACAACGATGATCCCGATAATGGTTTTGGCAATCCAGCCTTGTGAATTGTCCCTGATATTTTGCAGCATGCGTCCCCCAGAAACGGTTGAACTTCAAAATTAGGCAACCGTGGAGCGTGGGTAGAATCCGGATAGAAGAAAGGCGCATCCGAGGATGCGCCTTCTCGTAACTGGCGGAGCGGACCGAGGGGATCGAACGTGCGACCCTCGGCGTCTCGGACCGGCGACTCGCCGACTGGACTACCGCTCCGCTGCCAGGTCAGGTATGACCCCGACCCGGATAGGCAAAAACCTGAATCGAACTTAGTTGACAGCTTCTTTCAGTGCTTTACCGGCTTTGAAACCTGGTTTCTTGGCGGCTGCGATTTCCAGCGTCTTACCGGTCTGTGGGTTACGACCAATGCGAGCAGGACGATCAGTCACGGAGAAAGTACCGAAGCCAACCAGAACAACAGAGTCGCCAGCCTTGAGAGCGCCAGTGACGGATTCGATTACAGCGTCCAGCGCACGGCCAGCAGCAGCTTTCGGGATATCAGCGGATGCAGCGATAGCATCAATCAGTTCCGACTTGTTCACTCTAAGTCCCCTTATATCTATTTGAGTATGATTCTAAGTTTTTTGGTGAAAGCAAAAACGAGTGCTGAATGGCCTACAGACACTATAAGAGCCGCTTTATAACAAGGGCTCTAAAAAGCTGTCAAGGAAGCCCCCCAGGCAAATGCGTATTAATGCGTGCTAATTCTTTCCTTAGAGTCAGACTCGCGTTTTTCATCCTTTGCGACTATCTCGGGAGCCACATCAGGCAAGGGCTCCGGCGCGTATTGCAGCGCAATTTGCAGGACCTCGTCAATCCATTTAACCGGTTTGATCTGCAGATCCTGCTTAATATTGTCAGGAATTTCCTTCAGATCGCGTACGTTCTCTTCAGGAATGATCACGGTCTTGATTCCACCGCGGTGTGCCGCGAGCAGTTTTTCCTTCAGACCACCAATCGCCAGCACTTGGCCACGCAAGGTAATTTCACCGGTCATGGCGACATCCGCGCGCACCGGGATACCGGTCAGGGCCGATACCAGGGCCGTGCACATGCCTACACCAGCGCTAGGGCCGTCCTTCGGGGTCGCCCCTTCCGGCATGTGGATGTGCGTGTCGCGCTTCTCGTGGAAGTCCAGGGGAATCCCCAGGCTCTTGGCCCGGCTGCGCACCACCGTCAAAGCGGCGGTGATCGACTCGACCATCACATCACCCAGGGAACCGGTCTTGATCAACTGGCCCTTGCCTGGCACGACTGCGGCCTCGATCGTCAGCAGTTCGCCGCCCACCTGGGTCCACGCCAGCCCGGTTACCTGACCGATCTGGTCCTGGGACTCAGCCAGGCCGTAGCGGAATTTACGCACGCCCAGGAAGTGCTCCAGCATGTCGGCAGTGACCTTCACCGAGAAGCGTTTTTCCAGTGCGTGCTCTTTGACCGCCTTGCGGCAAACTTTGGCTATCTGGCGCTCCAGCCCCCGTACACCGGCTTCGCGGGTGTAGTAGCGGATGATGTCGCGGATGGCTTCGGCGTCGAATTCCAGCTCGCCTTTCTTCAAGCCGTTGGCAGTGATCTGCTTGGGCGAGAGGTACTTGACGGCGATGTTGATCTTCTCGTCTTCGGTGTAGCCCGGCAGACGAATGACTTCCATCCGGTCGAGCAGCGCCGGCGGGATGTTCATGGAGTTGGAGGTGCACAGGAACATCACATCGGACAAATCGTAGTCGACTTCCAGATAGTGATCGTTGAAGTTGTGGTTCTGCTCTGGGTCGAGCACTTCCAGCAACGCCGACGCCGGATCGCCGCGCATGTCGCTGCCCATCTTGTCGATTTCATCGAGCAGAAACAGCGGGTTACGCACACCCACCTTTGTCATCTTTTGAATCAATCTTCCTGGCATCGAACCGATGTAAGTACGGCGATGACCTCGGATTTCAGCTTCATCACGCACGCCACCGAGGGCCATGCGCACGAATTTACGGTTGGTGGCGTGGGCAATCGACTCCGCCAGGGACGTTTTACCGACCCCTGGAGGACCGACCAGGCACAACACCGGGCCGCGAATCTTCTTCACGCGTTTTTGCACGGCGAGGTATTCGAGGATCCGCTCTTTGACTTCTTCCAGACCATAGTGGTCGGCATCGAGGATGTCTTCGGCACGGGCCAGATCCAGGCGAACCTTGCTCTGGGCCTTCCACGGCACCTGCACCAGCCAGTCGATGTAGGAACGCACCACGGTCGCTTCCGCCGACATCGGCGACATCTGCTTGAGCTTGTTCAATTCGCCCTGGGCCTTGGCCAGGGCATCCTTCGGCAAGCCAGCGGCATCGATGCGCTTTTTCAGCTCTTCGATTTCGTTGTGGCCTTCGTCGCTGTCGCCGAGCTCCTTCTGAATGGCCTTCATCTGCTCATTCAGGTAGTACTCGCGCTGGCTGCGCTCCATTTGTTTCTTGACCCGACCGCGAATGCGTTTTTCGACCTGCAGCAGGTCGATCTCGGCATCCAGCAGCGCGAGCACGTGCTCGACCCGGGCCGACAGATCAATGATTTCGAGGATTTCCTGCTTCTGCTCGATCTTCAGGGCCATGTGCGCGGCCATGGTGTCGACCAGGCGGCCTGGCTCGTCGATGCTGTTGAGCGACGACAGGACTTCAGCCGGGACCTTCTTGCCCAACTGCACATATTGTTCGAACTGGGCCAGCAGGCTGCGGACGAAAACTTCCGACTCGCGCTCCGGTGCGTCGACTTCGTCGATCAGGGAGACTTCTGCACGGCAATGGCCGTCCACTTCGCTGAAGCGCTCCACGGCGCCCCGCTGCTCACCTTCGACCAGAACCTTGACCGTGCCGTCAGGCAGCTTGAGCAGCTGCAGGACAGTCGCAATGGTACCTACACGGTAAAGGGCATCTTCACCGGGATCGTCGTCAGCAGGGTTTCTCTGGGCCAGCAGAAGGATCTGCTTGTCACCCGTCATCGCGGCCTCGAGGGCTTCGATAGATTTCTCGCGCCCCACGAACAGCGGGATAACCATGTGCGGATAAACCACAACATCACGCAATGGCAGGAGAGGCAATTCGATGGTTGTCTTCATGATTTCGCCTCTACGGCGGCCATAAGGCCGTAAACAGATGGAAGTAAGCTTGAAACCAAGATGGGGGCTGCCTTGAAAAAAAACAAGCGCAATGACTGTGTTAAAACCTGCAAAAAGCAAAGGGGCCCGAAGGCCCCTTCTTTATTCCAGCGGCGTGACGCTTAAGCGTCTGGCGCGGCCTTGGCAGCCGGCTCACTGTTTTCGTAGATATACAGTGGCTTGGACTTGCCTTCTATCACGCTTTCATCGATCACCACCTTGCTCACCTCGGATTGCGAGGGGATTTCGTACATGGTGTCGAGCAATACACCTTCGAGAATCGAGCGCAGTCCACGGGCACCGGTCTTGCGTTCCAGGGCACGTTTGGCAACCGATTTCAGCCCGTCAGCCCGGAACTCCAGGTCAACACCTTCCATCTCGAACAGCTTGGCATACTGTTTGGTCAGAGCATTTTTCGGCTCGGTGAGAATCTGCATCAGCGCAGCCTCATCAAGCTCGTCCAGCGTGGCAAGTACCGGCAGACGACCGACAAATTCAGGGATCAGACCGAACTTGACCAAATCGTCAGGCTCGACTTCACGCAGGGATTCACCGACCTTCTTGCCTTCTTCCTTGCTGCGCACTTCGGCGTTGAAACCGATGCCACCCTTGGTGGAACGGTTCTGGATGACTTTCTCCAGACCGGAGAACGCACCGCCGCAGATGAACAGGATGTTACGGGTGTCGACCTGAAGGAATTCCTGTTGCGGATGCTTGCGACCACCTTGAGGCGGAACGGAAGCGACCGTGCCTTCGATCAACTTGAGCAGCGCCTGCTGCACGCCTTCACCGGAAACGTCCCGAGTGATCGACGGGTTGTCGGACTTGCGCGAGATCTTGTCGATCTCATCGATGTAGACAATGCCCATCTGGGCCTTTTCCACGTCGTAATCGCACTTCTGCAACAACTTCTGAATGATGTTCTCGACATCTTCCCCTACGTAACCCGCCTCGGTGAGGGTGGTAGCGTCGGCGATGGTGAACGGAACGTTCAGCAAGCGGGCAAGTGTTTCGGCAAGCAGGGTTTTACCCGAGCCTGTCGGGCCGATCAGCAAGATGTTGCTCTTGCCGAGTTCGACGTCGTCATTCTTTTTGTCGCGCTGGTTCAGACGTTTGTAGTGGTTGTACACCGCTACGGCCAGAACCTTCTTCGCACGCTCTTGACCAATCACATACTGATCAAGGATGCCGCTGATTTCTTTAGGCGATGGCAATTTATGCGCGCTGCTTTCGGCCTGGGCTTCCTGCACCTCCTCACGGATGATGTCGTTGCACAGGTCGACGCACTCGTCGCAAATAAAGACCGAGGGACCGGCAATCAATTTGCGCACTTCATGCTGGCTTTTGCCACAGAAGGAGCAATAAAGCAGTTTGCCGTTGTCCTCGCCGTTGCGGGTGTCAGTCATTCGATCGATCCAAATCCGATAGGCTTGCAACACAAGATGAAGGCTATTGCGGGCTTTTTCAAGTCCGCAGGTGATCAGACAAGCCGACCAGCCCTATTTTGAGCTGCTTATTTTAAGCTGGGCGCTGGGCGATCACTTCATCGATCAGCCCGTACGCACGCGCGGCTTCCGCACTCATGAAATTATCGCGGTTGGTATCGCGCTCGATTTCTTCAAGTGTGTGCCCGCTGTGCTTGGCCATCAGCGTATTGAGACGCTCGCGAATGAACAGGATTTCCTTGGCATGGATTTCGATGTCCGAAGCCTGGCCCTGGAAACCGCCCAGTGGCTGGTGAATCATCACGCGCGAGTTCGGCAGGCAGAAACGCTTGCCCGGGGCACCGGCCGTCAGCAGGAATGCGCCCATGCTGCAGGCTTGTCCGATGCAGGTGGTCGACACGTTCGGCTTGATGAATTGCATGGTGTCGTAGATCGACATGCCTGCAGTCACCGAACCGCCCGGGGAGTTGATGTAGAGATGGATGTCCTTGTCCGGGTTTTCCGCTTCAAGGAATAGCAGCTGCGCACAGATCAGGTTGGCCATGTAGTCCTCTACCGGGCCAACCAGGAAAATCACGCGCTCCTTGAGAAGACGCGAGTAGATGTCATAGGCGCGCTCGCCACGAGCGGATTGCTCGACAACCATCGGGACCAGGCCGCCTGCGGCCTGGATATCAGAGTTCTGCTGAATATAAGAATTACGGAACATGCTCTGCAGTCGCTCCCAAATAGTTATGTCTTGAATACGCATAAGCCAGCGCGAAGGCTGGCTTATGGTGTGTACTTCTTAGCGCAAAAACGATCAGGCGGCTGGTGCAGCTTCTACCGGCTTGACTGCTTCTTCGTAAGAGACCGATTTGTCGGTCACGTTAGCCTTCTGCAGAACAGTATCCACAACTTGTTCTTCCAGCACAACCGAACGAACTTCGTTCAGTTGCTGGTCATTCTTGTAGTACCAGGACACGACCTGCTCAGGTTCCTGGTAGGCCGAAGCCATTTCCTGAATCATTTCGCGAACGCGGGCTTCGTCAGGCTTGAGGTCGAACTGCTTGACCACTTCAGCCACGATCAGACCCAGTACAACGCGGCGCTTGGCTTGTTCTTCGAACAGCTCGGCAGGCAGTTGATCAGGCTTGATGTTGCCGCCGAATTGCTGAACAGCCTGCACACGCAGACGGTCAACTTCGTTGGACAGCAAGGCTTTTGGCACTTCGATCGGGTTGGTGGCCAGCAGACCGTCCATTACCTGATTCTTGACCTTGGACTTGATGGCCTGGCGCAGCTCGCGCTCCATGTTCTTGCGAACTTCGGCGCGGAAGCCTTCCAGACCGGTTTCCTTGATGCCGAATTGAGCGAAGAATTCTTCGTTCAGTTCTGGCAGTTTCGGCTCGGACACAGTGTTCACGGTAACGGTGAACTCAGCGGTCTTGCCGGCCAGATCGAGGTTCTGATAATCCTCAGGGAAGGTCAGGTTCAGAACGCGCTCTTCGCCGGCTTTAGCGCCAACCAGGCCGTCTTCGAAACCAGGGATCATGCGACCCGAACCCAGCACCAGCTGAGTACCTTTGGCGGAACCGCCAGCGAACACTTCGCCGTCGACCTTGCCAACGAAATCGATGTTCAACTGGTCATCGTTCTGAGCAGCGCGATCAGTTTCTTCAAAGCGGGTGTTCTGCTTGCGCAGCACGTCCAGCATCTTGTCCAGATCAGCATCAGCTACGTCAGCGCTCAGGCGCTCGACAGCGATACCTTCGAAACCGGCAACGGTGAACTCAGGGAACACTTCGAAGATGGCTACATATTCCAGATCTTTGCCAGCTTCCAGAGATTTTGGCTCGATCGAAGGTGCGCCAGCCGGGTTCAGCTTTTGCTCAACGACGGCTTCGTAGAACGAAGACTGGATCACGTCGCCAACAGCTTCCTGACGGGCATCAGCACCAAAACGGCGCTTGATTTCGCTCATTGGCACTTTGCCTGGACGGAATCCAGCAATCTTGGCCTTTTGGGCAGTCTGCTGCAGACGCTTGTTGACCTGAGTCTCGATGCGCTCAGCCGGCACGGTGATGCTCATGCGGCGCTCAAGAGCAGAAGTATTTTCAACAGAAACTTGCATGGATATTCCTCGTTGCACAGACGTTGGCCGGCCGTTTCCGACCCCAGAATCAAGGGCATGCATTCTAGTAGGTCAAACTCAAGAAGTCACCCTACTGAAAACGGGTAAAAACGTGGCAGGCAATTTATAGGGGCGGATACACCAATGCAGCCCGCCCCAATGGCAAATACGGTCAATCACGCCAGGGCTCTGCACCAACCCTCCTATATATAGAAGCGGTTGCCGGGCAGACCCCGGACAACCGACCTTGCGAGCAAGGCCGGCGGGAGCGCGGCATCATCGAGAAACATAAATACGACGAAACGCCCCGCTACTACGACCCAGTAACTGCGGCCGTGAATCACTGAAACCACTGAAACAAAAAAGGCGCCAGACTGTTAAATCTGGCGCCTTTCGAAATATGGGGTGGACGAAGGGGATCGAACCCTCGACAACG
>NZ_JACBXG010000015.1:0-139955 GCF_020295325.1 Pseudomonas sp. Y24-6 | reverse complement strand
AAGTGGGGCGAATTATAGACACCTGAGATCTGCCGTCAAGCACTGATTACGCTTTTCTATCAGAGCATCGAATTTGCTGCATAGAGATAGACGTAACACCACCGAATGCGCAGTATATTGCCCAGATATGGAATTACTCTCGCTTCCTGCCTTGGACGATGCCGCGAAATGAACAACCAGCCCCGCACTCTCTCCTCGACCCTGTTCTCGGTTGGCCTGCTATTAATAGCCATGGCATCGATCCAGTCTGGCGCATCGCTGGCCAAAAGCATGTTCCCATTAATAGGCGCTCAAGGGACCACGACCCTGCGCCTGATCTTCGCCAGCGTAATCATGCTGCTGATACTGCGGCCCTGGCGCGCCAAGCTCACCGCCAAGTCCCTGCGCACTGTCATCGTCTACGGCATGGCGCTGGGCGGCATGAACTTCCTCTTCTATATGTCCCTGCAAACGGTTCCCCTGGGGATCGCGGTCGCCCTTGAGTTCACTGGCCCCCTGGCCGTCGCGATCTATGCCTCGCGCCGAGCCATCGACTTCCTGTGGATTGCTTTAGCCGCGGTTGGCCTGCTCCTGCTGATTCCTACCGGGGCCACCAGCACCGGGATCGATCTCGTAGGCGCCGGTTATGCACTCGGTGCCGGCGTGTGCTGGGCGCTGTACATTCTTTTCGGGCAGAAAGCCGGCGCAGACAACGGCGTCCAGACAGCCGCGTTAGGCGTAATGATCGCAGCGCTGTTCGTCGCACCCATCGGGATCGTGCATGCAGGCGCGGCCTTGCTTACCCCCTCGCTGATTCCCGTGGCCATCGGCGTTGCCATCCTGTCCACTGCCCTGCCCTATACGCTGGAAATGGTCGCCCTCACGCGCATGCCTGCCCGCACCTTCGGTACGCTGATGAGTATCGAACCCGCTTTCGGCGCACTGTCTGGCTTACTGTTTCTGCAGGAATACCTTTCGTTGTCACAGTGGATGGCCATCATGTGCATTATCCTGGCATCCGTCGGCGCGACCCTGACCATGGGCAGCAATGCCAAGCCTGCGGTCGCGGTAGATTGATGAAGGATTTTACGAGGGTCTGGTATTTGACGGCCAATTAGGCCATGTTTAACGCCCTGCCCGGCCCGACGACCCGGCGCCAGGCAGGAATATTCAAGATCTGGATATCAAAACGCTTCAAACGAAAGCGAATGCAGTCAGACCCGGGCATCAGACCCGGGGACGCTATAGGGATAGTAATGAAACGAATTTTGATACTGATCGCGGTACTCGCAATTGCGGGTTGTGCGGCAACCTCCAAAACCCAGGTCAAGCACGGCAAGAAAGGGCTGCACATCAACTGTTCCGGTCTGTCGTCCTCTTGGGACAAGTGCTACACCAAGGCGGTCGACTCGTGTGCACCCAAAGGTTACAAGGTCATTGCCAAGTCGGGGGACTCAGTAGAAGAGCCAGGCGATTACCCGTTCGGCCTCAATCCAGCCGGCTACACCAGCCGCAGCATGATCGTCATCTGCAAGTAAGCGCACGTCAGGTTCGCGACTCTGCTATTTGCTTGCGGATTTCGTCGTAGCTGGACTTCAGCACCGTGCGCTGGACGTCCGGTGTCGCCAACATCCGCGCCACTACCAGCGCGCCAACGCACTGCGACAGGATGGCCCAGGCGAGGCTTTCGCTGCCCAGTGTCTGCGCCCAGTTTTGTTGAAGCCGACAGATCCAGTCTTGCGCCAGCTGACGAACCGCATCGTCCGAACGGGCAATCTCGGCGCCCAGGGCGGGCAAGGCACAACCGTTCTGCGCACTCTCGACATGCGCCATGCTGAGGTATTGCCGCAGGCAGCGATCCAGCTTCTGCAAGTCCTGATCCCCTTCCAGCCGGCACAGGCTTTGCCCCAGCTCGCGCTCCACAATCGCAGCAAACAGTTCATCCTTGGACGAGAAGTGGCTATAAAAAGCTCCTCCGCTCAAACCGATCGCCTTCATCAGGCCATCCACCCCCACGGTAGAGAACCCGGACTGCTTCGCCGATACGGCGCTGCTCTGCAAGAGCCTTTCTCTGGTTTCCAGCTTGTGGTTGGCCGAATAACGCATCGCCTTGCCCTCAGAAGTAATCACCTTGACGCTAGTCGGATCGTAGCATAACGTTCGTTTAGTTAACGATCGTTTACTAAAGGGTTTGCCATGAATAACAAGAAGGTCGTACTCGTTGTTGGCGCCGGTGATGCTACAGGTGGCGCAATTGCCAAACGCTTTGCGCAGGAAGGCTTCATCGCCTGTGTCACCCGACGCAGCGCCGATAAACTCCAGCCTCTGGTCGATGCCATCAAGGCTCTTGGTGCAGAGGCCCATGGTTTTTCCTGCGATGCGCGCAAGGAAGACGAGGTCGTGGCGCTGATCGAGCAGATTGAAAGCCAGATCGGCCCCATCGAAGCCTTCGTTTTCAATATCGGCGCCAACGTCCCGTGCAGCATCCTTGAAGAGACCGCGCGCAAATACTTCAAGATCTGGGAGATGGCCTGTTTCTCAGGTTTTCTCAACGGGCGCGAAGTGGCCAAGCGCATGGCCCAACGGCAGCGCGGAACGATTCTGTTCACCGGCGCGACCGCCGGGCTGCGCGGTGCAGCAGGCTTTGCAGCTTTTGCCGGGGCCAAACACGGGATCCGCGCCTTGGCCCAGAGCATGGCCCGGGAACTGGGGCCGATGAATATTCACGTGGCCCACGTGGTGGTCGACGGCGCAATCGATACCGATTTCATCCGCGATAACTTCCCCGAGAAATACGCCACCAAAGACCAGGACGGCATCCTCAACCCCGAGCACATTGCCGACAATTACTGGCACCTGCACAGTCAGCCCCGTGATGCCTGGACCTTCGAGCTCGATCTACGTCCCTGGAACGAACGCTGGTAAGCCCTTCCTTACAATTAAGCAGAGCACTTCGATCATGACTAAAACCGTGGAGTTCTTTTTCGACCTTGGCAGTCCGGCCACCTACCTGGCCTCTACGCAACTGCCGCGGATCTGCCAGCAGACCGACAGCCAGCTGATCTACGTTCCGATGCTGCTGGGGGGTGTATTCAAGGCGACGGGCAACGCTTCGCCAGTAACCATTGCCGCCAAGGGCCGGTACATGTTCCAGGACCTGGCTCGATATGCGAAACGCTACGGCGTGCCACTCAAATTCAACCCGCACTTTCCCATCAATACCCTGACGTTGATGCGCGCGGTGACCGGCATGCAGCTACGCCATCCCGAGCGGCTCGAGGTATTCATCGACTGCCTGTTCCGGGCGCTGTGGGTTGAGGGTCGCAACATGCATGATCCGCAAACGGTTGCTGCAGTGCTGACGGAACACGGATTTGATCCAGCTGAAACGCTGGCACTGACCGCAGACGAGCAAGTGAAGACTGCGCTCAAGGACAACACTGAGCGAGCGGTGCAACGAGGGGTGTTTGGTGCACCGAGCATGTTCGTGGGTGATCAGCTGTTCTTCGGCCAGGACCGACTGGACTTCGTGGTTGAAGCCCTGAGCTGAATACAGGCGCCGCCATCGGCGCCTGATCTTGCGATAATCAGATAGCAGCTGTGCGTGTGTTCAACCACTCAAGCGCAGCGCCATCGAGCAGCGGAGCGAGGCGCTCACGCACTTGGGCGTGATACGCGTTGAACCACTGTTTTTCGTCCTCTGTCAGCAGCGCTGGCACCAGGCAGCGGGTATCGATTGGGCACAGCGTAAGCGTTTCGAATTTGAGGAATTCACCAAACTCGCTGTTGCCCGCTTCGCGATTCAGTACCAGGTTTTCGATTCGAACACCCCAGCGGCCAGGACGGTAGGTACCCGGTTCGATGGAGGTAATCATGCCCGGCTGCATGGCGGTTTGCGGTGCGGCAGCGGCTTGGTAGGCAATCACCTGCGGACCTTCATGCACGTTCAGGAAATACCCTACGCCGTGACCCGTACCGTGACCATAATCGACGCTTTCGGCCCAGATCGGCGCGCGCGCAATGGCGTCCAGTAGCGGTGAAAGAATACCTTTGGGAAACTGTGCCCGGGACAAGGCGATGACGCCCTTGAGCACTCGTGTGCAATCACGCTTCTGCTCCTCGGTCGGGGTACCGACCGGAACCATCCGCGTAATATCGGTGGTGCCGCCCAGATACTGGCCACCGGAGTCGATCAACAACAGGCCATCGCCCTCTATCACCGCGTGCGCTTCTTCGGTGGCGTGGTAGTGCGGCATCGCACCGTTGGCGTTGAAGGCGGCGATGGTGTTGAAACTCAGCGACACATAACCCGGACGACGCATGCGTGCTGCCGTCAGGTGTTCGTCGATGGTCAGTTCGGTGATACGCTCACGACCCCATGCCGACTCCAGCCAGGCGAAGAACTCGCACAGCGCCGCACCGTCCTGCTCCATGGCCAGGCGGATATGCTCGGCGTCCGCCAGGCTTTTCTGCGATTTGGCCAGGGTGGTCGGGTTCAGGCCCTCGACCAGTTTCACGCCGCTATCCAAATTGTCCAGCAACCCGGCGGTGACCCGTGCCGGATCGATTTGCAGGCTCGCGCCGGCCGGTAACGCGCGCAAAGCGTCAGCCACTTCGCTGTAATCACGCAGCGTTACGCCGTCCTGTTCAAGGGTGGCGCGCAAGTCGGCGCTGACCTTGCTCATGGCCACGAACAAGGTAGCCTGGTCCTGCCCGATCAAGGCGAAGGAAACAAACACCGGATTGAACGACACGTCGCCGCCACGCAGGTTGAACAACCAGGCAATGTCATCGAGAGTGGCGATGAAATGCCAGTCAGCTCCACGCGCCTTCATTACCTCGCGCAGCTTGCCGAGTTTTTCGGTGCGGCTGACGGTCGCCTGGGGTGGCAGGTGCTGATAGATCGGCTCGTTGGGCAAGGTCGGGCGATCGCTCCAGACTTCGCTTAACAAGTCGATGTCCGTGCGCAAGCGAGCACCGCGCTCCTCGAGCTTGCCACCCAGGGTGCGCGCCGAGGCCACTGCCATCACCGCACCGTCCACTGCCACCACACCACCTTCGGGGGTTTGCTCAGCAAGCCAGTCCAGTGGCCCAGGCTGGCCCGGTTGCAGCTTGACCAGTTCGATGCCACTGCCCTCAAGCTCCCTGGTCGCCTGCTCCCAATAACGGCTGTCGGCCCAGACTCCAGCGAAGTCCGGTGTGACGATCAGCGTGCCGACGGAACCATGAAAGCCCGATAGCCACTGACGCCCTTGCCAGTAACCCGGCAGGTATTCCGACAAATGCGGGTCTGCTGACGGCACCAGCAGCGCATGAATGCCCTCCCGGCTCATCAGCTCGCGGGTTTGCGCCAGGCGCTGGGGCACTGACCCATTGATCGAAGGCTGCGTACTCATCATGTCTCCTGCTAATCACGTATTCATTATTGTTGAAGCGCTGAGGTGCATGGGCGCTTTAAGACCTATTGCCAGAATGCCGGAGCACTGGTGCAGGCCGCTTTTATCAGGTCTGCCGCCTGGTCAATGTCCTGCGCGGTGGTGAACCGTCCAAGACTCAAGCGGATGGTGCGACTTGCCGAGTGGGTGTCATGCCCCAGGGCGAGCAACACGTGAGAGGGGGCGTTGCTCGCGGAATTGCAGGCCGACGTCGCGGAAAAAGCGATCGAATGGCTCAACGCCGCGGAATTGAACTCACCCTCGGCAAACGTCAGGCTCAGGGTGTGGGGAATGCGTTGCGACGGGCTACCGTTGAGACGAACGCCGGGAATGCTTGAAAGTTGTTCGAGCAGGCGTTCGCGCAGACCGGCAACGATGACTTTTTCATCCTCGAACAGCTGCGCCGCCAACTCGAATGCCACACCCATGGCCGCAATCTGATGGGTAGCCAACGTACCCGAGCGCAAGCCGCCCTCGTGCCCGCCACCGTGAATCTGTGCGTACAGGCGTTGTTGCGCACGGGGACCCACGTACAACGCACCGATACCTTTAGGGCCATAGATTTTGTGGGCGGAAAACGACATCAAGTCCACCGGCAATTGCGCCAGGTCGATGACGACCTTGCCGGCGCCCTGCGCCGCGTCGACGTGAAACAAGGCATCACGCGCACGCACGATGTCGCCAATGGCGGCGATATCGTTGACCGTACCCAGTTCGTTATTGACCAGCATCAGCGAGACCAGGAAGGTGTCTTCACGCATGGCTTCGCTGACCGCCTGCGCGGTAATCAGGCCATCGGCATCAGGCACCAGGTAAGTGACCGCGACCCCGGCATCCTGCAATTGCCTGGCCGTGTCGAGTATCGCCTTGTGCTCGATCTGACTGGTAATGACATGGCCGCCAGCGACGCCTCGCGCCTGGGCCACGCCCTTGAGCGCGAGGTTATTCGATTCGGTGGCGCCGGAAGTCCAGACGATCTGATCGGCCTCGGCACCCACCAGATTGGCGACCTGCCGGCGGGCATGTTCTACGGTTTGCCGAGCCTGTTGCCCGAACGCATGGGAGCTGGACGCGGGGTTACCGAAGTTGCCGGTGAAACCCAGGCACTCGACCATGACCTTGATGACCCGCTCATCCACCGGAGTGGTGGCGGCGTAGTCGAAATACAACGGGCGTTTATTCATATAAGACTCGCAGAGCAGGTTCCGGGATCAGGAATCTCGTTGCTGGAACGGCAAAGCGCAGCCTCGTGAGCTACGCCGACATCCCAGAACGTTAGAAATACCCGATCAGAGGCCGTTAAAGAAGAACAACTTCATTTAAAAGTGCGTAGGAACGCTCCTGAAGTCGAGCTTAACAGGCATCGGCCAACCGGTTGAAGCAATGCATCAGCCGATGCTCTCCAGCAGCAGCGGATAAAGCGATATCACCAGCAGCGCGGCCATGCCCCAGTTGAACACGCGCAACCAGCGGTGATCCTTCAACACATTGCGCAGCAGCGTACCGCAGGCCGCCCAGACGCCGACGCTGGGCAGATTGATCACGGCAAAGACGGCAGCAATCACGATCACATTGATGAAGTAGCCCTGCATCGGTGTGTAGGTACTGATGGCGCCAATGGCCATGATCCAGGCCTTGGGGTTCACCCACTGAAAGGCCGCCGCACCCAGGTAGCTGATCGGCTTGCCCTTGCCGTCCTCGCTGTCGGACACCGGTCCGGAGTGGGCGATCTTCCACGCCAGATACAACAGATAGGCGGCGCCTGCATAACGCAACACGGTGTAAAGCAATGGATAGGTTTGAAACACCGCGCCCAGGCCGAAACCCACCGCCACCACCAATACGAAGAAGCCGCAGGTAATGCCCAGCATATGCGGGATGGTGCGGTTAAAGCCGAAATTCACCCCAGATGCCAGCAACATGGTGTTGTTCGGACCAGGGGTAATCGAGGTGACCAGTGCAAACAGCGCAAAGCCCAGCAGCAGATCGAGAGAGAGCGTCATCGGTGGCAGTCCGTCAGGGTCGGTCAGGTATCGACCCTATCGCAAGGGTTGCCTGAAGCCCATGGACAGTTAGGTAAAACTTCGAGCGGTACAGTCGTTCAGCTTGGGCGGCCGTGCAGCTGGACAGCACGTTCGGCGTTCATTTCGCCCTGTTTGTCGAAGCTGAAGGCTTTCTGCGGCTGGCCAAGCAATGCAGCTTTTTTCGCGTGGTACTCGTCAAACGACAGGCTGCGACGATTCAGATCTTCCAGGGCCAATTGGCGGCTTTCTTGCGGAGTGTATGGGCGTAACTCCGGGGAAACGTGGCCCGCACATCCAGCGAGTACGGAGGCAGCGAGCAACAGCAAAACGGCGATGGGAGATTTCATGGCGTGGCGTCCTGGCATCTGGGTTCGGGGCAATGAACACAGGCTACTCGCGCCCCTCGCCGGGCAGAAATCAACGCTCTCGATAGTGGGTATCAAGCTTTCAGCCTCACTACCGCAAACACCTTGGAGGCAGACCGCCAATATTCTATATAGATCTATAAATATCTTTTAATGTTCTTTTGAGGAATAACAACGAGCCGTTATAACAACCCCATCGCGTCGGCATCACTGTTGCTCCTGCAACTGTTGGCCCGGCAACAGCGAATCAACAAACAGCACCCGGAAGCGACAGTGGTAAGCGCCAGGCGGGGCGCAGCCCCCATGAAACAAGGCTTTCAGGGGTTGGTATAGCTCTTGCTCAACCCAGTGACTACTCACTGCTCCCCGAGCAACTGTTTAAAAGGAACTGATCATGTCGCGCCCATTGAAAGTCGTTGCCGTCTCCGGTGGTACCTGGCGTCCATCCCGTACCCTGGCACTGACTCAAGCGCTGTTGGCCGAGTTGTCCGAACACTTGGTGATCGAAAGCAAAGTGATCGAACTGGGCGACATTGCCCGGCCCTTGGGTTCGGCGCTGTCCCGCCAGGAACTGGGACCGCAGGTCGAAGCCGAGTTGCAGGCGATCGAGAACGCCGATCTGTTGATCGTTGCCGCACCGGTGTTTCGCGGCTCCTATCCAGGCCTGCTCAAGCACCTGTTCGACCTGATTGACCTCAATGCGCTGATCGATACGCCGGTGCTGCTGGCTGCCACCGGCGGCAGCGAACGGCACGCCCTGGTACTCGATCATCAACTGCGCCCGCTGTTCAGTTTCTTCCAGGCCCTAACGTTGCCGATTGGCGTCTACGCCACCGAAGCCGATTTCTCCAACTACCAAATAACCAGTGAGCCCTTGAAGGCCCGCATTCGTCTTGCTGCAGAACGCGCCGCACCGCTGTTCGGCGCGCACCCCAAAAATCTGCTGAAAATCGCTTAAGGATCTCTTCATGGATGTTTTCTGGTTCCTGCCCACCCACGGCGACGGCCACTACCTGGGCACCACCCAGGGCGCTCGCCCGGTGACCCTCAACTATCTGAAGCAAGTCGCCCAGGCCGCTGACAGCCTTGGCTACCACGGCGTGCTGATTCCCACCGGGCGCTCCTGCGAAGATTCGTGGGTGATTGCCTCGGCACTGGTGCCGCTGACCGAACGTCTGCGTTACCTGGTCGCCATCCGGCCGGGCATCATCTCGCCGACCGTATCGGCACGCATGGCTGCCACCCTGGATCGCCTGTCCGGCGGACGCTTGCTGATCAACGTGGTCACCGGTGGCGACCCGGATGAAAACCGCGGCGACGGCAGTTTCCTTGATCACAGCGAACGCTACGAGGTGACCGACGAGTTCCTGAAAATCTGGCGCCGTGTGCTGCAAGGCGAATCGGTTGATTTCGAAGGCAAACACCTGCGGGTCCAGAATGCCAAGGCGCTGTATCCACCGGTGCAGAAACCCTATCCACCGCTGTACTTCGGTGGTTCTTCGCAGGCTGCCCACGATCTCGCGGCCGAACAGGTCGACGTCTACCTGACCTGGGGCGAACCGCCCGCCGCCGTGGCGCAAAAACTCGCCGATGTGCGTGAGCGCGCTGCGCGCCAAGGGCGCACGGTCAAATTTGGAATTCGCTTGCATGTCATCGTGCGCGAGACGGCTGAGGAGGCCTGGAAAGCCGCCGACAAACTGATCGAGCACATCAGCGATGAAACCATCCAGGCGGCACAGAAATCCTTCTCGCGCTTTGATTCGGAAGGCCAGCGACGCATGGCCGCGTTGCATGACGGGCGTCGCGACAACCTGGAGATTTCACCCAACTTGTGGGCCGGTGTCGGCCTGGTACGTGGCGGTGCCGGTACTGCACTGGTGGGGGATCCGCAGCAGGTTGCCGCGCGGATTAAAGAGTACGCAGACCTGGGCATCGAGAGCTTCATTTTCTCCGGCTACCCGCACCTCGAAGAAGCCTACCGCTTTGCCGAACTGGTGTTCCCGCTGCTGCCCGAGCCCTACGCCAGCCTGGCCGGGCGCGGCGTGACCAACCTTACCGGACCGTTTGGCGAAATGATTGCCAACGATGTGCTACCCGGCAAAGCCACGGCTTAAAGGGTGCTCCCAGTGGGAGTGAGTCTGCTCGCTACCACTGGGGGATGTGCATCGAATTTCCTGAGGAACCCCCGTGACTGCCAAGCCACAAAGCGCCTTGATATCCCCGCTGCAGACCGCCCGGCAACTGGCCGCGCAGTTTGCACTCACCGCTGTCGAGCGCGATGAACGCGGCGGTACGCCCAAAGCCGAACGTGATGCGTTGCGTGAAAGCGGCCTGCTCGCCTTGAGCATCCCCACCGAATACGGGGGCCTGGGCGCTCGCTGGAGTGAAACCCTGGCCATCGTGCGCGAGTTCGCCAAGGTCGACAGCTCGATCGCCCATGTCTTCGGCTTCCATCACCTGATGCTCGCCACCGTGCGCCTGTTTGCCCGGCCCGAACAATGGCAACCCTGGTTTGAGCAGACCGCGCGCAAGAACTGGTTTTGGGGTAATGCCTTGAACCCCCTGGACACCCGCACCGTAGTACGCAAGCTGGATGGCTGGCGCGAGTTCTCCGGCAAGAAAAGCTTCTGCTCCGGTGCCAGCGATTCGCAAATGCTGATTGCCTCGGCGGTGGATGAAACGGCCGGTGGCAAGCTGTTGATCGCGGCGATCCCCAGCAGTCGCAGTGGCATTACCCTGCACAACGACTGGAACAACATGGGCCAGCGCCAGACCGACAGCGGCAGTGCCACCTTCGAACGGGTGCGGGTGGAGGAATCGGAACTGCTACTCGACCCAGGCCCGTTGAGCACGCCATTCGCCTGCCTGCGCCCACTGATCGCCCAACTGACCTTTACCCACATGTTTCTCGGTATCGCCGAAGGCGCCTTCGATGAGGCTAGGGCATATACCCTTACCGAAACCCGCCCCTGGCATAAATCCAACAGCCGGGAGGTCAGCCAGGACCCTTATGTACTGGGTCATTACGGCGAATTCTGGGTGGCGCTCGAAGGCGTTCGATTGCTCGTGGAGCGTGCCGCCGACCTGCTCGACAAGGCCTGGGCAAAGGGCCCGAAACTCAGTGCCGAAGAACGCGGGCACTTGGCGATTGCCATCGCTACCGCGAAGGTCGCCGCTACCCGCAGCGGCCTGGACCTGTGCACCCGCCTCTTCGAGGTGACCGGTGCGCGCTCAACCCACGCCTCGCTCAGGCTGGACCGTCACTGGCGCAACCTGCGCACGCAAACCCTGCACGATCCGGTGGATTACAAACTCCATGAGCTGGGTGACTGGGCGCTGAACCAGTGCCTGCCGATTCCGACTTTCTATTCCTAGCCTGCCATTCATGGAGCGAACCCCATGCAACTGCTGACCTTACCACCCTCGCCCGCGTTGGCCACCTCAATCCGAGCCACCGCCCAAGTGTTCGAAGACCCGAAATCCCAAGCTTTGCTTGCGCACTTGCAGCAGGTGGCGCCGAGTGAGGCCAGCGTGCTGATCATCGGCGAAACCGGCACCGGCAAGGAGCTGGTAGCCCGACACATTCATAACCTGAGCGCGCGGCGCAATCGCCCTTTCGTCGCCGTGAATTGCGGCGCCTTCTCCGAATCCCTGGTCGAGGCGGAGCTGTTCGGGCATGAGAAAGGTGCGTTTACCGGTGCACTCAGTGCCAAGGCCGGCTGGTTCGAAGAGGCGAATGGCGGCACCTTGTTCCTCGATGAAATCGGCGACCTGCCGATGGCGATCCAGGTCAAGTTACTGCGCGTGTTGCAGGAGCGCGAAGTGGTGCGCCTGGGCTCGCGCAAGAGCATTCCGATCGATGTACGGGTGCTCGCCGCCACCAACGTGCAGTTGGAGAAAGCCATCAACGCGGGGCACTTTCGCGAGGACCTGTATTACCGCCTCGACGTGGTCAGCCTGGAACTGAGCCCGCTGCGCGATCGACCCGGCGACATCCTGCCGCTGACCCGGCACTTCGTCGATGCCTACAGCCAGCGCCTGGGCTACGGCACTATCACGATCACCAAAGAGGCTGAACTGAAACTGCGCAGCTACAGTTGGCCAGGCAATATTCGTGAACTGGAAAACGTCATCCACCACACCTTGCTGATCTGCCGCAATGGCGTCATCGAACGCGATGACCTGCGCCTGTCGAACATGCGCATCGAACGTCAGGACGACCAGGGCGGCAGCTTCGACGACTCCCCGGAAGCCCTGCTCGAGCGGGCATTTGAAAAACTCTTCGAGGAACAGGCCGGAGCGCTGCATGAAAAGGTCGAGGATGCATTGCTGCGCGCAGCCTATCGCTTCAGCCATTACAACCAGGTGCACACCGCCGCACTGCTGGGGCTGAGCCGCAATGTGACGCGCACCCGGCTGATCAAGATCGGTGAACTGGCGGTGAACAAACGCCGGCCTGCGGAAAACCTCCAGGGTGAGCGCTTGATGCAGCTGTCTATCTAGCCCACCAGATGGCAGTGCAGCGCGTTGTCATGACTACGTTCCAGGCTGTGCAACACCTGGAACGAGCCGAAGGTCACGGTCTTCGCCTGATGGGCACGAATCAATTGCCAGAAATCCTGCTCGCCACTTTCAAACTGCTGGAACGCCGCTTCCCCTGCTTCGCGCGTCTGCCATTGAAGATAGTTGAGCACCCGCCGGCCATCTTCGCTGGCCTGGATACTGGCACTGAGGAAACCCGCGTAGTCCTGAGCCAGGCGTTCGGTTTGCATCGATAGCGCCGACACCAGTGCCGGTTGCTGATGAGGTTCGATCTCGAACTCGATTAGTTGGGTAAAACTGCGATTTTTCTCTGGCGCCTGCATGAAAAAGTCCCCGTCTGTGTATGCCGGACATTGCGATCCGAAGGCTTGCAGGGTAAAACCTCCAGTTAAGTCAAGGTCAAGAGGGATTTTTCAAATGATGACCCCGCCCCCCCTGCAGCGGGAACTCACGGTCGGCCAGGTTGCCGCCCGCAGCGGCGTGGCAGTCACCGCGCTGCACTTTTATGAAACCAAGGGCCTGATCAAGAGCAATCGCAACCAGGGCAACCAGCGCCGCTACCCGCGGGAAGTGTTGCGCCGGGTGGCGTTGATCAAGGTGGCACAACGCCTGGGCATTCCGTTGGCAGAGATTGGTAAGGCGCTGCAATCGCTGCCCGATAACCGCGCACCGACCGCCGCCGACTGGAAGGTGTTGTCGGCGCAGTGGAGCCGGGATCTGGATGAGCGGATCAACCAGCTGACGTTGCTGCGCGACCGGTTGAATGGATGTATTGGTTGCGGATGCCTGTCGATGGAGGCCTGCCCGTTGCGCAATTTTGGTGATGTTTTGGGGGACCGTGGACCTGGGGCGCATTTGCTGGAGGAGGACTGAGTGCTGCGAAGGGTAAAGCAGGTCAAAAGATCGCAGCCTTCGGCAGCTCCTACTATATTTGTGGGACATTCTCATTGCATAAAAACCTGGGAGAACCGCCATGAGCGTCAAACCCATTCCAGAGGGCTATCACAGCATTACGCCATATCTGGGTATTCAAAAAGCTGCCGAAGCCATCGAGTTCTACAAAAAAGCCTTCGGTGCCGTCGAAGTGATGCGCCTGGCGATGCCCGATGGTGGAATCGGTCACGCCGAGTTGCGCATAGGCGATTGCCCGATCATGTTGGGCACCCCCTGTGATCAGGGGCCATTGAGCAATCCCGATGAGTCCCCTTGCGTGGGATTGCATCTGTACGTCAATGATGTGGATGCCTCGTATAAACAGGCGATTGCTGCTGGTGGCATTGTCGTGTCCGAGGTCAAGGATCAGTTCTATGGTGATCGGTCCGGCACGCTCAAAGACCCCTACGGACACCTGTGGTTTCTGGCCACGCGCAAGGAAGATCTGACCCAGGAGCAAATCGAGCAGCGCGCGCAGGAAATGTTCCAGCAGGGCTGACTTCCCGGTCCGCCTCCACCGTTACCTCGACGCTGGAGGCGGATTAACGACGCTAGAAACATTTTCTTGCATATGCGGGTTCGGGATTTTTGATTCTCATTCGTCTTATATAGATGCAGTCTGCTCGCGTAGGCAAAAGCCACGAGCGACTTTTCATCGACCCAACGCTGGGGAGCCTGCAGCCAAGGTCCTCTCATCGCTATAAGACTTACATCATGTCGAAGAAATCCCGTTCCAAAATCTGGTTTCTGGTGCACAGCTGGCTGGCGCTGCCGATCTGGTTTTTTGTACTGATCGTCTGCGTGACCGGCACACTTGCCGTGGTCAGCCAGGAGATCGTCTGGCTGGCCAATCCGCAAATGCGCGCCAGCCAGCCTTCCGATGATGCCCCGATGCTCAACTACGACCAGATCGTCGCCGCGATCAAAACGGCCGAGCCGAACACCCTGGTCGAAAGCATCAGCCGTCCCGACGAGTCGCACTTTGCCCTCGACGTCGAGGTCAGCTACCCGGACGGGCGTTCGGTGACGGTCTACGTCAATCCTTATACCGGGGTCATACAGGGCACGGCGCCGCAATTCAATTTCAAGGCCTTCACCCGCGCACTGCATGGCTGGTGGCTGGTGCCGTTTACCAACGGTTACAGCTGGGGCTGGTACCTGGTGTCGTTCCTGAGTCTGCCGATGCTGGCGTCCCTGATCACCGGGCTGGTGGTGTACAAGAAATTCTGGAAAGGCTTCCTCAAGCCGACCCTGCGCATTCGTCACGGTGCACGAATCTTCTGGGGCGACTTTCACCGGCTCAGCGGCATCTGGTCGATCTGGTTTATCGCGGTAATTTCCGTGACCAGCACCTGGTTCCTGATCGAGGCATTCATGTTCGATAACCAGGTGAGGATTTCCACTGCCCCGGTGGCCCTGGTAGTGCCTCGAGAGAGCGTGCCGGTGAGTACCGATGGTTCGCCTGCGCCGATGATCAGCCTGCAGAATGCGATTACCCAGGCCAAGGAGCGTATTCCAGGGTTGGAGGACAGCTTTGTCAGCATGCCCGCCAATGCCTACAGCTACCTGACGGTAGGCGGACGCAGCTGGTACCCGCTGATGTTCCAGACCGCCGATATCAACCCCTACACCGGTGAAATCGCCTCCACTCGCCTGCTCTCGGATCGCTCCGGGCTGGAGCTGGTAACCGAATCCATGCGTCCCCTGCACACCGGCGACTTTGGCGGCCTGTGGATCAAGCTGATCTGGTTCTTCTTCGGCTTGCTGCTGAGCATGATGGTCCTCAGTGGCCTGCTGATCTGGACCAAACGCACCGCCCTGGCCACGGCCAACGCCCTGAAGCGGGAAAACAAACGTGCCCGAGTGCCAACTGCCCCTCGCCACGAAACCACGGAGGTGAGCCAATGAGCCTGCTCGTTGCGGATAAACCCTCTTCGAAACTGAGCCGTTTCTGGCACAAATGGCGCTTCCACATCAATGTCCTGCTGTTGCTGGTACCGCTGGGTTTCATGCCCAAGTACTTCGCCGATGCCGCGCTGTTCCGGGGTGATACCGGTTTGGGTGAACGCGAAGCCGGAGAAGTGCAGGTCGGCCCCTGGAGCCTGCGCCTGGCTGAACTGCGCAACGAAGCGCCGCGACTGGATGGGCCCGCCGGCTACATGAAGAGCTTCAACGCCGCGCTATGCGACAGCTGCCGCGAGCAGGTCAAGGCCACCTACCTGCGCATCGGCAAGCCCCGCAGCCTGCGCGCCGCCGGGGTGATTTTCTTTGGCACGCCTTACCGCATGGGCGCCATGTTGCCGATCCCGGAAAAGACCAAGGCCGATGCCGAACTGTGGATCACCATGGAGGGCTGGGACGGCGCCATGCACCAGGCTTCCATGCCCCTGAGCCAGGCATCCCCCGCCACCATCGAGTGGCTGACCAAACAAGGAGGCAAACCATGACTTTGCGTCATCTGCGCAACCTGGTGCTGGCGCTCTGCGCCGGATTCAGCACCAGCGCCCTGGCCCATAACCCGATGTGCGAATGCAAGGCCGTCGACGCCGAACAGATCGAATGTACCGGGGGCTTTTCCGATGGCAGCGGTGCCCCGGGTGTGACCCTGGATGTGATCGGCTACGACGAAACCATTCTGGTGCCCGGCAAGCTCGGCGCCGATTCGAAGATGACTTTCAAGAAACCCGCCGCCGAGTTCTATGTGCTGTTCGATGCGGGCCCGGGCCATGTGGTGGAAATAGACCAGGCGGACATCCAGACCCCATGAGCACCCCCACAAATCAGATAGTCCGCCCGGCCGGAGCCGGCCACGAAACGCTGTACGTATTGCTCTTGTGCCTGATGATCCTGGCCGTGGCCGCATCGGTCGTGGCCTGGCGCCATGAGTCCCAGGAGGTCAGCACCGTAGCCAGTCATCAACTGGATGCGCGCCGCGACCTGAGCGCTTCCGAACAGGGCATCTACGCCGACCTGCGGGTCACGCTCGACGAGATCCACTTGTTGCGCCAGGAGCAGCAGGCATTGCCAACGCCGGTGCTGCTGGCTGACGAAGGCTTCGCGCCATTTGCCCAGGACGCCAGCTCGGTCAGTCGTGGCAGCCATGCCTGGGAGTTGCTGCAGGACCAGGCTTATTTCGGCCAGAGCCAGTCTCCCGACGTGGCCGGCTCTTTCCTGATGCGCCTCACCGCGGGTGACGATGAGCCGGACATCTGGCTGCATCGCGGCAAAGCCCTCAAGGCGCCAGCCGATCTTGCCGACTCCGCGCTCGAAAGCGCCGGCTGGCAGCAGATCGTCGCGCAATTCGATGCCGGCGTCACTCGCCAGCATCGGCACTGACCCCTCGCCTTTACCCGAGAGAAACCGCTTTCCCATGCCTATTTCATCTCAACGTTTCATGCGCGCCCTGCTGGCTGGCCTGCTTGCCTGCCTGCTGGTCCCCCTGGCCAGTGCTGAAGAGGCCAAGCGCCTGCGCATCGGTATCACCCTGCATCCGTACTACAGCTACGTGGCAAATATCGTCGGCGACAAGGCCGAAGTGGTGCCTTTGATTCCCGCCGGTTTCAACCCGCATGCCTACGAGCCACGCGCCGAAGACATCAAGCGCATCAGCGGACTGGACGTGGTTGTGCTCAACGGGGTTGGGCATGACGATTTCGCCGACCGCATGATCGCCGCCAGCGAAACGCCCAACGTGGCGGTGATCGAAGCCAACGAAAACGTGCCGCTGCTGGCCGCTACCGGCGTGGCTGCCCGTGGGGCCGGCAAGGTCGTCAACCCGCATACCTTCCTGTCGATCAGCGCCTCGATTGCCCAGGTCAACAACATTGCCCGGGAGCTGGGGAAACTTGATCCGGCGAACGCCAAGACCTACACCCAGAACGCCCGAGCCTACGGCAAACGGCTGCGGCAGATGCGCGCCGACGCCCTGGCGAAACTCACCGAAGCGCCCAATGCAGAGCTGCGCGTAGCCACCGTGCATGCCGCCTACGACTACCTGCTGCGCGAGTTCGGCCTGGAAGTGACGGCCGTGGTCGAGCCTGCCCACGGTATCGAGCCCAGCCCAAGCCAGTTGAAAAAGACCATCGACCAGTTGCGAGAGCTGGACGTGAAAGTGATTTTCTCCGAGATGGACTTCCCATCGAGCTATGTCGACACCATCCAGCGTGAATCCGGGGTGAAACTGTACCCGCTGTCGCACATTTCCTATGGCGAATACACGGCTGAAAAGTATGAGAAGGAAATGACCGGCAACCTCAACACCGTGGTCCGGGCTATTCAGGAGTCGGGCGCATGACTGTCCAGGAGACCCTGATTGTCCAAAGCACCGGCCCGACCCTGGATTTTGCCGACGTCGGCCTGACCCTCGGCCGCACCACGATCCTTGACCAGGTGACCTTCCAGGTACAGCCCGGCAGCATTCATGCACTGGTCGGACCCAACGGGGGCGGCAAGAGCTCGCTGATCAAGACCCTGCTCGGGCAAATGCCCCACCAGGGCCGCCTGAGCCTGCAATGGCCAGGCACCCCGGGAACGATCGGCTACGTGCCGCAAGCGCTGGAGTTTGATCGCGGACTGCCGATGACCGTCGACGACTTCATGGCCGCGATGTGCCAGCGTCGACCGGCATTTCTGGGGGTGAGCAAGCATTACGCGGCAGCCATCGGTGATGCCCTGGAACGGGTCGGCATGCAGGACAAACGCAAACGACGCATGGGCGCTTTGTCCGGTGGCGAACGTCAGCGAGTATTGCTGGCCCAGGGGCTGATCCCGCCGCCGCAGTTGCTGGTGCTCGATGAACCCATGTCGGCTCTCGATGAAGCCGGCATCCAGGTTTTCGAGCGACTTCTCGGGCACTGGCGCCAAAGCGGCATCACGGTACTGTGGATCGAGCATGACCTGGAAGCGGTAGGCCGTCTGGCGGACCGGGTCACCGGGCTCAACCGCCGGGTGCTGTTCGATGCAACGCCCAAGCAGGCACTGACACCGGAACGCCTGCTGACGCTGTTTTCCACCCATCCACGGAGCGCTGCCTGATGAGTTATGAAGCCTTTCGCCTGATGATTCAGGGCTGGGCGTCTTCGGGTTACCTGCCTGAAGCGCTGGCGTACGGGTTCGTGGTCAATGCGTTGTTGGCAGGCCTGCTGATCGGACCGGTGCTGGGTGGCCTGGGCACCCTGGTGGTGGTCAAGCGCTTTGCGTTTTTCTCCGAAGCAGTCGGCCACGCGGCACTGACCGGCGTGGCCGTCGGCATTCTGCTGGGGGAACCTTACACCGGGCCTTATGGCAGCCTGTTTGGCTACTGCCTGCTGTTCGGCATCCTGCTTAACTACTTGCGCAACCGCACCGGGCTGTCACCGGATACGCTGATCGGCGTGTTCCTCTCCGTTTCGTTAGCCCTGGGTGCCAGCCTGCTATTGATTCTCGCCGGCAAGATCAACGTGCACATCCTTGAAAACGTGCTGTTCGGTTCGGTCCTGACGGTCAACGGGAATGACCTGCTGGTGTTGGCCATCGTGGGTTCACTGGTCATGGCACTGGCCTTGCCGCTGTACAACCGTATCATGCTCGCCAGCTTCAATCCGCAGCTGGCGGCGGTGCGCGGGGTGGCGGTGAAGACCCTCGATTACCTGTTCGTGATTCTGGTAACCCTGATCACCGTCGCCGCCGTGAAAGTGATCGGCGCCATTCTGGTCGGGGCCCTGCTGGTCATTCCGGCGGCGGCTGCACGGTTGCTCAGCCAGTCGCTCAAGGGCTTTTTCTGGTGCTCGGTGCTGATCGCCACGATCAGTACCCTGTGCGGCATTCTCGCGCCGATCGTTTTTGATCTGCCTATTCCATCCGGTGCCGCGATCATCCTGGTGGCCGGCATCGCCTTCGCCCTGGCGGCCGTTGCCCGTGGCGTCGTTCCTGGCCTGAAAGGGAATATCGGATAATGTCTTTTAAGTTGCGTCAACTAACCCTGGCGGTCGCCTTGTGCACCTTGGCCCACACGGCCTTCGCGGCCGACAGCACAAAACCGCTACGCGTGCTGGCCTCACTGCCGATCACCTATGGCTTGGGCGAAGTCCTGCTCAAGGGCACCAACGTCCAGCTCGAACGCGCCGCGCCGGCGAACCTGCCCGGCAGCCGGCAGACCGCCTACTTCACCGGCCGAGGTGCACCGGCCCTGGCCAAACTGGCGACCGATGCCGATGCCGTGATCGGCCTGCGTTCGTTGTGGGCCGACGACCCGCTCTATCCCATGTCCCGACGCAGCAACATCCGGGTCGTCGAAGTCGATGCTGCCCGCCCGGTGGACGGCGCCCTGCCCGGGATCGCCGTACAGCCGGACAACAAGGTCGACGGCCTCAACAGCCAGCCATGGTTGTCCAGCAACAACATGGGACGCATGGCGGATGTGATGGCGGCAGATCTGGTGCGCCTGGCACCCGCAGCCAAGCCGGTCATCGAGGCCAACCTGGCGACGCTCAAACAGCGCCTGCTGAAGTTCAGTGCCGACAGCGAAGCTCGCCTGGCCCGCGCCGACAACCTCAGCGTAATGAGCCTCAGCGATCATTTCGGTTACCTGATTGGTGGTCTCAACCTGGAACTGATCGGCCTCGACGCCCGCCCGGATGCCGAATGGACCCCGGAGGCACTCAAGCAACTGGCGGCCACGCTCAAGGACAATGATGTGGCCGTGGTGTTACATCACCGCCAGCCGTCGGATGCGCTCAAAGCGGTGATTACCGAGGCAGGAAGCCGCCTGGTGGTACTGAATATCGATGGGGTGAATCCGGTGGATGAGCTGGAAGGGAATGTGGATTCGGTGATCAAGGGGTTGAGTGACCCAGCCGCTCCCTCCCCCCTGTAGGCGCTGTCGAATGCAATAAGGCTGCGATCTTTTCTGCAGCCCAGGCACCAAAAAGCCCGCTGACTGTCACCAGTCCAGCGGGCTTTTTGTGACAGGCAGGCTCAGAGCACCGCAGCCGCCTGCTCTTCCATCTTCTTGCGCAGGCTCAGTGGGCGCATATCCGTCCAGGTTTCCTCGATGTAGGCCAGGCACTCCTTCTTCAGGCCGCTCTTGCCCACGGTGCGCCAGCCTTGCGGCACGGCCTTGTAGTCAGGCCAGATCGAATACTGCTCTTCGTGGTTGACCACGACTTGAAATAGGATGTCCTCGCGGTCGAATACTGACGTCATTGGTGTTTCTCCATCGATGTAGGGTGGGCTGCACGCAAGTGCATCCGGTCTGTAGAAGGTACGTTCGGGACGCGGGAAAATTTAGAGACTGGCGGTGGCAGCGGCCATGGCCCTGCCAAAGATTTCGGCTACCTGATCGATTTCGCTGGAGGTAATCACCAGCGGTGGCAGGAAGCGCACCACGCCGCCATGTCGCCCGCCCAGCTCGAGGATCAAACCTCGCTTGAGGCACTCACGCTGCACCAGCGGAGCCAGGCGGGCAAAGATCGGCGGGTGACCTTGGGCATCCGGCACACCGGATGGGTCAACCAGTTCTACGCCGAGCATCAGACCTCGACCGCGTATGTCACCCAGCTGCGGAAAATCCCGCTGCAGGATGCGCAGGTGTTCGCCCAGGCGCTCGCCCATGGCGGTGGCATGCTCGCAGACCCTGTGCTCGGTCAGATAGCGCATCACGGCGGATCCGGCGGCCATCGCCATCTGGTTACCGCGGAAGGTCCCGGCATGGGCGCCCGGAAGCCAGGTGTCGAGCCAGTCCCGATAGACCACCACCGCCAACGGCAGGCTGCCGCCGATGGCCTTGGACATCACCACCACGTCCGGAATGATCCCGGCGTGTTCAAAGGCAAACATCTTGCCGGTGCGTCCAAACCCGCTCTGGATTTCGTCGACTATCAGCGCCACCCCGGCTTTTTCGGTAATACGGCGCAAGCCACGCAACCAGTCGAGGTCAGCCGGAATAACCCCGCCCTCGCCCTGCACCGCTTCGACTATCACCGCCGCAGGCAACTCCACGCCCGCTTCCGGGTCACTCAGCAGATTTTCCAGGTAGCTCAGGTTGACCTTGACCCCTTGTGCGCCGCCGAGCCCGAACGGGCAACGGTAGTCGTAGGGATAGGGCATGAATTGCACTCCGCTGCCGAGTAAGGCCGCCATGGGTTTTTTCGGCGCCAGGCTGCCCATCAGGCTGAGCGCGCCCTGACTCATGCCGTGGTAGCCGCCTTGAAATGACAACACGGTGCTGCGACCGGTGGCGGTGCGCACCAGCTTCAACGCCGCCTCCACGGCGTCGGTGCCGGTGGGTCCGCAGAACTGGATTTTCGCTTCGCCAGCCAACCCCTGTGGCAGCAGGGCGAACAGGTCCTGGACGAATTGATCTTTGACCGGAGTCGTCAGGTCAAGGGTGTGCAACGGCAATTCATCGGCCAGCACCTGCCGGATCGCCTCAATCACTACTGCGTGGTTGTGCCCCAACGCCAGCGTGCCTGCGCCGGCGAGGCAGTCGATGAAACGGCGGCCTTCGACGTCTTCGACATAGATACCCTTGGCCCGCTTGAGCGCCAGGGGGATGCGCCGTGGATAGCTGCGGGCGTTAGACTCCTGCCGGGTCTGTCGCGCCAGCAACGGCGACTCGTTGAACTGATAAAGCGTTTCGGCCGGCGCCGGAGTGACCCGCGCCGACTGATCTTGCACAAGGCTGGTAGCGACTGACATCTCTCGACCCCTCAAAAAGGTTTTCCTGTTGTGGAAACGCTTCAGGCGGCTGAGGATTTAGACCCTTGGTCAGGTTTTGCAGCAGGCAACAACAGCCCTTTGCGCATGGGAATGGCCTGCAGACCGGCAACCTTGAAGGTCGGGGCGCAGGGCTGGTATCCCAGATGCCGGTAGAACCCCTCGCCAGTGAGCGTACTGTTGAGCTGCACGTGGCACAGGCCATGACTGATCAACCAGCTTTCCAGGTCAGCCACCAGCGCCTGGCCCGCGCCGCGCCGAAACCATTCCGGTTGCACGTAGCAAAACGCCAACTTGCCGCTGATCGCAGCCATGGCGGCGCCCACTGGCTTGTCCTGTAGCAAGGCGATGTTGAGGTAAAACCGCGGGTCAGTCAGCCAGGCCATGACATGCCTGACGGTTTTGCTGTGGGTCCAGGTGGCAACGGTGTGTGGATCGTTGCGGTGATCAATGGCGCAGCCAACGCGGATCGAACGTTCGACTATCCGGCAGATGATGCCGGCGTCGGCGGGGGTTGCCTTGCAGACATGCAGGGATGTTTCCATGGCGCCAGTACCTCAATCCATTGAGTCAAAGCCGGCGAGGACGATAGCGCTACGGGGGCCGGATGCCTATCGGATAGACGTTACTTTTGATGTGTAACCACGCCCTCTCAGACCGGCTGCAATGGCATCGTCAGTTCAACCCGCAAGCCATCCGGCTTGCTGTCGAACTTCAGCGTGCAACCGCAGCGCTGGACAATTGCCTGGACAATCGCCAACCCCAGGCCACAGCCGGTGCTTTGGCCATTGCGCCAGAAGCGCTGGGTAAGATGTTGCAAATCATCCTCGGCGATACCAGGGCCATGATCGCGAACCACGAACTGCACGCGGTTTTCGACTGTTTCCACGCTCAAGTCCACCGGACCATCACCCGGGGTGTGACGCAGTGCGTTGTCCAGCAAGTTACGCAGTGCGGCAATCGACAGTACCGCCGGCATTTGCACCGGCGCTGCGGAAAGCCTTGCCGGCGCCTTGAAGCGGATGCGCTGGCGATCGCCACTGCCGGCGTCCTGGATCGCCAGCCTGGCCACCTGCTCGGCATTGCATTGCACACCGTCATCGAACGACAGACTGCCTTCGACACGCGCCAGCAACAGCAATTGTTCGAGGGTGCGGTGCAGACGGTCAGCCCCCTCTTCCGCCCGGGCGAGGGACTGGTCCCGAGCGGCGCCCTCGGTCATGCGCGCGACCTGCAGGTGGGTCTTGATCGCCGTCAGCGGGCTACGCAATTCGTGGGCCGCGTCGCCAGTCAGGCGCCGCTCGCGCTCGATGGTCTTGCCAATCCGTTGCAGCAACTGATTCTGGGTGTCGAGCAACGGCTGCAATTCGCTGGGCAGCGGCTGGATCTGCAACGGTTCCAGGGAGTCGGCGCTGCGCCGCATCAGGGCATCACGCATGCGATTGAGCGGCGCCAGGCCCTGGCCGATCCCCAACCACAGCAGGCACAGGCAACCGAGCAACGCCACGCCGACCGGCACCGATGCCGCCAGCAGGATCGACATGTTCAACGCTTCGCGCTCGATCTGCCGGTCGGCGGTGGTGATGCGCAGGTCTCCCCGAACCAGGGTGAAACTGCGCCAGGGCGCGCCATCGATCATCTGGTCATGAAAACCCAGTTGCTCGGCTTCCAGGGTCTGTTGCGGATCGGTGTGACTGCGGGCCAGGATCTCGCCCCGCAGTGAACTGACCTGGCACGCCATGCCGCCCGGGATGTTCAGTTGCTCGGCACTGAAATGGGTGCCCTCGCCCTTGCTCGGAAGCGCCGGCAGTTGCTCCATCAACCCGGCGACCATGCGCGCCGACGCCACCAGGCGCTGGTCGAGGGAAAACATCATCTGGTTGCGCAGGTCGCTGAGCATCCAGGCAGCCGCCAGCGCCCAGATCAGCGCGAACGCGGCGCCCAGGGTCAGGCTCAGGCGCAAGCGCAGGCTCATCACTTCGAACGATCTCCACTGTCTGCCGGGCCCAGGCGGTAACCCAGGCCGCGTACGGTCTCGACGATGCCGTTACCGAGTTTGCGCCGCAGGTGATGGATGTGCACGTTCAGGGCGTTGCTTTCCAGCTCGTCGTTGAACCCATAGACACTGTCTTTGAGCTGTTCCGTGGACAGGACCCGGCCCCGGTTGTGCAACAGCGCCTGCAACAGCGATTGCTCACGCCGTGACAAGTCAACCGGCTGCCCGCCCAGGGTGGTTTCGCGGCTACTCGGATCGTAGGTCAGCGCGCCATGCTCGATCAGGTTGACGCTGCGCCCCGCCACCCGCCGCAACAAGGTGTGCAGGCGCGCGGCCAGTTCACGCAGGTCGAACGGCTTGAGCAGGTAATCGTCGGCGCCCGCTTGCAGCCCATCGACCCGGTCCGTGACCGAATCCCGGGCGGTGAGGATCAGCACCGGAATCTCCAGGCCACTGTGACGCAACTGCTGCAACAGCTTCAGGCCGTCCTCATCGGGCAGGCCAAGGTCGAGCACCATGACGTCGAACTCGGCAACCTTGAGCATCGCCCGGGCAGCCGATGCGGTAGCCACGTGCTCCACGGTCAGGCCCTGGGCGGTGAGGCCGGCGACTATGCCGCTGGCGATCAGCTCATCGTCTTCGCAAACCAGTACGTGCATAGTGAGTACCTGAAAAGAAACCAATTAGGCCTGTAGCCGATTAAGCCGACATTATGCCGCAAGCGCCGTTGCGACAAGGCCGTGGCGGTTAATCATCGGTTAATCGCCGTCTCTCATCCTGCCCCCACTTGCACAGGGATAAGGCTTACCCATGCGTCGAATTTTACTGCTTTTCGTTCTCCTGATATCGGGCATGGCCCAGGCCGCCAACGATCCATTCGCGACCAAACCGGACTTCCTTCCAGTAGGCAAGGCGTTCATCCTCACTTCCGAGCGCCTGCAGTCCGGTGAAACCCAACTTTTTTGGCAGATCGCCGATGGGTACTATCTGTACCAGCAGCGTCTGAAGTTCGACGGCTTGCCGCCAGAGCACAAGCCGGCCTTGCCCCCTGGCGAATCTCACAGCGATGAATTCTTCGGTGAGCAGCAGGTGTACCGCCAGGGCCTTGAGTTGAAAATACCGGCCGGTGCCACCGGCCAGGTGAAAGTAGGATTCCAGGGCTGTGCCGATGCCGGCCTGTGTTATCCGCCGCAAACCCGGGTCGTTGACCTGGGGGGGACAGTCGTTGCCCCTGCCGCCGCCGAAGCGCCGGACCAGGCCCTGGCCAGCGGCCTGCAACAACGGGCGCTGGGCTGGAGCCTGCTGGTGTTCTTTGGCCTGGGCCTGCTGCTGGCATTCACCCCTTGCACCCTGCCCATGTTGCCCATACTCGCAGGGCTGGTCGTCGGCAGCGGCGCCAGCCCTCGACGCGGCTTCGCCCTGGCCGGCAGTTACGTGGTGTGCATGGCCCTGGTCTATGCCGCGATGGGCGTATTGGCAGCGATGCTTGGCGCCAATCTGCAGGCTTTACTGCAGAACCCCTGGCTGCTGGGCAGCTTCGCCGCCGTGTTTGTATTGCTGGCGTTGCCGATGTTCGGTTTTTTTGAATTGCAACTGCCCGTGGCCATTCGTGACCGCCTGGAAAATTTATCGCGCAACCAGCGTGGCGGCAGCCTGATCGGCGCTGGCGTGCTGGGTGCGGTGTCGGGGCTGCTGGTGGGACCTTGCATGACCGCGCCCCTGGCCGGCGCCCTGCTCTATATCGCGCAGAGCGGCAACGCCCTGCATGGCGGGCTGATCCTGTTCACCATGGGCATCGGCATGGGGATCCCGCTGCTGTTGCTGGTGACGGTCGGCAATCGCTTCCTGCCCAAGCCCGGCGCCTGGATGAACCTGCTCAAAGGCGTGTTCGGCTTCCTGTTCCTCGCCACCGCCTTGCTGATGCTGCGCCCGGTGCTGGATGAATCACTGTGGGTGGGGCTGTGTGGAGCATTACTGTTGATCGCGGCCTACAGCGCCTGGAAGCAATCGGAAGGTTTCGGCCGGGTTGCCCAGCTGTTCGGCGCAAGTTCCTTGCTGATGGGGGTGTGGGGCAGCCTGCTGCTGATCGGTGCCGCCGGCGGCAGTGATGACCTGTTCAAGCCATTACAGGTCTACAGCACGGCAAATTCGACCAGCATCGCCCGCCCGGTTGGCCACGAGGCCTTCACCACCATCAAGGACCCGGCTGCGCTGCAACGGGAACTGGATGCGGCCAAGGCTCAAGGTCAATGGGTGTTGCTCGACTATTACGCCGACTGGTGCGTGGCCTGCAAAATCATGGAAAAACGCGTGTTCGGCCAGCCGCAGGTGCTCACGGCACTCAGTGACGTACGTTTGCTGCGTCTGGACGTAACCGCCGATAACGCCGCCAGTCGCGAACTTCTCGGTCGATACAAGGTGCCAGGGCCACCGAGCCTGCTGTGGATCGGCACCGACGGCGAGGAGCGACGTAGCCAGCGCATTACCGGCGAAGTTGATGCCGCCACATTCCTGCAACGCTGGAACCTCACCCGAGAGGCCCGTTAATGCTGACGCTCACCCTCGGCACGTTTGCCATTGCGCTCAATCACCTGCTGCTGATCGGTGCTCTGGCGCTGGCGACCTTTGTGGGTTGGCGAGCGGCCAGGCGCGGTGGCGAAAACCCCGAGTCGGTGCTGTTCAGCCTGTTCCTGATCGGCATGCTGGCGGCCCGGATCGGTTTCGTGGCGCTCTACTGGAAGCATTATCGTAACGATCTCTGGCAAGTCATCGACCTGCGTGACGGCGGCTTCCTCGCCTGGCCGGGGGTGATCGCGCTGTTGCTCGTTGCCCTCTACCGGGGCTGGCGCCGCCCGGGACTGCGTCGCCCCCTGGGGTTTGGCGTGGGTAGCGGCCTGGCGTTCTGGCTGCTCGCTACTTTTTCCCTCTCCATCTACGAACAAGGCACGCGCCTGCCGGAAATCACCCTGCGCAATGCGGCCGGGGAAACCGTGCGACTGGAGGATTACAAAGGGGGCCCGCTGGTGATCAATCTCTGGGCCACCTGGTGCCCTCCCTGTCGCCGGGAAATGCCGGTGCTGGAAAATGCCCAGCAACAGCGTCCGGACCTGACCTTCCTGTTCGTCAATCAGGCCGAAAGCATGCAAAGCGTAAGTACCTACCTGGAAACCCAGGGCCTGAGCCTGTCGAACGTATTGTTCGATGGCAGTGGCCGCCTGGGTCAGGCGGTGGGCTCCATGGCCTTGCCGACTACGCTGTTCTACAGCAATGAGGGCCGCCTGCTGGGCAGCCATCTGGGCGAACTGTCGGAAGCCAGCCTGGCCCGCGCCCTGGAAAACTTCGACAGCCCTGGTTCCGCCACTTCTTCAAGGAAACTGCCATGCCCCGCCTCCGCCACCTGCTGACGTTGACCCTGGGCACTGCCCTGCTGCACCTGCCATTCGCGCAGGCTGCCGAAGAATTGCCTGAGGCGATCAAGAAAATAGAAGCCAAGGGCGCAAAAATCGTCGGCCAGTTCGACGCACCAGACGGCCTGCGCGGTTACGCCGCGCAGTACCAGAACCGTGGCATGGCCCTGTACCTGACCCCGGATGGCAAACACGTGCTGCTGGGCAACCTGTATGACGCCGACGGCAATGACCTCAGCACCGCCCCCCTGCAAAAGCTGGTTTACGCGCCGATGTCCAAGGAAGTCTGGGGCAAGATGGAAGCGAGCAACTGGATTGCCGACGGCAACAAGGACGCACCGCGCGTGGTGTACCTGTTCAGCGACCCGAATTGCCCTTACTGCAACATGTTCTGGGAACAGGCGCGGCCTTGGGTGAAAGCCGGCAAAGTGCAACTGCGCCATATCATGGTCGGCATCATTCGCGAGGACAGCCCGGGCAAATCCGCAGCGCTGCTGGCCGCCAAGGACCCGCAAAAGGCCCTGGCAGACCACGAAAAAGCCGGCAAGGCCAGCTCGCTCAAGGCCTTGAAGGATGTTCCGCCGGCGATCCAGGCCAAGCTCGCGGCGAACATGCAGTTGATGGAAGAGCTGGAATTGTCGGCCACCCCGGCGATTTTCTATATGGACGACAAGGGTGAGTTGCAACAGCAGCAGGGCGCGCCGTCGCCGGATAAGCTGGTGAAGATTCTTGGGCCGAAGTAAGCGTCCGTTGGCCGCGGACTCCTTGAGTTCGCCTGTTTACTACTGACTGGAAGTTGAGTGTGGGTGCACGGCAATGACTCTACAGAAGGTTTCACTTAACGTGACTTACTGTTGAGTCATTGCAAACACCGCTGGTCTTTTCAACCTCAGGCATGGCAGCCCCAATCACTGCATTTCATTCCCAGACAGTCACAACCCCTCAAGCTCCGCCATCAGATCAGTCAACCGATCCACTTTCTCTTCGGTGATATCGCTCGCCGCCAGCCCATCGATGTATTCGGCCAGGTCCTCAACCGTACTGCACTCGAACATCGCCCGCAGCGGCACTTCGCGCTGCAGCGCTGTCTGCACCCGCGAAGCAATCTGCGTGGCCAGCAGCGAATGCCCGCCCAACTCGAAGAAATTATCGCGCACACCCACCCTGTCGACTTTCAACACCTGCGCCCAGATATCCGCCAGCTTCAGCTCAAGCTCAGTGCGCGGCGCCTGGTAGTCCTGGCTCTGCAACTGACCTATCTCCAGTGCTGGCAACGCTTTGCGATCCAGTTTGCCGTTGGCATTAAGCGGCATTTGCTCCAGCCACAGCCAGTGCAGCGGCACCATGTACTCCGGTAGCTCGGTGCGCAGACGCTGCTTGATGCGCTCCAGGCGTTCGCCGGAATTGAGCGCCGAATCCGCCGCTACCAGATAACCCACCAGGTGCTTGCCATTGGCGCCCTCCTGCACGCCCACCGCAGCGTCCCGCACTTCTGGTTGTTCGTGCAGGCGCGCCTCGATCTCACCCAACTCAATGCGATAGCCGCGAATTTTCACCTGATGATCGATTCGCCCGACGTACTCCAGCACCCCATCGCTGCGGCGGCGGGCCAGGTCGCCGGTGCGGTACAGACGATCCCCCGACGCGCCAAACGGGTTGGGCACAAATGCCTGGGCAGTGCGCAACGGATCGCTCACATACCCGCGGCCAACCCCTGTGCCGGCGACACACAATTCACCTACGGCACCCAAGGGCACCAGTTCCAGCGCGCCATCGAGCAGGTACAGGCGATTGTTGTCGGTTGGCATGCCGATCGGCAGATAACTGCTGCGGGTCGAGGCCAGGTCGACGCGATGAAACGCCACGTCATCCGAACATTCCGCCGGGCCATACGCGTTCACCAGGCCGACTTGGGGGTAACGCAGCAGCCATTGGTGGGCCAGTTCAGGTGGCATGGCTTCACCGGTCGGCAGCATCCAGCGCAGGCCATCGAGGCTCATGTGTGCTTGAACGAGCATGCCCTGGATCAGCGACGGCACGCTTTCCAGCACGGTGACGCCTTGGGCCACCACGTGTGCCAGCAAGCCCTGCGGATCATGGGCGATGGCGTTCGGCACGATGTCCACACGTGCACCGAACAGCGGTGCCGCGAGGAACTGCCAGACGGATATATCGAAGCTTTGTGAAGCGGTCTGCGCGATCACATCGGCCTCGCCCAGCTTCAGGTACGGCACCTTGCTCAACTGATTGTTGAGCATGCCGCGCTGTTCGACCATCACGCCCTTGGGCAGACCTGTGGAACCGGAGGTGTAAATCACGTAAGCGAGGTTATCCGGTCCACTGTAGATCCCGGGATTGGCGACCGATGCAGCGCTCGCCTGCACCTCTTCCCAGACCAGCAACCTGGGCCGATGCGCACAGCTGAATGAATCCAGCAGCGAAACGGCCTGCTCCCGGCAAGCCTGGGTGCACACCAGCAACGGCGTGCGGCTGAGATCGAGGATGCGGCTCAAGCGTTGGCTCGGCAGGCCCGGATCCAGCGGCAGATACCCCGCACCCGCCTTGAAGCTGCCGATGATCATGCCCAGCAATGCACAGTTGCGTTCGGCCAGCAGGGCCACCGGTTGATCCAGCCCCACCCCGGCCGCCAGCAGTGCATGACCGAGCCGGTTGCTGCACACGTTCAGTTCGGCATACGTGTGCCGCTGATCGAGACAGCTGGCCACCACTCGCTGCGGATGCCGGGCCACCTGCGCTTCGAACAGCGCCACGTAGCTCTGCTCCAGCGGATACTCATGGGCGCTCTGGTTGCAACCGTAGAGCAGGAAATCCCGTTCCTCGGTGCCCAGCAGCGGTAGATCCGCCATGTCACCATGGAAACCCTGTACCAGTGCCAGCAACAGGCGCTTGAACTCGGCGAGCATGCGCTCGACCGTGGTTTCATCGAAGAATCGCTGGTCGTACGACAGATGCAAGCCCAGGTCGTCCCCCGGATAACACACCGCCGTCAGGGGGAAGTTGGTATGCGTACGGCCTGAGTCCGACGTGGCATTGAGGCTCTGCGCGCGGTCCAGAACCGAGACTTCGACCGGCGCGTTCTCGAACACGAACAGGCTGTCGAACAGCGGCTGGCCCTTGGGCAGCTCACTGTGTTCCTGGATGTTCACCAGCGGCAGGTACTCGTATTCACGCAGCTGCATATTGCTGTCGAGCAACTCGCCAAGCCATTGGCGAACGCTGCAACGCTGATCGTCCCCAGGCATCTTCACCCGCAGCGCGATGCTGTTGATGAACAGCCCGACCGTGCGTTGCATTGCCGGCATCTGCACCGGACGGCCGGCCACCGTGACACCAAACAACACGTCGCGATCACCGCTGAGGCGCCGCAGGACCAAGGCCCAGGCCGCCTGGGCGAAGGTATTGACGGTCAACTGATGGGCCTGGGCCAGTTCGCGCAGTTGCACACCGTCCCGGACAGCCAGACGGGTGTAACAGTCGCCGACGACCATGCCGCCGCTGTCGCCGGCATGCTCGCGCAGCAAGGGCCGATCGCTTGGAATCGGCGTTGTCCGTTCAAAACCCTGCAGATTGTCTTTCCACCACTGCCGGGCTTCGGCAAGGTTCTGCCGTTGCAGCCAGGCGATATAGTCACGATAACGCGGCGGTAGCGATAATTGCGCTTCGCGCCCCTCGCCCAAGGCGGTGTAGATCTCAAGGAAATCGTTCATCAATAGCGAACGGCACCAGGCATCGATAAGAATGTGGTGGTTGCTCATCATGAACCAGTAGCGCGCCGCGCCGACCCGGATCAGGCGCAGGTGAAACGGGGCCTGGTTGAGCAGGTCGAAGCCGGCTTCACGCTCGCTTTTGAGCAGCGCCTGCAACCTGGGTTCCTGCTCGGCCTGGGCAACAGCCGACCAATCGAGGTACTCGATCGGCGTGCTGCCCGGCTTGTGGATAACCTGCAGCATGTCCTCGCCAACGTTCCAGCAGAACGATGCCCGCAGGGCCTCGTGCCGGGCGATCACCGCGTGCCAGGCCTCGGCAAAACGCTGCGGGTCCAGTTCACTGTTGATGCGGTAACGGTCTTGCATGTAGTACAGGCCGGTGCCCGGTTCCAACAAGGTGTGCAGCAGCATGCCTTCCTGCATCGGCGTCAGCGCAAAGACATCTTCAATGAGCGCGGCAGGTACTGGCAGCGCATCGAGCTGGGGCTGGGTGAGTTTCGCCAGCGGGAAGTCCGACGGCGTCAGGCCTCCCGCGCCATCGCCCAGGCAATGCTCGATCAGACTCTGCAATTCTTCGAGGTAGGCGTGCGCCAGCTCGGCGATGGCCTGCGGGTCGTGACGCTCTGTACTGAAGGTCCAGCGCATTACCAGCTCACCGCCATAGACCTGGCTGTCGACGCTCAGCTCGTTGGGCAGCGGCGCCTCCGGATCGTGCGCCGCGCCGACCGGTTCGTCCAGCGGACGGAACAAGGCGTCGTCAGCAAAACTCTGGTCGAACTGGCCCAGATAATTAAAGGTGATCTGCGCCGCCGGCAAGGCCGACATGGCGTGGCGGCAGACGTCGTCGGCCAGGTACCGCAGTACCCCATACCCAAGGCCCTTGTGCGGTATGGCGCGCAGTTGCTCCTTGATTGCCTTGATCGTGTGCTCATGCTCAAGTCCTGGCGTCAGGCGCAGTACGAATGCGCTGGTGAACCAGCCAACCGTGCGGCTCAGGTCGATGTCGTCAAACAGGTTCTCGCGGCCGTGCCCTTCAAGTTGAATCAGCGCCGACTCGTGCCCGCTCCAGCGGCACAGAACCCGGGACAAGGCACTCAGCAGCAGGTCGTTAACCTGCGTGCGATAGGCACTCGGCGCCTGTTGCAGCAACTGGCGGGTGCGCTCGCCATCGAGGCGTACGCTGATGGTCTGGGCGTGGCGATGCTGGCGTCCACCTTCAGGGCGGGCGCACGGCAGCGCAACATCCGGCCCTGCCAATTGTGCCTGCCACCAACCCAATTCCTCACGCAGCGAATCACTGCCCGCGTAGGCCTGCAGACGAGCCGCCCAGTCGCGCAAGGCGCTGGTTTTCGCCGGTAACTCGACGGGTTTTCCCGCGAGCAATCGACGATAAACCGCCTGCACATCGTCCAGCAGTACTCGCCAGGACACGCCATCCACCACCAGGTGGTGAATGGCGATGAACAGGCGTTGCTGACCCTGCGGACCATCCACCAGCAGCGCCCGCAACAACGGCCCCTGCTTGAGGTCCAGACTTCTCTGGGCGTCGGCGAACAGCGCGGTGCACTGTTCCATGGATTTGACCCGCACCTGCCACAGCACGGGGGTGTCGCTATCGATCCGATGTTCGGCGCGCCAGGCGCCAGCCACTGCGGTGAAGCGCAGCCGTAATGCATCGTGTTGCTCGATCACCGCCAGCAGTGCCTGCTCCAGGCAATGGGGTTCGAGCAGCACGGTCGGCTCCAGCAACAAGGCCTGGTTCCAGTGTTGAGGCTCAGGAATCTGGCTGTCGAAAAACCAGTGCTGGATCGGCGTCATTGGCGACTCACCGGTGAGCAGGCCTTGTTCGGCCACCACCTGTTCCGTACGCGTGGCGATGGCGACGAGCGCCTGCACGGTCTGGTGCTGGAACAGGTCCCGTGGGCTGAAATGAATGCCCTGCTGACGGGCGCGGCTGACCACCTGGATCGACAGGATCGAGTCGCCACCCAGTTCGAAAAAGTTGTCGTTGAGCCCCACCTGCGTGACATTCAACACCTCGCACCAGAGGCTGGCCAGGGTCAGTTCAAGCTCGCTGCCGGGTGCCACGTAATGCTGACGGTTGAGCGCCGGGTCCGGCGCCGGAAGCGCGCGACGATCGAGCTTGCCGTTGGCGGTCAGCGGCCAGTGTGCCAACAGGATCAGGTGCATGGGCACCATATAGTCCGGAAGCTGGGCATTGAGGTGAGCCTTGAGGGATTCGCGCAGGCTGCTCTGTTGCGCGTCATCCTGCTCGGCGACCGCCGTCAGCAGGTAGCCCACCAGCTGCTTGCCACTTGGCGCATCAAGCGCCAGCACCACCGCTTCACGCACCGACTCATGCTCCAGCAGGCGATTTTCGATCTCGCCAGGCTCGATACGGAAACCGCGAATCTTCACCTGATGATCGATGCGGCCGAGGTACTCCACCAGCCCATCGCCGCGCTGGCGCACCCGATCTCCCGTGCGGTACAGGCGTGTGCCATCGGCGGCAAAGGGGTTGGCCACAAAGCGTTCGGCGGTCATGCCCGGACGCTGGTGGTAACCCTGGGCCAGGCCGGCACCGCCAATGAACAGCTCGCCCGTCGCGCCCTGGGGCACCAACGCCAGGTCGGCGTCGAGGATGTACCCAACCCGGGCGCCGATCACGCTGCCGATCGGTACGCTGCCCATGCCCTCTTCCAGGTGTTCCGGGGCCAGGCTGGACAGGGGCATGACCACGGTTTCAGTCGGGCCGTAAGCATTGAAGAACAGGCTCGGCTTGAACGCCCCGCGAATTCGTTGCAGATGTTCGCCGGTCAAGGCTTCGCCGCCGGTGATGCACATACGCACTGGCAGGGTTTCATTGCGGGTGGCCAGCCACTGCGCCAACTGGCTGCCATAGCTTGGCGTGAAGCCAAGGATATTGATGTGGTGGCGACGGATCAGCTCGCAGATCTCCTGCGCATCCCACTGACCTTGCGCCCGCAAGACTACCTGGGCGCCGCTCAACAAAGGCACCAGCAATCGCTCGGTGGCGGCGTCGAAATTGATCGAATAGAAGTGCAGTTCGCAATCATCGACGCGCATGCCGAAGCGCTCGATCACCGCGCGGCAATGCATGGCGATTTCGCCGTGGGACACCATCACGCCCTTGGGTTTTCCGGTGGAACCCGAGGTGTAGATCAGGTAGGCCTGATGCTGGGGCAAGCTGCTGCGAGGCAACTCTGCCGCCGGGTAATCGGCCAGGGCGGCGCTGTCATCTTCAAGGCACCAGCGCGAGACGCCAGTCGGCAACTCGCCCAGGGCCGTGAACATGGCCGAGTTGCTGAGGAGCAAGCCGATGCCACTGTCCTTGATCATGTAGTGCAATCGGTCCAGCGGGTATTCCGGGTCCAGCGGCACGTACGCGCCGCCGGCTTTGAGTATCGCCAGCAGGCCGACCACCATCTCCAGCGAGCGCTCCAGCGCCAGGCCAACCCGCACCTGCGGCCCGACTCCACGCTCACGCAGCATCCAGGCCAGGCGATTGGCCCGGGCGTCGAGTTCGGCATAGCTCAGGGTTTGCCCGGCGAAGGTCAACGCCGGTGCATCGTTGCGCAGCAGCGCCTGTTCACTGAACAGGTGATGCACGCACTGGTCCAGACGATGCTCGCCCGGCTCCACGCCGAGGCTGCCGAGCAGGTGTTTCTGCTCGTCGGCGGCCAGCAGCGGCAACTCGCTCAGGCGCTGTTGCGGATCGGCCAGCAATGCCTCCAGCAGGTTGCGCCAATGCCCGGCCATGCGCGCAATGCGCGGCTCATCGAACAGATCGGTGCTGTAGGTCAGGCAGCAACCCAGGCGATGGTCAAGGTCGGTGACTTCCAGGTTGAGGTCGAACTTGGTTGCACGAGCATCGTTGGCCAGGTACTCGACGGTCATCCCCGCCAGGGTGCGTTTTTGCTGGAATTCCCAGCGCTGCACATTGCACATGACCTGGAACAGCGGGTTATAGGCGGCGCTGCGCGGCGGCTGCAAGGCTTCCACCAGGTGATCGAACGGCAAGTCCTGATGGGACTGGCCTTCGATGACAGTGTGGCGCACCTGATCGAACAACTCGCCGACGGACATCTGCCCATTGAGCTGGCAGCGCAGTACCTGGGTATTGAGGAACGCCCCGATCAGCCCCTCGCTTTCCGGACGGATGCGGTTGGCCACCGGCGCGCCGATGCGCAGGTCGGTCTGGCCGCTATAGCGATAGAGCAATACGGCCAGTGCCGCGGTCATGGTCATGAACAGGGTCAGGCCATGTTGCGCATTGAAGGTTCGCACCCGCGCGGCCAGCTCGTCAGGCAGGTCAAAACGGTACAGCTCGCCCCGGTGGCTTTGCACCGGTGGCCGCGCTCGGTCGGCGGGCACCTCCAGCAACGGATGTTCCCGGCCCAGCTGCGCGGTCCAGTAGTCGAGTTGACGCTGGCGCTCGCCGGACTCCAGCCACTGGCGCTGCCAAACGCTGTAGTCGAGGTATTGCACCGCCAGCGGCACCAGGGGAGATTCGCGGCCATCGACCAGCGCCTCGTACAGTGCGCTGAGCTCCCGGGCAAAGATGTCCATGGCCCAGCCTTCGGTGACGATATGATGCAACGTCAGCACCAGGTAGTACTCCTGCAAGGCCGTCCTGACCAGGCAGGCGCGCAGCAGTGGACCTGTTTCCAGATCGAAGGGTTTATGGGCCTCGGCGTCAGCCAGAAGCTGGACCTGGCGCTCGCGGTCAGCGTCTGCCAGCGCGCTGAAATCCTGCAATTCCAGGAGCACGCTGCTGTGCGGGTGAACCTGCTGTCGAGCCACACCGTCGACACTCGGGAAGGTGGTGCGCAGGGTTTCGTGGCGCAGGATCAGCGCTTGCAGCGCAGCGTCGAAGCGCTCGACATCCAGCTCGCCGCGCAGTCGCGCCATGCCACCGACGTTGTAGGCAGGGCTGTCGGGCTCCATCTGCCAGAGAAACCACATGCGCTGCTGGGAATATGACAGCGGCACCGGCTGGCTGCGGTCAACCTGCTCGATGGGCGGCTGCCGATTGATGTTGCCGCTGATTTGGAGCAAGCGTACCTGTTCGGCGAACGCACCGAGTTCACTGTTCTCGAACAGGGCTCGCAGCGGCAGTTCGACGTCACACGCCTGGCGGGTCCTGGAGATGATTTGCGTGGCCAGCAAAGAGTGGCCGCCAAGGGCGAAGAAGTCATCGCGCAGGCCTATCTGCCCATGGCCCAATACCTGGTGCCAGATGCCGGCGAGCTGCTGTTGCAGCGCCGTCACCGGCTCGACATGCTCGCACACCTGCCACAGCGGCTCCGGCAAGGCCCGGCGGTCGAGCTTGCCGCTGGGGCTCAGGGGCATCGCGTCCAGGCGCATCAGTTGCGCCGGCACCATGTACTCGGGCAGCTCGGCCGCCAGGGCAGCGAGCAGCCGGGTGTTATGCCCGTCATGTGGCTCAGCGTCAGGCGTAGCGGTGTAGTAACCGATCAGCTGTGCACCAGCGACCGTGTCGCGCACCAGCACCGCGGCCTGGGCGACGCCTTCCTGAGCCAGCAGGCGCGCCTCGATTTCCTGCGGTTCTACGCGGAACCCGCGTAATTTGACCTGCTGATCGAGCCGCCCGAGATATTCAAGCACACCGTCTGCGGTCCACCGCGCGCGGTCTCCGGTTCGGTACAGGCGCGCCCCTGGCTGGCCCAGAGGGTCGACGACAAATCGTTCCGCAGTCAGCGCCGCACGTCCCAGGTAACCCCGCGCCAGGCCGAGACCGCTGATGCACAGCTCGCCCGGCACGCCGGCCGGGAGCGCATTCAATTCGCTGTCCAGTACCCGACACAGCACGTTCCCCAGCGGGCGGCCGATTGGCGAGCGCTCGCCGTCGGCGCGGGTGCAATGCCAGTGGGTGACGTTGATCGCGGTTTCGGTCGGGCCATACCGATTATGCAACTGCACGGCGGGCAACTGCGCCAGGACGCGGTCGCGCAGCTCGGGGGCCAGGGCTTCACCGCCGCTGAACACTTGACGCAGGCTGGTGCACTCGGCGCTCAGCGGCTCGTCGATGAACAACGAAAGCAACGGCGGCACAAAGTGCAAGGTGGTGACGCCGAACTGTTGCACCAGCCTCGCGATACGGTGGGGATCGCGGTGCTCGCCAGGTGCGGCAATCAGCAAGCGCGCACCGGTCACCAGCGGCCAGAAGCATTCCCACACCGATACGTCGAAACTGATCGGGGCCTTTTGCATCAGCACGTCAGTCTGGTCGAGTCGGTAAGTGTCCTGCATCCACTGCAGCCGTTCGGCCAGGGCCGCATGCGTATTGCCCACGCCCTTGGGCTGGCCGGTGGAGCCCGAGGTGTAGATCACATACGCCAGGTTGTCGCCTTGCAGGTGCAGGCCCGGTGCGTGGCTCGGCCAGCTTTCCAGGTGCAGGGTGTCCATCGCGATGACGCTGACGCCTTCGGTGGCCGGCAAGCGGTCGAGCATTCCGGTCTGGGTCAGCAGCAACCCGACCGCGCTGTCGGCGAGCATGTAGGCCAGGCGCTCGGCAGGGTAATCGGGGTCCAGCGGCACGTAGGCACCACCGGCCTTGATGATCGCCAACAGGCCGATCAGCAACTGCGGCGAACGCTCGGCGGCAATCGCTACGCGCACGTCAGGACCGACGCCTTTATCGCGCAGATAATGGGCCAGGCGGTTGGCCTGGGTGTGCAGTTGGGCAAAATCGAGGCTGCCGCTTTCCCAGATCAGCGCCGTACGTTCGGGGGTCAGGCGCGCCTGTTCGTTGAGCTGGTCAGGCAGCCATTGAGTGGCCGGCGCGCGGGGGGCACCACTCCACTGCGCCAGTTGTGCCTGCTCGCTTGAGGTCATCAGGGGCAGGTCGCCGATGGCGGTACCAGGCTGCTGGCAAACCGCGCGCAGGAGGTTGCAATAATGCTCGGCCAGTCGCTCGAGGGTGCTGGCGTCAAACAGCTCGCTGGCGTAGTCGAAGGACAGGCTCAGGCGCCCCTTCTGGTCCTCTTCACTGTGCAATTGCAGGTCGAACTTGGCTTCGCGACTGTGCCACGGCAGCTCTTCGACCAACAGACCCGGCAGCCGCCGCAGTGCACTCAGGTCGCGCTGCTGGTGGTTGAACATGACCTGGAACAGCCCTTGTTCGCGCGCCTGGGGACAGGCTTGCAGCAGCTGCTCGAACGGCAGGTCCTGATGGGCTTGCGCACCCAGCGCGGCGTCGCGGGTCTGCGCCAGCAGCTCGACGAAAGGCTGCCGCGAATCCACCTCGGCACGCATGACCTGGGTGTTGATGAAGAAGCCGATCAGGCCCTGGGTTTCCAGGCGCGGACGGTTGGCGTTGGGCACCCCGATACGGATCTCGCGCTGGCCGCTGTAGCGATGCAACAGGCTCTGGAAGGCCGCGAGCAGCAGCATGTACGAAGTCGATTGATGCGCCAGGGCGGTCTGGCGAATGGCATTGCTCAGGGCCCTATCGAGCTTCACGCCATGGCGTGCCGCGCGGCGCAGGTGCTGCGCCGAGCGCGGATGGTCGGTCGCCAGGTTCAACGTCGGATGTTCATCGCCCAAGTGCGCTTTCCAGTAGGCCAGCTGCCGCTCACCCTCCCCTTGCCCCAGCCATTGGCGCTGCCAGCTGGCGTAGTCGGCGTAATGGGTCTCCAGGGCACCCAGCGTGGCGGTCTGCCCCTGGGACGCGGCGGCGTAAATCCGCGAAAACTCGTCGATCAGTACGTTCAGCGACCAGCCGTCAGCGATGATGTGGTGCATCGTCACCAGCAGTTGATGGTCTTGCTCATCGAGGCGTACCAGGGTCACCCACCACAACGGGCCCTTCTCCAGATCGAACTGGGTCCGCGCTTCGTCCTCACGAATCTGCAAGGCACGGGCTTCACGCTCGGTCACCGGCAGGTGACTGATATCGATCACTTGCAGATTGAATTCAGCGGCGGCATCCACCTGCTGCAACGCCACCCCGTCATGCTCGAAAAAGCGCGTACGCAAGGCCTCATGACGCTCGATCAAATGCTGGAAACTGACGCGCACTGCGTTCTCATCCAGCTCGCCACGCAAGCGCAGGGCACCGGGAATGTTGTAGGCGCTGCTGTGCGGGTCAAGCTGCCAGGTGATCCACAACCGGTTCTGCGCCAGGGACTGTGGCAGCGCTTCGCGGCGTGGCAGGGCAGCTATTGTGCCTTGGGCCAGGCCACCCTCCTGCTGTTGCTGCAGGACTGCTGCGGTGAACGCGCCCAGGGTTGGCGCCTCGAACAGCAGGCGCAGGTTTAACTCCAGGCCGAGCGCCTCGCGCAGTTGGGCGATCACGTGGATGGCGGCGATGGAATTGCCGCCCAGCAGGAAGAAGTGATCGCCGGCGCCGAGCTGCTCGACCTGCAATTGTTCGGCCCAGATCTTGCCGATCAGGCCTTGCAGTTCAGACCCTGCTTCGCCCGTCGCCTCGTTGGCCGGGGTCGCTGACGGGAACTGTGCATAGCTGTCCAGGCTGCCCTCGGCCAGGCGAATGCGACAGGCCGAGCGTTGCAGTTTGCCGCTGGAGGTCTTCGGCAGCGCACCCGGATTGAGCAACACCACAACACCCGGGGCCTCCTGATACGCTTCGGCTACCGCTTGACGGATGGCCTTGATCAGCGCCTCGGGCGCAAGGATTTTCTGCACGCTGCGGCTGATTTCGGCGGCGATGCCGATGCCTTCGACACCGTCCACTGATACGGCAAATGCTGCGACGCGCCCCTTGCGCACCACCTCGACTTCGCGCTCGATGGTTTGCTCGATATCTTGCGGGTACAGGTTGTGGCCGCGCACGATCAGCAGGTCTTTCAGGCGACCGGTGATGAACAGTTCACCGTCACGCAGGAATCCCAGGTCGCCGGTTCGCAGCCAGGTGCGGCCGTGGTGCTGGACGAACGTCTCGGCACTGGCCTGGGGATTGCGCCAATAGCCGTGGGCAATGCTCGGCCCCGTGGCCCAGACTTCCCCCACGCAATTGTCTGCGAGTTCGGTCCGAGCCAACGGATCGACCACTCGCAGCCCATGGCCCGGCTGGCTGATGCCGCAACTCATGATCGCGCTGCCTGCACCCGCCTCGGCACGATTGGCGGCCAATGCCAGGTCGTCGACTCGCAGGCTGCCAATGCCTTGGCCTCGCGGACTGCCGGCAACGAACAATGTGGCCTCCGCCAGTCCGTAGGACGCCATGAAGGCATCCGGTGTAAAACCGCACGTGGCGAATTTCCTGGCGAAACATTCCAGCGTGTCGAGGCGAATCGGTTCGGAGCCGGAATACGCCACCCGCCAGCCACTGAGGTCGAGCTGCGCCAGGGCCGACTCGCTGACCCGCTCGCAGCACAGCCGGTAAGCAAAATCCGGCCCGCCGCTGATGGTGCCGCCGTACTCGCTGATCGCTTCGAGCCAACGCAACGGGCGCGCAAGGAAGTACGCCGGCGACATCAATACACAAGGTACGCCACTGAAGATCGGCTGCAGCAGGCCACCGATCAGTCCCATGTCGTGGTACAGCGGCAGCCAGCTGACGATCACGTCATCGGGGTTCAGATCGATACCGAAGCCTTGGCGGATCAGCGCCTCGTTTGCCACCAGATTGCCGTGGCTGACCTGCACACCTTTAGGCTGCGCCGTGGAGCCGGAGGTGTACTGCAGGAACGCGATATGCTCGTCCTGCACCGAGGGTTCGACCCATTGCCCGGCGAGCATGCGGTCGAGGGTGTCGACGCACAGCAGCGGCGGCGCTCCTTCGATTTGCCCCAGGGCGTCGCGCAGGCCGGCGCTGGTCAGCAGCAGGCGTGGCTCGGCATCGCTGATGATCGACAGCAGGCGTTCCTGATGATGACGCCGGCTTGATTCCGGCGGATAGGCCGGCACCGCGATCACGCCCGCATACAGGCAGCCAAAAAAGGCCGCGACATAATCCGGGCCGCTGGGAAACAGCAGCACCGCGCGATCACCCCGTTGCGTTTCCTGCTGCAACGCCCCGGCGATGGTCCGCGCCCGCTCATCAAGCTCGCGATAGCTGAGCACCAGCGCTTCATCCCGGGATTCGGCAAGAAACCTCAAGGCCACCCGATCCGGCGTCAGGGCCGCGCGGCGCTGGAGGGCTTGGACCAGATTGCTTGGAAGTTCGAACGCGTCGGTCATGGGGTTTCCTGCGAAAAATTTGGGCTGTATGTATGCGGTGCCATTCACCAAGGAGAACGGATGGGGTCAGGCAAGAATTAGTCGTCGGCGTCGATCGCCAACAGGGCTGGCGTGCGTCAGCGTGTCGCAGTTCGCAAAACGCACCGGCAAGGAGCATTAATTCTCTTTCTCAATTGACAATCATTATCATTCAACCTAATTTGTCGCTCGATGTGTAGGGCAGCCGGCTCTCTGGCCGCTCCACTAACCTATTTGCAGCAGGGTGTTTTCCATGACGGAACAAGTATCCACAAGCAGGTGCGATTCACCGCTACTTCAGGCATTCGTCGACAATCGACTGATACTGGTCAAGATTGCAGCACGCATTACCGGGTGCCGGTCGCGCGCTGAAGACGTGGTACAGGATGCGTTCTTCCGCCTGCAGTCGGCGCCGCAGATCACCTCCTCCTTCAAGGCACAACTCAGCTACCTGTTCCAGATCGTGCGTAACCTGGCGATCGATCACTATCGCAAGCAGGCATTGGAACAGAAGTATTCCGGCCCGGAAGAGGAAGGCCTGAATGTGGTGATCCAGGGCGCGTCGCCGGAAACCTCGCACATCAATTTCTCGACCCTGGAAAACATCGCTGACGCCCTGACGCAACTGCCCAGCCGCACCCGATATGCGTTCGAGATGTACCGCCTGCATGGCGTACCGCAAAAAGACATCGCCAAGGAACTGGGCGTGTCGCCCACCCTGGTGAACTTCATGATCCGCGATGCACTGGTGCATTGCCGCAAGGTGTCGGGAAGTCGCGCGGATACGTTTGCACGGCGTTGAGATCTCGCAATTGCGGTGCGCTCAATCACGAGCAGGCTCACTCCCACACGGGATCTCCCACCCTGGACCCATGCCAAGCGCATATCCCCTGTGGGAGCCGGCGTGCTCGCGAAGGATGAATCAAGATCAATGAAGACCTTGATCCCTGGAACTCAAGCCAGCACACACCGTTCGAAAAACCGCTCCCGCCCCAACACCATCAACGCCGCCCGCTTGTGCGGAAAGTCGAACTCCTTCTCGCAGTGAAATCGCTGCCCCTGCATGTACCCGATCATCTTCGCGTTGTCCGCGCGCGGCTCGGCGACTACTCGCTGGGTGCGCGGGTCATCGAGAAACAGGTAGTGCGTCAGCGCCGATAACCAACTCGCCACTTTGTGCGGGCCGCGGTGCTGCTCTTCACCTACCAGCATATGGATTCCACGGTCGTAATCGCCCGCCTCGTAGAACGGCGCGAGGCGATCCTCCTTGGCCCAGTAGGCCTCGAAGTAGGCAAACGGCTGGTCATCGAAACAGCCGATCAGCGTCAGCGTGTGCGGGTCGGCCAGCAACTTGGCCAGATACTCCCGGTGCTGATCGAGGCTGCCCTCCTCCTGCCAGAAACTCGCAACCCGTGCGCTGTTCTGCCAGCGATTGAAGCGCGCCAGGTCATGTTCGATTTCGACCGTGCGCAGGGATATCCATGCCCCCAACCGCGCATCGAACCGTCGGTACACCTCGCCCCGAGGTTTGAGCGGCCGCAAGGGGTGGCGTTTGCCGTCGCTGATCACTGGATGCTGTGGGTAGCTGTTTACACTGGCCTGGCTCAACCAGGGCCGGGGCAACTGCCAGAACAGCGCGCGCTCGCAACGGTATTGGCCACTGATTTCACCGGTGACCAGCAAGCCGCTGAGCAGTGCCTCGGTGGGCAGTTCATCGAGGTGCCAGGTCAAGTGCTGACAGGCCGAATCGCGGGCGAACAACCAATAACAGGCCAGGTACAAGACTTCGCTGTCCGGGTGTTCGAAACGTTGCTCGATGGCCACGTGCAGCGCAGGCTCGCGGTTCACTCGCAAGCTGAGCAACGGCTGCCCGTCGCAGCCGAGGCTCAAGCGGTCGGTGGTTTCATCCGCCACAAGGCACCGGCCATCGGGCAGAGCCAGGGCAGTCAGAGCGTTCAGATCAGGCATGGGTCAGGCTCACGTTAGTCGTCCACTGTTAAACGAGGTGACGTGAGCCGATCAGGGAAATTTAACCGAAGACAGAAAATACCCGACGTGCGATCCCCATCAGTCCCCAGGAACAGGGACCACGGCGATTTGGTACGGCGCAAAAATTTTCATCATCTGGCCGCTCTCCCGCAACTCTTTCAGCAACTTGCCAAAGGCTTCACCGCTGATGGGTGCTGCAGGACGAAGGATCGCGTAATGGTGATAGACCTGGTCCACCCGTTGTGACACCAGCAGCTGATCGGCGACTTTTGCGTTGCGCAGCAGGTAATCGCTCAGGTACGAACGCGTGACCAACGCGATGTCCGCCCGGCCGCGCAGCACCATGAGCAAATTGCTGTCATGGGAATAGGTCAGCGAGGCGTTGTAGCGTTGCGCAAGTTTTTTGGGGTCGGCGTCAAAGTTGGCGAACTCGTAGTGATACCCACTGAACAGTGCCAGACGTTTGCCGGCAAGTTCGGCAAAATAGTCTTGCTGGCGGTCCGGCCGCTGTTGCGCGACGAAAATCTCGGCATCTTCCAGGCCCATGTCGACCGTAACATGTGGAATGTCCTTCCAGCCCCAATCAGGATTCTCGAAGATCGCCATGTCCACCCGGCCTTGCTTGAAATCACCAAAGCGGCGGGGAATCGAAGTCGGCACCAGGACAAACTGGTAGTCATGCTGGGCAACATTCAATGCTTCGACCAGCTGTGGCAGCAAGCCAGTGTCGGCCCCCATTTCCGGACGCACAGTGTAGGGAGGGAAATGCGCCGCTCCGACTCGAACCAGCTGTGCCGCCTGAGAAGGCAGTACCCATAATGCGGGAAGCGCCGCCAGTAAAAACCGGAAGGCCGTCCGTGTTGGCGAGGACATCAAAACAACCTACTCCCGAAAATTACACTCTATGGGTTCAAGCCAGGCGGTTTCGCCCGATTAGCCAGTGGCTACTGGCAAATCACCACTATCGTGGCTCTTTCAATACCATGATCAGGGCTTCGTCCGCCAGTTGATCCAGGCTCAGGCTGCCGCCGGCACGAAACCAGGTGGTGGTCCAGGACAGCGCCCCCGTCAGGAAACGACGCGTGATAAACACATCGCCGCCAATCAACCCGGCGTCCCTGGCCTCTCCCAGCACCTGCAACCATAGCTCTTCGTAGATATCGCGCAGGGCCAGCACCTGCGCCTGGCCCTCCTCGGATAACGACCGCCATTCGTAGACCAGCACGGCCATGGCCTCGCCGCTGCCCCCCATGATCGATTGCAGTTCGCAACGAATCAGCGCCAGCACCCGCTCACGCACGCTTGCGGCGTCACCGAGGGCGGCACGCATGAGTGCCGTGTTGTAGCGGATGGTTTCCTCCATCACTGCGCGCAGGATGTCGTCCTTGCTTTTAAAGTGATGAAAAATACTGCCCGACTGTATACCCACGGCGCCGGCCAGGTCGCGCACGGTGGTGCGCTCGTAGCCTTTGTTGCGAAACAGGTGGGCGGCCACTTGCAGCAGTTTGCCGCGGGCGCTGTCCGGGTCGGTCAACTGGCCGCTGTCGACCAGTTCGCGCATGACGCCCAGGGCTTTTTGCTCGTCCACCCATTCTCTCCTACAGTCGATCAATCCAGATGCGCCGCTCGCCGCTGAAACTGCGGGCTTGCGCGGGCAATTTAAGCTGGCGCCGGCAACCAAGCAAGCGCTCGGGAAGAAGATATTTCAAGGCATTTACAAACCAAGCGCTTGCTTGGTAGTCTCGAATCGTAAATCAGCAGTCACGCAGCGGTAGTCTCCCAACACTGTCGACGGAGGTGAGCATGAAGCCAACTGTGCCGGAAACCATTCGCATCGGGTGCGCCAGCGCGTTCTGGGGCGACACTTCGACGGCCGCGGCGCAGCTGGTGGAAGGGGGACGCCTGGACTATCTGGTGTTCGACTACCTGGCAGAAATCACCCTGTCGATCATGGCCGGAGCGCGGATGAAAGATCCCCAGGCCGGTTATGCCAGCGATTTCGTCGAAGTCCTCAGTCCGCTGCTCACGCAACTCGCCGAGCAAGGCATTCGGGTGATCAGCAACGCCGGCGGGATCAATCCACAAGCCTGCGCTGCGGCCCTGCAAGCTGCTTGCGACAAGGCCGGGGCGGGGTTGAAAATTGCCGTGTTGCTGGGCGACGACCTGCAACCGCAGCTCAAGCAGCTCAGGACCCTCGGCATCCAGGAGATGTTCAGTGGCGCGCCGTTGCCGGCGATGTGCGTCTCCACCAACGCTTACCTCGGCGCACCTGGCATCGTCGAAGCCTTGCGCCTGGGGGCGGATATCATCATCACCGGGCGGGTGGTAGACAGTGCCGTGGTCAGCGCCGCCCTGGTGCATGAGTTCGGCTGGTCGTGGCAGGACTACGACAAACTCGCCCAGGCCGCCCTCGCCGGCCACATCATCGAATGCGGAGCCCAATGCACCGGGGGCAACTTCACCGACTGGCGTGAGGTGCCAGACTACGAACACATCGGTTTCCCCATCGTCGAAGTCAGCCGCGACAGCCAGTTTATCGTCAGCAAACCCGAAGGCTCCGGCGGCCTGGTGACGCCGCTGACCGTGGGCGAACAGATGCTCTATGAAATCGGTGACCCGCACGCCTACCTGCTGCCTGATGTGGTGTGTGATTTCACCCAGGTCAGGCTCGTGCAACAGGGTAAAAACCGGGTTCAGGTGCACGGCGCCAAGGGCCTGCCGCCCACTGACCAGTACAAGGTCAGCGCCACCTTCCTCGACGGTTTTCGCTGCACTGCCAGTTGTCTGATCGCCGGGATCGATGCGGTCGACAAGGCCCGGCGCGTCAGCGCCGCGATTATCAATAAAACCTCGGACATCTTCAGCCAGCGCGGCTGGTTGCCCTACAGCGAGGTCAATGTCGAACTGCTCGGCAGCGAAGCCACCTACGGTTCTCACGGTCAGCGCCAGGACACCCGCGAGGTGGTGATCAAGCTGGCCGTGCGGCATCCGGACAAACAGGCGTTGATCCTTTTCTCCCGGGAAATAGCCCAGGCCGCGACCGGCATGGCGCCAGGGTTGACCGGGATAGTCGGCGGGCGACCGACGGTGTACCCGCTGATCCGCCTGTTCTCATTCCTGGTTGATAAATCCGCGTGCACCCTGGGTATTCACTTCGACGGTCAACGTCATCCCTGTGCCCTGCCCGCCATCGCGATGCTCGACACCCAGGACTTGCCGGTGCCGCTCGATCCGCCCAAACCGGTCGGCCTGGCCGACGCCAGCGTCGAGCTGGTCAAGCTGGCGGTTGCGCGCTCCGGGGACAAGGGCAACCACAGCAATATCGGGGTCATGGCCCGGGAAGCAGAGTACCTGCCATGGATCGCCGAAGCCTTGACCCCGGAGGTGCTGGTCGACTGGATGAGCCATGTTCTCGACCCGGTATACGGGCGAGTCGAGCGCTGGTACCTGCCGGCCACCCACAGCCTGAACTTCCTGCTGGAGAACGCCCTCGGCGGCGGTGGCGTGGCCAGTCTGCGCATTGACCCGCAAGGCAAGGCGTTCGCCCAGCAACTGCTGGAAATCCAGATACCGGTGCCGCAAAGCATCGCCGACCAGGTCAACTAGAGGACTGTCACCGTGGCCTACGATTCGATTTTCAAAGCCGGCTTGTTTACCGGGCAAAACATCATCGTGACCGGTGGCGGCAGCGGCATCGGCCGTTGCACCGCCCATGAACTGGCGGCATTGGGTGCCCATGTAATGCTGGTGGGGCGCAACGCGGCCAAGCTGGAGAACGTCGCTGGCGAGATAACCGCAGATGGCGGCCAGGCCGACTGGGTCGTGTGCGATATCCGGGAGGAAGAAACGGTGCGGCATATTGTCAGCGAATTGATCCGCGAGCATGGCCCCATCCATGGCCTGGTCAACAATGCCGGTGGGCAGTTCCCCTCGGCGCTGGCCTCAATCAACCAGAAGGGTTTCGAGACCGTGATGCGCACCAACCTGGTGGGCGGTTTCCTGATGGCCAGGGAAGTGTTCAATCAATCCATGAGCAAGCACGGCGGCTCGATCGTCAACATGCTCGCCGACATGTGGGGCGGCATGCCGGGCATGGGCCATTCCGGCGCCTCGCGCTCGGGTATGGACAACCTGACAAAAACGGCGGCATTCGAGTGGGGGTACGCCGGTGTGCGGGTCAACGCGGTGGCGCCCGGCTGGATCGCCTCAAGTGGCATGGACACTTACGAGGGTGCGTTCAAGGCAGTGATTCCTACCCTGCGCGAGCATGTACCGCTCAAGCGCATCGGCACCGAATCGGAAGTCAGCGCGGCGATTGTTTTCCTGCTCAGCCCGGCGGCGACATTCATTAGCGGCAGCACCCTGCGCATCGATGGCGCGGCGAGTCTTGGCGGGCGGGCGTGGCCCATGCACAAGGCGCACAACAGCGAATCGTACAACGGCTTTCACCGAGCGTACCTGCCCGAAGTACTTCAGGACAAGGACTAAGCCATGCCGGTCATACAGTCCCAGGTCGACCCCTTCAGCCAACATTTCGCGCAGAACCATGCCGCAATGCTGACGGGTATCGAGCAGATGCGTCAGCTCGAACAGAATCTTCTGAACAAGGCTGCCGAGGCAAAATCCAGGTTCGACCAGCGCGGGCAATTGCTGCCCCGGGAACGTCTCAACCTGCTGCTGGATCCCGGCGCGCCTTTTCTCGAACTGGCGAGTCTGGCCGGTTACAAGCTGCACGATGACAAGGATGGCCATTCGGCAGGTGGCGGCCTGATCGCCGGCATCGGTTACGTGTCCGGTGTGCGCGTGCTGGTGGTGGCGAACAACAGCGCGATCAAAGGCGGGACCATTTCCCCAAGTGGTCTGAAAAAATCCCTGCGCCTGCAGCAGATCGCCATGGAGAACAAACTGCCGGTCATTACCCTGGCCGAAAGCGGTGGTGCCAACCTCAATTATGCGGCGGAAATTTTTGTCGAAGGCGCACGCAGCTTTGCCAATCAGGCCCGGATGTCGGCCATGGGCTTGCCGCAGATTACCGTGGTGCACGGCTCGGCCACAGCGGGCGGTGCTTATCAGCCCGGCCTCTCGGATTACGTGGTGGTGGTGCGCGGCAAGGCCAAGCTGTTTCTGGCCGGGCCGCCACTGCTCAAGGCTGCCACGGGCGAGATCGCCACCGATGAGGAGCTTGGCGGTGCCGAGATGCACGCACAAGTGGCAGGTACGGCGGAGTACCTGGCGGAAAACGATGCAGACGGCGTGCGCCAGGTGCGTGAGATTCTGCGCCTGCTGCCATGGAACACGCGCCTGGCCATGCCCCCTCGGCCATCGTTCGAAGAACCTCTATACCCCATCGACGAATTGCTCGGGCTGATTCCCGACGACGCGAAAAAACCCTACGACGCGCGGGAGATCATTGCGCGGATCGCCGACGGGTCGAATTTCCTCGAGTTCAAAGGCGAGTACGATCAGCAGACGGTCTGCGGGCATTTGCAGATCCAGGGTCGTGCCTGCGGCTTCATCGGCAACAACGGCCCGATCACGCCCAGGGGGGCGAGCAAGGCGGCGCAATTCATTCAGCTGTGTGACCAGAGCCAGACGCCGCTGCTGTTCTTTCACAACACCACCGGGTTCATGGTCGGCACCGAGTCGGAACAGCAAGGCGTGATCAAACACGGTGCGAAGATGATCCAGGCAGTCGCCAACGCCCGCGTGCCCAAATTGACCATCGTCGTCGGCGGATCCTACGGCGCCGGCAACTATGCCATGTGCGGTCGCGGCCTCGATCCGCGCTTCATCTTCGCCTGGCCCAACAGCCGCACGGCGGTCATGGGTGGCGCCCAGGCGGGCAAGGTACTGCGCATTGTCACCGAGGCCAAACAACTCAAGGATGGCCTGGTGCCCGATCCGAAAATGCTCGACATGCTGGAGCAGGTCACCGCGCAGAAACTCGACGGCCAGTCCACTGCCCTGTATGGCAGCGCCAACTTGTGGGACGACGGCCTGATCGACCCGCGCGACACCCGGACCTTGCTCGGCTACCTGCTGGACATCTGCCACGAGGCCGAAGTGCGGCCATTGCACGCCAACAGTTTTGGTGTAGCCCGCTTCTAAAGGGCGATCAGGAGAACAATAAAAATGATCTTCACCCAGGAACACGAAGCACTGCGCCGCACGGTCCGCCAATTCGTCGACAACGAGATCAACCCCCACGTCGACGAATGGGAAAAAGCCGGGCGTTTTCCCATTCACCAGCTCTTTCGCAAGGCCGGCGAACTGGGCTTGCTGGGGATTTCCAAGCCGGAGAAGTTTGGCGGCATGGGGCTGGACTACAGCTACTCGATCGTCGCGGCCGAGGAGTTCGGCACCATACACTGCGGCGGTATTCCGATGTCCATCGGCGTACAGACCGACATGTGCACGCCGGCGTTGGCGCGTTTTGGTAGCGACGAACTGCGGGAAGAATTTCTGCGCCCGGCGATCACTGGCGAGCAGGTCGGTTGCATCGGAGTGTCGGAGGTCGGAGCCGGTTCTGACGTCGCCGGGCTCAAAACCAGCGCACGCAAGGATGGCGACGATTACGTGATCAACGGCAGCAAAATGTGGATCACCAACTCACCGAGCGCCGATTTCATCTGTTTGCTGGCCAACACTTCGGACGACAAGCCGCACATCAACAAGTCGCTGATCATGGTGCCCATGAATACTGCGGGCATCAGCCTCAGCTCGCACCTGGACAAGCTCGGCATGCGCAGTTCGGAAACCGCCCAGGTTTTTTTTGACAATGTGCGTATACCGCAGCGCAACCGCATTGGCCACGAAGGGGCGGGCTTCATGATGCAGATGCTGCAGTTCCAGGAAGAACGCCTGTTCGGTGCGGCCAACATGCTCAAGGGCCTGGAGCACTGCGTCGACAGCACGATCGAGTACTGCAAGGAGCGCAAGACTTTTGGCAATGCCCTGATCGACAACCAGGTGATTCACTTTCGCCTGGCCGAACTGCAAACCGAAATCGAGTGCCTGCGGGCGCTGGTCTATCAGGCCACCGAGCAATACATCAAGGGCCAGGACGTCACCCGCCTGGCGTCGATGGCCAAGCTCAAGGCCGGGCGCCTGGGGCGTGAAGTCAGCGACAGCTGCCTGCAATACTGGGGCGGCATGGGCTTCATGTGGGACAACCCCGTGGCACGGGCCTATCGGGATGTGCGCCTGGTGTCGATCGGCGGGGGCGCCGACGAAATCATGTTGGGGATCATCTGCAAACTCATGGGCATCCTGCCAGGGAAGAAGAAATGAACCGCTTGCCGGTATGCCAGACGTTGCTCCTCGAATTGCATAACGGCGTGCTGCACGTCACGCTCAATCGCCCGGAAAGTCGCAACGCCATGAGCTTGCAAATGGTTGCCGAACTGCGGGGCTTGTTGGCGAGCGTGCGCGAGGACCAGGCCATTCGGGCATTGGTGATCGGCGGCGCCGGGGGGCATTTTTGCGCCGGCGGCGACATCAAGGATATGGCCAACGCCCGAACTCAAGGCCCGGAGGGGTTTCGCGAGCTGAATCGGGCGTTTGGTGCGCTGCTGCAGGAAGTGCAGCACGCGCCGCAAGTGGTGATCACGGTGCTGCAGGGCGCAGTACTGGGCGGTGGCCTGGGGCTGGCGTGCGTGAGCGATGTCGCGCTGGCGGATCACCAGGCGCAGTTCGGTTTGCCGGAAACCAGCCTCGGAGTACTGCCAGCGCAGATCGCCCCGTTCGTGGTCCAGCGCATTGGCTTGACGCAAGCACGGCGCCTGGCACTGACGGCCGCGCGATTTGATGGCACCCAGGCGCGACAGATCGGCCTGGTGCACTTCGTCGAGCATGACGCCCAGGCCCTGGCCGAGCGGCTCGATGAAGTGCTGGCCCATGTGCTGCGTTGCGCGCCGGGAGCGAATGCACTGACCAAGCGTCTGTTGCTGGCCAGTGCCGGACAGCCGACCGATGCCTTGCTGGATGAAGCGGCGCAATGGTTCAGCGACGCAGTGACCGGGCCTGAGGGAGTCGAGGGGACTATGGCTTTCGTGCAAAAACGTAAACCAGGGTGGGCTCTGTGAAAGCATCGCAGGCAAACCAGCCCCCACAGGGTTCGTCAACGCCACAGATCCCCTATGGGAGCGGGCTTGCTCGCGTAGAGGCCCGTAAATCCACCGTGTAACCAGAGCGAAGACTCCATGCCCTCCTTCAACAAGATCCTGGTCGCCAACCGCGGTGAAATCGCCTGTCGCATCCAGCGCACCGCCCAAGCCCTCGGCTATCGTACCGTCGCCGTCTTCAGTGACGCCGACGCCGACGCACTGCACGTGCGCATGGCCGATGAGGCCGTGAACATCGGCCCGGCCCCGGCGCAACAGTCTTACCTGAGCATTGCGGCGATCATCGACGCCGCGCGCCGCACCGGTGCCGACGCCATTCACCCAGGCTATGGTTTCCTCTCGGAAAACCCCAAATTTGCCCTCGCCTGCCGGGAGGCCGGACTGACCTTTATTGGCCCGAGCCCCGAAGCCATCGAACTGATGGGCAGCAAGCGGCTGTCGAAAATCGCCATGCTTGCCGCAGGAGTGCCCTGTATCGATGGCTATCAGGGCGCTGAACAGGACGACGCGAGCCTTGGTCGTGAAGCCGCGCGCCTGGGTTATCCACTGATGATCAAGGCCAGTGCCGGAGGCGGCGGTCGCGGCATGCGCCTGGTACAGGATGCCAGTGACCTGCTGGCGCAGATTCACACCGCACGTTCCGAAGCGTTGAACGGTTTTGGCAGCGATGAACTGATCCTGGAACAGGCGCTGATCGATCCTCGGCATGTCGAGGTGCAACTGTTTGGCGACCAGCACGGCAACCTGATTTATCTCGGGGAGCGCGACTGTTCGATTCAACGCCGCCATCAGAAAGTCATCGAGGAAGCGCCCTGCCCGGTGATGACCGAAGCCTTGCGCCAGGCCATGGGAGAAGCGGCGCTCAAGGCCGGCCGCGCGGTGAATTACGTCGGCGCCGGGACGGTGGAGTTCCTGCTGGACCGGCAAGGGCGGTTTTACTTCCTGGAAATGAACACCCGTCTGCAAGTCGAACACCCGGTGACCGAAATGATCACCGGCCTCGATTTGGTGGCGTGGCAGTTGCTGGTCGCGCAAGGACTGCCGCTGCCGTTGCGCCAGGACCAAGTGCAGCTCACCGGTCATGCCATGGAAGTGCGCTTGTACGCCGAAGACCCAACCCAGGGCTTTTTACCGCAAACCGGACGTGTCGGGGTATGGGAGCCCGTCTTGCAAAGCACTGTGCGGATCGACCACGGCTTGATTGCGGGCCAGAATATCAGCCCGTTCTACGACCCGATGCTCGGCAAAATCATCGCCCACGGCGCCACACGCGAGGAAGCCCGGCGCAAGCTGGTGCGCGCCGTGCAGGACAGCGTGCTGCTGGGCGTGCAGACCAATCAGGCGCTACTGGCGCGCTTGTTGGAACATCCACAGTTCGTCAGCGGTGAATTCAACACCGGGTTCATCGCTACCCATTTCGCCGATCACGACTGTCTGCGCCCGCGGGTGCCGAGCGCTGCGCAACTGGCGATCGCGGCCGCACTGGTCCATCACCATTCGGCCCGGGTGCATGCCGGGCCGCTGGCCGGCTGGCGCAGCAATGCCAGCGTACCCCTGCTCTATCGCCTGGGCCTGGCGGAACAGGACTGGGCCGTGGAGTTGAATGGGCTTGCAGGACAACCCTACCGGGTACACATCGCCGGCCAGGCCCTGACCCTGAACGTGATCGAATGCGACGGCTGTTGGGCCATCCTGGACATCGACGGCATTCGCCAGCGCCATGCCTACCGTCTCGAAGCCGACCGCCTGTGGCTGTTCACCCGTCCCGGCAGCCTGTGCCTGGAAGACCGCACGCAAGCACCGGTCAGCGCGCAGGCCAGTATCAGCTCCGGCACCCTCAAGGCACCGATGGATGGCGCCATCGTCGATGTACTGGTCAGCGAGGGCAGCCCCGTGCACAAAGGCCAGCTGCTGGTGGTGCTGGAGGCCATGAAAATGGAGCATCCGCTGAAGTCCGGCATCGACGGCGTGCTCAAGCGCCTGCAGGTCAGTGTCGGCGACCAGGTGAAAAATCGGCAGATTTTGCTCGAGGTCGAATAAGCCGCTAGGCGGAACCGCAGGGTTTGGCTACGCTCAAAGCCTATCAGGACGCGGATACCAGGAAACCTGCGATGCCCCATTGGCTGGTCATTGATCTTGAAGCCACCACCGATGAGGGTGGTTGGCCAGTAACGGAAATGGAAATCATCGAAATCGGTGCCACCCTGGTGGATCGCCAAGGTCGCGAGCTCGATCATTTCCAGCGTTTCGTCCGGCCGCTACGCCGTCCCTTGCTGACGCCGTTCTGCCGCGAACTGACGCACATCACCCAGGCCAACATCGACGCCGCGCAGCCCCTGGACGAAGTCTGGGCTGCCTTCGAGCGCTGGCTCGGCAAGCATGAATCACGCCTGGAGGGCTGGGCCAGCTGGGGCGACTACGATCGCCAGCAGCTGGTACAGGAGTGGCAACGCCTGCAACTCGACAGCCTGCTCGGTCGGGTGCCCCACATGAACCTCAAGCAGCGCTTCGCCAAGGTGCGCAGGCTGGAGCGCCCGCTGGGCCTCAACGGCGCCCTGCAACTGGCGGGCATGCAGTTCACCGGCCAACAACATCGGGCCCTCGAGGACGCACGCAATACAGCGCGCCTGTTGCCGCTGATTCTCCCCGCCTAGAGTGGTGACGGCGCCCAGGGGCTTGTGCATACTGGCCGGCCCTTTTAAGCCCTTTTTGAGGAATCGCCCATGTTTAAAGTCAACGAGTACTTTGACGGCACCGTCAAGTCCATCGCCTTCGGCACCGCAGAAGGTCCGGCGACTATCGGCGTCATGGCACCGGGCGAGTATGAATTCGGCACCAGCCAGCGTGAAATCATGCATGTCGTGAGCGGCGCACTGACCGTCAAGCTGCCAGACAGCACCGACTGGGAAACCTTCGCAGCAGGCAGCCAGTTCAATGTGCCAGCTAACAGCAAGTTCCAGCTGAAAGTGGCTGTCGATACCGCTTACCTGTGCGAATACCGCGGCTAAAACCGCGGGTTTTCATAGCGAAAAAAATGCCCGGGCTGACCCGGGCATTTTCATTTCCAGCGCCGTTATTCGAGCACCAACACTGGCATGCCGACTTCCAGCCGGCCATTGCCGTCGTTCACCAGGTTCTGGCCGAACATCGCGCCGTCAGCCTGGGCCCGGTATTTCTGCAAGGTGGCCAAGGGTTCACGGTCTTCGCTGCGTTGACCGGTCTGTGGATCGATCGTAGTCAGGATGCAGCGCGAACAGGGCTTGACCACCCGGAACTCGACATCACCGATGCGAATGCGCTTCCAGCCGTCTTCGGCAAATGCGTCACTGCCTTCGATGACCAGGTTGGGTCGAAAGCGCTGCATTTCCAGCGGGCGCCCGACCCGTTGCGACAGGTCTTGCAGGGACGCCTGGCCGATCAGCAACAGCGGAAAGCCGTCGGCGAAAGCCACTTGATCATCGTCCTTGCCATAGCCGGACTGGGTCGTACGGGCACGATCGAGAGGGATTTGTACCAGTCGAGTAGGTTTGCCTATGAACTCGCTGACCCAGGCACCCGCCTCGTCTCCGGCATCGGGTACGCGCAGGCTGTCGCGAAAGATGGTCACTCCGCGCAGTTCGGCATCGCCGCCAGGCAGGGGTATATCAATGGTCGAATGCCCCGGAGCGCTAAGCGTCAGGCCGCCCTGGGCATTCCACAAGGCGGACAACTGGCTCATCGTTGCCACCGCACGCTGGGTGAGGAAGCGGCCGGTGGCTTCGTCCACCAGCATCCAGCGTCGATCACCGTCCACGCCCAGTTTGTCCAGGCTGACCTGTTGCAGGGCCTCGCCTTTGCCGGATTTCAGGGGGTAACGGTAGAGTGCGCTCAGATGCAGCATGGCCAGGTTCCTGAGGGGAAAACGTCACCCTATACGAGCTTGGGGCCTGAATCAAAGAACACGTGTCTGGCGTCGATCAAACCGGTACTTCATCCAGCAACAATCGCTGGCGCACCACATCAACCAGTTTGTCCGGCTGGAATTTGGACAGGAAATTGTCACAACCCACCTTCTTCACCATCGACTCGTTGAAACTGCCGGACAACGACGTATGCAGCACCACATAAAGCCCGCGCAAGCGCGGATCGTTGCGAATTTCGGTGGTCAGGCGGTAGCCGTCCATTTCCGGCATCTCGGCGTCGGTGAATACCATCAGCAGCTTGTCGGTCATGTTGTCCCCTGTGTCGGCCCAGGCCTTGAGCATCCTCAAGGCCTTGAGACCATCGCTGGCGATATGCATCTTTACGCCCAACTGGCCCAGGGTGTCGCGCAATTGCGCCAAGGCCACGTTTGAGTCATCCACCAGCAACACTTCACGGCCCCTTGCGCGCTCAAGCACCGGATCCTCGAGTTTCTCGCGAGACACTTTGGCGTTGTACGGGACGATTTCCGCCAGGACTTTCTCGACATCGATGATTTCCACCAACTGGTCATCAACCTTGCTGATCGCAGTCAGGTAGTGCTGGCGGCCGGCGCTGGTCGGTGGAGGCAGGATGGCTTCCCAGTTCATGTTCACGATCCGATCTACGCCACTGACCAGGAATGCCTGCACCGAGCGGTTGTATTCGGTGACGATGATCGTGCTGGTCGGCCCCGGGACCAATGGCCGCATGCCGATGGCCTGGGACAAGTCGATCACTGGCAGGGTCTGACCCCGCAAATTGACCACGCCGCAGACGAATGGATGGCGCTGGGGCATCAGGGTCAGCTTTGGCAACTGCAACACTTCCTGGACCTTGAACACGTTGATCGCAAACAGTTGCCGGCCCGCCAGGCGGAACATGAGGATTTCGAGGCGATTCTCACCCACCAGTTGCGTGCGTTTATCTACCGTGTCGAGAATGCCGGCCATTATGACTCCTGGGCTTGTACGGGTGAATTCATTAAGAAGGTTTATCGGCTGCGCACGGCAGACCTTGACCCCCTGGTGAAGATGCCATGCCGAGGCATTGATGTCACATTAGCATCATGCTTTACTGGCAGCGATCTCCAGCCCTGCACCACCGCGCGAGACAGTCTTTTGCTCGCCAGGTTCCCTCGCCTAAGGGTTCCCCCTACACGCAATCAGGCCCGACCTGATATTCGTCCTTTCCGATAGCCATTAATGTGATGCCATTCTCATTGTATGAACGGAGTCGGCTTTTGTGTGCGATCGAAGGCAAGTGGTCCTGTGCCCGACCGAATACGCGGGCGCCGTCCGCAACAACAGGAGCGCAGCCGCTCACATCGCCACACACGACAATTGCTCATTTGACATGATGGTGTGGAGTCAGCATGCGAATCGACCATAAAGGGTGGCCTCAGCGGTTCACCGAGTTTCAAGTCGAGGCGGAACTGCTTTTGGCCAAAACGGAGGAATGCCTGAGTCACTTGCAACTGATCAGCGACGACAACGATGCGATCGACTGCATACTCAGCACCCTGCTCAAGCTCGCAAGCAAGGCTGAATCACTGGCCCTTGCCGCGGTGTCAGGCTTTTCGCTGCACATTCACAGCGTGCTTAACCATGCCCACCATCACCTGCCACTACACGACGAAGCGCTTGGCGCGCTGAAAGACTGCCTGACGTTAATGGCCTGGCAACTTGAGCTGATCGATCAGAAAACCGGTGAGCTCTGCCTGGACGACAGCGAGCAGACCGAACTGATTGAAGCCTTTGCGTTTCAGGTCGGCCACCGGCCGTTCCAGCCACCCGTGACCGCCAAACCTTTTACTGTCGTGGGCTTCGCGGCGGTTCATGCCTGATCCGTGGCGAACATGTTTGAAGGAAGAACCGTATAGACGTAGGGGCTGACGCTTCAGCCCTCTGGAGCTGGCGCGACCAACGGTATCTTCGGTGTTATCATGCCGACCAATAATTGACGTCAATTAATGGCGCATTGATTCCACACCCGGATACGCCACTGCATTTGGCTGTCCTTTCGCAGCGAACATTCATTGGCTCCATCCGCTATGTACGCCAGCCTGAAATCAATCATCCCGTGGCCCCCCACCCCCGTGAAGGCGCGACGGCTGACGCTGTTGCTGTGCACCAGCTCGGTGCTGGGCAACCTGCTGGTCTATTGCATGGCCCTGCAGTTTCCACCTGGCATGCTGGCGCTGAATTTCGCGACGCTGTTGGCCCTGTGGCTGCAACATCGCCTTTCCAGCACGATGATCAAGTTTCAGCCCCAGGAACTGGCTGATCGGCTGCTGCAGGTCCAGGAAAATGAACGTCATCGCCTCAGTCGCGAGTTGCACGACGATATCGGCCAACTGCTCACGGCGGCCAAACTGCAAAGTGAATGGCTCAAGCGCCGCATGCCCGAAGACCTGCAAAGCCAGTGCGCGACGCTCTGCGATACGCTGGAAGAAACGCTGGCGAAGGTTCGCGATGTGTCGGCCATTCTCAATCCGCGGCAACTGGCCAGTCTTGGCCTGGAAGCCAGCTTGCGCGCGCATCTGCTCAAGGCTTTGGCCAATACCGCCGTGCACTGGAGCCTGGAGTGCCAGCAGCGACTGATCGGGATTCCCGAAGAAACAGCCGTCGCGGCGTTTCGACTCACGCAGGAAGCGGTGACGAACGTGTTGCGCCATGCCAGGGCGAAAAACCTCCTGGTTCGTCTGCAGCGCCTGCCCCAGGGCCTGTCACTGTCGATCAGTGATGATGGCCGGGGATTCTCTCCCGCGACAGATCCAGGGCTTGAGGGGCAGCGAGGCATGGCAGGCATGGCCGAGCGGGTCCAGCAACTGGGCGGCACATTGTCGATCATCAGCGAGCCGGGCAAAGGCACGCGCATCGAAGTACTTTTCCCCTGGGCGCCCCGTGCGCTTGAACGGGCCAGCACGAATAAGGTTCTGCATTGACTTGTAACTTGCTTCTGGTGGATGACCACTCGCTGATCAGGGCTGGCGTGCGCGCCCTGGTACTGGATATTCCCGGTTACTCGGTCGTGGGAGAAGCGAACGACGGCTCGCAGCTGGTCGAGACGGTCGAGCGCCTGGTGCCCGACATCGTCCTGCTGGATCTTTCCATGAAGCAAACCGGTGGCATGGAGGCGCTGCAACGACTCAAGCGCGTGCGTCCGCAATGCAAGGTATTGATCTTGTCGATGCACACCGACCCGGCCCTGATCATGCAGGCGCTGGAGTCAGGTGCCCACGGCTACCTGCTCAAGGACACCACCGCCACCGAGCTCGAACAGGCACTGGAAGCCCTGCGCAACAACGAGCGCTACCTGAGCCCGGCTATCGCCCACACCGTGATCAACCAGGCGCTGGTGCGCAATCGCACGAACCAGGCGCAAGCAGGCGATACCCACAACCTGACGGCGCGCCAGCTGGAAATCCTGCGCCTGGTCGTTCGCGGCAAATCCACCCGGGAAATCGCCAGCGGCCTCGGGCTGAGCATCAAGACCGTGGAAACCCATCGCTCGCAGATCATGAAGCGCTTGCAGATCTACGACGTGGCCGGGCTGGTTCTGTTTGCCGTGCGTGAGCGGATCATCAGTCTGGATGATTAACGATCGTCGAACCGCTCAACAAGGGTGAGTTCGCTGGCAGATGCACTCGAAGGGCTGCCGGACGCGCCGCGAAGCGCAGGTTGTCGCCTTCCAGTGGCTCGCCATCAAGGTTGATGTAGAGCCCTTCCGAAACCTTGATTTCAACCCAGGGCAAGCGGGCGCGCACGAACATGTTGTCCAGACCGAAGCCATCGGCCAGCAGGTTCTTCAGGGTGCCGACCACTTCCTGGGGTGCAGGCAGAATGCTGATATCAAGCAAACCATCGTCAGCCAGTGCTTCGGGGCACAGGACGTGCCCGCCACCGGCCTGTCGACCATTGCCGATGCCCAGTGCCAGGAGCTCGCCGCTCCAGTGGAAATCAGGCCCCTGCAACTCGCCGTAGGCGGCGTGCAACTCGCTGAAACGCGACAATCCGGTAAACAGATAGGCAGCTCCACCGAGCACTTTTTTCAGGTCTTCCGACGTGTTGGCGGTGACCTGGCTACCGAAACCACCCGTGGCCATGTTCAGGAAAACTTGCGAGCCTGCTTCGCCCAGGTCAATGGCACTGGCCGGGGCATCCAGTAGCTCCAATGCGGGCCCAGGTTCCAGCGGTACCCCGGCGGCGCGTGCAAAATCATTCGCGGTGCCCAAGGGCATCAGCACCAGGCTGGCATCTGCCGAGTGGTTGGCGATTGCTTCGGCGATATCGCGCAGGGTGCCATCTCCGCCCCCGGCGATAATCTGCACATAACCGGCATCCAATGCCTCATCGACCAGCCGCTGGGCATCGCCAGCCTCCCAGGTCACCCGTACAGCCAGGTCCCAGCCCTGCTGCCGTTTCTCTTCAACTGCGGTACGCACCGCTTCGTTGAGCGCTTGCTTGCCGTGCAGAATTAACAGCGCTTTGCGTTCGCTCATGGCAGTCACTCCCAGGATTGGATTCCGTATGGCAGATGTTGACCTCGCCCACCGCCAAAAAAGCCGTAAAAAAACCAAATATTTAAGCGAGGCCAGAGGCGAGTCCTACAGCGGTGACCATGCTGGCCCGGTGACCGGGTGCAACACGCACCCGTCAGTTGCCGGCCACAGGTGTCAGCCCAGGACTTCACTCAGTGGAATGAACCCGACAAACTCACCTGCGACCAGCGTGCGATCCTCCCGTACCTCAACCAGTCCCTCGGCCCACGCTGCACTGCGTAACACACCGGAGCTCTGGTTCTTGTAGATGATCGCTTGGCCGTTTTCCAGACGCCCTCGCAGGTACTCTCGACGATTGCCTGCCATCGGCCAGTCGAAACCCGCCGGCACCTGGAACTTCAGGGGCTCTACGTCCTGCACGCCTTGACGGCGCAAGAGATAAGGTCGGGTCAACAAGGCAAAGGTCACCAGGGTCGAGGCCGGATTACCTGGCAGACCGATCACCGGCACCCCGCGAAAGTGCCCGAAGGTCAGCGGTTTTCCAGGCTTGATGGCGAGTTTCCATAGCGTCAGCTCACCCTCCTCGCGCAAGGCAATTCCAAGAAAGTCAGCCTCACCCACCGAGACGCCTCCGGTGGAAAGGATCAGGTCAACGTCGTTGAGTTCGCCGAGGCGAGCGCGGGTAGTGGGCAGGTCGTCGGGGAGAATACCGGCGTCGATCACCTCGCAACCCAGGCGCTGCAACCAGCTGCACAGCAGCACCCGGTTGCTGTTGTAGATTTGCCCCGGGCCGAGGGGCTGACCGGGCTCGATCAGTTCATCACCGGTGGAAAGCACTGCAACGCGAACCTTGCGAATGACTTCCAGCTCCGCGCAGCCCAGTGATGCAGCCAGGCCCTGTTCGATCGGGCCCAAGCGAGTCCCGGCCACCAGCACCTGTTCTCCGGCAGTGGTTTCCTGGCCCTGAGGACGGATGTTTTGCCCCACCTTCAGACTTTGGGTGAACGCTACTCGCCCGTCCGGCTGGACCTCGGCGTTTTCCTGCATCTCGACGCAGTCGGCACCCGCCGGCACTGGAGCACCGGTGAAAATTCGCGCACACGTACCGGGCTGCAGGGGCTGCGGCGCGTTACCGGCGAAAATCTTCTGGCTAACCACCAGCGGTTCGCCGGTCCAGTCGCCCAAGCGCAACGCATAGCCGTCCATGGCGCTGTTCGGCCAGGGCGGCAAATCCAGGGTTGAAGTCAAGTCCTCGGCCAGAACGCGGCCCTGCACTTGGGCCAGGGGCAAGCGTTCACGCTGCAGAATAGGCGTGGCGCCAGCCACTTCCAGCAGGCGTGCCAGTGCGGCTTCGACCGGCATCAAAGCGCCGGTCTTGCCAGGCTTACCCGCGGGATTCACAGGGTGCCGCCTGTTTCAGGTGAGTCACGAAGTTGCACGGGCGGTGCCGCGAGTCCAACTGCTCGGCGAGGATGCCATCCCACCCGGTACGTACTGCATTCGTCGAACCCGGCAGGCAGCAGACCAGCGTGCCATTGGCCAGGCCGGCCAGCGCACGGGATTGCACAGTGGAAGTGCCGATGTCGGCTACGGAAATTTGCCGAAACAGCTCGCCAAATCCGTCAACCTGCTTGTCCAGCAGGCAGCTCACCGCTTCCGGCGTGCTGTCGCGGCCGGTGAAACCGGTGCCGCCAGTTATCAGGACGACCTGCACGACATCTTCGGCAATCCAGTGGGCGACTTGCGCTCGAATTTTGTACAGATCATCTTTGAGCAGTACCCGCTCGGCCAGGCGATGCCCGGCAGCGCTCAGGCGGTCGACGAAGACCTGGCCAGAAGTGTCGGTTTCCAGGGTACGGGTGTCGCTGACCGTGAGCACCGCTATGTTCAGCGGCGCGAAAGGTACATCAGCCTTGGCTTTCATAGGCTCGTCCAGTTGTAGGAAAAACAGGCCGGTGTTATATCACAGCCCTCACTTTTTTCGCCGCCCCCATGGAGGCTCGCCATGACCCTCGAAACCCAACTGCCGCCCTGCTCCATTCTGCTCCTGGCCGGCGGGCGCGGCCAACGCATGGGGGGGCAGGACAAAGGGTTGCTGGACTGGCACGGCGAGCCGCTGATTGCGCATCTGCACCGCAAGACCCGGCCACTGAGCGATGACCTGATTATTTCCTGCAATCGCAATCTGGACAAATACGCACCCTATGCCGACCGCATGGTGCATGACGTTGAAGGGGATTTCCCGGGGCCCCTGGCGGGGATTCGAGCAGGCCTGCAGGCCGCACGGCACCGTTTCATGATGGTCTTGCCCTGTGATGTGCCGCGCATTGACGCCGCGCTGCTGCAGGCCATGCGCGAAACCGCCAGCCGGCATCCGGACAAACCATTGATGCTGCGCCATGGCGAGCATTGGGAACCGCTGTTATGCATCATCCCCGTGGAACTCTGCCAGGCATTCGACGAGGCTTGGAGTGAGGGGGAACGCAGTCCCGGCCGGATCATGCGCAAACTGGGTGCGATCGCCCTGCAATGCCCCGAAAACGACCCGCGGCTGGCCAACCTGAATACTCCGGAGCTGTTAAGCAGCCACGGCACTGTGTCAGACTGACACTAGCCAAGGAACTTGCGCGCGTTGTACACGTCTACAAGCTCAGTAACCAAAGAATTCATATCGGAGACACACTCATGACTCAACGGACCCTCGCCACTTTCATGCTCGCACTGGGCCTTGCGACCCTTGCCGGTTGCTCTTCGCCTACCGTGATCACCTTGAATGACGGTCGCGAAATCCAGGCTGTCGACGCGCCACAGTATGATGAAGATTCCGGTTTCTACGAGTTCCAGCAACTCGACGGTAAAGAAACCCGCATCAACAAGGATCAGGTTCGTACCGTTAAAGAGCTGTAATCTTTACGGCATAGCCCGATACAGAAAAGCCCGCTTCGGCGGGCTTTTTCATGCCTGCAATACCGTCATCACCAGTCCAGAAACAGCGAGCTTTCAAAACAACGCTCCTGCCCGGTGATCGGGTCGACGAAGCGCAAGCCCTGGGCCAGCAGCTTCAAGGGGTTGGCATAGTCATCGACGACGTCCTTGAGCACCTGGGGATAGAACGGATCATTACAGATGCCCGCGCCCAGGGCGGCCATGTGCACGCGCAGCTGATGTTTCTTGCCCGTGACCGGGTACAGCGCATAACGCCAGAAGTCGCCGTTCTTTTCCTTAACGTCCACCGCTGTCTCGGTATTGGTCGCGCCGGGACCTTCCTGCATGCGGAAAAAAGGTTCGCCCTCCACCAGCCTACTTTTGTGCACCCGCGGGAAACACAGCCCGGGCAACGCAGGAGCAATAGCTTCGTAGCGTTTTTCGATCTGCCGGGTCGGGAACAGGGACTGGTAGGCCGAGCGGCTGTCAGGATGGGCTGAAAACAGCACGAGGCCCGCTGTGTGGCGATCAATGCGATGCAGGGGCACCAGATGCGGATTATCCAGGCGATGGATCAACCTGCGTAGCAGGGTTTGCTCGACGTATTCACCGGCAGGCGTTACTGGCAAAAAGTGCGGCTTGTCCGCCACCACCAGATGCTCATCTGCGTACAGGATCGACTCGACCACCGGAATCGGTTTTTCATCCGCGACTTCCCGGAAATAATGAATGCGCAAACCTTCCTTGTACGGCAGGTCGAGGGGGATAGGTTGCCCAAAGCCATCCAGGACACGACCGCGGGCGATGCGGTCGAGCCATTGCTCGCGGCCGATGGCACTGAAGTGCTCGCATAGGCAGTCGAGCACGGTCTGCCACGCACCCGGGGGCAGATACAGAGTACTGGCTTGAGTGCGCGCAGCAGAAAACGATGAAGTGGACATAAGAACGCTCTGACCCCTAATGCAGGTCAGCATTATCCTGCAGCGGCCAGAACGATCCTAGAAGAGATTACTCACGCCGGTATCCGGTCGCGCGCGGCGGCCTCGGTGAACTCCTTGAGCCAGCGCAACACGTCGACCGCCTCCCAGCGGCCAGGGTCATACAATGCGTACAGCAAGCCCTGGTAACCGACCACATCCAGCTGCCGGTGATACCCTGCGCGCTGGAACAAGGCTTCGATTTCGGCGAAACAGGTGTTGAAATGCAGCTTGTTGAAGGGGGTCTTCCCTTCGGTCACCAGGCCGTCCAGGCGCAGTTCGAGAACGGCCTCTCGCACCACGTCCGCCGACATGCGGTTCACGCTGTTCTTCAACTGTTCGACATTGACCATGACTCATCCTCTGACTCGCAGGATCGCCCGCAAGACAGGCCATCCGAATAACTGTATACACATACAGTAACCGAATCAGCGAGCTTTCGCCAACGGATCAATCGGGCAGAGCGATAAGTGGAGCGCTGTTCAACGCAAAAAAGCCACTATCTGCTCGGCATCGAATGGCCAGTCCAGCTCCGCTCCCGTATCCACGCGGCGCAGCACCGGAATTCGCAACCCGTAGTCCTCGACCCAGTCTTCGTTCTCGGCAATGTCGATTAGCTCGACCAGCAAACCGTGCTCGACCAGGGGCATCAACTCTTCTTCGGCAAGTTCACACAGATGGCAACCAAGGGTGCCGAACAGCTGACATTCAGGAGGCATGGCGAGGGGCCCAGGCAAAGTAGGGGTTCATTCTAGGCCCACGATCCAAGTCAGTCGAGACGAAGCCTGCAGCGCCTGGGCAATGGCGGTTCGAGGATCTGGCAATCCCCTGACTCAAATCATTCCCGGCAAATGCCATATGAGTGATGCTCGGTCTTTTTTTGCCTCTACGCTTCATTAGCCAACTTCAAATTCGGAGAGTTCGTGTTCGCCAATCTGCTGATCATCCTAGCCTCCTCCCTGGTGGTGATTGCGCTGTTCCAGCGACTGCGCTTGCCACCGGTCCTGGGCTACCTGTGCGTGGGGCTGATGATCGGCCCCACTGCGTTCAATTGGGTCAATGAAAGCGAAGAGCTGCCGGATCTCGCCGAGCTGGGCGTGGTGTTCCTGCTATTTTCCCTGGGGCTGGAATTTTCCCTGTCGAAAATGCTGGCACTGCGACAGGTGGTGTTCGGCCTTGGCAGCCTGCAAGTGCTGATATGTGCGGTATTGCTGGGGAGCCTGCTGATGCTGTTCGGCATGCCGGGTATACCTGCGCTGTTACTGGGTGCGGGACTGGCCCTGTCATCGACCGCCATTGTCAGCAAGGAGCTTGGCAGCCTTGGTGAAATATTCAGCAGCCACGGCCAGAACGCCATCGCCGTGCTGTTGTTCCAGGACGTGGTCGCCGTTCTGCTGCTGACCCTGGTGCCCGTGTTTGCAGGCAGTAGCGAGCAACCCTGGTACTGGGCGCTGCCCATGACGCTGGGCAAAACCCTGGTGTTGTTTGTCGGCTTGCTGATGGCCAGCCGCTGGCTTTTGCCGCGGTTATTCCATGAGGTGGCGGCGGCTCGCTCCGCAGAGCTGTTTGTGCTGCTGGCGCTGGTGATTGTCCTGCTCACCGCATGGCTGACCCACCTGCTCGGCCTGTCGCCTGCACTGGGGGCGTTTCTCGCCGGCATGTTGCTGGGCGAGAGCCACTACCGCCATCAGATCGAGGCTGACATCCGCCCCTTCCGCGACATTCTCCTTGGATTGTTTTTCGTCAGCATCGGCATGTTGATCGACTTGCAGCTATTTGCCAGCCATGGCCTGCTGATCCTGGGGTTGACGCTGGCGTTGCTGCTGATCAAGGGCAGCGTTGTCGCGCTGCTGGTCAAATGGCGTGGCAGTGACACCGAAACCGCCTGGCGTAGCGGCCTCGCGCTGGCCCAGGGCGGGGAGTTCTGCTTTGCGCTGATGGCGCAAATGCAAACGAGCAAAATGCTTCCGGGCGACTTCGCCGCACTGCTGCTTGCCGCCACCTTTTGCTCGATGCTGGTGACGCCCTTGCTCCTGCGCGCGGCGCCGCGTATAGCCGCGCGCTTGCATCGCAAACCCAATGAAGAAGCGCAGCTGGAACAAATCAGCGCACTCAATGCCGGCCTGGACGGTCACGTAGTCATCTGCGGATACGGCCGGGTTGGCCAGTCCATCGGCCGCTTCCTGCGCCATGAACATCAAGCCTACATTGCGCTGGACAACGACCCGGTACGAGTACAGGAGGCCGCTGTCAGCGAACAGTGCGTGCACTACGGCGACTCCCGCCGCGGCGAACTGCTGCTCGCAGTGGGACTGGACCGCGCGCGGCTGCTGGTGATTGCCGTGGACCGGGCCGACATTGCCATGCTCATCCTCAAGCAGGCGCGCGCGCACAACTCGAGCGTGCCGATCCTGGTGCGCACTCGCGATGACAGCCAGCTCGCCGAATTGAATGCAGCAGGGGCCAGCGAGGTCGTGCCGGAGCTGCTGGAATCGAGCCTGATGCTCGCCTCCCACGCGCTGATCATGCTCGGCCTGCCCGCACAACAGGTTAAGGACCGCGTAGACCAGGTCCGCATCGATCGCTATCGCCTGTTGCACGACTTCTATCCAGGTTCGGACGACGATGAACGTTGAATCAGTCCTGGCTGACCGCGCCGATCTTGTGGATCGCCAGGTCCGCACCGTGATACTCATCTTCCTGGCTCAGGCGCAGGCCATGCAGCGCCTTGATGCCGCCATAAATCGCCAGGCCGCCGAGCAGCGCCACGATTACGCCCAGCGCCGTACCGATCAACTGGCTGATCAGGCTGACGCCGCCCAAGCCGCCCAGTGCGACCTGGCCGAATATCCCGCAGGCGATCCCCCCCCAAACCCCGCACAGGCCATGCAGCGGCCACACGCCCAGCACATCGTCTATGCGCCATTTGACTTGCGCGGCAGTAAAACACCAGACAAACAGCGCCCCGGCAATCGCACCGGTAACGAGAGCGCCCACCGGGTGCATCAAATCGGAACCGGCGCAGATCGCAACCAGTCCGGCCAACGGCCCGTTATGCAGAAAGCCGGGGTCGTTGCGCCCGACGATCAGTGCCGCCACAGTACCGCCCACCATGGCCATCAGCGAGTTCACTGCCACCAGTCCGCTGACGTTACCCAGGGTCTGCGCGCTCATGACGTTGAACCCGAACCAGCCAACGATCAGAATCCACGACCCCAACGCCAGGAACGGAATACTCGACGGCGCGAACGCAACCAGCCGGCCGTCGCGATATCGGCCCTGTCGTGGTCCCAGCAGCAACACGGCCGCCAGCGCCAGCCAGCCGCCCATGGCATGGACTACCACCGACCCGGCAAAGTCATGGAAGCTGGCGCCAAAACGCGCCAGCAGCCAGGCTTGCAGGCCGTAGTTGCCATTCCACATCATGCCTTCGAAAAACGGGTAGATGAACGCCACGATCAAGGCTGTCGCGCACAGCTGTGGTACAAACCTTGCGCGCTCGGCGATGCCCCCGGAGATGATGGCCGGGATTGCAGCGGCGAAGGTCAGCAGGAAAAAAAACTTCACCAGTCCATAACCATGATCGGCGTTCAGTATCGCCGCCGGTTGCATGAAGGTGACCCCATAGGAAATCCAGTAGCCTATAAAGAAATAGGCAAGGGTCGAAATGGCGAAGTCACTGAGGATTTTCGACAGCGCGTTGACCTGATTTTTCTGGCGAACCGTGCCGACCTCAAGAAAGGCGAAACCGGCATGCATGGCCAACACCATGACGGCGCCGATCAGAATGAACAACGTATTGGAGCTGTGAACCAGAGTGTTGACAGCGCTTTGCAGATTTTCCATGGGATCGGCAGACCTTAAGGCTAAAAAAGCACCAAAGCAGTTCGCGCAGAAGATTTATGCACCAAGTTGCGCCTCGACAAGGTTCTCAAGAGAAGCCTGGGGAGCCGTTTTGGTGCGCAAGGTCATGACCTATGCGCGGGTTTCAATTATTTGAGTTATGGTTTTGCTCAAACCATGCCCAGCAACAGCGCAACGGCGCGGGCTGGCGCACCATGGCAAAGCAAAAGCTGTACCAGTCATTTGGACTGAACCTTCACTTACCGCTCATACTCGAACGCAACAGACGCCACTTACGGAGATCACCAATGGCCAGCATCAAGGCAAAGACTGCTCAAGAAATACTGATGAATGATTTTCAAACATTGGTCAGCGACACTGAACGGTTGCTGGAACACACCAAAACCATCGCTGGTGATCAGGCTGATGAATTGCGCGACCAGATTCACGACAGCCTCCTGCGCGCCCGGGAAACCCTCAAACTGACCGAAGACTCCCTGCGCGAGCGCGGTCAGGCTGCGGTCACTGCGACCGAAGATTACGTCCAGGCCAACCCGTGGCAATCGGTCGGGATTGCCGCCGGCGTGGGTTTCCTGATCGGCCTTCTGGCCACCCGGCGCTGATATGGCGATCGGCGAATCCAGCTCGTCCGCGACGGGCCAAAGCTCCTCACCGCGGCGCTTGGGTGCCGCTTTTCTCGGGTTGCTGCACAGTCATGTCGAGCTCTTCGGCATCGAGTTGCAGGAACAGAAAGCCCGCACCGTAAGCCTGTTGTTGTTTGCGGGCCTGGCGCTGGTGTTTGCCCTGCTGTTGCTGGTGGGCCTGTCGACCCTGGTCATGATCCTGTTCTGGGATACCTACCGCCTGGCAGCCATCATCGGCCTCTGTGTGTTCTACACGCTGGCGGCAATCTTCTGCGCAGTGCGCCTGAAGGCAGCGATTTTCGATGAGTCCTCGCCATTCCACGGTACGCTGGAAGAACTGGCCAATGACCGGGAGCGCCTGTTGCCATGAGTCTGCCCGAACTGCCGCACAACACCTCACGCACTGAAATGCGCAAGGCGCTGATCCGCCTGCGCATGGAAATGCATCGCCAGGAAATTCGCCACGAATCCGCGCAATTGCTGCAGCCTTTGCACCGCGTGCGCGGGATGACGCAAAGCATTCAAGGCGGGTTTGGCATCAAGCATGCGCCGCTCTGGGGCGTCGCCGCAGTGACACTGCTGGGCTTCCTGACCGGCAAAGGCGCCAAGAGCGGCGGCGCCGGTGGCGTTACCCGGCTGATTCGCCTGACTACGACCCTGGGCCCGTTGATCAAACTGGTCATGCAGGGCTCATCGCGCAAACACTAAGCAAGCTGGCTGTATTCTTGCAACATCATGCGGGGTTGGATCTCTTGGACAAGAGGTTCAACCCCGCGTGCCTACTGCTGCGTGCCTGACAGGTACCCGGATAATCCCAGAACAAGAATTTAGCAAGGAGGCCTCGTGATCGACGGGCAACCGCTCGCCTGTTTCCAACCGTTCATTGATACCGCCACCGGTCGCATCGCAGGCGTCGAGGCCTTGGGAAGACTGCGTCAGGCGGACGGCCAGTTGACGTCGGTCGGCCCATTGTTTGCCGATCCCAGAATCCCTGCGGCCGCCTTGCGTCGCCTCGACCGGCAGATCCGCGACCACGCCTTGAGCCGCCTGCATGCAGCCCCCGCAGACTGGTTCCTGAGCCTGAACATGTCACCACGATGGGTCAATCGCCTGCGTCCAGAGCAGGACCTGCCAAGCCTCAAGCAGATGACCAGGCATGACGTCGACCCGCAACGCATCGTCTACGAAATCACCGAGGTCGGTGGCGACATCCAGCGCCTGGCCGACGTGGTCGCGCGATATCGCCGGGCAGGTGCCAGGATTGCCATTGATGATTTTGGTGCCGGGTATTCCCAGCTCGATCGGGTACTGGCCCTGCAACCGGATATTCTCAAACTCGACATGCGCCTGTTTCAGGCTGCAGCGTTGGGTGGGCCGAGCAGCGACGTGGTCAAGGCCCTGGCGCAAATGGCCGAAAAGACCGGTTGCTGGATCATCGCCGAAGGGGTGGAAACCGATGCCCAGCTCAATTTTGCCCTGGAGTGCGGTTCGCGCTACGTCCAGGGCTTTCTGTTCGCCCGGGCCGAGGAAGACTTCTTCCACACCGATGCGTTCGTCGACCATTTCGCCCAGCTGCGCCACCGCTACGTCCAGCAAAAACTGCTTGAGCGTGGCCGCCTGATGGTCATGCGCCAGCAACTGAGCGAACTGATGGGCATTCTGCAGGACTGGGCCCAGGCTAGCGCGCCGCTCAGCGCCCTGCCCCGGCTCGATGCCTTCCCCTGGTTGCTGCGGTTTTACCAATGTGATCGACACGGCACACAACTGACGCCGAACCTGGAATGGAGCCAGAATGGCTGGAAAGCCGACAATCGCTATCTGGGCCATAACTGGTCATGGCGCCCATATTTCTATCACCTGCTGGCCGAAGGCTGGGACGAGCGCCGCCTGACGCTCTCCAGTACTTACCGAGATGCCACCACCAACCAGTATTGCCTGACCGCCGGACAGTTTTTCGCCCATGGAGAAAGGCTGTTGCTCATCGACATCGACGCCGCCGGCCTTTAGTTCCGCTTGCACGTCCCGACCTGAACCCGGAAGCTTAGGCCATCAGTCACCTGACGGAGAGAATCAGCCTTGGATTGGCAAACCCTGCTCACTCGCGAACGCCTCGGAAAGCCCCTGCACAGTCCGGAAGAGCTCGGACGCAGCCCCTTTCACAAGGACCACGACCGCATCATCTTCTCCGGAGCGTTCCGTCGCCTGGGGCGCAAGACCCAGGTTCACCCGGTCACCAGCAACGACCACATCCACACTCGCCTGACGCACTCGCTGGAAGTCAGTTGCGTCGGGCGGTCCCTGGGCATGCGCGTTGGCGAGACCATCCGCAACGCCCTGCCCGACTGGTGTGAGCCCAGCGACCTGGGCATGGTGGTGCAATCGGCTTGCCTGGCGCACGATATTGGTAATCCGCCGTTCGGCCATTCCGGCGAAGACGCCATCCGCCATTGGTTTCAGCAGGCCGCCGGGCGCGGCTGGCTGGATGCGATGAGCGAGGTCGAGCGCAATGATTTTCTCAATTTCGAAGGTAACGCCCAAGGCTTCCGGGTGCTGACGCAACTTGAATACCACCAGTTCGATGGCGGCACCCGTTTGACCTATGCCACTCTGGGGACTTACCTCAAGTACCCATGGACGGCAAAACATGCCGACTCCCTGGGCTACAAGAAGCACAAGTTCGGCTGCTACCAGAGCGAGCTGCCGTTACTGGAACAGATCGCCCACAAACTCGGCCTGCCGCAACTTGAAGATCAGCGCTGGGCGCGCCATCCGCTGGTCTACCTGATGGAGGCTGCCGATGACATCTGCTACGCGCTGATCGATCTGGAAGACGGCCTGGAAATGGAGCTGCTCGAGTACGCGGAAGTCGAGGCGCTGTTGCTGGACCTGGTGGGTGACGATCTGCCTGAAACCTATCGCCAGCTAGGCCCGTCGGATTCGCGGCGGCGCAAATTGGCGATCCTGCGCGGCAAAGCCATCGAACACTTGACCAACGCCGCCGCGCGGGCGTTTGTCGAGCAGCAGGACGCACTTCTGGCCGGCATGCTGCCCGGCGATCTGGTGGAGCACATGCACGGTCCGGCAAAACGCTGCGTGCTGAATGCCAAGGACATGGCGCGTAAAAAGATCTTCCAGGACAAACGCAAGACCCTGCATGAGATCGGGGCCTACACGACCCTGGAGATCCTGCTGAATGCCTTCTGCGGTGCGGCGCTGGAACAGCACGACGGTCGAACGCCGTCCTTCAAGAGCCGGCGCATCCTGGATTTGCTTGGCAACAATGCACCCGACCCTCGCGGCCCGTTGCATACGTCATTCTTGCGCATGATCGACTTCATCGCCGGCATGACCGACAGCTACGCCAGCGAAATGGCCCTTGAAATGACCGGTCGTTCCAGTCACTGACCGACACCTGCTGATCGCCCATTACGCCCTGCGTGTGGCCGATCAGCCCTCAGTAGCCCTGAAACACTCAAGGCCTGACGAATCGTCCTACAGCGCATGTCGCGCCGGCTGATCGATTGCTCCCACCTGTCGCGAAATAATCACCCTCCGTCAGCTCGACGGCTCAGTGTGAGTATCCCGATGAAAGAAGCAGACTTGCGCATCCTTCTGGTTGAAGATCACGACTTCCAACTTCGAGCAACTCAAATCCTGCTCCAAAGCTACGGTTTCGAACACATCACCACGGCCGACAGTGCCGAGGTCGCCCTGCATAGGATGCGCGAGACGCCTACACCCTACGACGTCCTGTTGTGTGATCAATGTTTGCCCGACTTGCGCGGCTTGCAACTGATCGAAGCGGCAACGCACATGGGAATGATCAAGCGCGCGATACTGCTCAGTAGCCTGACATCAGTAGAACTGGAAGAACTTGCACAGTCGGCGATCAGACTGGGATTACCGCTGTCAGGTTTTCTGATAAAGCCTCTGAAACATCTGGAACTTATAACGCTATTGACTTCAGCCAAGTAATTAACGCCAAAATCTCGCAAACTTAAACTCAGTAAATCGCTCTGGAGCTTGTTTTTTTAAACTTATCAGCACCCGCTTGAAACCTTGAAACTTTTAAATATCCAATACAATCACTAATTAGAACGTAGTACTTTTCCTGCTCTGCTGTAGGAATCATCTGATATTAAGGATAGAGGTAGGCCTGTTCATGCGATAGCGGAACCTTCTGAGCTAAGGTGCGCGCTTTATCTACATTCGCATGGGATTTGATTATGAACTCCGTTTTTATCGTCGACGACCACCCAGTTATCCGCCTTGCCGTAAGAATGTTGCTGGAGCATGAAAAATTCAAAGTCGTCGGTGAAACGGATAACGGCGTAGACGCGATGCAGATGATTCGTGAATGCATGCCTGACCTGGTGATTCTCGACATCAGCATTCCCAAACTAGACGGGCTGGAAATTCTCACCCGACTCAATGCCATGAATCCCCGCATCAAGACTTTGGTATTGACGGCGCAATGCCCGACACTGTTTGGCATACGTTGCATGCAGTCGGGCGCGTCCGGATATGTGTGCAAGCAGGAAGGCCTGAGTGAACTGGTCAGCGCCATCAAGGCTGTATTATCAGGATACCACTACTTTCCAAGTGCGGCGCTCGATCCCATTCGTGGCGACCACATTCGCCACGCCGAGATCGAACTGTTCAAATCAGTCAATGATCGAGAACTGATGGTGCTACAACTTTTTTCCCAGGGCCGCAGTAACAAGGAAATTGCCAAGGCCATGCTCCTGAGCAACAAGACCGTCAGCACTTATAAAAAAAGACTCATGCAAAAGCTGAAGGCCAGATCGCTGGTCGAACTCATTGAACTGGCAAAACGCAACGCACTCGTGTGAGAAACATCATGCCCAGTCGCGCCAAGGAATACCTGATGCTGATGACCGTAGCTCTTTTCCAGAGCAGTTCGGTACAGGCCGCGCCGATCGAAAGTCAAAGCTACTCCTTGCTCAGTCGGGCCACGGCCGCACAACATGAGGTGCCATTGGATCGACCGCAACGACTCTGGATACTGAACAGGTCTGAGCTGGTCCTGGGCACCTCAGCCCCCGATTATCCGCCCTTCGACATGACCATCGACAGCAGCCAGGATTACGAAGGGCTGACCGCCGACTATGCAGGTCTTCTCGGCGCGACCACCGGTTTACCGATCAAGGTCAGGCGGTTCTCCACCCGGGACGACGCCATCGAGGCGCTGGAGAATGGCGAAGTCGATTTGCTGGGTACGTCCAACGGCTTCGAAGCCGAACATCCGGACATCCTGCTGTCCGCCCCCTATGCCGTTGATCAACCGGTGCTGGTCACGCGCGAGGAAGAAACCCGATCCCTGACCGATGGGCTGAGGGGTTTGCGAATGAGCATGGTCTATCACTATCTGCCGCTGGGGGAAGTAAAGAGGCTATACCCCAACGCGGTTATCACGCCCTACCCCTCCTACCAGAATGCGATCAATGCAGTGGCCTTCGATCAGGCCGATGTTTTTCTCGGCGACACGATTTCAACCCACTACATGATAAACAAGGGCTACCTGAACAACATCCGCATGGCGAGCTTCGGCAAACATGAAGCGCATGGCTTCAGTTTTGCGGTGCATAAAGACAACCCGCAATTGCTGGGCATCATCAATTCGATGCTGGCCGCCCTCCCAACCAGTGAAAAAGACAACATCGGCAAACGCTGGGGCGCCGGCGGTGACATCCTGATCAGCGATCACAACCTGCAGTTCACCGATCGCGAAAAGCGCTGGATGGCAGCCCATCCGGTGGTTCGCGTAATTGTGAACGAAGCCTATGCACCGCTGACGTTTTTCGACCGCGACGGCAACTTTCGTGGCGTCACGGCCGACCTGCTGGAATTGATCAGGCTGCGCACCGGCTTGCGCTTCGATATTCAGCGCAGCCGCAATGATGGCGAGATGATCGAACGCGTCGCTGACAAGCAGGCTGACATGATCACCGCCCTGCTCCCCAGTACCCAACGTGAATCTACCCTTAATTTCACACGGCCCTACCTGCAGAACTCGTTTGTCTTGCTCACGCGAAAACTGGCCGGTAGCCCGACCAATCTCGAACAGATGCAGGGCAAGCGCCTGACCATCGCACAGGGCAATCCGATGGTGGATTATCTGCGTCGCGAATTCCCGCAAATCAAACTGATCGAAACACCCGATACCTTCAGCGCCGTGGAAATGCTGTCCGATGGGCGCGCCGACGCTGCGGTCAACTCACTGGTCATCGCCAACTATTTCATGTCCGCGCGGATTTTCGGCCGCGATCTGCAGATCGGCACCACAATCGGCACTCAGCAGGCCGCGTTTTCTCTGGCGACCGCCCGGGACTCCAGGGAACTGAACTCGATTCTCGACAAGGCGTTGCTGAGCATCGCACCGGACGAACTGGGGGTAATCAACAGTCGCTGGCGCGGCTACTCGGCTTCAGCGCAGGACTCATGGCAGGACTACCGCCGCATTTTTTACCAGATCGTTATCACTGCCGGCATCCTGCTGCTGATTTCATTCACCTGGAACGCTTACCTGCGCCGGGAGATCAAACAGCGCCAGGCCGCAGAGCGTGCGCTGAGTGATCAATACGAATTCATGCGATCGCTGGTCAATGGCACGCCGCATCCCATGTATGTCCGCGACCGCCAGGGGTTGCTGCAAAGCTGTAACGACAGCTATCTCGAAACATTCAACGCCAAACGCGAGGACGTCATCGGTAAAAGCGTGATGCCGGGCAACATGAGCAACGCATTCGAGGCCCGGGAATATCAGGCCGACTATCAGCGCGTAGTGGCAGAAGGCATCCCGCTGGTGCTCGACCGGGATTTGCACATCGGCGGACGCAGGCTGACCATTTATCACTGGGTACTGCCCTATCGTGATTCGCGCGGCATGGTCCAGGGCATCATCGGCGGCTGGATCGACATCAGTGACCGGCGCCAATTGTTCGAAGAACTGCGGCGTGCCAAGGAACGCGCCGATGAAGCCAACCGGGCCAAAAGCAATTTCCTGGCGACCATGAGCCATGAAATCCGCACCCCGATGAACGCCGTCATTGGCATGCTCGAGTTGACGCTCAAACGAATCGAGCAGAATCACCCGGATCGGCCCGCGATCGACGTTGCCTATAACTCGGCGCGGGACCTGCTGGAGCTCATCGGTGACATTCTGGACATTGCGCGGGTCGAATCCGGCCGCCTGGAATTGAACCCGGAACGGGTCAATCTCCGTGAAGTCGTCGCGTCGGTGGTCAATATCTTCGAGGGCCTCGCGCGGCAGAAAAAACTCGAGCTACTGCTGGAGTTTCAATGCGACGACCCCGCCATTGACGTGCTGCTGGACCCTGTGCGGTTCAAGCAGGTGCTGTCCAACCTGATCAGTAACGCCATCAAGTTCACCCCCCAGGGCCATGTCCGGATCGCCGTCGACCTGAGCCCCACCGGGCCGGACGCAGTGCAGATGCATCTGAGCGTTGAGGACAGCGGCATCGGTATCAGTGAAGACGATCAGAGTCGGCTGTTCGCCCCTTTCGTCCAGGCAGACAACGGTGCCAAAGCGGGCCGTGGCGGAGCAGGCCTGGGGCTGATGATCAGTCGCAGCCTGTGCAAGTTGATGGGCGGCAGCCTGCAACTGAGCAGTCACCCAGGTATCGGAACTCAAGTGCAGGTCTCACTGCACCTGCCAGCTCTGGCGCAGCAACAGGCGGCATTGACCATTGAACAGGCACCCCAGCCGCCCAGGACAGTGCTGAAAGTCCTGGTGGTCGATGACCACCCTGCCAACCGGCTGCTCATGTGCCAGCAACTGGAGTTTCTTGGTCATGTGTCCCGGGTTGCGGAGGATGGCGCGGCGGCGTTCAGACTTTGGCAGACCGAGGCGTTCGACCTGGTAATCGCCGACTGCAACATGCCGGTCATGAACGGGTATGAACTGGTTGGCGCCATTCGCGGCGAGGAGCAACGCCTGCAGCGCCCGCCCACTGTCGTTTTGGGTTTCACTGCCAATGCCCAGCCGGAAGAGATCGCCCGCTGCAAAGAAGCCGGCATGGATGACTGCCTGTTCAAGCCGCTCACCCTGAACGCATTGAGCCACTGGATTGAAAGCCTCAATCCCGAGGCGCAGTCCCCGGCATTCAACCTTGCGGGGCTGCAGCAACTGACGGGAGGAAACCCGGCGCTGGACCTGCGATTACTCAACGAACTGCTCAAAAGCAATCGTCTGGACCGCCAGGAGTTATTGGCGGTGCCCAGCACCGCTGAGCCACAGGCATTTTTGGATATTGCCCACAAAATCAAGGGCGCAGCGCGGATCATCCAGGCCTCGAGCCTCATCGACAGTTGCGAATCACTGGAGGCAGCCTGCCAGGGTGGGTTGGACGCGCAGGCCCTATCCGACTGCACCCAGGCGATGGCACGCGACATGGTGCAACTGGAACTGGCTCTTTTGCAGCAAATATGCGAGCACGAGCGCAGCACAACGGGGGAGCCTTAACTATGCTTGGGCGCTAAGCAGTGAGTTAAATCCCATGGAGAACACTGCAATGCCCAGCCCACTGCGCCCGGATCCGCGGCGTTTGCCGTTGCATATCCATATCAGCGTCATGTTCACCTTGCTGTTGCTGCTGACCGGCGTAGTGCTGGGGATCTTCAACTATCGACAGACCACCCAGATCATATTGTCGAGCAGTGAAAAGCTCTTCGAACAAATCGAGCAGGACGTGCGGCTTGACCTGCACGCCACCTACCAACCCATTCGTCATCTGTTGAGCCTGCTGGCGGACTACCCGGCCACCCAGGCCACAGACCTCGAGCAGCGGCTGGCTTTGCTCAAGCCTTTGAGCCAGGCGCTTACGGACAATCCAGACCTGGCATCGCTGTATCTGGGTTATGGCAACGGTGATTTCTTCATGGTGCGGCCCTTGCGCACCTCGGACCTGAAAGCGCGCACCCAGGCGCCGGATGCCGCCGCATTCCAGGTCTGGAGCATCGAGCGCGACCGCAGCGATGGCCAGGTCAGGTCCCAATCACTGTTTTTTGACCGCGACCTGATGCTCCTTGGCCGTCTCGACCACCCCGACGAAGACTACGATCCGCGGACTCGCGCCTGGTTTTCCAGCGCTCGCAGCGAGCAGGAACAGATCACCACAGAGCCTTACGTGTTCTTCTCCACCCACAATGTGGGCACCACACTGGCCCGACGCAGTGGCGAACAGGCAGTCATGGGCGCCGATCTGACGTTGGCCGAACTATCAGCCACCCTGGCCAAACACGTCGTGACCCCGGCAACCGAAATCGTGCTGTTCGACGCCCAGGGCAATGCCATTGCCTATCCCGACAGTAGCAGGCTCATTGTTGACGACCAGAGCGCCCGCTTGATCAAGGCGGCCGATTTAAGCCCGGGACTCGGCGCGCTGCTGAACAACCAGGCGGCGGGCAATCGGCTGGAGGCCGGTGGTCGACGCTGGATTGTGGCCCAAAGCAGCATCCAGGAAGGTGGTCCCCAGGGATTGCACCTGGCTTTGCTCGTTCCCGAGGATGAACTGCTCGTCGATGCGTACCGCCTGCGCTGGCAAGGTGCGCTGGTGACCTTGGCGACGTTGCTGTTGTGCCTGCCGCTGGGATGGCTGACCTCCCGAATACTGGTCCGGCCCCTGCGCGCGCTGGTTCAGGAAGCTGACGCTATTCGCAGTTTCGACTTCAACTCCCCACCCATCAGGCGTTCACCGGTACTTGAAGTGGACCAGTTGGGCGTGTCGATGGCGCGCATGAAAGACACCTTGGCCAGTTTCTTCCAGATCACCGACAGCCTCAGCGCCGAGACCCGCTTTGGCCCGCTGCTGGAGCGCGTACTGTTTGAAACGGTAAATATCGGCCAGGCCCAGGCCGGCCTGATCTACTTACGGGAAAATGACGGTGACCGCTTCGTTCCCCTCGGCCTGGTGATCGACGGCGCGTCCCAGGATTTGCCCGCATTCGACGTTCAGGCGCACGAGCCGAAGTCTGCGCAGAGTCCTGCCTGGCTTGGGCAACTGGTGGAAGTCGACACCATGGTGACCAGTCTGGGGTTCGAAGAGGCCGGGGATTGGCGCAAGGTGCTGCTGGCGTTGGAGTGCCCGCGGGTCCACCTGATCGGCATTCGCCTGCGCAACCGGCATAACGAGACGGTGGGCCTGCTGGTACTGCTGCTGGCCGACAGCGGCCACCCGAGCGACCTGGAAAAACTGCGCCCGGATCGCATCGCCTTTCTGCAGGCGGTTTCCGGAGCGGCGGCGGTGAGCATCGAAAGCCAGCGCCTGCAAACCAAACAGAAACAATTGCTGGACTCGTTCATTCAACTGCTGGCCGGTGCAATCGACGCAAAAAGCCCCTATACCGGCGGCCACTGCCAGCGGGTACCGGCGCTGACCCTGATGCTCGCCCAAGCCGCTGCCGCCAGCCAGGCGCCGGCTTTCAAAGGCTACCAGCCGACCGAAGACGAGTGGGAAGCCTTGCACATCGCTGCCTGGCTGCACGACTGCGGCAAGGTCACGACCCCGGAATACGTGGTCGATAAAGCCACCAAGCTTGAAACCCTGAATGACCGTATCCACGAAATCCGCACCCGTTTCGAAGTGCTCAAGCGCGACGCCTGGATCGATTACTGGCAAGGCGTGGCTCAGGGCGCAGACGAGCAGCCGCTGGCTGACTTGCGAGAGGCCAGCCTTGCGGCGCTGGATGAAGACTTCGCCTTCATCGCCCGCTGCAACCTGGGCAGCGAAGCCATGGCTGAAGAGGATCTGCAGCGCCTGCGCAGCCTCGCGCAACGCACCTGGAGTCGTACCCTGGACGATCGCCTGGGGGTTTCCTGGGAAGAGAACCGCCGTCAGACGCGCACCCCGGCGCCGATCCTGCCGGTCAATGAACCCCTGCTGGCGGACAAACCCGAGCATCTGTTCGAGCGGGCAGAGAGTGAGCTTATTCCTGCGGAAAATCCCTGGGGCTTCAAGCTCGACGTGCCCCGCTACAAGTACAACCGGGGTGAGTTGTACAACCTGAGCATTGCCCGTGGCACGCTGACTCGTGAGGAGCGCTACATCATCAATCACCATATGGTGCAGACGATAATGATGCTCAGCCACCTGCCCTTTCCCGGCCACCTTGACAACGTCGCGGAAATCGCCGGCGGCCATCACGAAAAAATGGACGGCACCGGCTACCCCAAGCAGTTGAAGCGAGAAGAAATGAGCCTGCCGGCGCGGATGATGGCCATTGCCGATATCTTTGAAGCGCTGACCGCCGCCGATCGTCCCTACAAGAAGGCCAAGTCCTTGAGCGAAGCACTGGGCATCATGGCGACGATGTGCCGGGACGCGCATATCGATCCCGAGTTGTTCGGATTGTTCATCAATGCCGGAATCTACCGGCAATACGCCGAGCAATTCCTCGATCCACAGCAGATTGATGCGGTAGACACTGCAAGCCTGCTGGTCAAGGCAGGCTTGCAGGGGTGATCAGCAATCGGTCAGGCGCAGGAAAATCGCAGCCAACTGCTCGATGCCCGCCTGGTCCAGCGCGGTAAATCTCGCCAGTTTCGGACTGTCGAGATCGAGCACGCCAATCAGCTGACCGTCCTTGACCAGAGGCACCACCAACTCGCTGTTGGAGGCGCTGTCGCAGGCGATATGCCCGGCAAACGCATGAACATCCTCGACCCGCTGAGTCTGTAAAGTTGCCGCCGCAGCCCCGCACACACCCCGTCCGAAAGGAATGCGCACGCAGGCGATCTGCCCCTGGAACGGCCCCAGCACCAACTCCTGGTTACGGTTGAGATAGAAGCCGGCCCAGTTCAAATCATCGAGCTGGTTGAACAGGAACGCGGAAAATTGCGCTGCGTTGGCAATGAAATCGCGCTCGTCCGCCAGCAGCGACTCCAATTGCGCCTGCAACATGCCGTAGCCTTCGAGGCCTTGGCCGCTCTGTTGTAAATCGATCATGCCTTGTGCTCCAACAGCTTTAACCCGACCCAATAACGGGCAAATTGATAGGCGCAACGGCCGTTGCGGTTACCGCGTCCGGTGGCCCAGCGCACGGCGAGGATATCCAGCGCTTCGTCACGCTGCCATTTGAGGCCTGCCTTGTCAGCCAGTTGCCCGATCCAGTGTTCGACCACGTTCAGGAAGTGCTCCTGAGTGAACGGATAGAAAGACAACCACAAGCCGAAGCGGTCCGACAGTGCGATCTTGTCTTCCACCGCTTCGCTGGGGTGCAGTTCACCGTCGACGCGTTTCCAGTTTTCGTTGTCACTTTCTTTTTCCGGCACCAGGTGCCGGCGGTTGGAAGTGGCGTATAGCAATACGTTGTCCGGGGCCTGCTCGAGGGAGCCGTCGAGTACGCTCTTGAGCACCCGGTAATCGCCCTCGCCGGATTCGAACGACAGGTCGTCGCAAAACAGCACGAACCGCTGGGGCAGCTTGGCGATCTGTTCAACCACGCGTGGCAGGTCCGCCAGGTGATCGCGCTCGATCTCGATCAGGCGCAAGCCTGCCTGGGCATGTTCGGCCAGCAGCGCCCGGACCAGCGAGGACTTGCCGGTCCCCCGGGAGCCCCACAGCAGCGCATGGTTGGCAGGCATGCCATCGAGGAATTGTTGAGTGTTGCGACCCAACTGCTCCAACTGCCGATCGACGCCGATCAGGTCGCTCAAGCGCATGTCGAGGCTGACTTCCAGGGGCATCAGGAATCCGCTGCGCCCCTCTCGCTGCCAGCGCGCAGCCAGGCAAGTGGTCCAGTCAATGGCCTGCCGGGGTGCGGGCAGCAGCGGTTCGATACGGGCCAGAACGGCATCGGCGCGCTCCAGGAAAGCATTCAATCGGGAATCCACGTCTTCTCCTTGGGCACATTCACATTAATGATTGCGCAACAGCGATAATCCACAACGACCAGGTGCCTGTCCCAACCCATGTTTGAGGGCTCGCGACAACAGCGGTATCCATGCATCATCGACTATGCTTGAGCAGCGAAGGGAAACGGAAGTGGTTCAACACCCTATGGATATCAAATTCACCAACCGGCTGTCTTACAAACAAGCCCGGCTGACCGTGCTCGTGGGTTTCATTCTCGGCACGCTGCTCAGCCTGCTGCAGATTGGCATCGATTATGCCAGTGAAGATGCCTCCATCAACCGGGAAATCCAGTCTTTGCTGGAAATCAGCCATAACCCGGCGTCGCGCATCGCCTATAACATCGATGCAGAACTCGCCCAGGAGCTGACCTTGGGCCTCTTGCGTTCGCCCGCCATCATCGGTGCGCGATTGATCGACAACAACGGCACGGTACTGGCCAACGTCAAGCGACCCGGGCAGCAAAGCAATTACCGGATGATCAGCGACTTCATGTTTGGCGCCGAACGTCAGTTTGAAGACCGCCTGTACCTGGATCACTTGCCCGCCGAGTCCCTCGGCACCCTGCGCCTGGACGTCGACACCTACGCATTCGGCAGCCGCTTTCTGCGCCGGGCCGAAGTGACGCTGCTCAATGGTTTTGCCCGCAGCCTGTTGCTGACTGGCATCCTGCTCGCACTGTTCTATGTGATGCTGACCAAACCGCTGGTGCGCGTTATCCGCGAACTGAGTGGCCGCGATCCACGCAGCGTCGAACCGACCTGGCTGGAGTACCCGGCGGGGCATCAGAACGATGAAATCGGCGTGCTGGTCAAGGTCGCCAACCAGCAATTCGAGAACATCGCCACGGAAATCCAGCAAAGGCGCAATGCCGAAAACCGCCTGACTGACTACCTCGCGCAACTGGAGAACATCGTCTCCGCCCGGACTGCGGAGCTCAAGGCGATCAACAGTCGGCTCAGCCAGTCCAACCAGGAACTGGAAATTGCCCGCAGCACCGCCCTGGATATGGCAGAGGCGCGCTCGGTGTTTCTGGCCAACATGAGCCACGAAATCCGCACGCCGCTCAATGGCCTGCTGGGGATGATCGCATTGTCCCTGGACGGTCCGCTCAATGCTGAGCAGCAGCAACAACTGTCCATCGCCCATGACTCCGGCAAGGTCTTGGTGGAACTGCTCAACGACATTCTCGACCTGTCGAAATTCGACGCTGGCCAGCTCGAACTCGAGCACATTCCATTCGACCTCGGTGCGCTGGTCGAGGACACTGCCAACCTGCTGTCCCAGAACGCCGCGCCCAGTGTCGAACTGACCTGTCTGATTGATCCGCAGTTTCCGGCACTGGTGTTGGGTGATCCGACTCGGGTTCGGCAAATCGTCAGCAACCTGCTGTCCAACGCGCTCAAGTTCACTCGTTTCGGCCGCGTCGATGTGCGCCTCGGCACCTTCAAGGACGGCGTCAGAATCGAAGTCTGCGACACTGGCATCGGTATCCCCCAGGACGCCCAAGTGAAGATTTTCCAGCCGTTTACCCAGGCGGGTGCCGGCATTACCCGACAATTTGGCGGCACCGGCCTGGGCCTGGCCTTGACCTACAACCTGTGCGAAGCCATGAAAGGACGACTGTCCATCAGTTCGGAAGCCGGGTTTGGCAGCCAGTTCTGTGCCGACCTGCCGCTGCCCTGCCACACCCGCGCCCTGGCGCCTGCGCCCTTGCAGGGGAAGGTCATTGCCATCACGGCAGCCAGCAGCGGCCTGGCAGAGCTGCTCAAGACCGTGTTGCCGGTGTGGGGGCTTGAGTATCAACAGCGCTCGATCGATGATTCGATGATCGGCCTGGACCCCGACGTGGTCATCACCGATTGCCCCGAATGCCTGTTTGTCCTGCGCCCCGCCTGCACTGCGCCGATCCTGCTGGTGACTGCCTACGGCAGCTTCATGCCCAGCGAACAGGCCAGCGCCCTCGCCCCTTTGCAACAGCAGGCGCGGCCGCTGGCGCGAAACGCACTGTTCCAGACATTGCGACGGGTACTGCAACCTGAGATCAATACGATCAACGATGCGCGACTGCAAACGCTGTCACCCCAGCGCCGCGGGCGGGTACTGCTGGTGGAGGACAATCCGGTCAATCAGCTGGTAGCCAAGGGCATGCTGGGCAAGCTCGGTTGCGAGGTCATCGTCGCCGCGCATGGTGCCGAGGCCCTGGATCTGCTTGAGCACGACGAGTTCGACCTGGTGCTGATGGACTGCAACATGCCGGTGATGGATGGCTATGAAGCCAGTCGGCAAATCCGTCGCAGCGGACGCTGGCCACAATTGCCTATTGTGGCCTTGACCGCCAATGCCATGTCCGAGGAACGCGAACGCTGCCGTGCCGCGGGCATGAGCGATTACCTGGCCAAACCCTTCCGCCGCGAAGAGCTGGCGGCCCTGCTGGATTCATGGATGCCGGCTACGACAACGCCTTGATCTGCCCCAGCAAATGATCGAGCCCTTCACGCAAATCATGCAGCCGATCCAGATCCACGCCGCTGTCGCACAGTAGCCGGGCCTTGAGCGGCGCGACCCGATCACGCAGCGCCTGGCCCGCAATTGTAAGGCTCAGGTGCACTTCGCGTTCATCGCGGGATGAACGCTGGCGCTGCACCAGTTGCAGCTGTTCGAGTCGTTTGAGTAACGGCGTCAGGGTCCCGGAATCAAGCGCCAGGCGTTCACCCAGGGCCTTGACTGTTGGCTGCTGTGGGGCCTTTTCCTGCCATTCCCACAGCACCAGCATCGCCAGGTACTGCGGGTAGGTCAGCCCGAGCTGGTCCAGCATTGGTTTGTAGGCCCGGATCACCGCACGGGACGCGGCGTACAGCTTGAAGCACAGCTGGCTGTCGAGTTGCAGGGAGTCGAACGGCGGATTCATTTGAGCAGGGCTTCAATCTCGCGGCTCAGGTCCTGCGGTTTGGTCGCCGGTGCGAAGCGCTTGACCAGTTGACCGTCTTTGCCGATCAGGAATTTGGTGAAGTTCCACTTGATGCCTTGGGAACCCAGTAACCCGGGGGCGCGTTTTTTCAGCTGGACGAACAGTGGATGGGCGCCGGCGCCGTTGACTTCGATTTTTTTGAACAGCGGGAAGCTGACGCCGAAATTCAGTTCGCAGAATTCGGAGATCGCGCCTTCGTTACCGGGTTCCTGTTTGCCGAATTGGTTGCAGGGGAAACCCAGGACTACCAGGCCCTGATCCTTGTAGGTCTGCCAGAGCGCTTCGAGTCCTTTGTACTGTGGGGTGAAGCCGCATTTGCTGGCGGTGTTGACGACCAGTACGGCTTTGCCGGCGTAGTCGGCCAGGGTTTTCTGTTCGCCGGTGATGGTGGTGCAGGGGATGGTCAGCAGGGGGTCGGTCATCGTTGGGCTCTGGGGGTTCATGAGGGGGGCCTGGTTAAGATAGTTAGCAATTTAGTTGTGTGCAATTTAATTTTGGGGGCTTTGGGGCGGGGGCAGATCCGTTTCTTTGGTCAGGGCTGCTTGNGGTGCAGGGGATGGTCAGCAGGGGGTCGGTCATCGTTGGGCTCTGGGGGTTCATGAGGGGGGCCTGGTTAAGATAGTTAGCAATTTAGTTGTGTGCAATTTAATTTTGGGGGCTTTGGGGCGGGGGCAGATCCGTTTCTTTGGTCAGGGCTGCTTGTGGTTCCGCCCTTACGGCGGGTCACTTTTGAAAAGCGCAAAAGTAACCAAAACGCTCTTGCCCCACCACTTGGCACCTCGCCTAGGCTCGGTGTGCCCTCACTCCGGCATTGCTCCGCGGGTCGCCGCGATGGGCCATCCCTGGCCCAGCGCGGCTAAACCGGCATCCTTGCCGGTTTACCCGCTACGCAACACCTGCGTTCGGCCAGCGTGGTTAACGGGGCGCCTGCAATCTACAGCTCGCCGTGGCGGCCTTCGGGCCGACCAGGGCATCACGCCGGCGCGCTTCGCTTGTTGGATCGTGCACCTTTTCTGGATATGAAATGAGCGCTGTGAGGTGGTATTTGTGGAAGGTGGACTTTATGGAGGGATTGATATCTGTGGGAGCAACATCAGCCCGGGGACAGGCAAGCTTTGCTCCCACAGGAACAACATCAGTCCGAAGGCGGGCAAACTTTGCTCTCACAGGAACAACACCAGCCCGCAGGCAGTGCACATCAGAGAAGCGCAGCGCGCCGGCTTGATGCCTTGGTCGGCCCGAAGGCCGCCACGGCCCGGTTCTTGATCACGGACGCCCCGTTAACCACGCTGGCCGAACGCAGGCATTGCGTAGCGGGGAAACCGGCAAGGATGCCGGTTTAGCCGCGCTGGGCCAGGGATGGCCCATCGCGGCGACCCGCGGAGCAATGCCTGCGTTCGGGCACACCGAGCCTAAGCGAGGTGCCGAGTGGTGGGGCAAAAGCGTTTTGGTTACTTTTGCGCTTTTCAAAAGTGACCCGCCGTAAGGGCGGAACCAATAGAAGCCATTACCCCAGAAATGGATATACACACGACCAACCCGGGTAAACCCAGGTCATTCCCGAGGCACAAGCTCCAGACACACCGAATTGATGCAATACCGCAATCCGGTCGGCGGCGGCCCATCCGGAAACACATGCCCCAAATGCGCATCGCACTTGGCACACACCACTTCAGTACGAATCATCCCGTGACTCACATCACGAATCTCAACCATCGCACTGTCACCGATCGGCGCATAAAAGCTCGGCCAGCCGCAGCCTGAGTCAAATTTGGTCTTCGAATCAAAAAGCGGCTCGCTGCAACAGATACAGTGATAGACACCATCAGTTTTGGTGCCATTGTATTTGCCGGAAAACGGACGTTCGGTGCCCTTGAGACGGCAAACGTTGTACTGCTCCGGATCGAGCATGGCCTTCCATTCTTCAAGGGTTTTTTCCAACTTTTCCATCGTCACACCTCAGCAGCTGAAAAAGCCCGATCTGTACCTTTTCCACGGATCGGGCGGCACGTATGATTGCGCCTCGTCAAACGCCAGTCTGGCAGCCAGACCACGCGCATTCAAACGGATTTACGGGTGCTGCCTTTCAAGGCGCCAGGCCTGTGTGAATACGCAGGATTCCCAGTACGGTAGTTCATATGCCGCCTGGATCGTTCATTTTCAGGAACACATCGCCATGCAGGTCAGCAAATCGAACAAGCTCGCCAACGTCTGCTACGACATTCGCGGCCCAGTGCTCAAGCACGCCAAACGCCTGGAAGAGGAAGGCCATCGCATCCTCAAGCTGAACATCGGCAATCCTGCGCCCTTTGGTTTCGAAGCGCCGGACGAAATCCTCCAGGACGTGATCCGCAACCTGCCTACAGCCCAGGGCTACAGCGACTCCAAAGGGCTGTTCAGCGCACGCAAGGCCGTCATGCAGTACTACCAGCAAAAGCAGGTGGAAGGCGTCGGCATTGAAGACATCTACCTGGGCAACGGCGTTTCCGAGCTGATCGTGATGTCGATGCAGGCCCTGCTCAACAATGGCGACGAAGTGCTGGTGCCGGCCCCGGACTACCCATTGTGGACCGCAGCTGTCAGCCTCTCGGGCGGCAACCCGGTGCATTACCTGTGCGACGAGCAGGCCAACTGGTGGCCGGATCTGGCCGACATCAAGGCCAAGATCACGCCGAACACCAAGGCCCTGGTGATCATCAACCCGAATAACCCGACCGGTGCGGTGTATTCGAAAGAAGTCCTGCTGGGCATGCTGGAACTGGCCCGCCAGCACAACCTGGTGGTTTTCTCCGACGAGATCTACGACAAGATCCTGTACGACGATGCCGTGCACATCTGCACCGCATCCCTGGCGCCGGACCTGCTGTGCCTGACGTTCAACGGCCTGTCCAAATCCTACCGCGTGGCGGGTTTCCGTTCCGGCTGGATTGCCATCTCCGGCCCGAAACACCACGCCCAGAGCTACATTGAAGGCATCGACATGCTGGCCAATATGCGCCTGTGCGCCAACGTGCCAAGCCAGCACGCGATACAGACCGCTCTCGGTGGCTACCAGAGCATTAATGACCTGGTGCTGCCCCAGGGCCGACTGCTGGAACAGCGCAACCGTACGTGGGAGCTGCTCAACGACATTCCCGGCGTAAGCTGCGTTAAACCGATGGGTGCCCTGTATGCCTTCCCACGGATCGATCCGAAAGTCTGCCCGATCCACAACGACGAGAAATTCGTGCTCGACCTGCTGCTGTCGGAAAAGCTGCTGGTCGTGCAAGGCACGGCGTTCAACTGGCCATGGCCCGATCACTTCCGGGTGGTGACATTGCCACGAGTGGATGACCTGGATATGGCCATAGGCCGCATCGGCAATTTCCTCAAGTCCTACCGCCAGTAACACCGCCAGTCACCGTGCGACCCTCATTCCCGTCGCACGATGACTAATTCAGCAATACATATTCCCCTCCTACCCTGCAACGCTAAGGCGCTCACAGACCTGGACCCGTTTTCAGGCCGCGGTCTAACAACGACGGGGCCCGGACCTCGGAAATGCCCTACAGGAATTTCAACGGAGCGAGTCGCAAGCGTCCTTCAAACAGCTAGTCTTTTGCCGTAGGACACAGTTTGAAATAGTCACCCGGTTGAATAGCCCGTTGCAGCACCTTATATACCCCGCAGTACGCTACATCTTTAGCTTGAGGAGATTTCTACAACCATGATGCGCATCCTGCTGTTTTTGGCCACTAACCTGGCGGTCGTGCTGATTGCCAGCATCACCCTGAGCCTTTTCGGCTTCAACGGGTTCATGGCGGCCAACGGGGTTGATCTCAACCTCAATCAGCTGCTGATCTTCTGTGCGGTCTTTGGTTTTGCCGGTTCCCTGTTCTCGCTGTTCATCTCCAAGTGGATGGCGAAGATGAGCACCAGCACCCAGATCATTACCCAGCCGCGCACACGTCACGAGCAATGGCTGCTGCAGACGGTGGAGCAACTGTCCCGGGAAGCCGGGATCAAGATGCCGGAGGTCGGTATTTTCCCGGCCTATGAGGCCAACGCCTTCGCCACCGGCTGGAACAAGAACGATGCACTGGTTGCGGTCAGCCAAGGCCTGTTGGAGCGCTTTTCGCCGGATGAGGTCAAAGCCGTTCTGGCCCACGAAATTGGTCACGTTGCCAACGGCGACATGGTCACCCTGGCGCTGATTCAGGGTGTGGTGAACACCTTCGTGATGTTCTTTGCGCGAATCATCGGTAACTTTGTCGACAAAGTGATTTTCAAGAACGAAGAAGGCCAGGGTATCGCGTATTACATCGCGACCATCTTTGCCGAGCTGGTGCTGGGCATCCTGGCCAGCTCGATCGTCATGTGGTTCTCGCGTAAACGCGAATTCCGTGCAGACGAAGCCGGTGCCCGCCTGGCGGGTACCAGCGCGATGATCGGTGCCTTGCAACGCCTGCGGGCTGAACAGGGGTTGCCCGTACACATGCCGGACACGCTGAATGCATTCGGTATCAACGGCGGCATCAAGCAAGGGTTCGCTCGCATGTTCATGAGCCACCCGCCGCTGGAAGAGCGTATCGACGCACTGCGTCGTCGCGGCTGACAGGTTGCGCTAAAACAGAAAGGCCCGCACAGATGCGGGCCTTTTTTGTCTGTCCTGATTTGTGCTGCTGACCTTATGTAAAAGTGAGCCTGCTCACGAATCGCCAGCGCAGGCAGCTTTCTTACCGGGCAGAAACCCGATAAACCCGCTCTTCAAGGCGCGTCACGCCACTCTCGATAAATTTCCAGCTCTCCCCCAGCACATCCTGATCTTCCAGGATCTTCAGCGCCCAGAAGTTGCCGAACAAGTGCCGTACCTCATCATCAAGCACAGCAAACGGCGGTCCGTCCTTTTGCGTCTGATCGTAATCGAGGGTTATCAGCAACCCCATCGCGTCCTTCGGCAGTATCCGGTTCAGGTGCGCCGCGTACTGCTCGCGCATGGCGGGTGGCAGCGCAATCAGCGCAGCACGGTCGTACAGACCGGCGCAGTCGGCCACATCCCCTGCAGTCAACTCGAAGAAGTCCCCGCACCACAATTCGATCGAACCGGCGCGATAAACCTTGAACGGCCCCTGTTCGCTGACATCAGGATCAAACTGATGCTCGCTGAAGAAGTCCTCAACGGCCTTTTCCGACAGTTCAATCCCCAGTACTTCATGGCCCTGATGAGCAAGCCACAGCAAATCCAGACTTTTTCCACACAACGGCACCAACACGCGAGCGCCCTCTTCCAGGTCCAATTGTGGCCAGAACCGTTGCAGATAAGGATTCACTTCCCGCAGATGGAAGCCGATCTGATCTGACTGCCAACGCTTGTGCCAAAACTCCGGCTGCATAAATAACCCCGAAAATTCGATCAAAACACCCTAAAACTTATATTAGATTTAGATCAATGATCTGACTGAAGATGAGCCCATCTTAACTCTCAGGAGCTCCTACATGTTCCCCAGCCTGTATATATCCCACGGCTCCCCCATGCTGGCGCTGCAACCGGGCGCCAGCGGCCCCGCACTGGCAAGGCTTGCGGCCCAATTGCCGCGACCCAGGGCGATCGTGATTGTCTCGGCGCATTGGGAAAGCGATGAACTGCTGGTCAGCGCTAATCCGCATCCGGACACCTGGCACGACTTCGGCGGTTTCCCCAAGGCGCTGTTCGAAGTGCAATACCCCGCCCCCGGTGATCCGCAACTGGCGGTGGAGGTAGTCGACCTGCTCAAAGCCGCCGACCTGCCTGCTCGCATCGATGCCAAAAGACCATTTGACCACGGTGTCTGGGTACCGCTTTCGCTGATGTACCCGCAGGCCGACATTCCGGTGGTACAGGTCTCTCTGCCCACACGGGGCGGCCCCGCGTTGCAGACTCAGGTCGGACACGCCCTCTCCAGCCTGCGTGAACAAGGGGTGCTGCTGATAGGATCAGGCAGCATCACCCATAACCTCGGAGAACTGGACTGGCACGCTGGCCCGGAAAGCGTGGAACCCTGGGCCGAAGCGTTCCGTGAATGGATGATCGAGAAACTCTCTGCCAACGATGAGGCCGCGCTGCATGATTACCGCCGCCAGGCGCCAAATGCCGTGCGTAACCATCCCAGCGATGAACACCTGCTGCCGTTGTACTTCGCTCGCGCTGCCGGGGGTCCGTTCAGCGTCAGCCACAAGGGCTTCACCATGGGCGCCCTGGGCATGGACATCTATCGATTCGGCTAAACAGCTGTTGCAACCGCCGGCTACCTGGCTCAGGTGACATCGACGCCCACGTGAATGGCATCGTGTCGCCAGAATTCCAGGTCGCAATCGATCAGTCGCTCGTGCTGGTCGTAGTTGACCCGGGCAATGCGCAATCCCGGGCTACCCACCGACACTCGCAACGCTGCCGAAGCGTCCACGGAGAGCGCCGTCGGCACGATTTCGAAACGTACCCTGCCGTAGTGCAGGTCGTAATGCCGGGCGTACAGTTCGGTAATGGACTGATTCAGGTCGAAATCGAGTATTCCCGGGAAAAACCGTGGGTTCAGGTAGTGCTCGACGTACAGCACCAGCCGCTCGTCAATGCGCCGCGCCCGGCAGATCTGGATCACGCTGGACAGTGCGGGTAACTGCAGCCAGGCGCAGACCGCCGCTGACGCCGGTTGCAGGCGAGCGCTAATCACCTCGGTGGACGGCACCCGGCCCTGGGCGCTGACCATTGCGTGAAAGTGACTGCGTTGCATCAGGTTATAGGCCAGGCGCGGGGGCGAGACGAACCAGCCCCGGCGTTCCTCGCGATAGATCTGCCCCTGTGCCTCCAGCTGCAACAACGCCTCACGCACGGTAATTCGGGTGGTACCGAACAACTCACTGAGCTTGCGCTCCGCTGGCAGTTTGCTTCCGGGCGCCAACAGCCCGTGATCGAGCTGTTCCTGTAGCACCTGCCCGATGGCTGTCACCGCTTTGGTGGTCTCGATGCGCATCAACGTTACCTATCTGGACTAGACCAGCACTGTTTCGGGGCGAAACCTGCATTGGTTTTACCCTCCAAGCAGCCTAGGCCCTGCATGTGACTGGTGGATGACAAACGTGCCGAACGGTGTTGAACGTTGCCTGCAATATCACGGCCATGTCCTTTCATATCAGCCTCTTAGCCATGGTCTACGCTTACTTCGCAGCCTGAGTGTTCCCCTACGGGAAATCTGGGCGGGCCACTCATCGACATCAAAATGTCATCCAGACCGCCTAGATTGGCTCAGGTATTGCTGACCTAGACCAACACAACCGCAATCGCAGCGTTGAAAACGCCCAAAGGAGCTTCGGATGAAACAGCTTTTCCTGGCATCACTGTTAGGCTCGACCATTGCCATGTGCACCGCCGCCATGGCGGCTGATGATTTGAAAACCCTTGAGGCCGCAGCGAAAGCGGAAGGCGCGGTCAACAGCGTCGGCATGCCTGATGACTGGGCTAACTGGAAAGGCACTTGGGATGACCTGGCCAAGACCTACGGCCTGAAACACATTGATACCGACATGAGCTCCGCGCAGGAAATCGCCAAATTCGCCGCCGAAAAAGATAACGCCAGCGCGGACATCGGTGACGTCGGTGCAGCGTTCGGGCCGATCGCAGTCAAGCAAGGCGTGGTGCAACCGTATAAACCAACGACCTGGGACCAGGTGCCGGACTGGGCCAAGGACAAGGATGGCAACTGGGCGCTGGCCTACACCGGAACTATCGCCTTCATCATCAACAAGAAGCTGCTGCACGGTTCCGAAGCACCGACCAAGTGGGCCGATCTCAAAAACGGCAAGTACAAGGTCTCCATTGGCGATGTCAGCACTGCGGCCCAGGCGGCCAACGGTGTCCTGGCTGCCGCACTGGCCAACGGGGGTGACGAGAAGAACATCCAGCCAGCCCTGCTGATGTTTGCCGATATTGCCAAGCAAGGCCGCCTGTCGATGGCCAACCCGACCATTGCCACCATGGAAAAGGGCGAGATCGAAGTCGGCGTGGTCTGGGATTTCAACGGCCTGAGCTACAAGGCCAAGATGGCGAACCCGGATGATTACACCGTGCTGATCCCTTCCGATGGCTCGGTCATTTCCGGCTACACCACCATCATCAACAAATACGCGAAAAACCCTAATGCGGCCAAACTGACCCGCGAATACATCTTCAGCGACGCCGGCCAGACCAACCTGGCACGCGGCAACGCCCGCCCGATCCGCGCCGAACACGTGAAGCTGCCGGATGACGTCAAGGCCAAGCTGTTGCCGAACGAACAGTACAAAGGCGTGACGCCGATCAAGGACGCAGACGCGTGGGAAAAGACCTCCAAGTCGCTGCCGCAGAAGTGGCAGGAAGAAGTGATTATCAACATGCAGTAATGCTGCATCCGTAGGAGCTGCCGCAGGCTGCGATCTTGGTTTTTTCAAGCACCATCAAAGATCGCAACCCGCGGCAGCTCCTGCACCGTTCAGCAATGATTCTGGAGTCATCGCCCCTATGAACCACAACGTCATCCTTGTCGTGCTCGACGGCCTCAACCACGAGGTCGCTCGCCACGCCATGGGGCACCTGCAGGCGTATGTCGGCGCAGGACGCGCGGCGCTCTACAAGCTGGAGTGCGAATTGCCGGCGTTATCCCGTCCGCTTTACGAATGCATCCTGACCGGCGTCACGCCAATTGACAGCGGCATCGTTCATAACAATGTCTCGCGCCTTTCCAGTCAGCGCAGCATCTATCACTACGCACGCGACGCCGGGCTCAAGACTGCGGCGGCGGCCTATCACTGGGTCAGTGAACTGTACAACCGATCACCGTTCGTGGCCGCCCGGGACCGTCACACCGACGACCCTGACCTGCCGATCCAGCACGCGCATTTCTACTGGAATGACCACTACCCCGATTCACACCTGTTTGCCGACGCCGAACATCTGCGCCTGCGCCACTCGCCAAACTTCCTGCTGGTCCACCCGATGAACATCGACGACGCCGGGCACAGGCACGGCCTCGACTCCGCGCAATACCGCAACAGCGCCCGCTCCGCCGACATCGTTCTCGCCGACTACCTGCAAGGCTGGCTCGATGCGGGCTACCAGGTTTTGGTGACCGCCGATCACGGCATGAACAATGACCGATCGCACAACGGCCTGTTGGCCGAAGAACGCGAAGTACCGCTGTTCGTGCTCGGCGATGCCTTCAGCCTCGATGCCAGTGCTGCGCCGAAACAGATCGAGATCTGCGGTACGGTCTGCGAGCTGCTGGGCGTGGCCCACGATAAACCTGTGTGCCGGGAGCTGCTCAAATGAACACCATGACTCGCGGCAAATGGTTGGCAGCCCTGTGCCTGGTGCCTTTTGCACTGTTCTTTATCGTGTTCCAGATTGCCCCGCTGCTGTGGGTCATGATCAACAGCCTGGAGTCACAGGAGTCTGGCTGGGGCCTTGCCAACTTTACGAAAATCTTCAATTCAAAGTTCTATCTGCAGGCGATCCAGTACAGCCTCGAGATCAGTTTCTGGTCGAGCGTATTCGGCATCATCATCGCAGTGCTCGGCGCCTATTCCCTGCGCCGGGTCGATTCCAGGCTGCGTAACTTCGTCAACGCCTTCGCCAACATGACCAGCAACTTTGCCGGCGTGCCCCTGGCGTTTGCGTTCATCATCCTGCTCGGCTTCAATGGCAGTTTCACCATCCTGCTCAAGCAGGCCGGGATCATTCAGGATTTCAACCTGTACTCGAAAACCGGGCTGATCATTCTCTACACCTACTTCCAGATTCCCCTTGGCGTGCTGCTGCTGTATCCGGCATTTGATGCGCTGCGTGAAGACTGGCGCGAGTCTGCGGCGCTGCTCGGCGCCAGCGGCTGGCAATTCTGGCGCCACATCGGCCTGCCAGTGCTGACACCCGCGCTGCTGGGCACCTTCGTGATCCTGCTGGCCAACGCGCTGGGTGCCTACGCCACGGTTTACGCCCTGACCACCGGCAACTTCAACGTACTGCCGATCCGTATCGCCGCCATGGTTTCCGGCGACATTTCCCTGGACCCTAACCTCGCCAGCGCCCTGGCCGTGGTACTCGTGGCGTTGATGACCCTGGTGACCATCGTGCATCAGTTGCTGTTGAAGAGGAGCTACCATGTCTCGCGCTGAACGGGGTCCCGCCGGCATCTACCACCGGGTTGTGGTGTACCTGCTGTTTGCCATTCTGTTGCTGCCCCTGGCTGGCACCCTGATCTATTCGATCGCCAGCAGTTGGTCGGCGACCATCCTGCCGAGCGGCTTCACGTTCAAATGGTATGTGCAGTTGTGGAGTGATCCGCGCTTCCTCCACGCATTCGGCCAGTCGCTGCTGGTATGCGTCGGTGCACTGGTCCTGTCAGTGGTGCTGATCTTGCCGCTATTGTTCGTGGTGCATTACCACTTCCCGAAACTCGACGCGCTGATGAACATCCTGATCCTGCTGCCCTTCGCCGTGCCGCCAGTGGTGTCGTCGGTGGGGCTGTTGCAGCTGTATGGCTCCGGCCCGTTCGCGATGGTCGGTACGCCGTGGATCCTGATCGGCTGCTACTTCACCGTGGCGCTGCCCTTCATGTATCGGGCAATCACCAACAATCTGCAGGCGATCAACCTGCGCGACCTGATGGACGCCGCCCAATTGCTCGGCGCCAGCACCTGGCAAGCGGCATTCCTGGTCGTGCTGCCGAACCTGCGCAAAGGCCTGATGGTGGCACTGCTACTGTCGTTCTCGTTCCTGTTCGGTGAGTTCGTGTTCGCCAACATCCTGGTGGGCACCCGTTACGAAACCCTGCAGGTCTATCTCAACAATATGCGAAACAGCAGCGGCCACTTCACCAGTGCGCTGGTTATTTCCTACTTCTTTTTTGTGCTGGTTCTGACCTGGGTGGCCACTATCTTGAACAAGGACAAAAGCGAATGAGCTACGTCAGCGTCCAACATCTGGAGAAAAATTACGCAGGCACCACGGTGTTCAGCGACATCAACTGCGAAATCCACAAAGGCGAGTTTGTCACCTTGCTTGGGCCTTCGGGCTGCGGCAAATCGACCCTGTTGCGCTGTATCGCCGGGCTGACCCCGGTAGATGGCGGGCAGATTTTGCTGGACGGTGTCGACCTGGTGCCCATGAGCCCGCAAAAACGCGGGATCGGCATGGTGTTCCAGAGCTACGCGCTGTTCCCGAACATGACCGTGGAGCAAAACGTGGCATTCGGCCTGCGCATGCAGAAGGTCAATGCCGACGACAGCCACAAACGCGTCGCCGAAGTGCTGGGGCTGGTGGAGTTGAACGATTTCGCCGCCCGCTATCCCCACCAGCTGTCCGGCGGCCAATGCCAGCGAGTCGCCCTCGCTCGCTCCCTGGTGACGCGTCCGCGGTTGTTACTGCTGGATGAACCGCTGTCGGCGCTGGATGCGCGAATTCGCAAGCATTTGCGCGAACAGATCCGTCAGATCCAGCGTGAACTGGGACTGACCACGATCTTTGTCACACATGACCAGGAAGAAGCCCTGACAATGTCTGACAGAATATTCCTGATGAATCAGGGAAAGATCGTACAAAGCGGCGACGCGGAAACCCTGTACACCGCGCCAGTCGATGCATTTGCGGCCGGCTTCATCGGCAACTACAACCTGCTGGATGCCGACAGTGCCTCGAAACTGCTGCAAAGACCGGTCACCGGACGCATCGCCATTCGTCCGGAAGCCATCGAGCTCAGCCTCAATGGCGCGCTGGATGCCCAGGTGCGCAGCCACAGCCTGCTGGGCAACGTGATTCGGTACCGGATCGAAGCCCGCGGCGTGGAACTGGTGGTGGATGTGCTCAACCGCTCAGCCGCAGATCTGCACCCCGATGGTCAGCGCCTGGCACTTTCCATCGATCCGACAGCTCTGTGTGAGGTAGCCTGATGGCCTTGCTGATGTTGAAGAGAGAACCGTACTGATGGCCCTGGCAATTTTTGATCTGGACGAAACCTTGATTCACGGCGACTGCGCCACCCTCTGGAGCGAACAGATGGGCAGGCTGGGCTGGGTCGATCCCGAGTCGTTCATGCGCCAGAACAACGAACTGATGGACGCTTACAGCCACGGCAAGCTGCGGATGGAAGATTACATGACCTTCAGCCTGGAACCCATGATCGGTCGCACCCCCGAAGAGGTCGATCATCTGGTGGGACCGTGGGTGGAAGACTTTATCGAGCCGATCATCTTCAGCGACGCCACCAAGGCCATCGCCGCCCACCGCAAGGCAGGCGACCGGATCCTGGTGATTTCCGCCTCGGGCACCCATCTGGTCAGGCCGATTGCCGATCGCCTGGGCATCGACGAGATTCTCGGGATTGAACTGGAAGTCGCACATGGCGTGTACAGCGGCCACACCGTCGGCACCCTGACCTACCGCGAAGGCAAGATCACCCGATTGCTGGAATGGCTGGATGCCGAAGAAGAGAATCTGGAAGGCGCGAGTTTTTATTCGGACTCACGTAACGACCTGCCGCTGTTGCTCAAGGTGGATTTCCCGCACGTGGTGAACCCGGACCCGATGTTGCTTGAGCACGCCGAAAAAGCCGGCTGGCCGATCCATCTCTGGAAATAACGCAAAACCCTGCAGGAGCAAGGTCAACCTTGCTCCCAAAGGTCGCGGGTTGTCAGGCGAGGCTCTCGTCGATCAACAGCACCACCTTCCCCGCCACGGTATTACTCGCCAACTCGGCAAACGCCGCTTCGGCATCCTTGATCGCAAAAGTCTTCGCCAACTGCGGACTCAACCGTCCTTCGGCAAACAGCGGCCAGACGTGCTGACTCAGGTCGCTGAGCAGGTCGGCCTTGAACTGGTCATCTCTGGCGCGCAGCGTCGAACCCAACAGTTGCACGCGCTTGGCCAGCACCTGGGCCAGGTCCAGCTTGGCCTCCCGACCGCCCATCAGGCCGATCAGGACCCAGCGGCCATCACTGGCCAGCAGTTTGAGATTCAGCGCTGCGTAATTGCCCCCAACCGGATCGAGGATGACATCGAACGGCCCCAGGTCGCTCAGGCTGTCCAGGTCATCGCCACGGATCACCCCACCCTGGGCTCCCAGAGCCTCGCAGTAGGCCAAACGCTCTTTCGACCCGACGCTGACCCAGCACGGGTTGCCAAATGCCTTGCACAGCTGAATGGCAGCTGAACCGATTCCACTTGCTCCGGCATGCAGCAGAACTTTCTCACCGGGTTTGAGCGCCGCAAGTTGAAACAGATTCAGCCAGACAGTGGCGTAAACCTCAGGCAGCGCTGCCGCTTCGGTCAGGGACAATCCGTCCGGGACCGGCAGCACATGCCGCCCGTCGACAACCACCTCTTCGGCCATCCCACCCCCTGCCAACAACGCGCAGACGCGATCACCCACCTGCCATGAAGACCCCGCGCCGACCTCGCTGATGATTCCGGAACACTCCAGCCCCAGCACATGACTGGCCCCGGGAGGGGGTGGATACAGTCCCGCTTTCTGTAGCAAATCCGCCCGATTGAGTCCCGCAGCGGACACTTGAATGCGAACTTGCCCTACATCACAGGTAGGACTGGGCACTTGCGCCCATACCACTTGACCTTCCACGCCTTGCAATGCTTTCACAGTGCCTCCATAGTGAGTCTGGACTGAGCCCGTAGCTGTAGCGTCGGGCTTTCTTGCATTATGCGACCGGCCCTCGTGGAACCGGCGACTTCAAAGACGGCCTAATATGCGTGATCAATTGTCCCCGCGTCGAATCAGCATGAAGCATTTTTTCCCCAGCACCGCCCTAGCTCTAGTCATTGGTATCGGCCTGCTGCCGATGTCGACCAATTCGTTTGCAGCCAACAGCTGGGACAAGCTTCAGCCTGATCGTGACGAAGTGATCGCCAGCCTGAACGTCGTCGAGTTGCTCAAGCGCCATCACTACAGCAAGCCGCCGCTTGACGACGCGCGCTCGGTGATCATCTACGACAGCTACCTGAAGCTGCTGGATCCGTCGCGCAGCTATTTCATGGCCAGCGACATCAACGAATTCAACAAGTGGAAGACCCAGTTCGACGACTTCCTCAAAAGCGGCGACCTCAACGCCGGGTTCACCATCTACAAGCGCTATCTGGACCGCGTCAAGGCGCGTCTGGACTTTGCCCTTGCCGAGTTGAACAAGGGCGTCGACAAGATCGACTTCACGACCAAGGAAACCTTGCTGATCGATCGCAAGGACGCACCTTGGCTCAAGTCCACTGCCGAGCTCGACGACCTGTGGCGCAAACGCGTCAAGGACGAAGTGCTGCGCCAGAAGATCGCGGGCAAGGACTCCAAACAAATCCAGGAAACCCTGACCAAGCGCTACAAGAATCAACTGGCGCGTCTGGACCAGACCCGCGCGGAAGATATCTTCCAGGCCTACATCAATACCTTTGCCATGTCCTACGACCCGCACACCAATTATCTGTCACCGGATAACGCGGAGAACTTCGACATCAACATGAGCCTGTCCCTCGAGGGCATCGGCGCCGTGTTGCAAAGTGACAACGACCAGGTGAAAGTCGTGCGCCTGGTGCCCGCTGGCCCGGCCGACAAGACCAAGCTGGTGGCACCCGCCGACAAGATCATCGGCGTTGCCCAGGGCAACAAGGAAATGGTCGACGTGGTGGGCTGGCGCCTGGACGAAGTGGTCAAGCTGATCCGTGGTCCAAAGGGCACCGTGGTGCGCCTGGAAGTGATTCCGGCCAGCAATGCGCCGAACGATCAGACCACCCGAATCGTGCCGATTACCCGCGAAGCGGTGAAGCTTGAAGACCAGGCGGTGAAGAAGTCGGTCCTCAACCTCAAGCAGGATGGCAAGGACTACAAGCTGGGAGTGATCGAGATTCCAGCGTTCTACCTGGACTTCAAGGCCTTCCGTGCAGGTGATCCGGACTACAAGAGCACCACTCGCGACGTCAAGAAGCTGCTGACCGAGTTGCAGAAAGAGAAAGTGGATGGCGTGGTCATCGACTTGCGCAACAACGGCGGCGGCTCCCTGCAGGAAGCTACCGAGCTGACCAGCCTGTTCATCGACAAAGGCCCGACCGTACTGGTGCGCAATGCCGATGGCCGTGTCGATGTCCTGGAAGACGAGAACCCGGGCGCGTTTTACAAGGGCCCGATGGCGTTGCTGGTCAACCGCTTGTCGGCCTCGGCTTCGGAGATCTTCGCCGGCGCCATGCAGGACTACCACCGTGCACTGATCATCGGCGGCCAGACCTTCGGCAAAGGCACCGTGCAAACCATTCAGCCGCTGAACCATGGCGAACTGAAACTGACCCTGGCGAAGTTCTACCGGGTATCCGGCCAGAGCACCCAGCATCAGGGCGTTCTGCCGGACATCGACTACCCGTCGATCATCGACACCAAGGAAATCGGTGAGAGCGCGCTGCCCGAGGCCATGCCATGGGACACCATCAAGGCCGCCATCAAGCCGGCAGCCGACCCGTTCAAGCCCTACCTGGCGCAGCTCAAATCCGAGCACGACCTGCGTTCGGGCAAGGACGCCGAGTTCGTGTTCATTCGTGACAAGCTGGCACTGGCCCAGAAGCTGATGGAAGAAAAAACCGTCAGCCTTAATGAAGCCGAGCGCCGCGCCCAGCACGCCGATATTGAAAACAAGCAGCTGGTGATGGAGAACATCCGCCGCAAGGCCAAGGGCGAAGAGCCGCTCAAGGAGCTGAAGAAGGAAGACGAAGACGCCCTCGCGGCGGAGCCGGACAAGACCAAACCGGAAGACGACGCTTATCTGAGCGAGACCGGTCGCATCCTGCTGGACTACCTGAAGCTCAATACTGCGGTGGCCAAGCACTAGGACAATGGCGATATAACGGCGACGCTCTGCGGAGCGTCATCAAATAGTCATCAATCTGTCGTGAAATACGGGACCGGACGCGCGCTTGACCAAGCGCTCGTCCGGTCCTTTTTTTTTGCCAGAGATTGCCATGACCACAACCGAACAGCTGAGCGCACTGGGTTCAATATTGACTCAGGGTGGATTGCACAGCCTGTTCCAGCCAATTGTGTGCCTCTCGCAAAAGCGCGTGATCGGCTACGAAGCCCTGAGTCGCGGCCCCTCCAACAGCCCGCTGCACTCCCCGCTCGCACTGTTCGCCGTGGCCCGCCAGGCAGGCCGTCTGAGCGAGCTGGAGATCGCTTGTCGCCAGAGTGCCTGCCGACGCTTCAATGACCAGCAACTCCCCGGCAAGCTGTTCCTGAACGTCTCGCCGGAATCGCTGCTGGAAGCGGCGCATCAACCCGGACGCACGTTGCAGTTACTGCAGGATTTCGGGATTCCGCCCAGCCAGGTGGTGATCGAGCTGACCGAACAAACCCCGACTGATGACTTCCAGCTGTTACAAACCGCGTTGCATCATTATCGGGCCATGGGTTTTTCCATCGCACTGGATGACCTGGGCGCAGGGTATTCCAGCTTGCGGCTATGGTCGGAACTGCGCCCGGACTACGTGAAGATCGATCGGCACTTCATTGACGGTATCCATCAGGACGCGCTCAAACGCGAATTCGTCGGCTCGATCCTGCAAATCGCCAAGGCCTCCCGTGCGCAGGTGATCGCCGAAGGCATCGAGCTGGCGGAAGAACTTGCAGTGCTGACGGAGATGGGGGTCGACCTAGTCCAGGGCTATCTGCTGTGCCGCCCTCAGGAGCAACCGCCGAGGGATGCGCGCAAAATGCTGCCCAAACACGACAGTAGCGCCGTGGCGCTGAACGATGAAGGTTGCGACCTCAGCGCCTTGCTCAACGAACAACCGGCAGTGGCCCGCGAGACGCCGACAGCCACGGTACTGGAAGCCTTTCGCCGCCAGGCCAACCTGAACTCGCTGGCGGTACTGGACGCCCAGGGCCACCCCTGTGGCATCGTCCACAGGCATTCCCTCTCGGACGCATTGCTCAAGCCCTTCGCCACAGACCTGTTTGCCCGCAAGCCGATCAGCCGCCTGATGAGCGATGACTTTCTAGCCGTGGAGATGACCCAATCGCTGCAGCAGGTCAGCCGGCTGATCACCAGCAGGGCGCGGCAGCGCATCGAAGAGGATTTCATCATTACCCTCGATGGCGGCTACCTGGGACTGGGCCGGGTAATCGACGTGCTGAAGCTGATCACCGAACTGAAAATTCAGCAGGCCCGCTACGCCAATCCGCTGACCTTGCTACCTGGCAACGTGCCGATCCAGCAGTGCCTCACTCGTTTGCTCCAGCAGCAACGTGAGTCGGTGATCTGTTACGTGGACATCGACAGCTTCAAGCCCTTCAACGACATCTATGGCTACGGTCGTGGGGATGAAGTGCTGCTGTGCCTGGCGCAATGCCTGAATGACCGCGTGGACCCCTCCCGCGACTTCGTCGGCCATATCGGCGGCGATGATTTTTTGCTGGTACTTGGTCCCGAAGACTGGCGCAAACGCTTGAACCAGCTGGTGGATGATTTCCAGAGCCAATGCCGGCGGTTCTACCGCAGCGAGCACCTGGAGGCCGGCTGCTTTATCGCCCCAAACCGGCAGGGTGTGCGCCAGGAGTTTGCATTGCTGTCATTGTCGATTGGCGTGGTGCACCTGCATCCTCAGGCATGCGCGCAACTCGATGCGAGTCAATTGGCGGAGATGGCTTCCCAGGCCAAACATCATGCGAAGAATGTACCCGGGTATAGCGTGTATCTGATTGACAGTCTGGTGGTGTCCGGGCGGGCGCCTTCGCGGGCAAGCCCTCTCACACAGGGATCTGTGTTGGTAAAGGATTTTGCAAGCGACACATAAATCTGTGCGGGCTCGCCCCGAAGGCGTCAGACCAGACACTAATTATCCAAAGGACCGCGAGACGCCAACTCCTGCAGCTTGATCTCAGCCAAGGGATGCCCGGCCTTCGCCGCAATCTTCCAGAACCGCGTCGCTTCAACCGGATCCGGCGCCTTGCTCGCCGTCCCGGCCAAACTGAACACGCCTACCTGATACGCTGCCTTGCCATCCCCCGCCAACGCCGCCAGACGCAACAATCGCACGCCTTCCTCACGAGCGCCCAGGCCGACACCACGAAAGGCCAGGATGTGCCCATAGAAGCTTTGCGCCCCTGCATCGCCCAGGTTGGCCATGCGTGCGAACTGACCTTCGAGCCAGCTCCACCCCCGGGGCTGACGCACGAACCACGACCAGTGAAACAGCCGGCGGGCCAGCCAGTAACCGGCCCGAGCCTTGAGCTTGAGGAACACTCAGGCCTCTGCCGATTCGGGGTATTCGTACTCAAACACCCGAACCACCTCCGAAGCGTGCCAGGACGCGGCGGCCACACCATCCGACGGCCCGGAAAAACGCCCAAGGCGTTCAACACATTCAAAAAAACCGGTACGTGGCAGGCGGCTGGCACCCTGGCTGATCACCAGCGAGCTGCGCAATGGCTGTTCCGCCTTGGCGTCCAGTGCGGCCAGGTGCTCAAGTGCCGCAGTCAGGGTCTGCATGGCAGGTGTCGGCAGCTGCAATCGCTCCAGCAATGCGCGGTACGTCAGTAAATGTCGCTGCCGTCGCGCCTGATCCAGTTCGCCCAGCAACCCGTCCCAATGTTGACGACTGATGCGTACCGTCACGATTCGTCCCTCCACCCTGGCACTGTCAGTTCCCAGGCCAGGCTGCGGCGAATCGCAGCGTCGGGTAGACGCTCGCCACTTTCAATCAAGGCCAGATAAGACGGGCTGATGCCTACCGTGCGGGCGAGCGCCTCAATGGCGATGCCCTTTGCTTCGCGCAAACTGCGTAATTGATCCAGACCTGGAAGAATCTGGTCCGGGTTTGCCACGGGAGGTTGTGGTGCGACCCGCGGCGATGGCTGGTCAATGCCTGCTGCTTTCAATAAAGCCTGGTACTGAGCCCACGGCAGAACCGCATACTCGGGCTCGCCTTCGCGTGTGATTATCTGAATATCCATGACTTCCCCGTAGGACAACGACACTTTGCGAGTCGGCACTTTTCCCTTGAAGTGTAATCCTAACAGCGACCACGGTCGCGGACCACGGTCACGAGGTGCATGAATACAGGGACGATTTTCTATCAGATCATGGTTTTTTCCGGTTTTGCAGCTGAAGTTGCTCCGGTGTGTCAGGCAGCCGCTCCACCACTGCCAGCTTCTCCGGCAATTGGTGCTTGCGCCAGGCACGAAAGGCAGACAACTCGTCATCCAGTACTTTCATGAGCCAGGCCAGCACGGCGATATCGTCAAGCATCCCGAACATGGGAATGAAGTCGGGGATCGCGTCCACGGGACTGAGGAAATACATCAAGCCGGCCACTACCGAAATCAGCGCCTTGGGGCTGATCGCGCGGTACTCTCCTCGCCAATAGGCCAGGCACAATGCCTGCAGCAGGCGCAGGTCTTCCTTGAGCTTGCCCAGGCGGTTGCCCTGACTGGCACCTTTGCTGGCGACAGCGAACAGCAAAGTCGGTAGACGGCCCCGAGCAAGCAGCCGGCCGGCCAGTGGCAGGAAACGGGCAAAGTTCCAGGGTGCTTTCATATTTCCTCCCGCTGAAATGTTATCCACACAAATTGTGGATAACCTTGTGAACAGAGCTGCATTTTGTCGCTGAAGCCCCCGTTTCATAAGGGCTGAGCTCAGATCGGGCGTTTTTTACTCACATAAAAAAACCCAACATTTCATTGACTTGGCGCCCCAGCGCAGCTAGCACAGGCGCCTTCAATGGCTATGACTGCATCCTGCCACGTCCGTTCGTTTTGTTTGAGTTCGTTAAATCCCGAATGCAACAACGCCCCGCATGAGCGAGGCGTTGGTTCACAACAGACGCAAATTACTTGGCTGCGTCTTCCTGTTTTGCCGGATCCTTGATCGCCAGCAGTTCCAGGTCGAATACCAGCACCGAGTTGGCCGGGATTGCCGGGCTTGGGCTTTGCGCGCCGTAAGCCAGTTCGCTAGGAATGTAGAGCTTGTACTTCTCGCCTACGTGCATCAGTTGCAGGCCTTCGACCCAACCCGGGATCACACCGCTGACCGGCAGGTCAATCGGGCTGCCACGTTCAACGGAGCTGTCGAACACGGTGCCGTTGGTCAGGGTTCCGGTGTAGTGCACAGTCACTACGTCGGTCGGCTTGGGCTGGGCGCCGTCGGCCTTTTTGACGACTTCGTACTGCAGGCCCGAAGCAGTGGTGGTAACACCCGCTTTCTTGGCATTGTCTTCGAGGAATTTCTTGCCAGCGGATGCCGACTCTTCGCTCATTTTAGCCATGCGCTCTTCAGCACGCTTCTGCAGCGCGGCGAAGGCTTCGACCAGCTCTTCATCTTTCAGTTTCTGTTCTTTCTTGCCAACGGCATCTTCGATGCCCTGGGCAACGGCTTTGGAGTCCAGATCATCCATGCCTTCCTGAGCCAGGCTTTTGCCCATGTTCAGGCCAATCCCGTAGGAAGCTTTTTGCGCCGGGGTTTTCAGCTCTACGCTGGTCTGCGAATCACAACCCGCAAGTACCAGGCTAACCAGGGCCACCGCCGCCGCCAACCGATGCTGTTTCATGCTATTTCCTTGTTCATGCGCCTAAAGGGCAATCGAATAAAGCCGCGAGCTTATCAGGCGGCCACGACCAATGGCTACCGGCATGAGAGCAGGAAACGTCTGATAAGTTCAGGTGTTGTAACGCATTTCGGCATTCGGCGGGTGAAGCTTCTGTCATCTACTTCCCACGGCGGCGAATGTCTTGCGCTGGTGCAATGACGCTGACAAGGCAAAAGCCAAATCGCAGACGAAAAAAAGCCCGCACTAGGCGGGCTTTTCCGTGGTGACCTGGCGTTCAGCATTCCAGATTACCGAATATGGCGCAGCGGACGGGACTCGAACCCGCGACCCCCGGCGTGACAGGCCGGTATTCTAACCGACTGAACTACCGCTGCGCGAAACGCTTGAAACGAATGGTGGGTGATGACGGGATCGAACCGCCGACATTCTGCTTGTAAGGCAGACGCTCTCCCAGCTGAGCTAATCACCCTTCGCTTCGTTACGGGACGCATTATGCCACAAGTTTTCGCAATGTGTTGATTTAATTGAATATTTTTCAAATAAATCAGAAAACTGGTGAAACGACACGCCCTGCAGGAACAACGTACAAACTTGAGGCAGAAAAAAACCCGCCTAAGCGGGCTTTTCCGTGGTGACCTGGCGTTCAGCATTCCAGATTACCGAATATGGCGCAGCGGACGGGACTCGAACCCGCGACCCCCGGCGTGACAGGCCGGTATTCTAACCGACTGAACTACCGCTGCGCGTAACACTGAATGCGAATGGTGGGTGATGACGGGATCGAACCGCCGACATTCTGCTTGTAAGGCAGACGCTCTCCCAGCTGAGCTAATCACCCTTCACGTTCGGTGTGGCGCGCATTCTACGGAGCACCCCCCTCTCTGGCAAGCACTTTTTAAAATAATTTTCCGAGCCCTTCCAAAGGCTTAGAGAAGGGTTGGCCTATGGCACCGCGAAGAGAATAATGCCCCCCTTTGCATATAAGGAGAGACTCACCCCATGTGGTTCAAAAACCTGCTTATCTATCGCCTGACCCAAGATCTGCCTTTTGATGCCGAGGCGTTGGAAACTGCACTGGCCACCAAACAGGCGCGTCCATGTGCAAGCCAGGAGTTGACCACCTATGGCTTCGTTGCGCCGTTCGGCAAGGGCGAAGATGCGCCCCTGGTCCATGTCAGCGGCGATTTCCTGCTGATCTCGGCCCGCAAGGAAGAGCGCATTCTGCCAGGCAGCGTCGTACGTGACGCGGTCAAGGAAAAGGTCGAAGAGATCGAGGCCGAACAAATGCGCAAGGTCTATAAAAAGGAACGCGACCAGATCAAGGATGAAATCATCCAGGCCTTCCTGCCGCGCGCATTTATCCGTCGTTCGTCCACCTTTGCTGCCATCGCGCCAAAACAGGGGCTGATCCTGGTCAACTCCGCCAGCCCGAAACGCGCCGAAGACCTGCTCTCCACCTTGCGCGAAGTTATTGGCACACTGCCAGTGCGTCCGCTGACCGTGAAGATGTCGCCGACCGCCACGATGACCGAATGGGTCACCACCCAGAAAGCGGCGGACGACTTCTTTGTGCTGGACGAGTGCGAGCTGCGTGACACCCATGAAGATGGCGGCATCGTGCGCTGCAAGCGCCAGGACCTGACCAGCGAAGAAATCCAGCTGCACCTGAGCACCGGCAAGGTGGTTACCCAGCTGTCGCTGGCCTGGCAGGACAAGCTGTCCTTCGTCCTCGACGACAAGATGGTGGTCAAGCGCCTGAAGTTCGAAGACCTGCTGCAGGATCAGGCGGAACAGGACGGAGGCGAAGAAGCCCTCGGCCAGCTGGATGCCAGTTTCACCCTGATGATGCTCACCTTCGGCGACTTCCTGCCAGCATTGGTGGAAGCATTGGGCGGAGAAGAGACGCCCCAGGGAATCTGATCATTCAGAGCGGCAGCGCCTGTAAAGAGATCGCAGCCTTCGGCAGCTCCTGCATTGGAATGCGTTTCCCGTGTAGGCGCTGCCGCAGGCTGCGATCTTTTTTTGCAAGCAGCGTATGCTTAGCTCCCTAACGCTTTCATACAATAAGGATCAGGCCATGCGCGCACTGGCTGCATTGAGTCGCTTTGTCGGCAACACCTTCGCCTACTGGGTAGTGATTTTCGCCGTGTTAGCATTCCTCCAGCCCGCTTGGTTCGTCGGTCTCAAGGTGGCCATTGTGCCGCTGCTGGGGCTGGTGATGTTCGGCATGGGCCTGACCCTCAAGCTCGAAGACTTCGCTGAAGTGGCCCGCCACCCGTGGCGCGTGGCGCTGGGCGTCGTCGCGCATTTCGTGATCATGCCCGGCATGGCGTGGTTACTGTGCCAGGTGTTCCAGTTGCCGGCGGAAATTGCCGTCGGCGTCATTCTGGTCGGCTGCTGCCCGAGTGGCACGTCGTCCAATGTCATGACCTGGCTGGCCCGCGGTGACTTGGCGCTGTCGGTGGCTATCGCGGCAGTGACCACCCTTCTCGCCCCGCTGCTGACCCCGGCGTTAATCTGGTTGCTGGCTTCGGCCTGGCTGCCGGTGTCTTTCATGGAGCTGTTCTGGTCGATCCTGCAAGTAGTGCTGCTGCCGATCGTGCTCGGCGTACTGGCTCAGCGCGTGCTCGGCGAGCGGGTTCGTCACGCAGTGGAAGTACTGCCGCTGATTTCGGTGGTCAGCATCGTGATCATCGTCGCCGCCGTGGTGGCTGCCAGCCAGGCCAAGATTGCCGAATCGGGTCTGTTGATCATGGCCGTAGTCATGCTGCACAACAGCTTCGGTTATCTGCTGGGCTATTTCACCGGCCGTTTGTTCAAGCTGCCACTGGCCCAGCGTAAATCCCTGGCGCTGGAGGTGGGCATGCAGAACTCTGGGTTGGGTGCCGCGCTGGCCAGCGCACACTTCTCGCCACTGGCAGCGGTGCCCAGCGCCCTGTTCAGTGTTTGGCACAACATTTCAGGGGCGCTGCTCTCGACCTGGTTCCGGCGGATGAGTGAAAAGCAGGACCGTGAGACCGCCATGCGACAAGTCACTGACTGAGCCGGAAACTTGATCCCCAGGTTAATAATGGGCACTATACTGCGCATCGCGAGGACGACCTTGCGGCTCGATCGAGTCATTTACCTGGGGACGACCCCGTCAATCGATGGAGGTCTTACATGTCCTGGATCATTCTGTTTTTCGCCGGCCTTTTCGAAGTAGGCTGGGCCGTGGGCCTGAAGTACACCGACGGCTTCAGTCGTCCGCTTCCCACGGCCCTGACCATTGCAGCCATGGCCATCAGCCTTGGCTTGCTGGGCCTTGCCATGAAGGAGCTGCCGCTGGGCACCGCTTATGCCATCTGGACGGGCGTCGGCGCTGTCGGCACCGTGATCGCCGGGATCATCCTTTTTGGCGAGTCCATGGCGCTGTTCAGGCTGGCCAGTGTCGCCCTGATCATCGCAGGTCTGGTCGGACTCAAGATCAGCGCCTGAACCAGCGTGGCGGCTATGAAAAAGCCCGCTCCCACTGTCGATCGGACAGCAGGGGCGGGCTATTTTTTTGCAGCAGGTATCAGTCGATCAACTTTCCGCCAGCGCCATGCGCTCACGGGTGACCGGTGCCCGTTCCGCGTGCTCAAGCTGCATGCACCGTTCCAGGAACAAGTACATGTAGTCATAGCTTTTGCGAATCGCCTGGCGTAACTCAGCCTGCAATGCCTGGCTCGGATTCAGGCCCGCCAGGGTGCAGATGATTTCCAGCGCCTCCCACGGGTGGGCGTCGTCGTACTGGGCGTGCATCTTCAGCCACTTCATGGCGCGCTTGCGTTCCTCTTCGGGGAAGGAGGCGGCATACACGCCATTGGAACAGACCACCGCTGACCACTCCCCCGTCGCCCCTTCAATGGCGTAGTTGGTCGCGGCGATGGCCACGATCAGCGAATCGGACGAACTGGTGTGCCAGCACCAGTGACTCAATGCATGAAGTTCAGGGGCAACAGTTTGTGCCTGCAACTCTTCCAGTGTTACGCCATGCGCCCGGCTCCAGTGCACCCAGTAGTCGGCATGATTAAGCTCCACTCGAATATTGCGCATCAACCAGCGCCGCGCCATGTCTTCGCCAGGGTGTCGGGCAAAGCGGGTCTTGGTCAGGTTCTGCGCCATATACAAGGCAAACTGTTCGACGACCGGCCAGCCACCAATGAGGTAGTGGCGCATGGTCTTCGCACTGAGTTTGTTGTCACGCAGCCGTTGATAGAGTTCATGTTCAACCACCCGGCGTTTGTTCTCGCTGCAGTCCTGAATCAGGCGTTGTGCCCAGTTCGGATAACTTGCAGCTTCCATGAGAGGTCCGGTTCTGATGAATGTGTCGATCACTGTCGAGCTCCTTTTGATTGTGATTTGAAGGATCGGCAAGATGTTTCAGCGAAAGGTGCCCGGCGCCTTGAATAACAAAGGCTGAGGCCTCGCCGGACGACTCTGCAAACTTTCACAGGTAAACAGGTGCGGGCGTTCAATCACATACCCTTGAGCATAATCGACCCCAATCTCAAGCAGTGCCTGCTCGATCTGTGGTGTTTCGACAAACTCGGCAATCGTGCGTTTACCCATTACATGACCGATGTGATTAATCACTTCGACCATGGCGAGGTTAATCGGGTCGTCCAGCATATCCTTTACGAAACTCCCGTCGATCTTCAGGAAGTCTACAGGTAAATGTTTCAAGTAGGCGAATGAAGACATTCCGGCACAAAAATCATCAAGTGAAAAATGGCAACCTAAACCTTTGAGTTCATTGATAAACCTAATCGCACTCCCCAAATTTGATATCGCACTGGTTTCATTAATTTCAAAACAAATCATTTCAGGAGGGATTGAGTAAACAACAAACTGTTTACGCAGGAAGTTCAGAAATGCGTCATCTCCTATAGTAGTGCCTGACAGATTAATCGCACACATGGCCAAAGGACCTTTGTGATTTTCCTGTATGCATTGCGCAATGATCTTGAATACGTTCTCCACTACCCAGCGATCAAGGGAAGTCATTAGCCCATAACGTTCCGCCGCCGGTATGAAACTGTCCGGTAGTATCATTCGCCCGGCTTCATCATGCAGACGCAACAGGATTTCAATATGTCCACCGCCCTCCTCTACATGCCCGAGCGGCGCGATCTGTTGGGCATAGAGGCAGAACCGGTTGTCTTCCAGGGCCATATGCAGGCGTTGTACCCAAGCCATCTCGCCAAAGCGCAGGGACAGCTCCGAATCATCGGCGTGGTAGACCTGAATGCGGTTGCGCCCCTTCTCCTTGGCCATGTAGCAAGCCATGTCGGCGGCACGCAGAGAGGCTTCCAGGGTCGTTGGATGCTGAGTGACATGTACCAGGCCGATGCTGACAGTGGTCACGAATGGGCGGCCTTTCCATACGAAGTGCAGGTTCTGAACCGTCTGACGCAGGCTGTCGGCGATCTTCTCGGCAGCGTCGGGCGCGCAGTTTTCCAGCAGAATGCCGAATTCGTCGCCCCCCAGCCTGGCCAGGGTGTCTCCCTCACGCAAACCTGACTGCAACAGGGCACAAATGTGCCGCAGCAACTCATCACCGGCCGCGTGGCCGCAGGTATCGTTGACCAGCTTGAACTGGTCCAGGTCGAGAAACATCAGCGAGTGACGCCCGGCCTGACGCGTCAGATTGTGCAGGGCCTGCTCCAGGCGGAACTCGAACTCGCGGCGGTTGGCGAGCCCGGTCAGGGCGTCGTGCGTGGCCTGCCACGAAAGATTGGCAATGTACTGGCGCTCCTGGGTCATGTCGTGCAGTACCAACACGGTGCCACTGACCTTGCCGGCGTTACGGATCGGCGCGCCCACCAATGTCACCGAAACGGTGCTGCCATCCAGGCGCTGGATCAGCTTGGAGTGCTCGCTGCCGCCTCTGAGCTGACCACTGAGGATATGTTCGATCAGGGTGAAACCTTCCGCCTGGGCATTTTCATCCAGCAAGTTGAACAGCGCCGCCAACGGCAAACCTGCGGCCTGTTCGGCTTTCCAGTGGGTCAGCGCCTCGGCCGCCGGGTTCATGTAGGCAATTGCGCCGTCGACGTCGGTCGTGATGACGGCGTCGCCGATCGATTGCAGGGTGATCTGCGCCCGATCCTTTTCCAGCTGCAAGGCGTCGGCAAAGGCGTGGCGCTGCTTGAGCAGTTTGTGGGTGCGCATCAACGCCAGCGCAATCAGGCCCAGCGCGGTGGCAAGGTTGATCACCAGCAGCAGGCGCAGGATCATTCGCGAGCCCTCGCCCAACGCATCACTAAAGGCCTTGGCCGCAGGCGTGACACCGTCATTGATCGCAAAAATCCGGTCTTTCCAGCGAGTGACGTCGGCATCCGACGCCTGGCCGTCGGTCATGCGCTGCTGCATTTCGCTGGCGACTTCATCGAGCTGCACCAGATAGTCGTCACCGACTGTCCACAGGTCGATGGCTTTTTCCAGATAGCTGAAATTGCGAAAATTAAGGTAGAGCCAGATCAGGCTGGACACATCGTCGGGGTGATTGCCCCCTTTGAGGATCGCCAGCCGGGCGGCCTCGAGGTCGGGCGGCTGGTGATCGAGGGCCAGGCGCAGCTCATGGCCGCCATGGGGCACGGCGATGGCGTTCTGATACTTGAGGAAAATCGCCTCGTCGCGATTTTCCGCGTAGAGGTTCAGGTAATAGATGGCGTCTTTCTGGCCTTTGGACCACAGGCTTTCACCGGCCACGTAGCCGCGAACCGCAGACAACACATATAGACTGAAGCCACCCAGCAGCGCCTGAAATAACACGACGGCGATGAAAGGCCATACGATGCCCAGCAACCGTGGAGTTCCGAGAGTCCGCGTTTGATTCATGAGGTCCCTTGCATTAGCACTGCCAGATCATCATCCCGACGTGATCGCTACCCCCAGACTAGGGGGCGTTCTCGCTCCCGGCAAGTCAGAGCCCTGCTGACGAGGCTAGTGCTGCTGCAAATGCCCGTAAAGCTTGGCGTACAGACCGCCGTCTGCAATCAGCTGCTGGTGATCGCCGTCCTCGGCGATCTGCCCCCCGTCGAACACCAGCACCCGGTCAGCCTGTTTCACGGCGGAGAGCCGGTGGGCGATGATCAGGGTGGTGCGATGACTGAGGAAGCGCGTCAACGCCTGGTGCAGGTTGTATTCGGTGGCGGCGTCCAGCGCCGACGTAGCCTCGTCGAGGATCACTACCTTGGGCTCGGCCAGCACCATGCGGGCAATCGCCAGGCGCTGGCGTTGGCCGCCGGACAAACGCACGCCGGATCGGCCGACGATGCTGTCCAGGCCATTGGGTAATTCCCGTACCGTGTTATCCAGTTGGGCAATTTCCAGGGCCTGCCAGCAGGCTTCGTCGCTGCGTTCGCGGCCCATGGTGAGGTTGGCACGCACGGTGTCGTTGAACAGCGCGGGATGCTGCAGGACCACGGCAACATTCTCGCGCACGGTCTCCAGGCCGATTTCTTCCTGGGTAGAACCGCCGAAACGAATGGTACCGGCCAGGGGTGTGTACAGGCCGAGCAGCAGTTGCACCAGTGTGCTCTTGCCACCGCCACTGGCACCAACGATCGCGACCTTTTCCCCCGGCGCTATCGACAGGTTCATCTTGTTCAGCACCAGCTCATCGCCATAGCTGAAGCTCAGGCCCTGGACTTCGATGCCCACGGTTTCGCGACCCTGGAACGGATCGACGCCCCCCTCGTATTGCGGTTCGTCGGCTCGGGCGAGCAGCTCGTTGATCCGCGACAGGGCGCCGCCGGCTGCATAAAAGGCGTATTGCAGGTTCAACAGTTGCTCCACCGGGCCGATCATGAACCACAGGTAGCTGAAGACCGCGAGCATCTGGCCGATGGACAGGTCGGAAAACAGCACGGTGAGCATCGCTGCGGCGCGAAAGATGTCGATACCGAACTGGAACAGCAGGCCGCTGGCGCGGTTCGACGCATCGGTTTTCCACTGCGAGGTGACTGCGTAATCCCGCACTTCCCGGGCGCGCTGCCCGAGTCGACCGAGGAAAAAGCCCTGGCGGTTGCCGGCACGGACTTCCTGAATGGAGTCGAGGGTTTCGGTGAGTGCCTGGGTGAAGCGCGAGGTGCTGTCGTTCTCCAGTTTCTTCAAGTGCTTGACCCGTTTCCCGAGCAACACCGTGGCGTAGATCACCAGCGGGTTGAACAGCATGATCAGCAGCGCCAGCTTCCAGTGCATCCACATCAAAATACTCGCCGTGCCGACCAGGGTCAGCATGGCCACCAGGAAACGGCTGAGGGTCTCGCCAACGAATTTGTCGAGGGTGTCGAGATCGGTCACCAGATGCGTGGTGACCGTACCGCTGCCAAGGCTTTCGTACTCCCCCAGGGAAATTCGCTTGAGCCGCTCGATCAGGCGCAAGCGAATGCGGTAGACGATGTCCTTGGCCAGCGCTGCAAACAGGCGCGCCTGCACCACGTTGAACAACAGGGCGGCGCACCGCAGGCTCAGGGTGACCAGCAGCATCAGGCCTATGTAGCCCGCTGCTTTCTGCCAGTGCTCCGGCAGTGCGTGGTTCATGATCTTCAGCGCTGAATCGCCATGCCCCAGCAGCACCTCATCCACCAGCAGTGGCAGCAGCAAGGGAATCGGCACGCTGCACAAAGTGGCCAGGACCGCTACGCCGTTGGCGATCCACAAGGCTTTTTTATGCTGCAGGGCCAGGCGACGTATTTCGGCCCAGCTCAGTCGATCCATACGCTTGGGAGAGGGTTCATCGTCAGGCAGGTCATGCACAGGCGGCGCGCTCCAGCCAGCGGCCAAGCAATGGCGACAGCTCGCTGAGCGGTTGATAACCATTGGTCAGCAGCGCCAATTGCCCGTCCCGCTCGGCCAGCAATGTGGGGAAGCCGGCAATGCCAAGATCCTGGACCCAGGTGAAATCGGCGGCAGTCGCGGCGTGCTGGTCGGCACGGTCAAATGCCGCGGCGAACTCGATGCGAGGGACCCCGGCCTGCTCCGCCAACTCGACCAGGACACTGGCCTGGGTGACGTCGCGCCCCTCGGCGTAGAACGCATGCTGAATCAAACCGAGCAATGTCCACGCACAGTCGGCTGCCAGGCCACGCGCGGTCACGAGCGCCCGGCACGCGGGTTCGGTGTCGTAGACAAAGCCGTCGGGCAATGCGCCCTCAAGCTTGAACGGCTGGCCGGTGGCATCAGTCACCGCCTGCCAGTGTTCGAGAATATAACGTCGGGTGGTCGGTTCCAGCGCCGAACCACTACCGGTGCGCAAGCCGCCCACTACCAGATGCACCTCAACCCCGGCTGCGCGCGCCTGCTCGACCAGGGCTTGGGCCACCGGAGCAAAACCCCAGCACCAGGAGCACATCGGGTCCATCACATAGAGCAGGCGGCGCGCAGACATGGGATCAAGCCTCGGAAGGAGTTTGCTTGTAGTTGTAGCCAATCGGATGCGGCATGTTGCGCGCTTTCGCCAGTTCGATCTGCTTCTGCCGGTCGATGGCGCTACGGCGAGTCTTCTCGCTCAGCTTATCCCAGCAATGCGGGCAACTGATGCCTGGCACGTAGTGCTCGGATGCACGGTCTTGCACGCTCACCGGGGTGCGGCAGGCATGACATTGATCGTAGTCGCCTTCGCTGAGGTCGTGGCGCACCGTGACCCGGTTATCGAAGACAAAACAGTCGCCCTGCCATTTGGTTTCTTCCTGCGGCACCTCTTCAAGGTACTTCAGGATGCCACCCTTGAGGTGATAGACCTCATCGAAGCCCTGGCTGAGCATGTAGCTCGAAGCCTTTTCGCAACGAATGCCGCCGGTGCAGAACATCGCGACCTTCTTGTGCACGGCCGGGTCGAAGTGTTCCTTGATGTAGTCTGGAAATTCGCGAAAGCTGGTGGTCTTCGGATCAATGGCGCCTTCGAAGGTGCCGATGGCCACTTCGTAGTCGTTGCGGGTATCAATCAACAGCACTTCAGGGTCGCTGATCAGCGCGTTCCAGTTCTCTGGATCAACGTAGGTACCGACTTTTTTGTTCGGATCCACGCCTTCGACGCCCAGGGTGACGATTTCTTTCTTGAGCTTGACCTTGGTGCGGTAGAACGGCTGCTCGTCGCAGTACGATTCCTTGTGATCGATATCGTCCATGCGCGGGTCGTTCTTGAGCCAGGCCATGAGCCCATCGATGCCTTCACGGCTGCCGGATACGGTGCCATTGATGCCTTCTTCGGCGATCAGCAGCGTGCCTTTGATGCCGTTGTCGACCATCGCCTGCAGCAAGGGCTCGCGCAGGGTGACGTAATCTTCCAGGGTGACGAACTTGTACAGTGCCGCCACAACAATCTGTTGTGTCATCGGGTGTTTCTCCAGGTGGCTACCCTCGTAAGGGGTGAACCGGATTCAAAAAAAAACGCGCCGGGTTAGCGGCGCGTTGCGGATTCTAGCAAAAAAAATGTGGTTTCTGTAGGAGCAAGGCTCGCCCGCGATGGCAATCTCGAGGACGCTATCGCGGGCAAGCCTTGATCCCACACAAGCCGTGCACCTGCAGCAGGTGATCTCAGTGCTTGCTGCCGCCAGCACAGGTCGGCGAGGCCGGAGCCGCGTCCATCTGTGCCCATTCCTCAGGTGTGTAGGTATGCAGCGCCAACGCATGAAACTCGCCCATCATCTCGCCAAGCGTGCCGTAGACTTTCTGGTGACGCTTGACGCGGTTGAGCCCTGCAAACTGCTGGCTGACGATCACAGCCTTGAAGTGAGTCTGCAACCCACGACTGTGCATGTGGCTCTCATCCAGCACTTGCAGGTGCTCGGGCTGTAACAGGCCCAGCGTCGATTCAATGCGTTGTTGCATGGTCATGCCCGACTCCGCTTAAGGCTTTTTCTTGGCAGGAGCTGCGCCCTTGGGCTCGAGCTCCGCGGTCATGTCAGCCAACAGTTTGTTGACCACAGGGACCGCGCTTTCCAGCTTGGCCTGAGTCATCTGCGCCGATTGCTGGGTCAGTTGCGGCATTTTTTCCAGGACTTTCTTGCCCAGTGGCGACCGGTAGAAAGCGACCAGGTCCTTGAGCTCCGATTCACTGAAGTTGGTGGTGTAGAGCTTGACCATGTCCGGCTTCAGCTTGTTCCAGCCAATGGCCTGGTCCAGCGCTGCGTTGGCCTTGGCCTGGTAGGTTTCCAGCAGGGCTTTTTTCGACTCGGGAGCTTTGGTCTGTTCAAAGCGCTGAGCGAACATTTGCTGCACTTGCATGTACACCGGAGTGCCCAGTTTGTCAGCGTGCGCCAGGGTCAGGAAAGCCTCGGCACTGGCGTTGTGGCTGGCGGTATCGGCAAAAACAGGGCCGCTGGCGCAAACCAGTGCAACCGCGGTACAGATGGCACGAAGACGAGTCATCGAGTTTCCTTTTCTAGCAGGCGAGGTAAAACCCCAAGGGCGTCCATTCTGCGCCTAAAAAAGTGTGTCACTCAACCCCAAGCCTTGTGGGGCCTAATTTAGAGGGGTCCAGCAGGCAATTTCGACACCGATGGAACCACCACGGACGATCACGGCCTAAACTGCGCTAACTGACCTACAGGAGTGTGCACGATGAGCCGTATCGAAACCGACAGCCTTGGCGAGGTGGAAGTCCCGGATGAGGCGTACTGGGGCGCTCAGACGCAACGCTCGCTGGTCAATTTCGCGATTGGCAACGAACGCATGCCACTGGCGGTGCTGCATGCGCTGGCCTTGATCAAGAAAGCCGCCGCACGGGTCAATGACCGCAACGGTGACGTGCCGGCCGACATTGCCCGCCTGATCGAACAGGCGGCCGACGAAGTGCTGGACGGCAGCCACGATGATCAATTCCCGCTGGTGGTCTGGCAAACGGGCAGCGGTACCCAGAGCAACATGAACGTCAATGAGGTGATCGCCGGTCGCGCCAACGAATTGGCCGGTAACCCGCGGGGCGGCAAATCGCCGGTTCATCCCAACGATCACGTCAACCGCTCCCAGAGTTCCAACGACTGCTTCCCCACCGCCATGCACATCGCAACCGCCCAGGCGGTGCAACAGCAGCTGCTGCCGGCGATCAGCGAACTGTCCGGCGGGTTGGCGGAGCTCTCCGCCCGGCACATGAAGCTGGTCAAGACCGGGCGCACCCACATGATGGATGCCACGCCGATCACCTTCGGCCAGGAACTGTCGGCATTCATCGCACAGCTGGATTACGCCGAACGAGCGATCCGCAGCGCGTTGCCCGCCGTCTGTGAACTCGCACAGGGCGGCACCGCAGTCGGCACCGGGTTAAATTCGCCCCACGGTTTTGGCGAAGCGATTGCCGCCGAACTGGCAGCCCTTTCCGGCCTGCCGTTTGTTACGGCACCGAATAAATTTGCCGCGCTGGCAGGGCATGAACCTTTGACCACCTTGTCGGGTGCGTTGAAGACCCTTGCCGTCACCCTGATGAAAATCGCCAACGACCTGCGCCTGCTGGGCTCCGGGCCGCGTGCCGGTTTCGCCGAAGTGAAACTGCCCGCCAACGAGCCGGGCAGTTCGATCATGCCGGGCAAGGTCAACCCAACTCAGTGCGAAGCCTTGTCGATGCTGGCCTGCCAGGTCATGGGCAACGACGTGGCTATCGGTTTTGCGGCAAGCCAGGGGCACCTGCAGCTGAACGTATTCAAGCCGGTGATCATTCACAACCTGCTGCAATCGATCCGTCTGCTGGGCGATGGCTGCAGCAACTTCCAGCAGCATTGCATTGCCGGCCTGGAACCGGATGCTCAGAAAATGGCTGAACATCTGGAGCGTGGGTTGATGCTGGTGACAGCGTTGAATCCGCATATCGGTTATGACAAGTCCGCGGAGATAGCCAAGAAAGCGTATGGCGAAGGGCTGACATTGCGTGAGGCGGCGTTACAGTTGGGATACCTGACCAGTGCAGAGTTCGATGCCTGGGTACGGCCGGAGAATATGCTGGAGGCTGGGGCCAAAGGTTAAGTAACGCAGGGGCCGGTAGTCCTTCATCGCGGGCAAGCCTTGCCCGCGATGAACGATGACGCGGTCTAACTGGCCGCCAACCGCGCCCGCCGCGCCCTCAGTCCGGCAATCAATGAAGGCCCCAGCGCCACCAGCGCCGAGCCCAACACCACCAGCACGGCCCCGCCATAGCCCAGGCCATTGATTGTCTCGGCATGCACGTACGCCGGCCAGAGCCATGCGGCGACAGCCACCGCAGCGAAAGTCACCAAAGGTGTGATCGCCAGCGTCGCACTCACCCGCGAAGCCTCCCAATGGGCCAGCGCCTCGGCGAATGCACCGTAGGCAATCAAAGTGTTCATGCAGCACGCCAGCAGCAGCCAGCCCTGCAGCGGGCTCAGTTGCAGCACCTCCAGCGGATGCACCCAGGGGGTCAGCAGCAACCCGCAAAACAGGTAGATCACCATCATCACTTGCAGCGAATTCCATACCGTCAGCAGTTGCTTCTGCCCCAAGGCATAGAAGGTCCAGACCGTGGAAGCCAGCAGGACCAGCAACACGCCGGCGGTGTAGTCGCTCAGGGAAGTCAGCAACTCACTCAGGCGCTGGTTGAAGAACAGCACGAAGCCGATCAGCAGCACCAGCAGCCCAATCCCCTGCCCTACGCTGAAACGCTCCTTGAACACAAACAGACTGGCGATCAGCAACATGATCGGCCCCATCTGTACCACCAGTTGTGCCGTACCGGGGCTCAGCAGGTTCAGGCCCATCAGGTACAACACGTAGTTGCCGACCAGCCCCAGCACCGCCATCACCACCAGCCAGCCACCGCGCGGACCGAGGACCTTGCGACTGGGCAGGCGCCTGGTGGCCGCCAGGTAGATGAACAGGCAACTGCCGGACACCATCAGGCGAAACCAGGTCACCGTCACCGGGTCCATCACCTGCAGCACCTGCTTGAGCTTGATCGGCAGGATTCCCCACAACAGCGCGGTCAGCAAGGCCAGGAACAGGCCATAGACCCAGCGACCGGATGAAATGTGCATGCGTACCTCAACAAGGCCAGACGGCAAGAACTGGTCATTCTAGGCCCATGCACTGTTGGTACACAGGCACAGTTGCCCACTTGCCGCGCATGCAACTGTGCAGGTCGCATGCCGTCGATCGGTTGGTTGGGCAGGTCAAATGGTTCAGACATAAGCTGAGTCGATCCACCCATAGGACATCACCTTCAGGAGAATCTTCATGTACGGCATGCGCGCCCAGGACAACGCCCCCGCTACGCACTTTCGCAGTGACCGTCTATGCCGGGTGAACGGGGAGTTGTATTTCAGTACCCGGGAAAACACGCTGGAGGGGCCGTTTGAAAATCCGCAGGTGGCGGAGCGGGGTATTCGGGAATACATCGAGCGGATGCAGAAGATGAGTGACCGGCGCTAGACCCAGGCGCGAGTATTCGCCAGCAAGTCGAATCCTCGCACCGCCGCAAGACCTGTGTGAGCGGCGGCGCGGTTATTGGACTTGCTCGCGAAGGCTACTTCACAGTTTCCACACCAATACAGGTCATCACCGCACCGCTTCAAACAGCCCGGTAGCCCCCATGCCCCCGCCCACGCACATGGTCACCACGCCATAGCGCAGATTACGCCGCTGCAACTCGCGCACCAGATGCCCCACTTGCCGCGAACCGGTCATGCCGAACGGGTGGCCAATGGAAATCGAGCCGCCGTTGACGTTGTATTTTTCGTTATCGATTTGCAGGCGGTTACGGCTGTAAAGGCATTGCGAAGCGAACGCCTCGTTGAGTTCCCACAGGTCAATGTCGGCCACCTGCAACCCTTTGGCCTTGAGCAGTTTGGGCACCGAGAACACTGGGCCGATCCCCATCTCATCCGGTTCGCAACCTGCCACGGTAAATCCGCGGAAGAACGCCTTGGGCTTCAATCCCAGCTCCAGGGCTTTTTCCAGGCTCATCACCAGCGTCATCGACGCACCGTCGGACAACTGCGAAGAGTTGCCGGCAGTCACCGAGCCGTCTTCGGCAAATACCGGTTTCAAGCCCGCCAGGCTTTCCAGCGTGGTGTCCGGGCGGTTGCAATCGTCGCGATCGACAATGCCGTCGAGGATCTGCACCTCGCCGCTGTTCTTGTCCTCGACCCGGTATTTCACCGCCATCGGCACGATTTCGTCATTGAACAAGCCGGTGGCCTGGGCCTGCGCCGTACGCTGCTGGCTCTGCAGCGCATACAGGTCCTGTTCTGCGCGGCTGACGTTATAGCGACGCGCCACGATCTCGGCAGTCTGGCCCATGGGGAAGTAGATGCCCGGGACCTGCTCCTTGAGCAGCGGGTTGATCAGATTGTCAGTATTGACGCTCTTCATCGTCAGGCTGATCGACTCGACACCGCCAGCCACAATGATGTCACTGCAGCCCGAAGCGATCTGGTTGGCAGCGATGGCGATCGCCTGTAAACCCGACGAGCAGAAGCGGTTGAGGGTCATGCCGGCAGTGCCAGTACCCAGGCGCGACAACACCGCCACATTACGGCCGATGTTGTAGCCTTGGGCACCTTCGTTGGAGCCTGCGCCGACGATGCAGTCCTCCACGCTCGCCGGGTCGATGCCCGAGCGCGCCAACAAGGCGTCGACGCAATGCGCCGCCATGTCGTCAGGACGGGTCTGGTTGAACTTACCGCGAAAGGATTTGGCCAGGCCGGTCCGTACGCTGTCGACGATCACCACTTCACGCATGGCATACCTCATTGTTTTTGTCGGTTGAGAGTAGACCGAGCATAAGTCCACCACATAACCGGCTGCGACAATCATTCACCTCGCGTATGCGCAACCATCGGTTCACTTCCTGTGTTTCTTGTCCTTGCGGTCGGACTTTTCGAACGCCTCTTCCAGCGCACTGTTAATCGTGCGCAGCACTTTGACCCGCGCCCAGCGCTTGTCATTGGCTTCCACCAGCGTCCATTGCGAGATATCGGTGCTGGTACGATCCACCATATCGCCTACCGCAGCACGATAGGCGTCCCACTTGTCGCGGTTGCGCCAGTCGTCTTCGGTGATCTTGAAACGCTTGAAGGGAATCTCCTCACGGGCCTGGAATCGCTCCAGCTGAGTCTGCTTGTCGATGGCCAGCCAGAACTTGACCACGATCACGCCGGAATCAACGATCTGCTCTTCGAAATCATTGATCTCGCTGTAAGCGCGCAACCAGTCCGACGGCGGGCAGAAGCCTTCGATGCGCTCCACCAGCACCCGCCCGTACCACGAACGATCAAACACCGTGAACTTGCCCTTGGCCGGGATGTGCCGCCAAAACCGCCACAAGTACGGCTGCGCACGCTCTTCTTCGGTCGGCGCGGCAATCGGTACGATGCTGTACTGACGCGGATCCAGGGCCGCCGCCACCCGGCGAATCGCCCCGCCCTTGCCCGCCGCATCATTGCCTTCGAAGACGGCGACCAACGCGTGGCGGCGCATGCGTTTATCCCGCATCAGGCCAGAAAAACGTGCCTGTTCGGTGATCAGCTGTTCTTCGTAATCGTCCTTGTCCAGGCGCAGGGTCAAGTCCAGGCTGTCGAGCAGGTTCAACTGATCGACGCTGGTGGGCAGTGGTGCGGCGTTGACTTTTTCCGGGTGCAGGGATGCTCGTTGGAGAGCACCTTGCAGGCCGGCGAGCAGAATCCGCCCGACCGCCAGGCTGCGATAGTTCGGGTCGACGCCTTCGATCACATGCCAGGGCGCATAGTCTCGGCTGGTGCGGCGCATGACGCGCTCGCCGTATTTGACGAACTTGTCGTAGGTCTGCGATTGCTGCCAGTCCAGCGGGCTGATGCGCCAGCTGTGCAAGGGGTCGTCCGCCAGCGCCTTGAGGCGGGCCTTCATCTGTTTCTTGGACAGGTGGAACCAGAACTTGAAGATCAGCGCGCCTTCGTCGCACAGCATCTTTTCCAGACGCTCGGCGGCATTGATGCCCTGATCGAGCCGTGGGTTCTTGAACTCGCCATGGACTCGCCCCTGAAGCATCTGGCTGTACCAATTGCCAAAGAAAATACCCGTGCGGCCCTTGGCCGGCAGCATTCGCCAGTAGCGCCAGGCCGGCGGACGGGCCAGCTCCTCATCGGTTTGCTGATCAAAGGTACGCACTTCGATCAGTCGCGGGTCCATCCACTCATTGAGCAGCTTGACCGTCTCACCCTTGCCGGCCCCTTCGATGCCGTTGATCAGCACGATGACCGGAAAACGTTTCTGCTGCTGGAGTTCAAATTGCGCGTCAAGCAACGCTTCGCGCAGCGCCGGCACTTCAGCCTCGTAGGTTTCTTTATCGATGAAATGACCGATTTCAGCAGATTCGAACATGGATGGCTCCCTTCCCGGATTGAGCAAGACTAGCGGATTGACCTCCCCCACGTAGTAGAAATCCATTTTCATCGTTTGATGGGCCGCTGCCGATGCCATGGATCAGGCATTGCCACGATGATCAGCTAGAATGGCCACCTTGCCGCTGCCGAGCCTGCCATGAAACCCGTATTACCCCACGCCCAGCTCGACTGGGACGACCAGGGACTCCCGCGTTCGCGGATGTTCGACGACGTGTATTTTTCCGATCTGTCGGGCCTGGATGAGACCCGTTACGTGTTCCTCCAGCAAAATGCTTTGAGTGAGCGCTTTGCCGCGCTGCAGGCCGGTGAGCGACTGGTCATTGGCGAGACCGGATTCGGCACCGGCCTGAACTTCCTCTGTGCCTGGCAGTTGTTCGAGGCACAGGCGGTGCCTGGCGCGCGGTTGCATTTTGTCAGCGTTGAAAAATACCCGCTGACCCTGCCGGACCTGCAGCGAGCACTGGCGTTGTGGCCCGAGCTCAAGCCGTTCGCCGATCAACTGCTGGCGCAATACGTGGCCATCCATCAAGGCTTCCAGCGACTGGTGCTGGACAACGGCCGCGTCACCCTGACGTTGCTGATTGGCGACGCCCTGGAACAGTTGCCGCAACTGGACGCCCAAGTTGACGCCTGGTTTCTCGACGGCTTCGCCCCGGCAAAAAATCCCGACATGTGGACCGCCGAGCTGTTTGCCGAACTGGCCCGCCTGGCAGCGCCCGGCTCTACCATCAGTACGTTTACCAGTACCGGCTGGGTGCGCCGTCTGCTGAATGCGGCGGGCTTCAAGATGAAGCGTACGCCCGGCATCGGGCACAAATGGGAAATCCTGCGGGGCGTATTTCTCGGATGGCCGCAAGAGGCAGCGCCGCCGGCGGTAACCAAACCGTGGTTCGCGCGTCCGCTGCCACTGACTGGCGAGCGGCATGCCATGGTGATTGGCGCCGGTCTGGCCGGTTGCGCCACGGCGGCCAGCCTTGCGGCAAGGGGTTGGTGCGTGAGCCTGCTGGAGCGTCACGCGGCTCTGGCGCAGGAAGCATCGGGCAATCCCCAGGGCGTTTTGTACCTTAAGCTTTCGGCCCATGGCACGGCGTTGTCACAGCTGATTGTCAGTGGATTTGGCCACACCCGGCGGTTGCTCGAACATCTGCAACGGGGAGTCGACTGGGATGATTGCGGTGTTCTGCAACTGGCGTTCAATGCCAAGGAAGCCGACCGGCAGGCACAATTGGCCGCAGCGTTTCCCGACGATCTGCTGCATGAGCTCGATCGCGAACACGCCGAGCAGCGCGCGGGTATCGCGCTGCCATCCGGCGGCCTGTTTTATCCAGAAGGCGGCTGGGTGCATCCGCCAGCCCTGTGTGCCTGGCAAGCGGCTCATCCCAATATCAGCGTCCTGACTCATCACGAGGTGGTGCAACTGCGCCGTGACAAAGGGCAATGGCAGGCGTGGGCTGGGGAAAGATTGCTGGCCCAAGCGCCAGTGGTGGTGCTGGCAGGCGCTGCCGACGTCAGGCGTTTTGACTTCAGCAGCGACTTGCCGCTCAAGCGTATCCGGGGCCAGATTACCCGCCTGCCTCAAACTGCTGACAGCCAAAGCCTGAGCACCGTGGTGTGCGCCGAAGGCTACGTTGCACCGGCGCGGCTGGGCGAACACACCCTGGGCGCCAGTTTCGATTTCAACAACGACGACCTGACACCCACGGCAGCCGAGCATGCCGGCAACTTGCAGTTGCTCGAGGAAATATCCGCCGATCTGGTCGCCCGCCTGGGTGCCGACACCTTACAACCAGAGGCCCTGGCAGGTCGCGCCGCGTTTCGCTGTACCAGCCCGGATTACCTGCCGATCGTCGGTCCGCTGGCCGCTACCCAGGCCTTTGCCAACGCCTATGGCGTCCTGAGCAAAGATGCCCGGCAAACGCCGGACATCCCTTGCCCATGGCTGGACGGTGTGTACGTCAACAGCGGTCACGGTTCCCGGGGCTTGATCACCGCACCATTGTCAGCTGAGCTGCTGGCGGCCTGGCTCAACAACGAACCGCTGCCGTTGCCCCGGGCCGTCGCCGAGGCGTGCCATCCCAATCGATTCGTCTTGCGGCGCCTGATCCGCGCAAAGGCTTGAAAGACTAAAGACTGCCGCAACGCTTCTTTCAGCACTTGCACCCCATCTCGACCCGCAGCCGCCAGCCAATGCGGCAAGGCCGCCTGCAGTACTCGGGCCTTGTCCAGGTCGGCGGTGTGTTCTACCAGCGCCTTCAGTCGCTGGTCGGAGGTCCGTGGCACAACCGCAGCCGCGGCGAGCGGCTTATTCCTTATCGATCTAAAACTCCCAGGATCGCAGCGGGTCAGTTTCTGAGTGCCCGCTGTTTTAGCCGGGTATCGATTGAACCTCCCCAACGGAAAAACCGGTAAGGACTTTATGTGCGGATTAGCTGGCGAGTTACGCTTTGACAATCAACCTGCGGACCTTGCAGCCGTTGAACGAATCACCCATCACCTGGCACCCCGCGGACCTGACGCGTGGGGCTTCCACAGCCAAGGGCCGATTGCCCTGGGCCATCGCCGCCTGAAAATCATGGACCTGTCGGACGGCTCTGCGCAGCCGATGGTCGACAATCAGTTGGGCCTGTCCCTGGCGTTCAATGGCGCGATCTACAACTTCCCAGAGCTGCGCACCGAGCTTGAAAGCCTCGGTTATGCGTTCTACTCCGGCGGTGACACCGAAGTGCTGCTCAAGGGCTATCACGCCTGGGGCGAAGCACTGCTACCCAAGCTCAACGGCATGTTTGCGTTCGCCATCTGGGAACGCGACGCCAAGCGCCTGTTCATCGCCCGTGACCGTCTGGGCGTGAAGCCGCTCTACCTGTCGCGTACCGGCCAGCGCCTGCGCTTTGCCTCGGCTTTGCCGGCTCTGCTCAAGGGCGGTGACATCAACCCGATCCTTGATCCGGTGGCTCTCAATCACTATCTGAATTTTCATGCGGTGGTTCCAGCTCCGCGCACCTTGCTGGCAGGCATCGAGAAACTGCCGCCAGCGACCTGGATGCGCGTCGAAGCTGATGGCAGCACCGAGCAGAAAACCTGGTGGACCCTGCCCTACGGTCCGCGTGCCGATGAAATGAACCTGACACTGGAAGACTGGCGCGACCGCGTGCTGGACAGCACTCGTGAAGCGGTGGCCATTCGTCAACGAGCCGCTGTCGACGTCGGCGTCTTGCTCTCCGGCGGAGTGGATTCGAGCATGCTCGTGGGACTGTTGCGCGAAGTCGGGGTGGAGAACCTGTCGACCTTTTCCATCGGCTTCCAGGATGCCGGCGGCGAACGCGGCGACGAGTTCCAGTACTCGGACCTGATCGCCAGGCACTACGGCACCCAGCACCATCAGTTACGCATCGACGAAAAAGAGATCATTGAGCAATTGCCCGCGGCGTTCCGCGCCATGAGCGAGCCGATGGTAAGCCATGACTGCATTGCGTTCTACCTGCTGTCCCGTGAAGTGGCCAAGCACTGCAAGGTGGTACAGAGCGGCCAGGGTGCAGACGAACTGTTCGCCGGTTACCATTGGTATCCGCAAGTCGATGGCGCCGCCGACCCTTACGCTGCCTACCGCGAAGCGTTTTTCGACCGCAGCTATGAAGATTACGCCGCCACCGTGCAGCCCAAATGGTTGACGGCGAATGACGCCGCTGGCGATTTCGTGAAAGAACATTTTGCCCAGCCTGGCGCCGATGCCGCTGTGGACAAAGCCTTGCGCCTGGACAGCACGGTGATGCTGGTGGACGACCCGGTCAAGCGCGTTGACAACATGACCATGGCCTGGGGCCTGGAAGCCCGCACGCCGTTCCTGGATTACCGCCTGGTGGAATTGTCGGCACGCGTACCGGGCAAATTCAAGCTGCCTGATGGCGGCAAGCAGGTGCTCAAGGAAGCCGCGCGACTGGTCATTCCAAGTGAAGTGATCGACCGCAAGAAAGGTTACTTTCCGGTCCCCGGCCTCAAGCATCTACAGGGCGATACGCTCAATTGGGTGCGCGAACTGCTGCTGGATCCGAGCCAGGATCGTGGCCTGTTCAACCCGGCCATGCTTGACCGCCTGCTGACTGATCCACAAGGTCAACTGACGCCCTTGCGTGGCTCCAAGCTGTGGCAACTGGCGGCCTTGAACCTGTGGCTCAGCGAACAAGGAATCTGATCGATGAAACCCCACGCCACGGCTTACAGCCAACGCTTGTTGCGCGGTCAGGCGCCTACCTACGAACGCTTGCAGGCACGCTTGGCTGAGGACGGCAGTGAACCGAACGCGGCCCCGATTGCGCTGCATTGCGGTTGGGGTCGATTGCTGATCGGCCACACCTTCGCTGACCCTGCCAGTCTTGCCCAGGAACTGCTCAACGAAAAACCCGGCGAGCGGGATATCGCGCTGTACGTGGCCGCGCCCCAGCAGGTGTTGGGGCTTGAGCCGGCGCAATTGTTCCTCGACCCTTCGGACACCTTGCGCCTGTGGTTCACGGACTATCGCCCCTCCACGCGAGTATTTCGCGGCTTCCGGATTCGTCGGGCGCAAAGTGAGGCGGACTGGCAGGCGATCAACACGCTGTACCAGGCCCGCAACATGCTGCCCATCGATGCCAGTTTGCTGACCCCGCGTCACCTCGGGGGTCCGGTGTACTGGCTGGCCGAGGATGAAGACAGCGGTGCGGTCATCGGCAGTGTGATGGGGCTCAACCATCACAAGGCCTACAACGATCCAGAGAACGGCAGCAGCCTGTGGTGCCTGGCCGTCGACCCCCTTTGTTCCCGACCGGGGGTGGGGGAAGTGCTGGTCCGGCACCTGATCGAACACTTCATGAGTCGCGGGCTCAGTTACCTCGACCTGTCGGTATTGCATGATAATCGCCAGGCCAAAAACCTCTACGCCAAGCTGGGTTTTCGCAACCTTTCGACCTTTGCCATCAAACGCAAGAATGGCATCAATCAGCCGCTGTTCCTGGGGCCTGGGCCGGAGGCGAACTTCAACCCTTACGCGCGGATCATTGTCGAGGAGGCCCATCGTCGAGGTATTGATGTACTGGTCGATGACGCCGAAGCCGGGATGTTCACCCTCAGCCATGGCGGGCGTCGGGTACGTTGCCGCGAGTCCCTGAGCGACCTGACCAGCGCCATCAGCATGAGTCTGTGCCAGGACAAAAGCCTGACGCACAAGGTACTGAAGGCGGCGGGGCTGAAATTGCCGTCCCAGCAACTTGCCGGCAACGCCGATGACAACCTGGCATTCCTCGACGAGCATGAGCGCGTAGTGGTCAAGCCGCTGGACGGCGAACAGGGCCGAGGGGTGGCGGTGGACCTGCAGACGATCGAAGAGGTCCAGCAAGCCATTGAGTCAGCTCGCCAGTTTGACACCCGGGTGCTGCTGGAGAGTTTTCACGAAGGTTTGGACCTGCGGATTCTGGTAATCGGTTTTGAAGTGGTGGCTGCGGCCATCCGCCGACCGGCCGAAGTGATCGGTGATGGCCAGCACAGTGTGGGCGCGCTGATCGAGGCTCAGAGTCGTCGGCGCCAGGCTGCCACCGGCGGCGAGAGCAAGATCCCCCTCGACCACGAAACCGAGCGTACCCTGGCGGCTGCCGGTTACGACTACAGCAGTGTTTTACCGGCCGGCGAGCACCTGTTCGTGCGGCGCACGGCGAATCTGCATACCGGCGGCATCCTTGAGGATGTCACGTCCATCCTGCATCCGACCCTGGTCGACGCTGCGGTGCGGGCAGCGCGGGCGCTGGACATTCCCATGGTCGGGCTCGACCTGCTGGTGCCGGCGGCGGATCAGCCGGAATACGTATTTATCGAGGCCAATGAACGCGCCGGACTGGCCAATCATGAACCGCAACCGACGGCGGAACGCTTTGTGGATCTGCTGTTTCCCCATAGTCAGCCGGCGGCCCAATAGATAGATGTTGCCTGGACTGACGTCATCGCGGGCAAGCCTGCTCCCACAGGGATTGTATGAGGCCCGGCTCTGGGAGCCAGGCTGCTGTGAGAGCAAAGCCTGCCCGCGATGACGGCCTGACCGCCTCCCATTCTTAACCTCATCGAAACCATCGATGCACTCAACTCATCAGGAGTTTCCATGACCAGTAGAATCCCGGAACCGGATCTCAACTACCTGCAAAAAGTCCTGTTGGAGATGCTCGCCATTCCAAGCCCCACAGGATTCACCGACACCATCGTGCGCTACGTCGCCGAGCGTCTTGAAGAGCTGGGCATTCCCTTCGAAATGACCCGACGCGGGACCATCCGTGCGACCCTCAAGGGCAAGAAAAACAGCCCGGACCGCGCGGTCTCGGCCCATCTGGACACCATCGGCGCGGCAGTTCGCGCGGTCAAGGACAACGGTCGACTGACCCTGGCACCGGTGGGCTGCTGGTCCAGCCGTTTTGCCGAGGGCAGCCGGGTCAGCCTGTTCACCGATAATGGCGTGATTCGCGGCAGCGTATTGCCCCTGATGGCTTCCGGGCACGCCTTCAACACGGCCGTGGACGAGATGCCGATCAGCTGGGATCACGTCGAATTGCGTCTGGATGCCTACTGCGCCACCCGTGCAGACTGCGACTCACTGGGGATCAGCGTCGGCGATTTCGTGGCCTTCGATCCTTTGCCCGAATTCACCGAAAGCGGCCATATCAGTGCCCGCCACCTGGATGACAAGGCCGGCGTGGCGGCGCTGCTGGCAGCCATGAAAGCCATTGTCGACAGTGGCGAAGAGTTGATGATCGATTGTCATCCGCTGTTCACCATCACCGAGGAAACCGGCAGTGGCGCGGCCGCGGCGTTGCCGTGGGACGTCAGTGAGTTCGTCGGCATTGATATCGCCCCCGTGGCTCCTGGCCAGCATTCCAGCGAACATGCCGTGAGCGTGGCCATGCAGGATTCCGGTGGGCCGTATGACTATCACCTGTCCCGGCACTTGCTGCGCCTGGCCAGCGATAATGAATTACCGGTGCGTCGCGATCTGTTCCGTTATTACTTCAGCGATGCGCATTCGGCGGTGACCGCCGGGCATGACATCCGCACCGCCCTGCTCGCTTTCGGCTGCGATGCAACTCACGGCTACGAGCGTACCCACATCGACAGCCTGGCCGCGTTGAGTCGCCTGCTCGGCGCCTACATCCTCAGCCCGCCGGTGTTTGCCAGCGATGCGCAGCCAGCGAAGGGTTCGCTGGACCGGTTCAGTCACCAGATCGAGCATGACACGCAGATGGAAAGTGATACCCGGGTGCCATCGGTGGATAGCCTGGTGGGACAGCGCAACGATAGCTAAGCCGATATCTGCGGCGCCCGCACGACCTATCGCGAGCAGGCTCGCTCCCACAGAATTTTCCCCGTGCAGGAAACGGTTTTGGTGTGAGGGCAAGCCTGCTCGCGATGACGATGTAGCAGCCTGCGCTTAACCGAGGGTAGCCGCCATCTGCCAATCGCCGTAGCATCGCGCCATTGTTCAACCGAGGTGCCTATGCTGATTCCCCACGACCAACTTGAAGTCGATACCTTGACCCGCTTGATCGAAGATTTCGTGACCCGCGACGGCACGGACAACGGCGACGACACCCCGCTGGAAACCCGGGTCTTGCGGGTTCGCCAGGCCCTGACCAAGGGACAGGCACTGATCGTTTTCGATCCGCAGAGCGAGCAATGTCAACTGATGCTCAAGCACGATGTGCCCAAGCATCTGTTCGACTGAAACCTCTGTTACTTGTGTTTCCCGGTCTTTTTTTCGTCCTGAATGCGCTCGTAGATCTCGCTGCGATGGACGGTAAAGCTGCGCGGTGCTTCAACTCCGATGCGCACACTGTCGCCACTGACGGCCAGGATACGCACGGAAATGGTGTCGCCAATGGCGATCAACTCTTGGGCTACACGGCTGAGAACTAGCATGGGATAGGTCCTACTGGGTGACAGGACCTTGAGGATGCCCGGCAGAAAACGCTCATTCAATATGTTGTAGGCAAATCAGTTTTTCCCTACAAACCTGAGGGAAGCACCCCGTAGGATTTATCCGACAAAACCGCAGAATGTCGGAACTTTCCTTCAGGAAGCCGACAGTCGTGGGCCGAAGAGAATCACCGTCGCGCCAATGACGCACAGCGCCACACCGATCCAGTCCGAGCTCAAGGGACGAATCCGCTCCACCACCGCCAACCAGCCAATTGACGCCACGATGTAGATGCCTCCATAGGCGGCATAGGCGCGGCCTGCATAGGTCGCTTCCACGCGCGTCAGCAGGAGTGCGAACAGCATCAGGCTGAACAGTGCCGGCGCAATCCACAGGGCACTCTTGCCCTGGCGCAACCACATCCAGAATGCAAAACACCCGGCGATTTCAAACAGGGCGGCAAGAAAGAACCACAGGTAATTGAGCATGCAAGGGTCTCGCTAAAATGGCCGATGGCGGCCACCCTAGCGACGGCGGGACCATCGGGCAAGCTCAGCCTGCGGTCTGTTTGGCCTTGGCGCGCATTTTATCGGCCATGACCGTCATTTCGTTGTACAGCAGTTGCGGGTTCTTCTGCTTGATCGCCCAGGCCATGCGGCCCTGCTCGTGCGGCAGGATCATGAATTCACCGGCACCGATCTGCTGATAGATGTAGTCGGCAATGTCGGCAGCGGTGATCGGCGAACTTTCAAGCAATTTGCCGACCTGCGCTTTCATTGCAGGCGTCGGGCCTCGGAAAGAGTCCAACAGGTTGGTCTGGAAGAACGATGGGCATACCACATGCACCCCGACTTCCTGCTGCGCCAGTTCGATCAGCAGGCTTTCGGACAATGCGACCACGCCGGCCTTGGCCACGTTGTAGTTGCTCATGGCAGGGCCTTGCATCAACGCGGCCATGGACGCGATGTTGATGATCTTGCCCTTGCTCTTTTCCAGCAGCGGCAGGAACGCCTTGCAGCCCTTGACCACGCCCATCAGGTTGATCGCAATCTGCCAATCCCAGTCCTCAAGGGACAGCTCGCTGAAGAACCCGCCGGAGGCCACTCCGGCGTTGTTGACGATGATGTCAATGCCGCCCAGCTTCTCCTCGCAGGCCTGGGCAAACGCCGTCAGCTGACTGTAGTCGCGCACGTCACAGCGCTGGATAAACCCGTCGCCACCCGCCTCGCGCACCAGCTTGAGGGTTTCCTGCAGGCCGGGATCGCTGACATCGGACAAGGCCAGTTGCCAGCCCTCGCGCGCCCAACGGAGCGCGATTTCGCGACCCAAGCCCGAGCCTGCGCCAGTGATCATCATGCGATTTTGCATAGCAGACAGCCTTGTTGTTCCGGGGAAGATGTGCCGAGTGTAGCGAAGGAGATAGCGGGAGCCACGCTGCATCAGATTGCTGAATAGGCTGCTCAAACCCCAGCCACGGAAGAATTAACTTAGCCAATAAAAACGAAATAACGCTTTCTTCGAAAAACATTAAAAAAACTTGGAATTTTCTCGCGATCAGCGCAGTCGGATCGTTTAAGCAGCTAGGATTTAATACATTCCTGCTGATAGTTATAGCTAGGTCATTCCGGAACACTTTCAACAAGGAAATAGACATGGGCACAATTCTAATCGTTATTCTGATCCTTCTTCTGGTAGGCGGCTTGCCGGTCTTCCCCCACTCCAGAAGTTGGGGTTATGGCCCGTCGGGTATCATCGGTGTAGTACTGGTGGTGCTGTTGATCCTGCTCTTGCTTGGCAAGATATAAAGCGTTAGCAGAAAAAAAAAGAGGCCCTGAAAAGGGCCTCTTTTTTATTGCCTGGACTTTCAGTCCGGCTTGCCGTCAACCACACCGGCAGTGTTATCGATCAGGCTCTTGGTCGCCGTTTGCAGGAAAGCTTCAAGTTTCTGCTTGAGCTCGGCGGTACGCGGTGCATCAGGGATGACCTCGGCCTTGGGTGTAGCGCCCAACTGATACTGGTACACCTTCGGCGCCATTTCTTTTTCCTTGGGCAGTACCAGGATCTGGTCCGCGGTGATGATCGCGGTGGTCTGTTCGCTGCCCGAAGGCTTGATCACGCCAAAACCGGTGTCGCCTTCCGGCAGGTTCAGCAGGTCACGACCCCAGCATTGATGGCGCACTTCGCCACCGATGCGGCCCATGATGGTCGGCACGATATCGATCTGGGTGCCAACGGTGTGGTCACGCTCGCCGAATTTCTCCTGGATGCCCGGTGCGATCAGCAGCATCGGCACGTTGAAGCGACCCAGGTCCATTTCGGTGATCTGGCGCTCGTTGCCGAAACCGTGGTCACCAACGATCACGAACAGGGTCTCCTTGAAGTAAGGCTCCTTGCGGGCCTTCTCGAAGAACTGGCCCAAGGCCCAATCGGCGTAGCGCATGGCCGTCAAATGTTCGTTGAGGCTGCCGCGATCCGTCACGCGCTCGACCGGCAATGGCGACGGCAAGGCGTATGGAGTGTGGTTCGACAAGGTTTGCAGCAGCGCATAAAACGGCTTGCCGTTTTCCCGCGCCTTGAGCTCGATCAGGCCGCGATCGAACATATCCTGGTCGGAAACGCCCCAGGTCGGATCGGAGAACACCGGGTTCACGTAATCATTGCGACCAATGAAGTTGGTCATGCCCTGGCTACTGAAGAAGCCCGACTGGTTATCCCAGGCGAAGTCGCCATTGTAGACATACACATCATCGTAATCGCGGACACTGAGCAGTTGCGGTAAACCGGACAGCTTATGGCTGCCTTCCGGGGTCTGCATCAGGTATTCGAAACCCGGCAGGTTCGGGAAGCACGCCATGGTGGCGAACATGCCCTGGTGGGTGTGAGTACCGTTGGAGAAGAAGCGATCGAACAGCAGGCCCTCTTTCGACAGTTTGTCGAGGTACGGCGTGATGTTACCCGAGGCACCCAACGCGCCTACCGAGTGACCGGCCATGCTTTCCATCAGGATCACGACGACGTTCTTGATCGGCAGGGTCTTGTCGGCCGGTGGCGTGTAGTCACGGCGCACGGCTGCCGTGTCCGGATCGACCAGCTTGTCGTCAGGCATGACCAGCATGTCGCGCACGATTTGCTGGGCTTCTGGCTGCGGCAAGGTAGCCTTCCAGATATTGTCGCGATCTTCAGACATGCGGCTCTTGGCAGCAGCGATCAGCGACAGCGTGCCATTGAGGCCCAACTGATTGGCGAAATTGGAATCGGTGGTGTAGACGTCCCCCCAGCGCAAAGGTGGACCTTGACGCAAGGTGCCGCGAGCCGCGACGACGCAGATCAGCAGGCAAACCACGAACACGGCAGTGCGCGCGTACCATGGAGCCACCTGGCGAGTACTGATGGTACCGCCGCTGAACGGGCCGCGTGGTCGGGTGGCGCGGTCTGCACCCTTGAACGCCAGCGCGAGGATGACAGTGCCGCCGACCCATGCCAGCACGTAACGAACCACGGGAAAACCGTACCAGAGCATGCTCATGACGGTTTTCGGGTCTTCCTTCACATACTGGAAGACCAGGCCGTTGAGACGTTGGTGGAATTCGCGGTAGAAGTCCATCTCCATCAGGCCGAGGAACAGCGCGATGCTCGAAGCCACGGTCAGCCACAGGCGGAAGAAACCACGGGCCGCCATTGCGCGGACGCTGAACAGCGCCAGTACCAGCGGGATGCTGAGGTAGACCACCAGGCGCAGGTCGAATCGCAGACCGTTGAAGAACGCTTCGGCGAAGGTCGAGGCCGGTGTATCAAGAATCATCTCGCTGTTGTAGACCAGCAGCGCAACGCGCAGCAGGCTGAACATGACCATCATGACCAGGGCGCACAACAAGGTGTAGGCCAGGTGCGATTTGACGGTTGGTTGCAGCAGGCGACTTGAAGCTCGCTGCTGTTTCAGGGCGTCCGGGTTTGCCATGTCGTTTTAGGACCCATTGGAAGTTGAAGTTGCAAAATACAGCGGCGCTTAGCCCTCTGTTGGTCGATACCTGACCCCGGGGCTTGCGCGGTGCGCAAATGTTGCACGATCACCCGCAGCATTGCCATTGATTACTGTTTGGGTTGGCGCGGGCGAGATTGTCTTGGACGGGTTGTGAAAATTTCGTGCAGTGAATATTCGGATACAAAATATAGGCTTGGGTGGCTCGATCTGTTGGCCTCGGTGGGCCAGGTGCAGGGGCTGTCGAGCGAAACGAAGCAGCTCCTGCACAGCTTTCAGACGGATTTGCAAAAAAGCGAAATTACTTCTCCGCCCGCTCCTTCAACGCCTTCAACGTATTGAACGGCGCATCAACCACAAACTTGTTGGCCACCATCGAAGGCACGCTGCCGCCCGGCTCGGTGTGCACCTGGTAGGTGACTTCGACCTGGTCACCCTTGGGCACGAACTTCCAGAAACCCTCGACCTTGACCACCCGCACAAAACCCTTTTCCTCGGGCATGTACGTGGGCACGCCTTCGAGCTTGCGGGTCAGGCTGCCATCGGCGCCCTCGACGGTGGTGATGTGCAGCACCGAATCCCGCGGAGTCACCGGCCATGGCGTATTGAATTGGGTGTAGGTCCAGCTCTGGTCGCCTTCATGCTTGAGCAGTTTCTGCAGCTTGCATTCGTGAATCCAGGCACAGGCACCCGGCACATCCTCCTGCAAGGCGCGCAGTTTGGCCATGGAGGTTTTCATCAGGGCGACGCCCTGGTAAGCCTTGTAATCAGAACCGGCCACTTCACTCAAGGAGACCTTGATACCGTCCTCGTTCTTGGCAACTTTCCATTCTTCGGCCTGGACCGAAGTCGCCAGCAAAACGCTGAAACCACACAGCACAGCCAAACGATGCAGCGAACCCATAGTGTTATTCCTTATTGTTGAAGTTCAGACCGTTGAACACATCACGCCGCCGTCATTTGCTCCCACCAGCCAATCAGCTTGATCGCTTCTTCGCTGCTGTTGCCGCAAACATCGGGGTCGGCCGCGAATGACGAACAAACAGCCGGGCGCTCCGGTTTACCGAAAATGTTGCACAGGTTTTCGACAGACAGTTGCACGCAACGTTCTCCCGCCGGTTTGCCGTGGGGCATTCCGGGGATCGGTGAACTGATGGAAGGGGCAATGCAACAGGCGCCACAACCCTCACGGCATTTCATGACGACAAGCTCCTCGCGACGGGCGATGTGTAAAGACGGGGCACAGAGTAACCGCTAAAACAGTTGTTTTAAATTAAACCGGCCGAGGTTTTTCGATCAAATGGGCGTGACCGACCAGTCTCCGACAAAGCGTCCTGGCTTGGGGTCACAGGAGAGAGCACATCACTGCTTGAATTCGAATTCCAGCGCGGCACCTTCAACGTCGCGCCGTTCTTCATTGCGCAACTGCAGCTGCATTTCGTTGCTGAGCAGGCGCCCGTTAAGCTGAAAAGGACTGCTGCCCGTCTTGTCGCCAAACATTTGCGGCAATATCGCATCGTGTTTGGGCAACGGCACCGTGCCGACCGGGTCCAGCTCTTCAACCATGTCCTTGGGCAGGCTCAGGTCGAGTTTGGCCGATGGTAGCGGAGTTTTCGCTATTTCACTGGCGGATTTGGACTTGGAAGCAATCGGTGCGCGTTTTTTCACCGGTTTGCTGTTCTTTTTAGCGGGAGCCGCCTTTTTGCCAGTGGCGGTCTTTTTTGCCGGGGTAGACTGACTTGCAGGCGTGCTTGCCGAAGGAGTTTGCTGGGCCGGAGCCGCCATGAGGCCTTGTGCCTGAAAAGACATCAGCAAGCATGAGGATAACCACACGGCGGGGAAAATCGATTTCATGGACCCGGCAACACTAATGGCGGAGGGCCTTATGCTCGCCTGTTAGCCGGCACAAGACAAGTATGCACCGCAATAACCTGCCCGTTCCGTCAAAAACCGGCCGCCGTTTCCTGGCACAGCTGGGTGGCGAGCATGCCCAAAGTCATCAAGGCGCGCTCTGCTTCACGGTTCCAGGGGATGCCACAATTGAGCCGGATACAGTGGTTGAATTGCTCGGTGTTACTGAATATCAGCCCCGGGGCGATGCTGATCCCCTGTTGCAACGCCCGCACATGCAGTTCCTGGGTGTTCACTCGCCCCGGCAGGCTTACCCAAAGAATGAAACCGCCGGTGGGCCGGGTCATTTGCGTGCCTTCGGGAAAGTACTGCTGGACGGCCAGTTGAAAGGCGCTGAGGTTCTTGCGGTATTCCTGGCGGATGTAGCGCAAATGCCGATCGTACCCGCCGTTTTCCAGATAAGCAGCAATGCCCATCTGGGTGACGCTGCAGGCCGAATGGGTGCTGAAGGTCTGCAGGCGCTGGATTTCCTGCTGGTACTTTCCGGCAATCATCCAGCCAATGCGCACCCCGGGCGACAGGGTCTTGGAAAAACTTGAGCAATAGATCACCCGATCCAGCCGGTCATAGGCCTTGAGCGCCTTGGTACGGCCCTGCTCGAACATCAGTTCGCCATAGATATCGTCTTCAACGATCTGGATATCGAAGTCCGACGCCAGGCGCAGCAGTTGCTTCTGGCGTTCCTCTGGCATGGTGCCGCCCAGGGGATTACTGAGACGTGTGGTCAGAACCAGCGCCTTGATCGACCATTGATTGGCGGCCAGTTGCAGGGCTTCCAGGCTCATGCCGGTGGCGGGGTCGCTGGGAATCTCGATGACCTTCAGGCCCAGCAGGTCGGCCAGTTGCAACAACCCATAGTAAGTCGGCGACTCGGCGGCTATGAGGTCACCCGGCCGGGTCAGCACACGCAAGGACATCTGCAGGGCGTCGACGCAACCGTGGGTGATCACCACTTCCGAGGGATCGACCACCACTCCGGCATCACGCATGCGAATCGCCACCTGGCGCCGCAGCGGTTCAAAGCCTGGGCTGAACATGTAGCTGAAGGCCCGCGGGCTATGGAACCGCGTGACCTTGGCCAACTGCTGATGCAGGGCCCGCACCGGCAGGTAATCGACGCTCGGTACTGCAGCGCCAAGAGGAAACACCCCTTCGCGGCGGGACTCGACCAACACCTGTTGAATGATGCTGCTGCGCGTAACCAGGCTGGGCCGTTCGACCCTGGCGATGTCCGGCGTCGGCGCGGTAAGGGCCGGGGTTTGGTGTACGTAATAGCCCGACTGAGGCCGGGCACGAATCAATCCCTGATCCTCAAGATTGGCGTAAGCCTGCAACACCGTGGCGTGGCTGACGTTGAGCTGCGAACTCATCTTGCGCACCGAAGGCACGCGCTCCCCCGGTTGATAGACACCGCGGCGGATGTCTTCTGCCAGTTGTTGAGCAATACGTTGGTACAGCAAGAGATTGGTCATGACGCAGCACTCGATTTCACGGGCATTTTATTCTTATGTGACACAGTACCGGAACAGTTTAGAAGTGTACGGGGACAGTTGCCAGAATAGTTGACCGTACAGTGCAGTGTCAGCAAAAACTGTACTGGCTTACCTGTAGAGCGAGCTTGCTCGCGATAAACGGCAACGATAACGCGTGAAGTCTGGATAACGCAGTGTCGATGAGTTTTTCGCGAGCAAGCTCGCTCCTGCCATGAATAGCAACACGGCATTGCCAGGTTGTATGCAGTTCAGCCGCCGTTAACGGGCGGCGCCGAGCTGGCCCTTTTCGTCGGAGAACACGATCTCTACCCGACGGTTCTGTGCCCGACCCCGTTCCGAGGCGTTCACGTCGACTGGATACTCATCGCCGTAACCTTCAACCTTGATGCGCTTGTCATCAATGCCAAGGTCCATCAGTACATTGGCCACGGATTGCGCGCGGTCACGGGACAATTTGAGGTTTTCCTGCTTGCCACCGGTACTGTCGGTGTAACCCTCGATCCGGACTACGCGTTTGGGATTGAGCTGCAGGAATTGCACGATCTTCAGCACCACGCGGTTAGCGGAGCTTTTCAACTCGGCTTCGCCGGTGTCGAACAACACGTCACCCAGGGTCATGACCAACCCGCGATCGGTCTGGGTGGTGGCGAGTGCGACAATCTGCTCTTCCAGCCACTTGCCCTGCTGTTGCACGCTGAGCAACTTGGATTCGCGCAGGGCCAGTTGCAGGCGCTGGCGTTCCAGTTCGAGCTTGGCCGCGCGCTCTTCGTTAAGCACCTGGTTGGTGTGTTCCCGGGCGATTTCACTGTAGCGCTGGCTCAGGTAGGCGTAATGCAGCACGTCCGAGCCACTGCCCCAGTAGCTGGACAGACGGTCGGCGCGAGCCAGGGATTCACCGGCCCGGATCACGTCCTTGGGCGCAATACGCAGCACGTTGGAGTCTTCCTTGACCTTCTGGAAGTCAATACCGGCTTCCTGCAACGCGGTTTCACTGTGCTGGCCGGCACAGCCATAAAGGCTTGCACAACCCACCAGGATCAACCCTCCAAAAGCTCTGGACGCACTATTCATTGGGCATCTCCCAATTGCTTGCGCAAGCGGGTGATGCGGGTATTCAGTACGTTCAACTGCTCTTCGCTCTTGAGGGTCAGCACCCGGGCTTCGGCCAGGCGCGCATCCAGTTCGGCCTGTTCGGCGCGCATGCGCGCATTCTTGAAGGACTGGTCGTTCATGCTGCCTTGGGCGCGGTTGAACTTGTCTTCGGCCAGTTTCATTTCCGGTACGTCGGCAGCGGTAGCCCCCACGGCCCGGGCCTGTTCGAGAGCCTGCTCGGTCAGGCGCATTTGTTCATTCGGCGCCGGATCGGCTGCACAACCCGCCAGAGCCAGAACGGCCAGGGCAGCGAAAAGAGGTCGAATACTCACTAAAAATCCCTACTGTTTTGGGGCACTGACGGGTTGTTGCTGCTGCAATTTCCAGCGCTCGATATTGCGCTGCAACGCAGCTTCCGCCAGACCGGACGCGGGCAATTCTGTCATCTTTTTCGCCAGCTGTCCGCGCAACCACGGATCGTTGCACGCCGAGTTGTGGGAAACAGCCAGATACAGCCCGGGTTTGTCGACCGGTTCAGCACCGGCGACAAGGTCATTGGCCATGCTCAGCGACTGCGCGGCGGCGATGCCTGAATATCGGCCCGCCAGCACATACTCCACTTCACCCAACAGCAGTTTCTGCAATGCCTGCGTCAGGTTGGGCGTGCGGATCAGGTCCAATTGCTGCTCGGCGTACGTACCGAACTGCGGCGTCAACCGCGCCTTTTCCGAGATCGCACCGGTATGCCCATGAAGGTCTTGTGCCTGGTTGTAGACCAGCGGCGAATCCTTGCGGGTCCAGACGAGGTAGTCGTTCTCCAGCAAGGGCGGATGAATGTAATCCAGCGAGTCGAGCTCGCCGAACGTCAGCGGCGCATCGGCGAGCAGGTCTATGCGCCCGCTGCGCACTTCGTCCAGCGCCTGGGACCGTTTGCCGGCATAGAGCAGTTCGACCTTGATGCCCAACTGCCCCGCCACCTGCTGCAACAGATCGGCACTGGCGCCGATCAGGTGCTTGGGATCCTGCGGGTCTTGCCAAAGATAGGGGGGTGCATCCGGGCTGCCGGTGACCACCAGGCGCTCGCACTTGCCTGCGGCATTGGCCAGTCCAGACAGCACCGTCAAACCCAGCAATACACAACCGAAAACTCGATGCACGACACCCTCCCATTCCAACGAATACCAACTGCAGGAGCGAGCTTGCTCGCGAAAAAACCGAGGATGCCGCAGGGTGACAGGCTCCCAGCGTCATCGTTGAATTCCATCGCGAGCCAGCTCGCTCCTACAGTGGACGCAAAAAAAAACCCGGCCATAAGGCCGGGCTCTTTATAAGTGAAGCCGCTGGATTAGACCAGCTTCTCCAGCTCAGGGATGGCTTCGAACAAGTCCGCCACCAGGCCGTAATCGGCCACCTGGAAGATCGGTGCTTCTTCGTCCTTGTTGATCGCAACGATCACTTTGGAGTCTTTCATGCCAGCCAGGTGCTGGATCGCGCCGGAGATACCGACGGCGATGTA